>NZ_CP106869.1:522500-1150333 GCF_025665335.1 Xanthomonas sp. AM6
GTTCGATCCCGACTGGCTCCACCACTGACAAGACTTTGGGTCTGTAGCTCAGGTGGTTAGAGCGCACCCCTGATAAGGGTGAGGTCGGTGGTTCGAGTCCTCCCAGACCCACCACTCTGAATGTACGAAGCACACTAAATTTAAGATGCGCCAGCAGTGAGGCTGGGGTATGTTCTTTTAAAATTTGTGACGTAGCGAGCGTTTGAGATCAACTATCTCGACGTGTCGTTGTGGCTAAGGCGGGGACTTCGAGTCCCTAGAAATTGAGTCGTTATAGTTCGCGTCCGGGCTTTGTACCCCCGGACTCAGCATAGCCTCGAGGCAACTTGAGGTTATATGGTCAAGCGAATAAGCGCACACGGTGGATGCCTTGGCGGTCAGAGGCGATGAAGGACGTGGCAGCCTGCGAAAAGTGTCGGGGAGCTGGCAACAAGCTTTGATCCGGCAATGTCCGAATGGGGAAACCCACTGCTTCGGCAGTATCCTGCAGTGAATACATAGCTGCTGGAAGCGAACCCGGTGAACTGAAATATCTAAGTAACCGGAGGAAAAGAAATCAACCGAGATTCCCTAAGTAGTGACGAGCGAACGGGGACTAGCCCTTAAGCTGGTATGGTTCTAGAAAAACAACCTGGAAAGGTTGGCCATAGAAGGTGATAGCCCTGTATTTAAAAGGGCCATTCCAGTGAAGACGAGTAGGGCGGGGCACGTGAAACCCTGTCTGAATATGGGGGGACCATCCTCCAAGGCTAAATACTCCTGACCGACCGATAGTGAACCAGTACCGTGAGGGAAAGGCGAAAAGAACCCCGGAGAGGGGAGTGAAATAGATCCTGAAACCGTGTGCGTACAAGCAGTAGGAGCTCGCAAGAGTGACTGCGTACCTTTTGTATAATGGGTCAGCGACTTACTGTTCGTGGCAAGCTTAACCGTATAGGGGAGGCGAAGGGAAACCGAGTCTGATAAGGGCGCATAGTCGCGGGCAGTAGACCCGAAACCGGGTGATCTAGTCATGCCCAGGGTGAAGGTCAGGTAACACTGACTGGAGGCCCGAACCCACTCCCGTTGCAAAGGTAGGGGATGAGGTGTGATTAGGAGTGAAAAGCTAATCGAACCCGGAGATAGCTGGTTCTCCTCGAAAGCTATTTAGGTAGCGCCTCGGACGAATACTGCTGGGGGTAGAGCACTGTTATGGCTAGGGGGTCATCGCGACTTACCAAACCATTGCAAACTCCGAATACCAGTACGTACTATCCGGGAGACACACGGCGGGTGCTAACGTCCGTCGTGAAAAGGGAAACAACCCAGACCCACAGCTAAGGTCCCAAATTCACTGCTAAGTGGAAAACGATGTGGAAAGGCACAGACAGCCAGGAGGTTGGCTTAGAAGCAGCCACCCTTTAAAGAAAGCGTAATAGCTCACTGGTCGAGTCGGTCTGCGCGGAAGATTTAACGGGGCTAAGCAGTGAACCGAAGCTTGGGGTGCATCGCGATAAGCGATGCGCGGTAGAGGAGCGTTCCGTAAGCCTGCGAAGGTGGATTGAGAAGTCCGCTGGAGGTATCGGAAGTGCGAATGCTGACATGAGTAACGATAATGCGGGTGAAAAACCCGCACGCCGAAAGCCCAAGGTTTCCTTGCGCAACGTTAATCGGCGCAGGGTGAGTCGGCCCCTAAGGCGAGGGCGAAAGCCGTAGTCGATGGGAAGCAGGTTAATATTCCTGCACCTCGCGTAAGTGCGATGGAGGGACGGAGAAGGTTAGGTGTACCGGGCGTTGGTTGTCCCGGGGAAAGGCGGTAGGTTTGGATCTTTGGCAAATCCGGGATCCTTTAAGACCGAGCACCGAGACGAGTCTTTTAGACGAAGTCACTGATACCACGCTTCCAGGAAAAGCTCCTAAGCTTCAGCTTACGCAGACCGTACCGTAAACCGACACAGGTGGGTAGGATGAGAATTCTCAGGCGCTTGAGAGAACTCGGGTGAAGGAACTAGGCAACATGGC
This sequence comes from Xanthomonas sp. AM6, assembly GCF_025665335.1. Lineage (NCBI taxonomy): Bacteria > Pseudomonadati > Pseudomonadota > Gammaproteobacteria > Lysobacterales > Lysobacteraceae > Xanthomonas > Xanthomonas sp. AM6. Next base: position 524,502 of record NZ_CP106869.1, read on the forward strand.
ACCGTAACTTCGGGAGAAGGTGCACCCTTTTTGGTGGCTCATGCGAGCTATAGCTGAAGAGGGTCGCAGAAACCAGGCCGCTGCGACTGTTTATCAAAAACACAGCACTCTGCAAACACGAAAGTGGACGTATAGGGTGTGACGCCTGCCCGGTGCTGGAAGGTTAATTGATGGGGTCAGCCGCAAGGCGAAGCTCTTGATCGAAGCCCCAGTAAACGGCGGCCGTAACTATAACGGTCCTAAGGTAGCGAAATTCCTTGTCGGGTAAGTTCCGACCTGCACGAATGGCGTAACGACAGCGGCGCTGTCTCCACCCGAGACTCAGTGAAATTGAAATCGCTGTGAAGATGCAGCGTTCCCGTGGCAAGACGGAAAGACCCCGTGAACCTTTACTATAGCTTTACACTGAACGTTGAGTTCGTCTGTGTAGGATAGGTGGGAGGCTATGAAACCATGGCGCTAGCTGTGGTGGAGCCATCCTTGAAATACCACCCTGTCGTGCTTGACGTTCTAACCTAGGTCCGTAATCCGGATCGGGGACCGTGTATGGTGGGTAGTTTGACTGGGGCGGTCTCCTCCTAAAGAGTAACGGAGGAGCACGAAGGTACGCTCAGCGCGGTCGGACATCGCGCACTGTGTGCAAAGGCATAAGCGTGCTTGACTGCAAGATCGACGGATCAAGCAGGTACGAAAGTAGGTCTTAGTGATCCGGTGGTTCTGTATGGAAGGGCCATCGCTCAACGGATAAAAGGTACTCCGGGGATAACAGGCTGATACCGCCCAAGAGTTCATATCGACGGCGGTGTTTGGCACCTCGATGTCGGCTCATCACATCCTGGGGCTGTAGTCGGTCCCAAGGGTATGGCTGTTCGCCATTTAAAGTGGTACGCGAGCTGGGTTCAGAACGTCGTGAGACAGTTCGGTCCCTATCTGCCATGGGCGTTGGAAGTTTGAGAGGGGCTGCTCCTAGTACGAGAGGACCGGAGTGGACGAACCTCTGGTGTTCCGGTTGTCACGCCAGTGGCATTGCCGGGTAGCTATGTTCGGAAGCGATAACCGCTGAAAGCATCTAAGCGGGAAGCGCGCCTCAAGATGAGACTTCCCGGGGCACAAGCCCCTTAAGGAACCATGTAGACTACGTGGTTGATAGGTCAGGTGTGTAAGTGCAGCAATGCATTGAGCTAACTGATACTAATGATCCGTGCGGCTTGACCATATAACCTCAAGGTGCTTCCAAGCATCCCTTAGCACGACACACGTCGATAGCTATCCAATCGCTCGCTACGTCACACCCTATGAGAGGCTGGCGCCAGTTGCCTTCTTCGACCACGCACATCCGTGCCCCGTCCGAAGCAAGCAACCCGGCGACACTCCAACCGTCTCCCTGGTGAAATTAGCGCTGTGGAACCACCCGATCCCATCCCGAACTCGGAAGTGAAACGCAGCTGCGCCGATGGTAGTGTGGCTCAAGCCATGCGAGAGTAGGTCATCGCCAGGGGCTTTACCCCAAATCCCCGTCCCTCCAAGGACGGGGATTTTTTATTGGCCGCCAGAAACCTCCACGAAAGCACAGCACAGGCGCACGCGCCGGCGCTCAGTCCGACTGCGCGCTCACCACGCTGCCGTCCGTCGGATCCGCGTACACCTCCACCCGCTGACCCGTCGACGTGTGCGCCTGCGCTTCCCACAGCCCATCCTCGTACTTGAGGTCGTGCACCTGCGAGTAACCTGACGCCGTCAGCGCCGCGCGCACCTCCGCTTCGCTCAGCTTCGACGGCACCCCTTCCGCATAGACACGGCCGCCGCGCGGGCCCACCCGCACCTCGCCGCGCTTGCCGTCGCCGCTCGTGCCCTCCGTCTTCCACAAGCCGTCCTCGAAGTGCAGCTTGTCCAGCTTGGTGTAGCCCTGCGCGCTCAGCAGCGCCTGTACCTGCGCCTGGGTCAGGGGGGCGCTCCCTGGGGTAGGGGCCGGCGATCTCGCTCAGCTTCGGCGGCGCCTGTTGCAGCGACTCCATCTGCGGCTCTGCTGCGTCAGCGGCGGATTACCGGGCCGGAGCCGGAGATTGCACAGCCCCACGTACACGAAGTTTGCGACTGCAGCGTCGTCGCACACCACTTGAACAGCAACATGCGAGCCACTTCCGGCATGGCAGTTGGCCAGCGGTGGTGCATGCAGCGAGCCTGCGCACCCTGCGGCAGTGAGCTCTAGGGCGATCCAGGCGCTTGCATGCGGCCCCAGTCTGCTTGGCGATCCGCTGGCGATGAGTCGCTTCGTTCCATCGACGATGCGTGCTTTTAATGCGGGTGGGCTTAGACTTTTTGCCCGCCATGCCAGCTTTCATGCCCGTTGCCGGCTACGACACCTCGGCGGCCGACAACCCGCACTCCTTTTCGCCCACCAAGAGAATCCCCATGAGCCAAGCCAATGGATACGCCGCCCTGGCGTCCGATCAGCCGCTGATCCCCTATGCGTTCCAGCGCCGCGCGAATGGACCGCACGATGTCAGCATCGAGATCCTCTACTGCGGCGTCTGCCATTCCGATCTGCATACGGTGCGCAATGAATGGCAGAACACGCAGTATCCCTCCGTGCCTGGCCATGAAATCGTCGGGCGTGTGACGGCGGTCGGCGACCAGGTCCAGGCCTTCAAGGTCGGCGACCTGGCCGGCGTCGGTTGCATGGTCGACAGCTGCCGGCATTGCGCGTCCTGCGCCGATGGCGAAGAGCAGTATTGCGAGAACGGCTTCGTCGGCACCTACAACGGCCCGATGTTCGGCGGCGAGAACACCTATGGCGGCTACTCCGACCATATCGTGGTCGACCAGAAGTACGTGCTGCAGATCCGCCATCCGGAAAAGGACCTGGCCGCGGTGGCGCCGCTGCTGTGTGCCGGCATCACCACGTATTCGCCGCTGAGCCACTGGAAGGCGGGGCCGGGCAAGAAGGTCGGCATCGTCGGGTTGGGTGGCCTTGGCCACATGGCCGTGAAGATCGCGCACGCGATGGGCGCGCATGTGGTGCTGTTCACGACCTCGGCGAACAAGAAGGACGACGCGCTGCGCCTGGGCGCCGACGAAGTGGTGGTGTCCAAGCTGCCGGAGGAGATGGCGGCGCACAGCAACAGCTTCGACTTCATCCTCAACACCGTCGCCGCCTCGCACGACCTGGATGCGTTCCTGACCCTGCTCAAGCGCGACGGCACCATGACCCTGGTCGGCGCACCGGCCGAGCCGCATCCGTCGCCGACGGTGTTCAACCTGATCCTGAAGCGCCGGCAGCTGGCGGGGTCGCTGATCGGCGGCATCCGCGAGACCCAGGAGATGCTCGATTTCTGCGCCAAACACGGCATCGTGTCGGACATCGAGACGATCGAGATGGCGCAGATCAACCAGGCCTACGAGCGCATGCTCAAGGGCGACGTGAAGTACCGTTTCGTCATCGACATGGCCAGCCTGGAGAAAGCCAAGCAGGCGGCCTGATCCGGGCCGCATGCGGGCGCCAGCCTGCGTGCGATGCCGATAGAGGCAACTAAAACGCGCCTGGACACGCGAGTGTCCGGGCGTTTTTATGCGCCTGCTTCAGTGCTTCGCCGCGCTGGGAATCCTTCCTTTGGCCGATTTCAGCTCGTGGGAGCGGCTTCAGTCGCGACTGAAGTCGCTCCTACAAGAAACAAGTGACAGGGCCGGGCGGCAGCGGCTGCCCGAGGTGCCGAAGCGCCTGGAGCGGAAACGACAACGGCGCCGCAGCGCCGTTGTCGTGGCCATTGCCGAGCGGACGTCAGCCGATCATTTGCCCGGCGCCGCCGATGCCGGCTTGGCGTCGCCCATCATCTTGTCGCGAGCCGCCTTGAACGGGTTGTCGGCATACCAGTTCGGCCATGCGTCGCCCGCAGCGAGTTCCTTGCCGACGCCGTAGACGGCCTGCAGGTCGTCCATCACGCCGTCGAGTTTCCAGCTGGCGGGATCGTACTGGTCGGCCGGCGTGTGGTAGCGGTGCTTGCCGTAGTCCTCGGCGGCGCGCTTGCCGGCATCGATGCCGCCGTCGATCAGGTCTTCGCCGCCGTCGATGTACAGCGCCGGCACGCCGGCCTTGGCGAAGTTGAAGTGATCGGAGCGGAAGTAGAAACCGCCCTGCGGCGCGGATTCGGCATGCAGTACGCGGCCTTGCGCGGCGGCGATCGGCTTGAGCAGGTCCTCCAGTTCGGAGCTGCCGAAGCCGTTGACCACCAGGTCCTTGGCGCGGCCGGCGACCGGCATGGCGTCGAGGTTGATGACGCCGGCGATCTTGTTCAGCGGGAAGGTCGGGTGGGCGACGTAGTACTTGGAGCCGAGCAGGCCCGACTCCTCCAGCGTCACCGCCAGGAACACCACCGAGCGCTCCGGCTTGGGCTGCTGGTGCGCGAACGCGTCGGCGACCTCGAGGATGCCGGCGACGCCGGTCGCGTTGTCGACCGCGCCGTTGTAGATGTTGTCGCCGGCTTCGCCCTCGTGCTTGCCGAGGTGATCCCAGTGCGCCATGTACAGCACCGCCTCGTCGGCGCGGCTGCCGCCGGGCAGCACGCCGACCACGTTGCGCGATTTCTTCTCGGAGATCGTGCTCTTCAGGTCCACCGACAATTTGGCCTTCAGCGGCACCGGCTTGAAGCCGCGCTTGCTCGCGTCCTTGTAGGCCTGCGCCAGGTCCAGCCCGGCGTCGGCGAACAGCTGCTTGGCGGTTTCGGCGGTGATCCAGCCCTGGGCCGGGATGCGCGGCTCCGGATCGTCCTTGGCCGGCAGGTCGTACTGCGCGCCGGACCAGGAGTTCTTCACCACGTCCCAGCCGTAGCTGGCGCCGGGCGTGTCGTGCACGATCAGCGCGGCGACCGCGCCCTTGCGCGCGGCTTCCTCGAACTTGTAGGTCCAGCGCCCGTAATAGGTCATGCGCTTGCCTTCGAACAGCGACCCGTCCTCGGTGTGGAAGCCGGGGTCGTTGACGAACATCACCACCGTCTTGCCCTTCCAGTCCTGGTCCGCGTAGTCGTTCCACTTCTGCTCCGGCGCGTCCACGCCGTAGCCAACGAACACCATGTCGCTGGCGTCGATCTTGACCTCGGTCTGGCCGGTGCGGGTGCCGATCACCATGTCGGTGCCGAACTTCAGTTCGCGCGGCTTGCCGTTCTGTTCCAGCTTCAGCGTGGTGTTCGGATCGGCGGTGGTCTCGGTCATCGCCACGTCCTGGAACCAGCTGTCGCCGTTGCCCGGCTGCAGGCCGATGCGCTGCATCTGGTCGCGGATGTAGGCGACGGTCTTGTCCTCGCCGGCAGTGCCGGGGCCGCGGCCTTCGAACGCATCGGAGGACAGCGTCTTGACCAGCTCGCCGAAGTCGGCCGGGGTGATCTCCGGAGCGAAGGCATGGGCCGCGGCGGCCACCGGCGCGGGCGGCGGCGGCGCGGCATCGGCGGCCGGGGCCGGCGTTTCGCGCTTGCACGCGGTCAGCGCGGCGGCCGCGGCCAGGCACAGCACAAGCTTGCGGGACATGGGGGCTCCTGGGGGTCTGAGGAAGCCCGATTCTATAGGCAAGTCCCGCGCGCGCGCCGCCGGCAGCAGCGCGGGTCGGCGCGGCGGCGGATCAGTTGTCCGGCGCGGTGTCGCCGTCGAACGATTGCGCGGTGGCGCCGGTGATCGGCCCGGTCTTGGCGCTGCGGTGCACGTACAGCGTCACTTCGCGTTCGAAACGCAGCGGCCCGTCGATCACCGCGCGCGGGCCGATGATGATGCGCGGCTTGCGCGCCGGCTTGAACGACATGCTGAAGCTGGGCTTGGTGATCTCGATGCCGCCGCTGATGTGCGAGTCGTGGCCGACGGTGACGTCGCCGTTGACCGTCTCGATGCCGCCTTGCAGTTGCGTGGCGACCAGGCCGATGCTGCCGTTGACGCTCTCCACGCCGCCGCCGACGCGGCCGCCGCGGTCGACGAAGATGCCGCCGTTGACCGTCTCGATGGAACCGGAGATCTGCGCCTGCTGGCCGACGCGGATGCCGCCGTTGACCGTGGACAGGGCCTTGGTCTGCGCGTTGTCGGCGATCTTGATGCCGCCGTTGACGGTTTCCACGTCGCCGACGGTCGCGCCCGATTCGATGGTGATGCCGCCGTTCACCGTCTCCAGGTCGCCGTACTGCTTGCCGGATTCGGCGGTGATGCTGCCGTTGACCTTGCTGATGCCTTCGGCCGCCGCGGCGGGGCCGGCGATCAGGGCCAGCGCCAACAGGACCGATAAATGCGTACGCTTCATCACCCACCTCCAGAACGCCGGCCAGTCGCGGCATCAATCGTGGGGCGATCACAACACGCTTCGCTACAATCCGCACCTGCCTGAAGTCATTGGACCCGCCCTTGCCCGCGACCGTTTCCGCTCCGTTGCGTCCCGACTCGCCCAGCGCGGCGGGGCGGCGCCCGCCCGGGCTTCGGCGCGCCGTGTTGTGCCGGTTGGCGGCGGCCGCGCTGCTGCTGTTCGCGGCGCCGGCGCTGGCGCAGAACCCGCGCGAGGCCGAGCGCCGGTTGGAGAAGGTGCGCAACGAACTGAAGAGCGTGGCCGAGGAGCGGCGCGAGCTGGAGGGCAAGCGCGGCGACGCCGCGCGCCAGCTGCGCGAGGCCGACGAAAAGGTGGCCACGACCGGGCGCAGCCTGGCGCAGACCCAGCAGGCGCTGCGCCAGCACCAGCAGACCCTGGCCGAACTGGAGCGCAAGCGCGACTCGCTGCGCGCCGGCCTGGTGCGGCAGCGTGCCGAACTGGCGCAGCTGCTGCGCGCGGCCTACGCGATCGGCGGCAATGCGCCGTTGAAGCTGCTGCTGGCCCAGGATCGGGTGGCCGATGCCAACCGGCTGCTGGCCTATCACCGCTATCTGCAGCGCGAGCGCGCGCAGCGCATCGCCACGCTGACCCACGAGCTGCAGGCGCTGGAACAGGTGCAGCGCGACCTGGCGGCGCAGCGGCAACAGCTGAGCGCCGCGCAGCGCCAGCAGCAGGAACAGGCGGCGGCGCTGCAACGCGACCGCAAGCAGCGCGCCAGCCTGGTCTCGGAGCTGGACCAGCGCTACCAGGACCGCAGCGAGCGCGAGAAGGCGCTGGGCCAGGACGCCAAGGCGCTGGAAACGCTGCTGGCCAATCTGCGCGCGGCGGCCGCGCGGGCCGAGGCCGAGCGCCGCGCGGCGGCCAAGCGCGCGGCCGCCGAGCAGGCCGCGCAGGCCAAGGCCGCGGCGAAGCACCCCTCGCGCGGCGGCAGCAAGGTGCCGCCCAAGGTGGTGGCTTCGGCGCCGGCGCTGAAGGTCGGCGGCCTGGGCTGGCCGCTGTCCGGCGACCTGATCGCGCGCTACGGCGGCAAGCTGCCCGACGGGCGCACCAGCAACGGCGTGCTGATCGCCGCGCCGGCCGGCAGCACCATCACCGCGGTGGCCGACGGCACGGTGGTGTTCTCCGACTGGATGACCGGTTACGGGATGATCCTGATCGTGGACCACGGCAACGGCTACATGAGCCTGTACGCCCACAACGACGCGCTGCTGCGCGACCCCGGCGCGCAGGTCAAGCGCGGCGACGCGGTGGCCAAGGTCGGCAATTCCGGCGGCCAGGGGCGCCCGGCGCTGTATTTCGAATTGCGCCGCAACGGCCAGCCGGTGGATCCCTCGTCGTGGTTGCAGCGCCGTTGAGCGCTGGCGAACTCGTCGCGGTGTGACCGGAGCCATTTCCACAGGAATTTTTGCGGGCTGGGTGGGTTCGCTGTGGGACAGGGGTTTCGGCCCCGGTGCGACCCGAAGACCATTCAACGCGGATTTAGCCCGCTTTCGCGCATAATCCGGACAGCTGCGCCGTGCGCGCGCAGGCCATCCCCAATCGGAGTGCTTCATGCGCGTAGTCCTGTCCGCTGCCCTGTTGCTTGCCCTGGCGCCGCTGCCGTCGATGGCGCAGAGCGCCGGCGAGCAGACGCCCACGGCCCCGGCGGCCAGCGCCGACGATCCGGACGCCACCGAATCGGCCACCTCGCGCGTGCCGCTGGACGAGATCCGGCGCTACGTGGCGGTGTACAACGCGGTGAAGGAAGCCTACGTCGATCCGGTCGACGACAAGAAACTGATGCAGTCGGCGATCCGCGGCCTGCTGCTGGACCTGGACCCGCACAGCACCTATTTCAGCAAGGAAGACGCCGAGGCCTTCGACGAACAGGCCACCGGCGCCTACGACGGCATCGGCGTGGAATTGCTGCAGCTGCCGGACAACACGCTCAAGGTGGTCGCGCCGATCGACGACACCCCGGCCGCGCGCGCCGGCGTGCGCTCGGGCGACATCATCGTGGCCATCGACGGCAAGCCGATCAGCGCGGTCAAGGCGATGGAGCCGTTGCGCGGCGAATCGGGCAGCAAGGTGGTGCTGACCATCGTCCGCGAGAAGGTGGACAAGCCGTTCGACGTGACCCTGATCCGGCAGACCATCCGCGTGGCCAGCGTGCGCAGCCGCATGCTCGAGCCGGGCTACGGCTACATCCGCATCAGCACCTTCCAGGCCGATACCGGCGCGGATTTCCACAAGCAGCTGCAGCAACTGCAGACCCAGGCCGGCGGCAAGCTGCGCGGCCTGGTGCTGGACCTGCGCAGCAACCCCGGCGGCCTGTTGACCGCGGCGGTGCAGGTGGCCGACGACGTGCTCGACAAGGGCACCATCGTGACCACCCGCGGGCGCATCTCGGTCAGCGATTCCAAGTTCGACGCCACCCCCGGCGACGTGCTCAACGGCGCGCCGATGGTCGCGCTGGTCGATGCCGGGTCGGCCAGCGCCTCGGAGGTGCTGGCCGGCGCGCTGCGCGACAACAAGCGCGCGCGCATCGTCGGCAGCCGCACCTTCGGCAAGGGCTCGGTGCAGACCGTGCTGCCGCTGGACAACGGCGACTCGGTCAAGCTGACCACGGCGCGCTACTACACGCCCAGCGGCAAGTCGATCCAGGCCAGCGGGATCGTGCCGGACGTGGTGCTGCGCCCGGAAGAGGGCAAGGACGACGCGGACACGCCGGCGGTGCTGGCCGACTACAGCGAAGCGACGCTGCCCGGCCACCTGCACGGCGACGACGAAGGCGCCGAAGGCTACAGCGCCGGCGACGTGCTGCCCGGCGATGCGCCGATCGCGCAGGCGCTGGCCGAACTGAAGCAGCCCGGCGCGGTGGCCAAGGCCGCGGCGGCCAAGCCGGCCAAGAAGGCCGCAACGCCGAAGCCGGCGGCTTCCACGCCGCCGGCCTTGAAACCGGCGGCACCGAAGACGGATACGCCGGCGGCCAAGCCGGCGACCGACGCAACGCCGGGGAACTGATCTCGCCCGCTCGCTGGCGCCAGCAAGGCGCCGCCCGCAGCCTGCAGGGGAGGCCGCTCCCTACGCGCGCCGGCCATGAAGCAAAGCGCGCGCATGGGCAAGGCGCGATGGTCGCCGCCATCGTGCCGTCGACGGTCTGACGTAACGACCATGGCGGACGATCACGCCGTGCGCAGCAGCGCGCGACCGGTCTCTCGGTTACCGCGCCTGCGGAGTGGCCAGGTGCTGCGGCGTGCCGGCGGCGAAGGCGAGGATGTTGTCGAATGCCGCGCCGAAATAGCGTTCGTAGCTGGACTGTTCGACATAGCCCAGGTGCGGGGTCGCCAGCACCCGCGGATGGCGCAGCAGCGGGTCGTCGCGATCCAGCAGCGGCTCGCTCTCGAACACGTCCAGCGCCGCCTGGCCGGGACGGCCGGCATCCAGCGCCGCGAGCAGCGCGCCGGGCGCGATCAGCTCGGCGCGGCTGGTGTTGACCAGCAACGCGTCGGACTTCATGCGCAGCAGATCGTGCCCGGTGATCGCATGGCGGGTGGCGTCGACCAGGCGCCGGTGCAGGCTCAGCACGTCGCTGCCGGCGAACAGCGCAGCGCGGTCGGCGGCGATCTCGAACCCATCGGCGCGCGCCTGCGCGCACGAGGTGTCGCCGCCCCACACCTGCACGCGCATGCCGAACGCGCGCGCGTAGCCGGCCACGCGCTGGCCGATCTTGCCGTAGCTCCAGATGCCCAGGGTCAGTCCGCACAGGGTGCGCCCCAGCTGCGCATCGCCGGTCGCCTGCCAGCGGCCGCCCTGCAACGCGGCGGTGTAGGCGGGAAGCCGCCGGCTCGCCGCCAGGATCAGCGTCCACGCCAGTTCCGCCGGCGCCACCGGCGAACCGACGCCTTCGGCCACGGCGACGCCGCGTGCGCTGCAGGCGGCCAGGTCGATGTGGTTGCCGACGCGGCCGGTCTGGCTGATCAGCCGCAGCCGCGGCATGCGCTCGAGCAATGCCGCATCGACGCGGGTGCGCTCGCGGATCAGGACCAAGGCTTCGGCGTCGGCCGCCTGTGCGGCGAACGCCGCGTCGTCGTCGCGGTGCAGCGCGGTGGCGACCTCGACGTGGTGGCCATGCAGGCGCTGGAAGCAGCGCAGGTGCCGGACCGCGTCCTGGTAATCGTCCGCGATCAGGATGCGCATCGGCTCAGCGCGGTTTGCCCGGCATCGGGAACGGGGTGATCACCTTTTCGCCGGTGGTCGCGTCGCGGATCGCCGACTGGCCCTTCTTCTCCACTTCCTCGATGCGCACGATGCTCTGCATCGGCAGGTGCAGCATCTTGGTGTCGCCGAATTCCTCGCGCAGGCGCTCTTCGGTGGGGTCGATGACCAGGCCGTCGTGCAGGTCGAACACCAGCGCGCCGATCTCGCTGAAGCCCCACAGGTGGCTGCTGCCCACGTGCTGCGCGTACAGCTCGTACACCTTGCCGTGGTTGAGGAACGTCACTTTGTACAGGGGCTTGGCCATGCGCGAAGTATAGAGCGCGCTGGCGCCGCGGCGTGGCGCTCAGAAGCCCTTGCGCTTGCGCAGGCGCCGCGCGATCGCCGCGCGCACGTACAGCCCGTAGGCCATGCCGAAGGCGAAGCCGGTCAGGTGCGCCGACCAGGCGACCATGCCGAACGCCGGGCCGATGTAGGCGAACACCACCTGCAGCGCCGCCCAGGTGCCGATCAGCAGCGAGGCCGGCGCGCGCACGAATTCCAGGAACAGCCCCAGCGGCAGCACCACGCCGAGCTTGGCGCGCGGGAACAGCGCCAGGTAGGTGCCGATCAGCGCCGATACCGCGCCGCTGGCGCCGATGATGACCCGGTCCGGGGTGCCGATCGCGAACACCGCGGCCAGGTTGGAGATGGCGCCGCCGCCGAGGAACAGCAGCAGGAAGCGCCACGGCCCCAGCACGCGCTCGGCCGGCAGGCCGAAGATCAGCAGGAACACCAGGTTGCCGAGCAGGTGCGACCAGTCCGCGTGCAGGAACAGCGCGGTGAACAGGCGCAGCACGCTGCCGTCCTGCACCGTCGCCAGCCAGTCGCGCGGGCTGGCCACCCCGGCCGAGAGCGCGCCCCAGTCCAGCCACAGCGTCGCGCGGGCCTGGTTGGGGCGGCTGATCGACCACAGGAACGCCAGCCACATCGCCGCGAACAGCAATGGCGTGGCCCAGCGCAGCGTGGTCCGGTCGCGGGAGGGAATGGAGACGAACATGCCTGTACCGGGGAACGCGGCCTGTAACGATACCGGCTCCCTTCGGCTGAACGCACGCCTACTCCGCCCGAAACTGAACGGGGCCTATTGTTATTGTTCGGTTAACGCAGCGGGGTATACTGCATACGGCGTCGTATGTCGGGAGGGGAATCCGGCGCGCAGTCCTGGCTTGCTCAGCCGGGGATGCGCAGGCGCGAACACAGACATTTTCGTCTTCCGGAGAGTGACAAGCCATGCAAAACGCAACCCAGTTCGTCCGTTTCACCGCCCTGGCCGTCGGCATCGTCGGCGCCCTGACCATCGGTCAGGCGCACGGCGCCGCGTTCCAGCTCAAGGAAAACAGCGCCAAGGGCCTGGGCCGCGCCTTCGCTGGCTCCGGCAGCGCCCCGGGCGATGCCTCGATCATCGCCAACAACCCGGCCGGCATGCGCCAGCTCGACGGCAAGGTGTTCCAGGCCGACGTCAGCGCCATCCAGTTCTCCGCCAAGTACGACGGCACCGGCACCTATGCCACCCGCGCGCCGATCTCCGGCGGCGACGGCGGCGACGCCGGCATGATCGCGCCGGTCCCGGCGGCGTATTTCCACCTGCCGTTCGGCGAGAACAACAACATGCACTTCGGCACCTCGCTGACCGTGCCGTTCGGCTTCAAGACCGAATACGACCGCGACTGGGTCGGCCGCTACAACGGCGTCAAGACCGAGCTGCAGGCGATCGACCTCAACCTCGCCTTCTCCTACGACGTGAACCCGTACGTGTCGTTCGGCGCGTCGGTGTTCGCCGAGCGCCTGGACATCGAACTGTCCAACGCCATCGACCTGGGCAGCGTGCTGGCCGGGCGTCGCGTGCCGGGCTTCGCGCCGGGCAGCGCCGACGGCTTCTCGCGCATCAAGGGCGACAGCACCGAGGTCGGCTACACCCTGGGCGGCCTGTTCAGCATCGACGAGAACACCCACATCGGCTTCAGCTACCGTTCGAAGGTCGAGCACAAGATCACCGATGGCGATGCCGACTTCACCACCCCGGCCAACGCCGCCACCGTGCTGGGCATCGCCGCGCCGGGCACCTTCGTCGATACGAAGGGCCGCGCCACGGTGACCCTGCCGGCCAGCGCGACCGCCAGCTTCACCCACAACATCAACGAGCAGTGGACGGTGATGGCCGACGTCACCCGCACCGCCTGGGGCAAGTTCGACCAGGTGACGGTGGACTTCGCGTCCAACCAGCCCGACAGCGTGCTGAACTTCGCCTACAACGACACCACCTTCGTCTCGATCGGTGCCGACTACCGCATGAGCGACACGCTGACCCTGCGCGGCGGCCTGGCCTACGACGAAACCCCGACCAGCAACGAGCACCGCGACGTGCGCGTGCCCGACGCGAGCCGCAAGTGGGTCTCGCTGGGTCTGAGCTGGCGTCCGTCCGAGCAGGCCGAGTACAGCTTCGGCTATACCCACCTGTTCACCAGCGATCCGAGCATCAACTCGACCACCGCCACCGGCAACACCCTGGTCGGCAGCTACGACGTGAGCGGCAACGTGCTGGCGGCGTCGGTGAACTACAAGTTCTGATCCGGCCGGTACTGCAGTGAACCGCCGCGGCGCTGGCCGCGGCGAATAGAAAAGCCCCGCTTCGGCGGGGCTTTTTTTGTTCTGCGGTCCGAATCCCAGCGTGTGCGGCTGATTGCTGGAGAGCCTGGTCGGGGCCCTCGCGACACGGCCTGTCTGGCCTGGGGTCAATGCATTGGCATGGCGGAAGGACGTATGCGGATGCGGCAACGGACTGTCGATCCGTCGCCAGGCAGGCTGAGCTGTCGTGTAGGAGCGGCTTCAGCCGCGACAGGCATTACCGGTAATGCCTGTCGCGGCTGAAGCCGCTCCTGCAGAAATGCCGCAGGAACCTCGCGGACGATCAGTCGCCCAAGGTCAGCAGCGACGCGTTGCCGCCTGCCGCGGTGGTGTTGACGGTCACCACCTTCTCGGTCGCGAAGCGCAGCAGGTAGTGCGGGCCGCCGGCCTTGGGGCCGGTGCCGGACAGGCCCTGGCCGCCGAACGGCTGCACGCCGACCACCGCGCCGATCTGGTTGCGGTTGACGTAGACGTTGCCGACCTGCACCCGCGCGGCGATGCGCTCGATGGTCTCGTCGATGCGCGAATGCACGCCCAGGGTCAGGCCGTAGCCGGTGGCGTTGATCTGGTCGATCACCGCGTCGAGCTGGTCGGCCTTCCAGCGGATCACGTGCAGCACCGGCCCGAACACCTCGCGCTGCAGCTGCGCCAGCGATTGCAGTTCGTAGGCGCGCGGGGCGAAGAAGCTGCCGTGCGCGGTGCCCTCGTCGCTGGCGGCCACCGCGATCAGGCGCGCTTCGCGGTCCATGCGCGCGGCGTGGTCGGTGAGCAGTTGCAGCGCGTCGGCGTCGATCACCGGGCCGACGTCGGTGGACAGCAGGCCCGGGTCGCCGATCTTCAGTTCGGCCATCGCGCCGGCGAGCATGGTCATCACCTTGTCGGCGATGTCGTCCTGCACGAACAGCACGCGCGCGGCCGAGCAGCGCTGGCCGGCGGAGATGAAGGCGCTGGAGATCGCGTCCTTGACCACCGCCTCGGGCAGCGACGAGGAGTCGGCGATGAACGCGTTCTGGCCGCCGGTCTCGGCGATCAGCACGCCGATCGCGGCGTCGCGCGCGGCCATGGCGCGGTTGATCGCGCGCGCGGTGTCGGTGGAACCGGTGAAGGCGACGCCGGCCACGCGCGGGTCGCGGGTCAGCGCGGCGCCGACGGTGGCGCCGTCGCCGGGCAGGAACTGCACCGCCGCCTCCGGCACGCCGGCCTCGTGCAACAGCTTCACCGCGGCATGGCCGATCAGGTTGGTCTGCTCGGCCGGCTTGGCGATGACGCTGTTGCCGGCGGCCAGCGCCGCGGCGACCTGGCCGAGGAAGATCGCCAGCGGGAAGTTCCACGGGCTGATGCACACGAACACGCCGCGGCCGTGCAGCTGCAGTTCGTTGGATTCGCCGGTCGGCCCGGGCAGGCGCTCGGGCGCGCCGAACTGGGCGCGCGCCTGGCCGGCGTAGTAGCGCAGGAAATCCACCGCCTCGCGCACTTCGGCCACGCCGTCGGGCAGGGTCTTGCCGGCTTCCTTGACGCACAGCGCGATGAACTCGGGCATGCGCGCTTCCAGCAGGTCGGCGGCGTGCTCAAGGATGGTGGCGCGGCTGGCGGCCGGAGTGCGGTTCCAGCCGGGCTGCGCGGCCACCGCGTTGGCCAGCGCCTTCTCCACGGTGGCGGCGTCGGCCGGCTGCCAGCGGCCCACGGTCTGGCGGCGGTCGGCGGGGTTGGTCACCGGCAGCGGCTCGCTGGCGATCACCGCGCCGGGCACCAGCGGCGCGGCCTGCCAGGGCTTGATCGCGGCGTTGAGCTGGTCGGCCAGCGCGCGCAGGTCGTTGTCGTTGGCGAGGTTGGCGCCCATGGAATTCTTCCTGTTGTGGTTCTGGCTGCGCAGCAGGTCGGCCGGCAGCGGGATCTTCGGGTGCGGGATGGAGGCGAACGCCGACACGGCCTCGACCGGATCGCGGATCAGGTCCTCGATCGCCACGTCCTCGTCGGTGATGCGGTTGACGAAGCTGGAGTTGGCGCCGTTCTCGAGCAGGCGCCGCACCAGGTACGGCAGCAGGTCCTCGTGCGAGCCGACCGGCGCGTACACGCGGCACGGCACGCCCAGGCGGTCGGCCGGGATCACCTCGGCGTACAGGTCGTCGCCCATGCCGTGCAGCTTCTGGTGCTCGTAGTCCTTGCCGCCGGCGATGGCGCGCACCGCGGCGATGGTCTGCGCGTTGTGGGTGGCGAACATCGGGTACAGCGCGTCGCTGTGCGCGAACATGCGCCTGGCGCAGGCCAGATAGGACACGTCGGTGTTCTGCTTGCGGGTGAACACCGGGTAGCCCGGGTGGCCCTCGACCTGCGCGCGCTTGATCTCCGCGTCCCAGTACGCGCCCTTGACCAGGCGTACCGGGATGCGGCGGCCGACGCGGCGCGCCAGGTCGGCGAGGAAGTCGATCGTGTACGGGGTGCGCTTCTGGTACGCCTGCACCGCCAGGCCGTAGCCTTCCCAGCCGTCCAGCGACGGATCGGAGAAGGTGGCCTCGATGATGTCCAGCGACAGCTCCAGGCGGTCGGCCTCCTCGGCGTCCACCGTGTAGCCGATGCCGTAGGACCGGGCCAGCTGCGCCAGCTCCAGCACGCCGGGCACCAGCTCGGCCATCACCCGCGCGCGCTTGGCGTGCTCGTAGCGCGGATACAGCGCCGACAGCTTGATCGAGATGCTGGGCGCGGCGAACACGTCGCTGCCCTTGTACGACCCGTTCGGGCCGCTGCGGCCGATCGCGTGGATCGCCTGGCGGTAGGCGTCGAGGTAGCGCTGCGCGTCCTTCATGGTCAGCGCGCCTTCGCCGAGCATGTCGAACGAATAGCGGTAGTGCGCGTTGTCGCCCTTCTTCGAGCGCGACAGCGCCTCGCCGATGGTGCGGCCCATCACGAACTGGTGGCCCATGATCTTCATCGCCTGGCGCACCGCCAGGCGGATCACCGGCTCGCCGACGCGGCCGATCAGGCGCTTGAACGCGCCGGCCACGTCGGCGCGGGTCAGGTCGTTGATCTGCACCAGCTTGCCGGTGAGCATCAGGCCCCAGGTGGAGGCGTTGACCAGCACCGAGTCGCTTTCGCCCATGTGCTTCTTCCAGTCCGCGTCGCCGAGCTTGTCGCGGATCAGCTTGTCGGCGGTCTCCTGGTCGGGGATGCGCAGCAGCGCCTCGGCCACGCACATCAGCAGCACGCCTTCCTCGCTGCCCAGGTCGTACTGGCGCATGAAGGCCTCGATCGCGCCCTGGTCCTGGGCGCGGGCGCGCACGCGGGTGACCAGGTCGGCGGCCAGCGCCTGCACCTTGGCCTGGTCGGCGGCGGGCAGGCGCGCCTGCTCGAGCAGTTCGCGCACGTGTTCGGCTTCGTCCTTCAGCCACGCGACGGTGATCGCGGCGCGCAACGCCTGGGGCGCGGGCGGAAGTTCGGGGGCAAGCAGCGGCGAGGGAGACGCGGACGGCATCGCCGGGGAGAGACCGGCGCCAGACAGAGCGTTCATGCAGGGAGGACCAGGGAAGATGCGCCCATTTTATGTCAGCGCCCGCTCGCGCAGCGCGTCGGCGACTGTGCGCGATCCCGCATCCGGTGCCGCGTCCGAACGCCTTTGGCCAGAATCTGGTTGCAATGCAGCATTTTTTATGATGAACCCGCGCTTGCCGGCACGCAGGCCCCGGGGCTACCATCGAAGCGTTACCCGCGGCTCGGCATGCGCGGCAGCTCGGAAGCGCGGTTCGACATGATCGAAATGTTTCCGTCTACGTCGGAGGGGTCGGGTACGCAGCTGCGGCTGCGACCGCCGCGGGCGCTCAGCGCCCGGCAATTCGTCGTGCTGTTCGCGGCGCTGGCCGGGGCGATGTGGGCGGTGGCGGTGTTGGGGTGGTTCGCCGGCAACGTGTTTGCGCCGGCGTTCGCCCTGTTGCACAGCATCGTGGTGGCGCTCGCGCTGCGCTGGTCCTGGCGCAGCGGCGAACGCGAAGAGGACATCCGGGTGGGTCCGGGCTGTGTGGAAGTGACCCGCACGAATGCAGGAACGCCGGCGTTCCGCGCCCATCCGCATTGGGTGCGGTTGCGGATCGAAGGCGACGACAGGGTGGTGCTGGCGTCCAGCGGCAAGCAGGTCCGGGTCGGCGAGTTCCTCGGCCCGGGCGAGCGCCGCGAGCTGGCGCAGACCCTGGAAGGCTTGCTGGCGGCCGCGACCGGCCGCAACCGATGACGCTCCAAGGGGTCTAGGCAATGAAGCAACGCGGCAGATGGAAGCAACAGGCGGTCAGGGGCGGGATGGCATTGGCGGCGGCGCTGGCCGCACCGCTGGCGTGGGCTCAATCGGCCGACCCCAAGCCGTGGCAATTGAACATGGGCCGCGGCGTCACCCAGAGCGCGCGCAATGCCTACGACGCGCACATGGTCGCGTTGTGGGTATGCGTGGTCATCGGCGTGCTGGTGTTCGGCGCGATGGCCTATGCGATGTTCAAGTTCCGCAAGTCCAAGGGCGCGGTCGCCGCGCAGTTCAGCCACAACACCAAGGCCGAAGTCGTCTGGACGGTGATCCCGGTGCTGATCCTGATCGTGATGGCGTGGCCGGCCACGGCCAAGCTGATCGCGATGTACGACACCCGCGATGCCGAGATGACGGTCAAGGTCACCGGCTACCAGTGGATGTGGCGCTACGAGTACCTGGGCGAGAACGTCGCCTTCACCAGCCGCCTGGAACGCGGCTCGGACCGCATGCGCCAGAGCGGCCAGGTGCCGACCCTGGAAAGCAATCCGCACTACCTGCTGGACGTGGACAACCGGCTGGTGCTGCCGGTGAACACCAAGGTGCGCTTCGTGATCACCGCCGACGACGTGATCCATGCCTGGTGGGTGCCGGCGCTGGGCTGGAAGCAGGACGCCATCCCCGGGATCATCAACGAGGCCTGGACCAGCATCGAGACCCCGGGCGTGTACCGCGGCCAGTGCGCCGAGCTGTGCGGCAAGGACCATGGCTTCATGCCGATCGTGGTCGAGGCGGTGTCCAAGCAGGACTTCCAGAAATGGCTGGCCTCGCGCAAGCCGGCCGCCGCCGCGCCGGCCGCGCCCGCACCGGCCGCTGCGCCTGCGCCGGCTGCGGCGCCGGCCACGCCGGCGGCCCCGGATGCGCCCGCGCCCGAGGCCACCGCGCCGGCCGCGCCGCCGCAGGCCGCGCTGCCCCGCCTTCGTTCCGGCTCGCACCTGACCGTGCAAGCCGCCTGATCTCCTGCATTCCTTTTTCGAGGTAGCCGCCATGGCCCATTCCGCAGTCGATCACCACGACGAGCACGGGCATCAGCAGAGCTTCGTGGAACGGTGGTTCTTCTCCACCAACCACAAGGACATCGGCACGCTGTACCTGCTTTTCAGCTTCACGATGTTCATCATCGGCGCGGCGATGAGCGTGGTGATCCGCGCGGAGCTGGCGCAACCGGGCCTGCAGTTCGTCAAGCCCGAGTTCTTCAACCAGATGACCACCGTGCACGCGCTGGTGATGATCTTCGGCGGGGTGATGCCGGCCTTCGTCGGCCTGGCCAACTGGATGATTCCGCTGCAGATCGGCGCGCCGGACATGGCCCTGCCGCGCATGAACAACTGGTCGTTCTGGCTGCTGCCGGTGGCCTTCACCCTGCTGCTGCTGACCCTGTTCCTGCCCGGCGGCGCGCCCGCCGGCGGCTGGACGCTGTACCCGCCGCTGTCGCTGCAGGGCGGCTACAACGTGGCCTTCAGCGTGTTCGCGATCCACGTCGCCGGCATCAGTTCGATCATGGGCGCGATCAACATCATCGCCACCGTGCTGAACATGCGCGCGCCGGGCATCGACCTGCTGAAGATGCCGATCTTCTGCTGGGCCTGGCTGATCACCGCGTTCCTGCTGATCGCGGTGATGCCGGTGCTGGCCGGCGCGGTGACCATGCTGCTGACCGACAAGTTCTTCGGCACCTCGTTCTTCAACGCGGCCGGCGGCGGCGACCCGGTGATGTACCAGCACATCTTCTGGTTCTTCGGCCATCCCGAGGTCTACATCATGATCCTGCCGGCGTTCGGCGTGATCAGCGAGATCATCCCGACCTTCAGCCGCAAGCCGCTGTTCGGCTACCAGGCGATGGTCTACGCGATCGCGGCGATCGCGTTCCTGAGCTTCATCGTCTGGGCCCACCACATGTTCACCGTGGGCATGCCGCTGGGCGGCGAGATCTACTTCATGTTCGCCACGATGCTGATCTCCATCCCCACCGGGGTGAAGGTGTTCAACTGGGTCAGCACCATGTGGGAGGGCTCGCTGACCTTCGAGGCGCCGATGCTGTGGGCGGTCTCGTTCGTCATCCTGTTCAGCATCGGCGGCTTCTCCGGGCTGATGCTGGCGATCGTGCCGGCCGACTTCCAGTACCACGACACCTATTTCGTGGTCGCGCACTTTCACTACGTGCTGGTCACCGGCGCGGTGTTCGCGCTGATCGCCGCGGTGTACTACTGGTGGCCGAAGTGGACCGGGCGCATGTACAACGAGGGCTGGGCCAAGTTCCACTTCTGGTGGACGATGCTGTTCGCCAACCTGCTGTTCTTCCCGCAGCACTTCCTCGGCCTGGCCGGCATGCCGCGGCGCATCCCCGACTACAACGTGGTGTTCGCCGACTGGAACCTGATCAGCTCGATCGGCGCGTTCGGCATGTTCGTCACCCCGTTCCTGATGGCCGGGATCCTGCTGGCGTCGCTGCGCAGCGGCGCGCGCGCCGAGGCGCGTTCGTGGGAAGGCGCGCGCGGCCTGGAGTGGACCGTGCCGTCGCCGGCGCCGGCACATACCTTCACCCTGCCGCCGGTGCTCAAGCCCGGCGACCTGGCCCACGACGACATCAGCCACTGATGACCGCACAGCCGCCGCTCGACGACCTGGCCCTGCGCCGCAAGCGCGCCGTGCGCACCGCGCTGGTGGTCGGCGCGGTCGCGCTGCTGATCTACGCCGGCTTCATCCTGTCCGGGGTGCTGGGCCGATGAACGCGCCGGCGCCTCGCGTGCACAGCAGCGCCGGGCTGTTCAAGCTGGTCGCCGTGGCGCTGGCGGTGTTCGTGCTGACCTTCTCGCTGGTGCCGCTGTACCGCATCGCCTGCGAGAAGGTGTTCGGCGTGCGCCTGGAGCGCGGGCCGGGTGAAGGTCCGCAGGCGGGCAAGCCGTTGCTCGGCAAGCGCACGGTGAAAGTGGAATTCGACGGCGGGGTGAACTCCAAGCTGCCGTGGTCGTTCCACCCGGAGCAGCTGACCATGGAGGTGGTGCCCGGCGAGCTCAACGAGGCGCTGTACTACGCGCGCAACGACGGCGAACGCGCGATCGTCGGCAGCGCGGTGCCGTCCGTGGCGCCTTCGCGCGCCTCCGGCTACTTCACCAAGACCGAGTGCTTCTGCTTCACCGCGCAGACCCTGCAGGCCGGCGAGAAGCGCGACATGCCGGTGCGCTTCATCGTCGACCCGAACCTGCCGCGCGACATCACCACCATCACCCTGTCGTATACCTTCTTCAAGAACGATGCGCTGAGCGCGGAACTGGGATCGCCGAAACTGGCCGGTTCCGTGCACGCAGCCCCTTGACCCGACCCGGAACGCCCGCCATGGCCCAGCCCAGCACCGACGCCACCGCCTATTACGTGCCCAGCCAGAGCCGCTGGCCGTTCATCGGCTCGATCGCGATGTTCGTGACCATGATCGGCGTGGCCAGTTGGCTCAACGACGCGGCCTGGGGCAAGTGGACCTTCTTCGCCGGCATCGCGATGCTGGTGGCGACCCTGTTCATGTGGTTCGGCGACGTGATCCGCGAGTCGATCGCCGGCCACTACAACCGCCAGGTCGACGTGTCCTTCCGCATGGGCATGGTCTGGTTCATCTTTTCCGAAGTGATGTTCTTCGGCGCGTTCTTCGGCGCGCTGTTCTACACCCGCACCTTCATCCTGCCGTGGCTGGGCGGCGAGGGCGACGGGGTGATGACCAACGCGCTGCTGTGGGACGGCTATTCGGCGGCCTGGCCGACCAACGGCCCGGGTGCGGTCGGCGGCCAGTTCCAGACCATCCCGGCCTGGGGCCTGCCGCTGATCAACACGCTGATCCTGCTCAGCTCCGGCGTGACCCTGACCATCGCCCACCACGCGCTGAAGGCCGGGCACCGCGCCCGCCTGCTGGTGTTCCAGGGGCTGACCGTGTTGCTGGGCTGCGTCTTCCTGTTCTTCCAGGCCGAGGAGTACATCCACGCCTACAAGGAACTCAACCTGACCCTGGGCTCGGGCATCTACGGCTCGACCTTCTTCATGCTCACCGGCTTCCACGGCATGCACGTGCTGCTGGGCACGATCATGCTGCTGGTGATGTGGCTGCGCTCGGCGCGCGGGCATTTCAGCCGCGACAACCATTTCGCCTTCGAAGCGGCGGCGTGGTACTGGCACTTCGTCGACGTGGTGTGGCTGGCGTTGTTCCTGTTCGTCTATGTACTTTGAGAACTGGGAATCGGGAATCGGGAATAGGAACAGCGGAAGCGCGCCGCTCTTGCGATTCCCGATTCCCGATTCTCCATTCCCGACTCGGCGGCCTCAGCCGCCGAGTCCATGCGGCTTGATCACCCCGGTGTAAATGCCCAGGATCACCAGCAGGATCAGGCCCACCGATAAGCCGATGCGCCAGGTCAGTGCGTTCACCGTGCGCTTGCTCTGGCCGCGGTCCACCAACAGGTAGTACAGGCCGGCGCCGAGGTTCCACAGGATGACCAGCAGGAAGGCGACGATCAGCAGGGTTTTCAGCGAGTCGTTCATGGGCGTCTCGGTGCGCGGTATCGCCGCATTATGACCCTCGCCGCGTCCCCGCGGGTCGCCGCGCGCCCGCGCCGCATGTCGCTGTGGCTGGGCTGGGCCATCGCGCTGGCGGTGGCGCTGGGGTTCTGCGCGCTGGGCCGCTGGCAATTGCTGCGCATGCACGAGAAGCAGGCGCTGCTCGCGCAGGCTGCGCACGTGCGCGACCGCCCGCAGGCGCTGGCCGATGCGCTGCGCACGCTGCAGCCGGCGCAGCTGGCCTGGGTGCACGGCAGCGGCCGCTTCCTGCCCGGGCAGGTGCTGCTCGACAACCAGCTGCGCGAGGGCCGCAGCGGGGTCAAGGTCTACCAGCCGTTCCTGGCCGACGGCGCGCGCGCGCCGCTGCTGGTCGAACTGGGCTGGCTGCCATTGCCGGCCGATCGCGCGCTGCCCGAACCGGTACCGCTGCAAGGGCATTACGCACTGGCCGGGCTGCTCGGTCCGGCGCCGTCGCACGGGCTGGCGCTGGGGCCGGCGCTGGTCGCCGCGCCGGCGCCGCAGCTGTGGCTGGCGATGCGCATCGAGCCGGCGGCGATCGGCCAGGCGCTCGGCCGGCGCGACATTTTGTCGCAGGTGCTGCGCCTGGATCCGGCCCTGCCGCTGGGCTATCCGCGCGACCTGGAGATGCTGCCGAACACGCTGCCGCCCGAGCGCCACTTGGGTTACGCGGTGCAATGGTTCGGCCTGGCGCTGGCGGTGCTGATCACCGCGGCGCTGCTGAGCTGGCGCGCGCGCAAGGGACGGGGCGGGCGCTGAGCGCCCGCGCATGAGAAAATCCCCTGCATGAATGCCTCCCCCTCGGCCCCGCGCCAGGCGGCCCCGCGTGGCCGCTGGACGTTGATCGCGCTGTTCGCCCTGTTCTTCGGCTCGATGCTGGTCGCCGGCGCGCTGCGTTTTTCCGGCTGGCAGCCGCCGGGCAGCCGCAACCACGGCGAACTGCTGAAACCGCCGGGCGACCTGCGCGCGCTGCAGCCGCGGCTGGAGGACGGCAGCGCCTATGCCTGGCAGCCGCAGCAACGCCTGTGGCGCATCGCGCTGGCGCCGCCGCGCGAGTGCGACAGCGCCTGCGAAGCGCTGGCGCGCGATCTGCACAAGGTCTGGCAGCTGTTCGGCCACGACGCCGACCACGTGCAGATCCTGTGGATCGGCACGCCGCCGCCGGCGGTGCGCGCGTTGCCGCAGGTGCGCGTGCTGCGCGCCGACCCAGCGCTGCTGGCCGGCCTGCCGCGGGTGCGCGATGCCGCCGGCGTGCCGGTCTACGTGATCGATCCGAACGGCTTCGTGGTGCTGCGCTACGCGCCGGGCTTCGACCCGGCCGGGCTGCGCGCGGATGTGGCGAAGCTGCTGAAACTCCTGTGAGCCGCGCCCTATGAACCTGTTCGCGCCGCCGGCGCTGTTTCGGCACTTCCACCGCATGGCCTGGCTGGCGGCGCTGTTCACCGCCAGCACGATCATGTTCGGTTCGTTCGTGCGCCTGTCCGACGCGGGCATGAGCTGCCCGGACTGGCCGACCTGCTACGGCCGGGTGACCTGGCCGCAGAGCAGCGGCGAGGCCAACGCGCACGCGGCCAGCAAGATCCGGCCGCTGGAGACGCACAAAGCCTGGCGCGAGCAGGTGCACCGTTTCCTGGCCGGCGCGCTGGGCGTGGAAGTGCTGGTGCTGTCGCTGCTGGCCGCGCGCCGGCGCCGGCTCGGCATCGCGCAGGTCGTCGGCGCCGCGGTGCTGGTGGCGCTGTCGATCCCGCTGTACATGTCCGGCTGGCCGACGTGGGCGATGGCGCTGGCCGCCGCCGGCGAGGCGATCCTGCTGCTGGCGGCGCTGCGCTGGTCCAATACCGACCTGGCGCGCGCGGCGGTGCTGACCCTGGCGGTGGTGATCTTCCAGGCGCTGCTGGGCATGTGGACGGTGACCTTGCTGCTCAAGCCGATCGTGGTGATGGGACATCTGCTCGGCGGCCTGCTGATGTTCTCGCTGCTGGTGTGGATGGCCTGGCGCGCCACCCACCTGCCGATCACCCTGGCCGATGCGGCGCGGCTGAAGTGGCTGCTGCGCATCGGCGTGGCGGTGCTGGCGGTGCAGATCGCGCTGGGCGGCTGGGTCAGCGCCAACTACGCGGCGCTGGCCTGCGGCGGCGGCAGCTGGTCGGCCGACAACTTCCCGCGCTGCGTCAGCCAGTGGTGGCCGCCGCACGATTTCCGCGAGGGCTTCACCCTGTGGCGCGGCATCGGCGTGGACTACGAAGGCGGCGTGCTCGACGGCGCGGCGCGCATCGCGATCCAGATGGCGCACCGGATGATGGCGGTGGTGGTGGCGACGTACCTGCTGTGGCTGGGCTGGCGGCTGAGCCGCTCGCCGGGCATGCGCGGCTGGGCGGCGGCGCTGGCGCTGCTGCTGGTGGCGCAGGTCGGCCTGGGCATCCTCAACGTCAAGCTGGCGCTGCCGCTGCCGGTGGCGGTGCTGCACAACGCCGGCGCGGTGGCGCTGCTGTTCGTGCTGGTGTCGCTGCTGGCGCGGCTGCGGGCGCCGCAATGAGCGCCAGGGGCGTCCACTGGCGCGACTACTGGGACCTGACCAAGCCCAAGGTGGTGGCGCTGATCGTGTTCACCGCGCTGGTCGGCATGTGCCTGGCGATTCCCGGCGTGCCGAGCTGGCTGCAGGTGCGCACCGGGCTGATCGGCTTCTTCGGCATCTGGCTGGCGGCCTCGGCCGCGGCGGCGATCAACCAGTTGCTGGACGCGCGCATCGACGCGCAGATGGCGCGCACCTCGTGGCGGCCGCTGGTGGTGGGCAAGGTGCTGCCGTGGCAGGTGCTGCTGTTCGCCACGGCGCTGACCGCGCTGTCGATGGCGATCCTGGTGATCTGGGTCAACACCATCACCGCGGTGCTGACCTTCGCCTCGCTGATCGGCTACGCGGTGATCTACACCGTGTTCCTCAAGCGCACCACGCCGCAGAACATCGTCATCGGCGGCCTGGCCGGCGCGGCGCCGCCGCTGCTGGGCTGGGCCGCGATCACCGGCATGCAGGGCCAGTGGGACTGGGCGTACGCGTCGCTGCTGGTGCTGATCATCTTCGTGTGGACGCCGCCGCACTTCTGGGCGCTGGCGATCTTCCGCCGCGCCGACTACGCCAAGGCCTCGATCCCGATGCTGCCGGTCACCCACGGCGTGGCGCACACGCGCAGGCAGATCCTGGTGTACACGCTGCTGCTGGTGGTGGTGACGCTGCTGCCGGTGGCGGTGGGCATGAGCGGCGTGTTCTATCTCGGCGGCACGCTGGTGCTGAACGCGGTGTTCGTCTGGTACGCCTGGCGCATGCTCGATCCGCCGGACGAGATGTTCTCGATGCGCATGTTCGGCTACTCGATCGTGTACCTGATGGCGCTGTTCGCGTTCCTGCTGGTGGACCACTGGCTGATGCCGGCATTGGCGATGCCGCTGCCGACCGGCGCATGAGCGGCGAACGCCTGCGCCGCGTCGCGCTGCTGGCGCTGGCGGCGCTGCCGTTGCCGGCATGGGCGTGGGACACGCCCGAGCAGGCGATCGACGCCTATCTGGCGTTCGAACTGGGCGGCGGCCGGCTGCAGGCGTGGCCGTTCGCGCGCTACATCGTGGCCCCGCGCGGCTACGACGAGCCGGGCTGGGACGTGCTGCACGCGGTGCGCGGCTGGCAGCGCGGCGCGGTGCGCTGCGACGAGCCCGCGCGGTGCGAGGTCGTGGTGCTGTTCGAATACGCCGACACCCTGGCCTTGCCCGCGTCGTGGCAGCTGATGCCGCATCCGCACGGCGGCAGCGAGCGGCTGCGTTACACGTTGCAGCGCCAGCCCGCGCCGCACGGCTGGCGCGTGGCCTCCACGCTCGGCCCGCCACGGGTGAAGATGGCGGTGGTGGCGACGCTGTGGCCGGACGCCGCCGCCGAGTGAGCCGCGCGCGCAGGCGCGCCGGCGCGGCGTGCAGCCAACGGCCTGCCGTGGATCCCGCGATGCCGCGGCGCGCTCAGCCGGCCGCGTCGCGCCCGGCCGCATCGCCGTCGCGCGCATAGCGCTGCGCGACGAAGGCGCAGACGATCAGCTGGATCTGGTGGTAGATCATCACCGGCAGCACGATCGCGCCGAGGCTGCCGCTGGCGAACAGCACCTTGGCCATCGGCACGCCGGTGGCCAGGCTCTTCTTCGAGCCGCAGAACACGATCGGGATCTCGTCCTGGCGGGCGAAGCCCAGCCGCCGTGCGGCGAAGGTGATCAGGCCCATCGCCAGCGCCAGCAGCAGCGCGGCGACCAGCGCCACGCCGAGCAGCGCCGGCAGCGGCGTCTTGCGCCACAGGCCTTCGATCACCGCGGCGCTGAAGGCGGTGTACACCACCAGCAGGATCACGCCCTGGTCGGTGTAGCGCAGCACCGCGCGGCGCCGCTCCACCCAGGCGCCGATCCAGCGCCGCAGCAGGTGGCCGGCCACGAACGGCACCAGCAGCTGCAGCATGATCTTGCCCATCGCCTCCAGCGGGTTGGCCATCGCGCTCTGCGCGCCGGCCAGCAGGCCCATCAGCAGCGGCGTCAGGAACACGCCGAGCAGGCTCGACAGCGACGCGCTGCACACCGCCGCCGGCACGTTGCCGCCGGCCATCGAGGTGAACGCGATCGACGACTGCACCGTGGACGGCAGCGCGCACAGGAACAGCACGCCGATGTACAGCTCCGGGGTCAGCAGCCAGTGCGACAGCGGCTTGAGCAGCAGCCCCAGCAGCGGGAACAGCACGAAGGTGGCGGCGAGGATGGTCAGGTGCAGGCGCCAGTGCAGCGCGCCGGCGACGATCGCCTCGCGCGACAGGCGCGCGCCGTGCAGGAAGAACAGCGCGGCGATGGCGATGTCGGTGACGTCGTCCATCACCGCCGCGGCGCGGCCCTGCACCGGCAGCAGCGAAGCCAGCAACACGGTGCCGAGCAGGACCAGGGTGAAGGGTTCGATGCGCAGGCGGGCGAGCCAGTGTCTGGTCATTGCGTGGTGGGGACGTCGGGGAGAGGGTCATTCTAGGAAGCGCGGTAGACGGATGCGAATCCGTGCGCAGGTGTAGACAATTCGCAGACAGGTTGCGCTGCATGGCGCTCGGGCGCGAATCGGTGCATTAGATTGCCCTGGCCCAGTCGACGGGCCCCGGCGAGCCGCCGCATTCCGGCGATCGACGCGCGCCATTCCACGGAAACGCAAGGGATAAGGAGCAGGTCCATGCAATACGATCAGTATCAGACCGTGTTCGCGCTCTCCAGTCTGGCCAACTGGATCGGAGGCCGCACCGGCACCGCGCAGACGCTGCAAGCCGACTACCAGCAGATGCTGCTGGCGACGCTGGCGTCGCCCGCGGCGCAGGCCGCCATCGGCAGCTGGGAACTCGTCTGGGGGCCGCAGGTGTGGCAGGGGGAGGATTCGGAGCTTGCGGACAATGCGCTGTACGTCGCCAAGGCCAGCGGCGTGCCCGGCATCGAGGGCGATGTCTACGTGGTGGCGATCTGCGCCACCAATCCGAGTTCGCTCTACGACTGGCTGGTGGAGGACTTCGACGTGGCCTCGGTGGTGAACTTCACCCGCTACGATCCGCTGCGCAAGGCTCCGCCGAGCAGTTCCATGCCCTGGTTCTCGGCAAACATTCCCTACATCTCGATGGGGACCGCGCTGGGGGTGTGGCATCTGCTGCAGATGGTCAGCCCGGCGGCGGCGAAGGCGCCCGGCACGGGTCTGTGCGATTTCCTGCAGGCCGCCGCGAGCGCCGATGCCACGGTGATCTTCGCCGGCCACAGCCTCGGCGGCGCGTTGTCGCCGACCGCGGCGTTCTGGCTCAAGAACGCCGGCAAGCTCGACGGCTACAAGGCGGTGTACTGCTATCCCACCGCTGGCGCCACGCCGGGGAACGCGGCGTTCGCGCAGGCGTATGCGGCGGCGCTGCCGTCGCCGCCCGGCGCCAGCGGCTACCGGACGTGGAACCGCGACCTGTGGAATACGCGCGACGTGGTGCCGCACGCCTGGGACATGGGCATGCTGTCCCAGATCAAGACCCAGCTGTATGGCAATGCACCGATCACCGACATCGATCTGGCGGTCGACGTCGCCATCGCCAATGCATGGGCGTCGGGCATCGCCTACAGGCAGATCGCCAACCAGCCGCTTCCCGGAACAGTGAACGGCGATGCGCCGAACGACCTCAGCACGTTCCTGTCGCAGGTGAAGTTCCAGCATACCGAGGCCTACGAAGCGCTGATCGCGAACTGGCTGGAGCCGGTCGTGCCGTCCTCGCATGCGCTGCAAACCGCGGCGCGGGATACGCAGGCGGATGCGCTGGTCGCGCGCCTGCAGGGAGAGCGCGAAGCGCGTGCCGCCCGCGCCGCCGAGGCGCGCGCGGCGCTCGCTGCGGGCGGCTCGGCCGCTCCGGCGGCATAGGGCGCGGCCACGTCGGCGCGGGGGCGGCGGCCGTCGCGCCGGAGCGGGGCCGGGCAGGCGGATCAGTGCAGCGACGCGCGCGCCTTCAGCAGCTCGCGCAGTTCGTACTTGTCGGTCTCGTCCAGGCCCTGCGCGCGCTGCTTGGCCTGCAGTTCCTCCAGCCGCTGCTGCAGGGTCTGCCGCTCCAGTTGCACCACCACGTCGTGCAGCTCCTGGCGCCAGCTGGCGGTCTCGCCGGGAATCTCCTGCACCGCCAGCTTCTGCAGCGCGGCCAGTTCCTCGCGTTCGTGGAAGTGCTCGAGCAGCGCGCCGGTGGTGATCTCCGGGCGCGTGTGCACAATTTCCAGCAGCTCGATCATCAGTTCGATGCCGGGCAGGCGCAGGCCGGCGAACGGGTAGGGCGGCGGCAGGTCCAGCGCCAGCGCGGGCGTGTGCAGCAGGCGCACGATCGCCTCGCGCACCAGGCTGCGCTTCTGCGTGGGCCGCATCGCGCGCGGCGGCGGCTTGGCCGGCTGTGCGGCGGCGGGCGCGGGGCCGCCGATGCCGGTGATCTCGGCCAGGCGCTGGCGCATCAGGTCGCCGAAGGCGCCGTCGGGAATCTGCGCCAGCATCGGCCGCGCGCGCTCGGCCAGGCGCGCCTTGCCGTCGAGCGTGGCCAGGTTGACCTCGCGCGAGAGCTCGTCGAAGAAGAACTGCGACAGCGGCGTGGCCTGCTGCAGGCGCGCGGCGAAGCCGTCGGCGCCTTCCTTGCGCACGATGCTGTCCGGGTCCTCGCCGTCGGGCAGGAACAGGAAGAACGCCTGGCGCCCGTCCTTCATCCGCGGCAGCACCGATTCCAGCGCCTTCCAGCCGGCGCGGCGGCCGGCGGCGTCGCCGTCGAAGCAGAAGAACACGTCCGGCGCGTTGCGGAACAACAGCTCGGCGTGCTCGGAGGTGGTCGCGGTGCCCAGCGTCGCCACCGCCTGGGTGACGCCGAACTGGAACAGCGAGACCACGTCCATGTAGCCCTCGACCACGATCAGCCGCTCGATCTTCTGGTTGGCCTGGCGCACCTGCCACAGGCCGTACAGTTCGCGGCCCTTGTGGAACAGCGCGGTCTCCGGCGAGTTCAGGTACTTGGGGCCGTCGTCCTTGTCCATGACCCGGCCGCCGAAGGCGATGACCCGGCCGCGGCGGTCGAAGATCGGGAACATCACCCGGTCGCGGAACTTGTCGTAGACGTGGCCGCGCTCGTTCTTGGAGAACAGCCCGGCGCGTTCGAGCAGCTTGTGGCGGCGCTCGTCGGTGCCCAGCGCGTCCTTCAGCGCGCTGTAGCCGTCCGGGGCGTAACCGATCTGGAAGCGCGCGCGGTTGTCGGCGTCCACGCCGCGGCCGTCGAGGTAGCCGCGCGCCTTGTCGCTGGCCTCGAGCTGGCGCTGGAAGAACTTGGTCGCCGCCTCCAGCGCCGAGTACAGGTCGCGGTGGTCGTCGCCGGCGGCCTGCGCGGCGCCGCGCTGCTGCGCGTCGCGCGGCACTTCCATGCCGGCGCGCTTGGCCAGTTCGTCGACCGCGTCGAGGAACTCGAGGCGGTCGTAGTTCATCAGGAAGCTGATCGCGGTGCCGTGCGCGCCGCAGCCGAAGCAGTGGTAGAACTGCTTGGTCGGCGAGACCGTGAACGAGGCCGAGCGCTCGTCGTGGAACGGGCAGCGCGCCGCGTATTCCTTGCCCTGGCGCTTGAGCGGCACGCGCGTGCCGACCACCTCGACGATGTCGGTGCGGGCGAGCAGGTCGTCGATAAACGCGTCGGGGATGCGGGCCATGGGCGATAGGATGCCATGCGCCCGCGCCTGGGCCACGGATCGCGCCGCGAATCCCCGCTGCGCGGCGCTAGAGCGGCGGCGGAATCGCCGTGATCGCGCTGGCGTCGATCCCGGCCGCGGCCAGCTTGCGCCGCGAGCGCAGGCGTTCGTCGATCACCGCGGTGATCAGCGCGCCGACGAAGAACACCACGGTGGCGTAGTAGATCCACACCAGCAGGATCACCAGCGCGCCCATCGAGCCGTAGGCGCTGCCCGGCGCGGCGGTGGCGATGTACAGGCCGATCGCATAGCGCCCGGCCACGAACAGGCAGGCGGTGATCGCGCCGCCGATCACCGCCTGGCGCCATTCCACGCGCCGGTCCGGCAGGTAGTGGTAGAGCACGGCGAAGGCCAGCACGTAGATCGCCAGCGTCGAGACGTAGCCCACCGCCGGCAACAGCGACGGCATGCGCGCGAACAGCACCTGCACCACCGTGGTCAGGATCATCGAGATCAGCAGCAGAAAGCCCAGCCCCAGCACCACGCCGAAGGAGAACACGCGCTTCTTCAGCCAGGCCATGACGCCTTCCAGGCGCTGCTTGTCGGTGCGGAAGATCAGGTTCAGCGCATTCTGCAGCTGCGCGAACACCGCGGTGGCGCCGACGAACAGCAGCAGCGTGCTCCACAGCCCGGCCAGCGAACCGACGCTTGGCTGGTTCTTGGCGTTGTCGATGATGGTCTGCGCCACTTCGCGCGCGCCGTGCCCGGCCAGCTGCCCGATCTGCTCGATGAAGGCCTGCTGCGCCTGCGGGTACAGCGAGGCGGTCAGCCACAGCAGCAGCACCAGCAGCGGCGCCAGCGACAGCAGCGCGTAGAACGACAGCGACGCGGCCTGGGTCATCACGTCGATCTCGACGAAGCGCCGCAGCAGCGCCGCCGGCAGGCTCTGCTGCAGGCGCTCGAGGTGTTTTTGCAGGCGGGTGGGCGACAGCGACAGGGACATGGGATCGGCACGGCCTACGGCGGGCGCGCGGCATCGCGATGCCTGCGATGCCGGTCCCGCGCTGCGCGAAAAGTGTCGCGGGGTCGCCGGTGTTGTAGCAGCCGGCCGCCGAAAGGCGGGTGAAACCCGCCGCCGCGATCAGCCGGCCAGCTGCTGCTTGACCAGCGCCGAGACCAGGCCCATGTCGGCCTTGCCGGCCAGCGTCGGCTTCAGCACGCCCATCAGCTTGCCCATGTCGGCCGCGCCGCTGGCGCCGGTCTGCGCGATCGCGGCCTGGATCGCGGCGACGATCTCCGCCTCACCGAGCTTGGCCGGCAGGTAGCGCTCGATCACCACGATCTCCTCGCGCTCGACCGCCGCCAGGTCCTCGCGCCCGGCCGCCGCGTACTGGCTCACCGAGTCCTTGCGCTGCTTGACCATCTTGTCCATCACCGCCAGCACCGCGGCGTCGTCCATCTCCACGCGCTCGTCCACTTCCTTCTGCTTGATCGCGGCGTTGATCAGCCGGATCACGCCCAGGCTGTGCTTGTCGCCGGACTTCATCGCGGCCTTCATGTCGTCGGTGAGCTGCTGCTTGAGGGTCATGAGGGGCTCCAGGGGGAAGGGAAACGAAGGGGGTCATTCTAGGCGCTGCGCATCTGCACGCCGCGGCGCCTGCGGGCGCCAGCGCAGTGCGCCATGCGCGGTCCGGGCCGCGCGGCGGCCGGCAGGGGCGGGATCCGTGCGGCGGAGCATGAATCCGGACCACACAAAAAGCCGGCGACGCTTGCGCGTGCCGGCTTCGTGGGCTTACCGTAGCGGATGCCGAAACCGGCACAACCCGCTACCGCAAACCGCGATCCTCAGTACAGACGCTGACGCTTGGTGACGTCGCGAGACGTCCGGCGCAGCTGGCGCTTCACCGCGGCTGCGGCCTTGCGCTTGCGTTCCTGGGTCGGCTTTTCGTAGAACTCGCGCTTGCGGGTTTCGGCCAGCACGCCGGCCTTTTCGCAGGTGCGCTTGAAGCGACGGAGCGCAAACTCGAAGGGCTCGTTCTCGCGGACTTTGACGCTGGGCATGGAATCTCCGGGACACAATGGTGACCGGGTCACGCCCGGCGAGCCGCACATTATAGCGACTGATTTCCTGGCTGCAAGCGGGGCGTTTGCCTGCCGCCGATTCGGCCCCACAATGCAGGCATGAGAGTCCTCGGCATCGAATCCAGCTGCGACGAAACCGGCGTCGCCGTCTACGACACCGCCCTGTCCGGCGCGGCCGCGCTGCGCGCGCACGGGCTGTACAGCCAGATCGCGCTGCACGCCGAGTACGGCGGGGTGGTGCCGGAGCTGGCCAGCCGCGACCACGTGCGCAAGCTGCTGCCGCTGATCCGCCAGACCCTGGCCGAGGCCGGGCTCGGCGTGCGCGACCTGGACGGGGTGGCCTACACCGCCGGCCCGGGCCTGGTCGGCGCGCTGCTGGTCGGTGCCGGCGTGGCCCGCGCGCTGGCCTGGGCGCTGGAGGTGCCGGCGATCGGCGTGCACCACATGGAAGGCCACCTGCTGGCGCCGCTGATGGAGGATCCGGACCCGGTGCACGGCGTGCCGGCGCCGCCGTTCGTGGCGCTGCTGGTGTCCGGCGGGCATACCCAGCTGATCGCGGTGGAGGCGATCGGCCGCTACCGGCTGCTCGGCGAGACCCTGGACGACGCCGCCGGCGAGGCCTTCGACAAGACCGCCAAGATGATGGGCCTGCCGTACCCGGGCGGCCCGCAGCTGGCCGCGCTGGCCGCGCAGGGCACGCCGGGCCGGTTCCGCTTCGCGCGGCCGATGACCGACCGCCCGGGGCTGGATTTCAGTTTCTCCGGGCTCAAGACCCAGGTGCTGCTGGCCTGGCGCGGCAGCGACCAGAGCGAGACCACCCGCGCCGACATCGCCCGCGGCTTCGAGGACGCGGTGGTGGAGACGCTGGCGATCAAGTGCGCGCGCGCGCTGCAGGCGGCCGGCAGCGACACCATCGTAGTCGCCGGCGGCGTCGGCGCCAACCTGCGCCTGCGCGCCAAGCTGCAGGCGATGGCGCAGGCCCGCGGTGGCCGCGCCTGCTTCCCGCGCCCGGCGCTGTGCACCGACAACGGCGCGATGATCGCCTTCGCCGGCGCCCTGCGCCTGCAGGCCGGCCAGCACAGCGACGCCGCGGTGCGGGTGACGCCGCGCTGGGACATGGCGGCGCTGCCGCCGTTGGCGGCGGCGCGGGTGTCGGGATTGGGGATTGGGGATTCGTAAAAGCGGTTCCCGTGCCGTTTTTGCCTGCCTCTGCCTTTGCGCCTTTGCTCTTACCATTCCCGAATCCCCATTCCCGAATCCCGGCTCCTCATGGACAAAGTCTTCATCGAAGGTCTAGAGATCGACGCCCTCATCGGCATCTACGATTGGGAGCGGCGGATCCGGCAGACGCTGCGCTTCGACCTGGAGATGGGCTTCGACAACCGCGTGCCGGCGGCCAGCGACGACATCGCCGATACGCTCAACTACAAGGCGGTCAGCAAGCGTCTGGTGGAGCTGGTCGAGCAGTCCGAGTTCGGCCTGGTGGAAACGCTGGCCGAGCGCTGCGCGGCGGCGGTGCTGGCCGAGTTCGACGTGCGCTGGCTGCGCCTGAAGCTGAGCAAGCCCGGCGCGGTGCGCGGCGCGCAGGCGGTGGGCGTGATCATCGAGCGCAGCCGCGACGGCGGCTGAGCGCGGCGCGCGTCGGCGCGGCCGCTTGACGCTCATTCCGGTTCCGTGCATGTTGCTGTGCAACGCAACATCGGGCCGATCGCGCCCGCTGGCGTACACCGACGGGGCACGATGGACTGGAGCAAGTACCGCACGGCCACCTACGACGAGCTGATCCAGGCCGATGGTCAGCCGCGCCCCGCCGCCCGCCGCGTCATCGAGTACCTGTCCAGCCTGAGCGGACGCGAATTGTCCGAACGCCAGCTCGCCGCCGACGTCGCCGCGCGGGTCATGGGCATCACCTTCACCGTCTATTCGGACGGCCGCAACGTCGACCGCACGCTGCCGTTCGACCTGATCCCGCGGGTGATCCCGCTGCGCGAATGGGAGCGCACCGAGGCCGGGCTGAAGCAGCGCATGCGCGCGCTCAACCTGTTCATCGGCGACGTCTACGGCGCGCAGCGCATCATCAAGGACAAGGTGTTCCCGGCGATGCTGCTGGAGCACTCGGTGAACTTCCGCCCGCAGTGCGTGGGCATCGCGCCGGCGCTGGGGGTGTGGGCGCACATCTGCGGCTCGGACCTGGTGCGCGACGCCGACGGCACGCTGTACGCGCTGGAGGACAACCTGCGCATTCCCAGCGGCGTGTCGTACATGCTGGAAAACCGCATGGTCGCCAAGCGGGTGTTTCCCGAGCTGTTCGAGACCAGCGCGATCCTGCCGGTGGACGAGTATCCGGCGCAGCTGTACGACACCCTGGCCGCGCTGTCGCCGCGCCCGGGCGACCAGCCGGTGATCGCGCTGCTGACCCCGGGCATCTTCAACAGCGCGTATTTCGAGCACGCCTACCTGGCGCAGGCGATGGGCATCGAACTGGTCGAGGGCGACGACCTGTTCGTCGCCGACGACGACTGCACCTACATGCGCACCATCTACGGGCCGCGCCGGGTCGACGTGATCTATCGCCGGGTCGACGACCTGTTCATCGACCCGGAAGTGTTCCACCCCGATTCGGTGCTCGGCGTGCCCGGGCTGATCCGCAGCTGGCGCGCCGGCAAGGTGGCGCTGGCCAATGCGCCCGGCGCCGGCGTGGCCGACGACAAGGTGGTGTTCGCCTACGTGCCGAAGATGATCCGCTACTACCTGGACGAGGAGCCGATCCTGCCCAACGTGCCCAGCTACCTGTGCCACGACGACAAGGACCGCCAGTACGTGCTCGAGCACCTCGAGCAGCTGGTGGTGAAGCCGGCCAACGAATCGGGCGGCTACGGCATGCTGATCGGGCCGCGCTCGACCAAGCGCCAGCGCGACGAATTCCGCAGGCTGATCCAGGCCGACCCGCGCAACTACATGGCGCAGCCGACGCTGGGCCTGTCCACCGCGCCGATCGTGACCGAGGTGGGCCCGGCGGCGCGGCACCTGGACCTGCGCCCGTTCATCCTGTCGCGCGAGGACGTCTACGTCACCACCGGCGGGCTGACCCGGGTGGCGATGGAGGAAGGCTCGCTGGTGGTCAATTCCTCGCAGGGCGGCGGCGCCAAGGACACCTGGGTGGTGGACTTGGACGAGGAGCTGGACTGATGCTCTCGCGCGTCGCCGACAACCTCTACTGGTTCAGCCGCTACGTGCGCCGCGCCGAGACCACCGCGCGGCTGGTCGGCGTGGGCAGCCTGCTGCAGCTGGACCTGCCGCGCTCGGTGCGTTTCGCCTGGCGGCCGATGATCGACACGGTCGGCGCCGGCGAGATCTTCAACATCTGGTTCCCGCATGCCGGCGACGATGTCGGCGACGCCGACGTGGTGCGCTTCCTGCTGCTGGACGAGCGCAATCCGTCCTCGCTGCGCAGTTCGGCGCGGCAGGCGCGCGAACTGCTGCGCGGCATCCGCGACACGCTGCCGCAGGAAGTGTGGGAGGCGGTCAACGACCTGCACCTGTACATCGACGCCAACGGCGAGCGCAGCGTCGGCCGCCGCTACCGGATGGAGTTCCTCGGCCACGTCACCGACGCCTGCCTGAAGGTGTCCGGCCTGCTCACCGCCAACGTCAGCCGCGACATCGGCTTCCAGTTCCTGCGCCTGGGCACGGCGATCGAGCAGGCCGACATGACCACGCGGATCATCGATGCCGGCGCCTCGGGCCTGATCACCCCGCGCAAGGCCGACGATCGCGAGGCCTACCAGAACATGCAGTGGATGAGCGTGCTGCGCTCGCTGGCCGCCTACCAGATGTACCGGCGCCACGTGCGCCAGCGCGTCACCGGCGAGCACGCGCTGCGCTTCCTGCTGCAGAACCACGATTTCCCGCGCAGCGTGCATTTCTGCCTGAGCCGCGCCCAGCACATCCTGCCGACCATGCCGCCGCGGCCGAACGTGGAGCGCGCGCTGATGCGGATCAACGGGCTGGTGCGCAATGCCGATCCGGCCTACCTGGCGCGGCATAATCCGGCCGAGTTCATGGACGAGATCCAGACCCACCTGGGCTACCTGCACGGCGCCATCGCCGAGGCCTACTTCAGTTCGTGAGCGCCCGTGCGTGGCGGCGGCCCGCGCGCAGGCGATCGACGGCTGCGTCGCAAGGTGGGTGAGACGCAACCCGGCCTGTGGCGCAGCGACAGGGCCGTGCGAGCGAGGCGTCTTCCGGTGGCGCATTCCGTGCCTGCGTCGGCACCAGCTGCGGCCGGCCGGGTGGCGCAAAACGGTTGGGCGGTGGGATTCGGGGGCGTATGGAGCAGGGGGCGCGCGCCAGCCGGTCGGCGGTAGACAGGTTTGCTGAATAGGCGGATCCGGCGCCGGGATTTGCTCTTTCCGCTGGCCGGAGAGCTAGAATTGACGGCTATGTAAACGTTTTCTCAAAGGACCCCATGGCTTCGGATCGTATCGAATCGCTCATCGCCCGCATGACCGTCGAGGAGAAGGTCGGCCAGCTCGGCGTCTTCGCCGACATGGTGCGCCCGTTCGCGCCGGACGTGAACCCGGAAGCCAACGTCAGCAATGCCGACGAGGTGCTGCAGCAGGTGCGCGCCGGCCGGGTCGGCTCGCTGTTCAACGGCGTGGGCGCCGAACTGGGGCGGCGCATCCAGCGCACGGCGCTGGAAGAGAGCCGCCTGGGCATCCCGGTGATCCTGGCCGCGGACGTGATCCACGGCATGCGCACCGTGTTCCCGATCCCGCTGGGCGAGGCCGCCAGCTTCGAGCCGGAGCTGGCCGAGCGCACCGCGCGCGCCACCGCGGTCGAGGCCACCGCCGCCGGCATCCACTGGACCTATGCGCCGGCGGTGGACATCGCCCGCGACCAGCGCTGGGGCCGCGGCGCCGAGGGCGCGGGCGAGGACGTGGTGCTGGGCTGCGCGTTCGCCGCCGCGCGCGTGCGCGGCTTCCACGGCCCGGACCTGCGCGCGCACGACGCGCTGCTGGCCACGCCCAAGCATTTCGCCGCCTACGGCGCGGTCGCCGCGGGCATGGAATACAACAGCGTGGACATCGCCCCGCAGACCCTGCGCGACGTGCACCTGCCGCCGTTCCAGGCCGCGTTCGGCGCCGGCGCGCTGAGCGTGATGACCTCGTTCAACGACATCAACGGCGTGCCGGCCAGCGCCAACCACGAGCTGCTGACCGAGATCCTGCGCGGGGAATGGAAGTTCCCCGGCGTGGTCATCTCCGACTACACCGCCGACATGGAACTGATCGCGCACGGCTATGCGGCCGACGAGCGCGACGCGACCAAGAAGGCGTTCCTGGCCGGCATGGACATGAGCATGCAGAGCGGCTTCTACGCCGCGCACCTGCCGTCGCTGGTGGAAGACGGCGAAGTGCCGATGGCCGCGCTGGACGCGGCGGTGCGGCGGGTGCTGGCGCTGAAGGAGGCGATCGGCCTGTTCGACGATCCCTACCGCTCGCTGGACCCGGCGCGCGAGGCCGACCAGTCGCACATCGCCGCGCACGATGCGCTGTCGCGCGAGGCGGCGCGGCGTTCGATCGTGCTGCTGAAGAACGACGGCCCGGTGCTGCCGCTGCGCAAGCAAGGGCAGAAGATCGCGCTGATCGGTCCGTTCGCGCAGGACCGCGAGAACATCGAGGGCTGCTGGACCCTGTTCGGCGACAAGACCCGCTACGTGACCCTGGAAGCCGGCGTGCGCGCGGCGCTGGACGACGCCGACGCGCTGAGCGTGGTGCCGGGCTGCGAACTGGAAGCGCCGCTGGACGGCGGCATCGACGCCGCAGTGGCCGCCGCGCGCGCCGCCGACGTGGTGGTGCTGGCGCTGGGCGAACCGCAGCGCTACAGCGGCGAGGCGCAGTCGCGCACGCAGATCGTGCTGCCGCCGGCGCAGCAGGCGCTGGCCGAGGCGGTGGCCGCCACCGGCACGCCGCTGGTGGTGCTGCTGCGCAACGGCCGCGCGCTGGCGCTGCAGGGCGCGGTGCGCGACGCCGCGGCGATCGCGGTGACCTGGTACCTGGGCACGCAGACCGGCCCGGCGGTGGCCGACGTGCTGTTCGGCGACTACAACCCCTCGGCGCGGCTGCCGGTCAGCTTCCCGCTCGACCCGGGCCAGCAGCCGTACTTCTACAACCACCCGCGCACCGGCCGGCCGGAACTGCCGACGATGAGCGAGTTCAAGGCGCGCTGGCGCGAGATCCCGAACGCGCCGCTGTATCCGTTCGGCCACGGCATCGGCTACACCCGCTTCGCCTACGGCGCGCCGCAGCTGGATCGCGTCCAGCTGGGCTGGGACGACACGCTGACCGTGACCACCCGCATCGACAACGTCGGCGAGCGCGCCGGCGAGGAAGTGGTGCAGCTGTACGTGCACGACCGCGTCGCCAGCCGGGTGCGCCCGGTGCGCGAACTGAAGGGCTTCCGCAAGGTGCTGCTGGCGCCGGGGCAGGGCGTGGACGTGGTGTTCACCCTGGACCGCCGCGCGCTCGCCTTCAGCGGCCGCGACGGCCGTTTCGAGGCCGAGCCGGGACTGTTCGACCTGTGGGTGTGCGCATCGTCGGCCAGCGGCGAGCCGGTCAGCTTCGAGTTGCTGGCGCAGGCGTAAGGCTTGGGCGTTCTTCCACGCAGGCGGCGCCGCCCCGCCTGCGCGCTGCGCGGCTTGGTGGGAGTCGCCACCGGCCTGGGATGTCGGCCTGGCCAACGTGTGCCGCTGGCCGCAGCGCGGGCGCCGGGCCTGGCCGGTGCTGTCTACCGTGCGAGCGCGGGACGTGATCGCGGCCACGGCTTGGCCGCTGCATGCTTGCCGTCCACGCCTGGTTTGCTAGGTTCGGCCTTCGACCCCATCCGATAGGTGCGCGTCATGCAACGTTCTTCCCTGGGTTTGGCCTGTGCGTTGGCAGTGAGTCTGGCCGTGTCCGCGGCGCACGCCGCGCCGGCGACCAAGACCGCGGAACGGCGCGGCGACTGGCCGTTCTCGGCGACCCCGTTCGCCACCTTCAACGAACCCTGGGCGATGAGCTTCCTGCCCGACGGCAGCGCCCTGGTCAGCGAGAAGCGCGGCACGCTGAAGCGCTTCGACCCGGCCAGCGGCCGCACCGGCACGGTCAGCGGCGTGCCCGCGGTCGCCTACGGCGGCCAGGGCGGCTTCGGCGACGTGCTGCCGCATCCCGGCTTCGCCCAGAACGGCTGGGTGTATCTGAGCTACGCCGAGGCCGGCAGCGGCGACACCCGCGGCGCGGCGGTGGCGCGCGCCAAGCTGACCCTGGACGGCAACGGCGGCGGCGCGCTG
The DNA here is from genome assembly GCF_025665335.1 of Xanthomonas sp. AM6. Lineage (NCBI taxonomy): Bacteria > Pseudomonadati > Pseudomonadota > Gammaproteobacteria > Lysobacterales > Lysobacteraceae > Xanthomonas > Xanthomonas sp. AM6. Next base: position 564,158 of record NZ_CP106869.1, read on the forward strand.
TCGCAGCTGAAGGTGATCTGGCGGCAGCAGCCCAAGGTGTCCGGCGAGGGCCACTACGGCCATCGCCTGGCGTTCGGGCCGGACGGCAAGCTGTGGATCAGCTCCAGCGAGCGGCAGAAGTTCGATCCGGCGCAGGACATGGGCGGCAACCTGGGCAAGATCGTGCGCCTCAACGACGACGGCAGCGTGCCGGCCGACAATCCGTTCGCGCGCCGCGGCGGCACCGCGGCGCAGGTGTGGTCGCTGGGCCACCGCAACGTGCTCGGCCTGGCCTTCGACGCCAAGGGCCAGCTGTGGGAGCACGAGATGGGCCCGGCCGGCGGCGACGAGCTGAACCTGATCCAGCGCGGTGCCAACTACGGCTATCCGATCGTCTCCAACGGCGACCACTACGACGGCCGGCCGATCCCCGACCACAACACGCGCCCGGAATTCGCCGCGCCCAAGGTCAGCTGGACGCCGGTGATCTCGCCGGCCGGGTTCGTCATCTACAGCGGCAGCGTGTTCCCGCAGTGGCGCGGCAACGGCTTCATCGGCGGGCTGTCCTCGCAATCGCTGGTGCGGATCGAATTCAACGGCGAGAACGCGCGCGAAGCGGCGCGCTACGACATGCGCAAGCGCATCCGCGAAGTGGAGCAGGGCCCGGATGGCGCGCTGTGGCTGTTGGAAGACGGCAGCGGCGGGCGTTTGTTGAAGCTGCAGCCGTTGGAGAGCTAGGCGTATGCGCTGGCGTGCCCGTGCGGAGCGCGTCGGCGATTGCAGGTAGCCGTGGGTTTGCCGGTCTATGGCTTACGGGTGCTGTGGGTCGCGGCTGAAGCCGCTCCTACATGGGGCGCTGCCAGGGACGTTTTGTCGCCTTGATTTGCGCAGCCGAAGACCATGGTCAGATGGATGCAGCCGACAAGGCGCTCCTGCAGGAGGGGCTCCGGCCCCGACCTGGGCATCCACGCGCAATAGGCCTCGCAATGAAGCCACGCGTGACGTCAGGAAAGTCTCGCAATCTGTTCGCCGATAACTTCGCGCGAACGCAGCGCTTGGAAGAGCCTGCCGACGCGTCAGCGACGGCAGGCGCTCCACGCGCAACCCTCAATCCTGGCCGGCCCGCTCCCAGGCACGGCGCACCGCGTGGCGCGCCTTGCTCCAGCTCAGCGTCTGCGAGCCCTTGGTGCTGTCCCAGTCGCGATGCAGTTCGGCTTCCACCTGCTCGTAGGCGCGGTTCAAGTTGCGCACGCGCGCCTCGTGTCCGGCGTGGTACGCCGGCTCGTAGTCCTCGAACCGTTCGCCTTCGCTGTAGTACGGCTCCTCGGCGAAGCGCTCGCGCCAGTACTGCGAGACGAGGCTGCGGTCGTCGTCGTTGGGTTCGCGGCCGGGGATCTGATAGGGAACGCTCATCGTCGTCTCCTGTTCTGGATGTGGCAGCGACGTTAGCGGCGACGCCGTTAATGCGGTTCCAGTGCCGCGTGATCGGTGCATGAAGCGCGCCTGCGTTCCCGGTAGCGACGCGGCCCGGCAGTCATCGACGCTTTGCATCTGCGTGGGCAATCGACGCCGCCACGCTGGAGAATGGACACTGCGTTCCACCGTTCCACCGTTCCACCGTTCCGCCGGCCGTCCGGGCACCGGCTGCACGCGCCGGGCCGATGGCTTACGATCGCGGCACCGCCGCTCGCCCGCTTGTCCGCAGGGATCCCATGGCCGCCTCCGGTATCGCCTTGTTCACCCCGTACCTGGCCACGGCCGGCATCGGCTGGCTGTATTACCGGCGCATCCGCCGCTATTTCGGTCGCCAGCCCTGGCAGCCGCGGCGGACCGTGGCGCGGCTGGTGCTGCTGGCGCTGGCGACGGCGGCGCTGGCCTACCTGGCGGCGGTGTTGCCTTCGGTCCGTATCGGCATGGCCCTGGGTGTCGTGGGCGGCGCGGCGCTGGGCCTGTTCGCCCTGCGCCATACGCGCATCGAACTGCTCGACGGCAAGCGCTGCTACACGCCCAATCCCTGGATCGGGGCCGGGCTCAGCGTGCTGCTGATCGGGCGCCTGGCCTGGCGCTGGGCCAGCGGTGCGTTCTCCGGCGGCAGCGCGCAGACGCTGCAGAACGCCAGCCCGTTGACCCTGGCGATCGCCGCGGCGCTGATCGGCTACTCGCTGGTGCACAGCGGCGGCCTGCTGCTGCGCATGCGCGCGCTGGCGCAGCCGCCGCGTTCCTAGATCCGAAGCGACGCGCGCCGCGGCGCCGCGTCCTGCGTCACTGCGCGGCAGCGGCGGACTCGTAGGGCAGCGCGGTCGTGCCGGCGTCGCGCAGCGCGGCATCGGCGGCATCGAGCTGCGGCGCCTCGCCTTCGATCACCACCAGGACGCGGCCGGCCTCGATCTCCTCCTCGAAATTGCGCCGTACCGGATCAGGCACGGTGGCGCCGACCAGCGCCGAGGACCAGCTGCCGACCAGCGCGCCGGCGATGGCCATCACCCCGGCGCCGGCCAGGGTGATGCCCAGCGGCGGCACCGCGATGGCCGCCAGGCCGGCGAGCAGGCCGGCCGCGCCGCCGCCCATCGCGCCGCGCGCGGCCGCCGGCAGGGTGTCGGTCTTGACGTCCTTGCGCTCGTCGGGGATCGCGTCCAGTTCGATGTCGCCGCGTGCGATCAGCGACAGGTCGTCGTTGTCGATGCCGGCGCTGCGCGCCGCTTGCAGGGCGCGGGTGGCGGTGGCCACGTCGGGGGCGCTGTAGACACGGCGTAGTTTCATCGCGGACTCCGGCATCGATCGAGGCGGACGCCCAGGGTCGAAGCGACGCGGTTACCCGCGCGTGACAGCGGCGCAAGGCCGTGTGAAGGCCGTTGTGCTGGCGCCGTTCAACTCGGCCACGGGCATGCAGGTCGCGACCGATACCGGCACGGGTCGGATCCGCGCCTCGCGCATGCGCCGCTGCAGGCGCATGCGGGCAGCGCGCTAGGCCGCCTTGCGCGGGAAACGGTAGAACAGCGCCCCGACCAGCAGCGCCACGCCGGCCGCGGCCAGGTTCTGCCAACTGGCGCTGAGCAGCAGCGCCAGCGCCAGCAGCAGCGCCGCCAGCGGGATCAGCGGGCCACCCGGCAGGTGCAGCGCGCCGGGGCGATCGCGGTAGCGCCGGGCCAGCACCAGCACCGCCGCGGCGGTGCCGATGTAGGCGAACAGGCGGGTCACCATCGACAGCAGCGCCAGCTTCACGAAGGTGCCCGACAGCGCCAGGGCCAGCGACAGCACGCCCTGCAGCACGATCGCCGCGGCCGGGGTGCGGAAGCGCGGATGCACCCGCGCCAGGAACGCCGGGCCGTAGCCGTCCTGGGCCAGCGCGAACAGGAAGCGCGGCCCCAGCATCACCGTGTTGCTGGTGGTGCCGAGGATGGAGATGGTGGCGCCGACGGTGAGGATCAGCGCCAGCGCCTCGCCGCCGAAACCGCTGGCGGCGTCGGCCAGCGGCGTCGGCGACTGCGCCACGTTGGCCAGCGTGCCCTGCGCGACCACCTGCACCGCGGCATAGATCAGGGTGACGGTGACGATCATCGTGATCAGCGCGAACGGCACGTCGCGGCGCGGATTGCGGTACTCGCCGGCGGCAGCGGGGATGTTCTCGAAGCCGGCGTAGGCGAACAGCAGCAGCAACGCCGCCTCGCCCATGTTGCCGAAGTCGCGCGGGTCCGGCGCCTGGCCGGAGAACGCCCACGACCAGTCCACGTAGAAGATGCCGATGGCCACGAACAGCAGCAGCGGCACCAGCTTGCCGATCACCAGCGCCACGCCGGTGCGCGCGGCCGACTTCACCCCGATCACGTTGATCGCGGTGAGCAGGCCGAGCGAGCCGACCACGATCGCCAGGCGCGCGCCGCCGCCGGCCGCGGCCGGCCAGAAGCGCACCACCGCATCGGCCAGGCCGTTGCCGAGCGCGGCGGCCGAGCTGATCCGGGTCAGCCAGATCATCCAGCCGATCTCGAAGCCGGCGAAGCGGCCGAACGCCTCGCGCGCATACAGGTAGCTGCCGCCGGGCTCGTCGAAATAGCTGGCCGCCTGCGCGTAGCACAGCACCAGCAGCGCCACCGCCAGCCCGGCCAGCAGCACCGCCCACAGGCTCATCGGCCCGAGCAGCGCGGCGGTGGCGGCCGGCAGCAGGTAGATGCCGCTGCCGATCACGTCGTTGATCGACAGGCCGACGATCTGCCAGCGGCTGACCGCGCGGACCAGGCTCGGTTCGGGCGCGGTACTCATGGCGCCGGCTCCAGCGCGGGCAGCGCCCAGGCGCTGCGCAGGCGCGCGTAGTCCTGGCGCGGCAGCAGCACGAACAGCGGTGCGGCGCCGGGCTGCAGCCAGGCCAGCAGGCGTTGCATGTCGGCCGGCTCCATCGCGGTGCAGCCGGCGGTGGCCTCGCCCGGCGCGCGCCACAGGTGGGCGAAGATGCAACTGCCGGCGCCGGGCCGCGCCTGCGGGTTGTGGCCGATCACGAAGCCTTCTTCGTAGCGGCGGTCGCCGTCGTGGTGCAGGTCCAGGCGCATCGGTTCGGTCGAGCCGGCCACCGCCTCGGCGCCGACCCGCTCGGCGTCGACGATGCGGTTGTACAGCGGCGAATCGGGCACGTCGATGCAGTAGCTGCTCTGTTGCATCGGCTGGTACGGCAGGGCGCTGTCGATGCGCTGCGCGTAGCCGAAGGCCTCGCCGATGGTGAAGATGCCGGCCGGGCTGCGGCCGTCGCCTTCGCGCTTCTGCGGGCCGTCGGCCTGCGCCGGATGCAGGCCCAGGCCCCAGGCGCTGCCGTTGCGGCCGAGCGCCACGTCGAAGCGCCGGCCGTGCGCGCGCCAGCCCTGCGCGTCGCGTTCGAACGCCTGCAGCTGGCCGCGTGGGCTGTCCCAGTCCGGCGCCACCACCAGCACCAGCTGGCGCGCCTGCCGCAGCGCCGGCGGCGCCGCGTCGCCGTTGCCGGTCTCGGCCAGGCAGGTGCCGGCGACCGCGGCGCACAGCAGCATCAGCGATGCCAGCCACGCGCGGCGGGCGCTGCCGGTGCGGGTCGGGGTGGGGAACGTCGGCATGCGCATCTCCGGTCGCGATCAGGCGTCGAGCAGGTGCTGGACCCGCTCCAGGTTCTCCGCCAGCTGCCGGCGGCGGTCGGGGTTGTTCTGGCACAGCAGCACGAACACGAAGTCGAGCAGGTGCTGCAACGCTGCACGGTACAACAGTTGTTCGATGTGCGGCGCCGGATCGTGCGCGGACACCGCCAGCGCGGCATCGGCGTGCGCGCGCAGCGGGTTGGCGGTGTGCCGGGTGATCGCCACCACGCGCCCGGCGCAGGCCTGGAACTGGCGGCTGATCTGCGCCAGCGCCGGCAGCTTGCCGAACTCGGAGAACAGCAGCAGCACGTCGTCCGGGCGCGCGGCCGACAGGTTGGCCATCATCAGGATCGGGTCGGCATGGTGCACGGTGAGCACGCCGAGCAGCGACAGGCGCATGGCGAACTCGCGCGCGAACAGCCCGTCGTCGCCGAGCCCGCAGACGAACACCTTCGGCGCGGCATCGAGCAGCGCGACGATGCGCTCGACCTGTTCGCGCGGGTTGAGCAGGCGGGTCTCCTCCTCGGCGGCGCGCTTGCTGCGGCGCAGGGCCTGCTCCAGGTGCAGGTAGGCGTCGTCGGGCGGTTCGGCGCCGGCCGGCGCGGCGGCCGCTTGGCCGTCGCCGTTGCGGGCGATGGCGTCGCCGATCGCGTACTTGAGGTCGGGATAGCCCTTGAAGCCGAGCTTCTGGCTGAACTTGACCACGCTGGACTGGCTGATGTCCAGGGCGCTGGCGAGCTGTTGCGAGGAGTAGTCGCGCAACAGGTGGGCGTTGTCGAGGACGAAGTCGGCGATGCGGCGTTCGATCGCGGACATGCGGCCGCGCTCGGCACGGATTTTCAGCAGGGGCGGCATGGGGGGCTGTCGTCGGAGTGGCCGGTCGAGGCAAGGGCACGGGGAGGCGATTGGCGGATCACATCGCGCTGCACCTGGCAGCCATGTTCGGTGCGACGAGCGCGGCCGCGATTCGGTCGCGCTCGGAGCGTGCGATGGCAGGGTCGTGGTATCTGCATGTTGGTCGCTACGCTCTCATGTGCGCCCTTCGGGTTTTTCCCCGGTCCATCCGCCGCTGCGGAAGGGAACCCGGTAAGTCAAAAGCAACAGCAGAGCAACAGCAACAGCAACAGCAACAGCGGTGACGCGTGGCGTTTCAAGCAACCGCCGCGATCGCGATGGAAACGACCACACGGCGCCGGCCTCGCGCAGGCCGGCCTCGCGCATGGCCGCGCATGCGCCGACGGGCGTGCATCAGCCGCGCGGCGGCAGCAGTTCCAGGCCGCGGATCTCGCGGATGCCCAGGCCCGGCGCGTCGGTGATGGTGATCTCCGACTCGTTGAAGATCACCCCGCCCTCCACCGGGTCGAACAGGCCCAGCGACGGACCGTCCAGGTCCACCTTGGTGATGATGTCGGCCTTGGCCACCGCCAGGTGCACCGCCGCCGCCACGCTGATGCTCGACTCGATCATGCAGCCGATCATGCACTGCACCCCGTACAACGCCGCGATGTCGGCGATGCGGATCGCGTTGGACAGCCCGCCGGTCTTCATCAGCTTGATGTTGATGATGTCCGCGGCGCGGCGCTGGATCAGGTCGAACACCTGCGCCGGCGCGAACACGCTTTCGTCGGCCATCACCGGCGTGTTCACCCGCTCGGTCACGTACTTCAGCCCGTCCAGGTCCCACGCCTTGACCGGCTGCTCCAGCAGTTCCAGCGCCACCCCGGCGTCTTCCAGCGTGCGCATCGCGTGTACCGCCTGCTTCGGCGTCCAGCCCTGGTTGGCGTCCAGGCGCAGCAGCGCGCGGCCTTCGACCGCGGCGTGGATAGCCTTGACCCGTTCGATGTCCAGGCCGATGTCCTTGCCGACCTTGATCTTCAGCGAGGCGAAGCCGCGTCCGATCGCCGACAGCGCGTCGGCCACCATCTTGTCGATGTAGTCCACGCTGATGGTGATGTCGGTGGTGATCGCCGGGTCGCCGCCGCCGAGCATCCGGTACAGCGGCGCGCCGTACAGCTGCGCCCACAGGTCGTAGACCGCGATCTCCACCGCGGCCTTGGCGCTGCTGTTGCGCTCCAGCGCGCCCTGGATCAGCCCGGTGAGCCGGTTGAGGTTGGCCACGTCCTCGCCGAGCAGGCGCGGCTTGATGAAGCGCTCGATCGCCTCGATGATCGAGCCGTGGGTGTCGCCGGTGATCGGCGCGGTCGCCGGCGCTTCGCCGTAGCCGATGTGGCCGCTGTCGGTGTGGACCAGCACGATCACGTCCTCGACCGTCTCCACGGTGCGCAGCGCGGTCTTGAACGGGGTCTTCAGCGGCACGCGCAGCATGCCCAGTTGGAGGTCGGTGATCTTCATTCGGCGGGGACCGGGCGGACGCGTTGGATGCGGGTGATGCGGTCGATGAAGGGCGTGCCGTCGCCCAGCAGCAGCGGCTCCAGCGGCGTCACCGAGACGCCGTTCAGGCGCGCGCGCTGCAGCTGGCCGGAGGCGTCGCGGTAGCTGGCGCCGGCCACGTCGTGGATCACCCAGGTATGGCCGCGGTCGTGGCCGATCACCATCATCACGTGGCCGGGGATGTACACCAGGTCGCCGACCTGCAGCTGCGCCAGCGCGCGTTGCCGTTGCGCCAGCGGCGCGGCGGCGGCGTAGGGCACCGCGGCGAGGCTGGGGCTGCGCGCCTGGTCGCCGGTATTGCGCGGCAACCCGATGCCCAGGCTGCGGTAGACGTCGGAGACGAAGCCGCTGCAGTCGCGCGCGTCGTAGTCGTTGCCCCAGCCGTAGCGCTCGCCGAGGAACTTGAACGCCTGCCGCAGCAGGTTGCGGTGGGTGGCCGGCAGCGGCGCGGTGGCGACGTCGGCGCCGCGCGGTACCAGCGCGGGCGCCAGCCGCAGCCGGCCATCGGCCTCGCGCAGCGGCAGTTGCACCACGTACGCGGCCAGCGGCGACTGGCCATTGACCGCCTGCTGCGCGGGCCAGTCCTCGAGCAGCGGCAGGGCGCTGCCCATGTCCAGCGACAGGTGCGAGGCCGCCGGCAGTTCGGGAGTGAACGCGGTCAGCGCGCGCGCGCCGGTGACCACCAGCCGCGGCGTGCGCCGTGCGTAGTCCAGCACCGCGGCGCGCTCGCCTTCGGCCACGCGCTCGCGTTCGACCCATGCCGCGTAGTTCGGCGCCAGCACGAACAGCCATTGGCCATCGCGGCTGGCGTGCAGGATCGCCACCGCGGTGCCCGGATACAGCGCCGATTCCTGGAAGCGGTCGATGTCGTGGTCGTCGCGGCCGCTGAACGCGCGTTGCTGGGTGGGGAAAGTGCGCAGGTCGGCGCGACGCACCACCAGCGCGTAGCGCGGCGTGACCTGTGCGGGAATCGCGTCCAGGGCCAGCGCGGACTGCAAGGCCGCCAGCCGCGTGGCGTCGAGCGCGGCGCCGTCCGCGTCGTAGAGCGTGCGCGCCGGCGCCGCCGACAGCGAACGCACTTGCGTGCGCACCTGCTCGGCCGTGTAGCGTTCCGGCAGCGCCTGCAAGTCGTGCATCGACGCGTCGTGGCGCAGCAGGTGCGCGTTGAAGGCCTGCACCTGCGGCGCGTCGAGCAGCGGGCGCGGCGCAGCGGGCAGGCGCGCGATCCAGTAGTCCGCCTGCAACTGGCTGGCCTGCAGCTGGAACGGCACCGCATCGACGGTGCTGGCCGCGACGGCGGGGCCGCTCAGCGCCGCGGCCAGCAGCAAGCACAGGCCACGCATCGTGTTCATCGGACCCCGGGAGATGGAAAGAGTGGCGACGGCGGCGCGTCGGCTCCGGAATATTCTTTTCCTCGATCCGGCTTGTCAAGAATAGTTTATTGACAGGCCGTTTTGCGCCGTGTTACACCCGAAAGACAGGCGCGGGGGACCGATGGCGACAGCCGCCGGTTCCGCCAGGCAGCGAGACGACGGCCCGCGGTTTTTCGGGCGCACGTCGCAGGGGTCGCTGTCCGGTCCGCGCGCCTGGGGGAAGTAGCGAATGTAGAGGATGGCGCCGTGCTGCGGCTGCGCGCCAGCCTGTCCGCGTGGATGCCCAGGGAAGGCGACCGGCTGCTGGCCTGCGTCGACTCCGGTCACCGTCGTCAGCGTCGTCGATTGCAGGAGAGAGCCGCGTGCCCAGCCGAGCCCCGCATTTCCGTTGCCACGTCCGAGCGTCCCGCCTGGCCCTCGCGTTGCTGGCCGGCGCCGCATTGCCGCCGCTCGCCGCGGCGCAGGACGCGCCGGCCACGCGCGACCTGGACAAGGTCACCGTCACCGGCTCGCGCATCGCGCGCTCGCAGGTGGAAGGCCCGGCGCCGGTGACCGTCATCACCGCGCAGGAGATCCAGAAGCAGGGCTTCAGCACGGTGTGGGAATCGCTCGGCACGCTGACCCAGTTCAGCGGCAGCGCCTTCAACGAGAGCGACCAGACCGGCAGTTCGCCCAACGGCCAGTACCTCAACCTGCGCGGCCTGGGGCCGGGTTACCAGTTGATCCTGCTCAACGGCAAGCGCATGGCCGATTACCCGCAGTCCTACAACGCCAACGGCACTGCGGTCAGCCTGGGCAGCATTCCCGCCGCGGCGGTGGAGCGCATCGAGGTGATGAGCGGCGGCGCCTCGGCGATCTACGGCTCCGATGCGGTGGCCGGCGTGGTCAACATCATCACCAAGCGCGATTTCAGCGGCGACACGCTGCGCCTGCGCGGCGGCACCACCACGCGCGGCGGCGGCGACAGCGGCCAGCTGCAATGGAGCGGCGGGCGCACCGGCGACCGCTGGAGCCTGACCTACGCGTTCGAGCGGCTGGACCGCGAAGCGATCGTCGCCAGCCAGCGCGATTTCATGGATTCGTACGACGACCATCCGGCCAACAAGGCCGACCCGTCCAGTCCCAACGCCTCGATCTCCGGCGTCTACCTGCGTCGCGGCAATACCTATCTGTGGCCCAGCGGCGGCAGCCTGTCCACGTCGGCCAGCGCGCTGGACGCGGCGTGTGCGGCGACCAATCCGGCATTCAGGCCGTACAAGACCGCCGACAGCCTGGCCGCGCCCAACCGCTGCGGCGCGTTCGGCTACTACGAAGGCCGCTCGGTGCAGAACGGCTACGGCAAGACCTCGGCCTACCTGTCCGGCAGCTTCGATGTCAGCGGCGACGTCACCGCCTATGCGCAGGTGCTGGCCAACCGCTCCAAGGACGAAAGCTCCAGCCAGACCCACTACTACATCGGCGAGGGCGCATTCACCGTCTACGATCCGGACCTGGGCCTGGTCACCGCGCAGCGCATCTTCCTGCCGTCGGAAGTGGGCGGGATCAAGAACATCGAGTACGACGAGAAGTCCTGGAACCTCAATGCCGGCGTGCGCGGCAAGCTGTTCGACGGCCGCTTCGACTGGGACGCGAGCGTGTCGATGTCGCGCTACGACATCACTACGTGGCGCCCGCGCTTCCTCACCAACGCGGTGCGCGACCACTACATGGGGCCTGTGCTGGGCCATCGGCCCGACGGCACCGAGATCCGCGAGTTCTACGCCGACAGGCTGTTCGCGGCGGGCAGCGCGGCGCTGTACGACCAGCTCACCACCGAGGTGGTCAGCCGCGGCGAATCCAGCACCGACCAGGCGCAGTTCGTGTTCAGCGGCGACCTGTTCGAGCTGCCGGCCGGCATGCTGCAGATCGCCACCGTGCTGGAGGCGGCGCGGCAGAAGTACGACCTCGCCCCGGATCCGCGCACCACCGTGGACTACACCGGCAGCGAGCGCATCTACAACCTGACCCAGACCCCGGGCGGCGGCCCGCGCGACCGCTACGCCGCCGGCCTGGAACTGCGCGTGCCGCTCTTCAGCCGGCTCAGCGCGACGCTGGCCGGGCGCTACGACAAGTACGACGACATCACCTCCGTCGACGACGCCACCACCTGGCAGGTCGGCCTGGAATGGCGGCCGTTCGACAGCCTGCTGCTGCGCGGCAGCCACGCCACCAGTTTCCGCGCGCCGGACCTGCTGTGGATCTACGCCGGCACCAGCGCCAACAATCCCACCGTCACCGACGAATACCTGTGCCGCCGCGACGGCCTGGATCCGTTGTCCGACGCCTGTTCGGCCGCGCACGAGTACCAGACCTTCTCCACCCAGTCGTCCAACCCGCTGCTGGAAGAGGAGAAGGGCAAGTCGACCACGCTGGGTTTCGTGTGGGACGTGCTGCCGGCGCTGTCGCTGAGCGCGGACTACTACCGTATCGAACTGGAAGGCCGGGTCGAGTCGATCTCCAGCGAGACCCTGCTGGAGAACAACGCCAACTGCCTGCTCGGCCGCGACCGCGCCGGCAACGCGGTCGATACCGCATCGGCCGCCTGCCAGTTCTACATCCAGTCGGTGACCCGCAGTCCCGGCACCGACCTCACCGCCGAAGGCCAGATCACCGCGTTCGAGACCTTCCCGATCAACCAGTCGCTGATGCGCACCGACGGCGTGGACGCCAACCTGCGCTACAGCGTCGCGCTCGGCGACTGGGGCACGCTCGGCCTGCAGGCCGGCTACACCCACGTGCTGAAGATGGAGGTGGCGCAGTTCGCCGGGGCCAAGCCGGTGGACGTGATGAACGACGTCGACTACCTGGCGTTCCGCACCCGCAGCAACTGGCGCGTGAACTGGAGCATCGGCGACTGGTCGACCAGCCTGTACGGCTACCGCTACGGCTCGCGTCCCAACTACGCCGAGACCGGCCGCGTGGCGCCGTACGTGGTCTGGAACGCGGACATCGCCAAGCAAATCACCGACAAGGCCACGCTCGGCATCAGCGTGCTCAACGTGTTCGACCGGATCCATCCGCGCGACGACACCTACACGACCTGGCCGTACTTCCCGCGCGTGTACAGCCCGATCGGGCGCCAGCTGTACGCCAACTTCACCTACACCTTCTGAGCGGGCGTGCGGAACGACGGCGCCATGCGGGACACGGTGGGGACGAAGGCGGCACGTTGCGGAGCCCGCGCGGCGCGTATGTGCGGATGGCTGTTCGCCGCCTGCGCGATGGCGCCGGCATTCGCCGCGGCCGCGCCGGACACGGCGGCCGCGCCACCGCGTGCCGAGCTCGACCGCCTGTTCGAGCAGGCGCTGAGCCGCTACCGGCCGCCGGGGCTGGCGGTCGGCGTGATCGAGAACGGCGAGATGGTGTACGCGCGCAGCGCCGGCGAACTGCGCGCCGGCAGCGGCGAGCGCATCGACGGCCAGACGCTGTTCAAGATCGCCTCCAACAGCAAGGCGATGACCACCGCGCTGCTGGCGCGGCTGGTCGATGCCGGCAAGCTGCGCTGGGACGACCCGGTGACCCGGCACCTGCCGGAGTTCCGCATGTACGACCCGTGGGTCACGCGCAACATCCAGGTGCGCGACCTGCTGATCCACAACAGCGGCCTGGGCCTGGGCGCCGGCGACCTGATGCTGTGGCCGGAGCCCAACGATTTCACCCGCGCCGACATCGTTGCCGGGCTCGCCCATCTCAAGCCGACCCACAGCTTTCGGTCGCACTATGCGTACGACAACCTGCTGTACGTGGTCGCCGGCGAAGTGGCCGCGCGCGCCGGCGGCAAGCCCTACGCGCAATTGTTGCAAGAGCAGGTGTTCGCGCCGCTGGGCATGCGCCGCTGCCAGGTCGGAGCGTGGGAGCGCGATGCGGTCGGCAACGTCGCCCAGCCGCATATGCGCCAGGGCGAGGCCAACATCGTGGTGCGCGCCGATGCGGCGCGGATCCCCGATTCGCCCTCGATGGCGGCCGGCGGCGTGCGCTGCAGCCTGGACGACATGCTGGCGTGGATGCGCGCCTGGCTGGCGCCTGCTGGCGACACCGCAGCGTGGCTGTCGCCGGCGCAGCGCCAGGCGCTGTGGACGCTGCACACGCCGATGCCGGTCTCCGCGCAGATGCGCGAGTGGGACGGCACGCGCCTGTACGGTTATGGCTACGGCTGGCGCCTCGCCGACGTGGACGGACAGTGGCAGGTCGCGCATACCGGAACCCTGATGGGCATGTATTCGGCGCTGGTGCTGTTGCCGGACCGGCGCAGCGGCTTCGTCATCCTCAGCAACGGCGAGGGCGCCGCGATGCGCACCGCGCTGGGCGAGGCGCTGCTCAAGCGCTTCACCCGCCCCGGGCAGCCCGCGCTGGATGTCGCGCACTACGCGGCGTTGCTCGAGCGCGCGCGTGCGCAGGCCGGCGCGCGTGCGCGCGCCGGCGCCGGCACGTCCGCGCGCGTGCCGGTGGCCGCCACCGTGGCGCGCGACCGGCAAGGCGTGTGGCGCGATCCGTGGTTCGGCGAGGTCGCGCTGTGCCCGCAGCAGGGAATGCTGCGCTGGCAGGCGCGCAAGTCGCCGCTGTTGCGCGGCCGGGTCATGCGGACCGGCGCGCGCTGGCTGGTGGATTGGGACGCGGCCAGCGTGGATGCCGAACCGTGGCTGGACTTCGTGGCCGGCACCGATGGCACGCCGCGGATGCGCCTGGCGCACGTCGATCCGGATGCCGACTTCAGCTACGACTATGCCGATCTGGACTTCGTGCGCGTGGGGCCATGCCCCGATCTTGCGGAGGAAACTCCAGTGCCGACGCTTCGGCGGTGACGCCCGTCGGGACTGAAGCCTTCCACAGAATTTCGGCAACCCCCCTCCGGTTCGCCAAACTTCTGGATACTGCGGTTGCCTGCGCTTGTCGCTTACCTGCCAGATGCCCGGAAACCCCCATGACCCGATCCTGCCCCGCACCCGTATCGTCCTCCATCCGCTGGCTGGCGCCGCTGGCGCTGGCCGCCGTGCTCGGCGCCTGCGCGCATGCGCCGCAGCGCAACCCGCTGGCCGAGTGGGTGCCGTCGCCGAACCAGGACCTGCGCCGGCCGATCCTGATCGTGATCCACTACACCGACCAGGAGTCGGTGCAGCGCAGCCTGGACACGCTGCGTTCGCACAACAGCAAGGGCAAGGTCAGCGCGCACTACCTGATCGGCCGCGACGGCAAGCGCTACCAGCTGGTCAGCGACGAGCGCCGCGCCTGGCACGGTGGCGCCGGGCGCTGGGGCACGATCACCGACATCAACTCCGCCTCGATCGGCATCGAGCTGGACAACGACGGCAAGACGCCGTTCGCGCCGGCGCAGATCGACAGCCTGCTGCTGTTGCTGGAGGACCTGTGCACGCGGCTGCGCATCCCGCGCACGCAGGTGGTCGGGCACGAGGACTTCGCGCCCACGCGCAAGGTCGATCCGGGTCCGCTGTTTCCGTGGAAGCGCCTGGCCGAGGCCGGCTTCGGCCGCTGGCCCGCCGCGGACACGCCGCCGGCCCCGCCCGGTTTCGACCCGTGGCAGGCGCTGGCGCTGATCGGCTACCCGCTCGACGACCGCGCGGCCACGCTGCGCGCCTTCCACCACCACTACCGCGGCAACGACGCCACCACGCTCGATGCCGAAGACCTGCGCATCCTCTACGCCCTGACCCAGCCGGCGCTGGCGCGGCCGCAACCGCAGCCGGCCCCGGCAGTGGAGTCGGACGTGCCGTAGCGGCGCCCGCCTGCATCGGGTCCTTGCGAGCAGGGGGTTGGACCGACACGCGTGCCGCTGCGCATCCACTGGACCGGCGCACGTTCTTGGTAGCATGAGCGCGCCAAGAACTCCAAAAGGACTCAGTGTTATGAGGCTCGCAAAGACAGCCCTGTGGGCGGCGACGTTGCTGCTGGTCGGCGGGTGCACGGACAAGGCTGCCGACCCCGCGCCGGCGGGCACGCAGGCCGCGCCTGCGGCCACCGCGGCCGCCGCGCCTGCGCCCGCTGCAGCGCAACCCGAGCCGGTCCAGGTCGAAGTGCCCGCGCCCGGCCAGGTACTGGCCGACATCTATGGAATGAAGGGCGACGGATCGGCGTCCTATACGATCGACAACGGCGCCCTGGCCAGCTTCTGGTACGGCTACCGCTTCGACCTCGGCGGCAAGCACTACTACACCGGCTTCGCCAACGCCGGCCCAGGGAAGTACGGCACGTCCGAGGAAGAGAACGATCCGGATCCCGCCGTCGGCGTCAGCATCAGCCAGGCGACCTACGTACTCGACGATGCGGACGGCAAGCCGGCCTGGACGCTGTTCCATGCGCAGCAGTGGGCCGGCGATTTTGGCGCCTACGAAAAGGCCGACACGCTGGACCCCAAGCGCAAGCCGCAGGGTACCGAGACCAAGGACGGCCACCTGCTGCTGGCGCTGCCGACCACGCGCTTCGCCGACGGCATCACCAGCTCGGGCTTCGCCGTGTTCACCTTCGATCCGAACAAGAACGACCTGGGCGACTACAAGGGCTGGGTCTACCTGGGCACCGTGGCCACCGGCGAGGACAACGGCGCGGCCTGCGACGACCAGGGCACCATGAAGTGCGCCTCCAGCACCGGCACGCTGAGTTTCGAGGCGCCCAAGAGCGGGCCGCTGCCGAGCCTGCGCGTGGCCATGAGCGGCACCGCCATCGCCGGCCCCGGCAAGGTCCGCACCCTGGGCGCCGCCGACGTGGTCACCTATACCTACGACCAGGCCAGCGGCAAGTACGTGCCGCCGCTGGATCGCTGAACACCCGCCGACCGGCCCGTGTCCGGGCCGGTCGGACGCGGCTCGGGAGCGGCGCCGACCGCTAGTCGCCGGCAATGGAACTGGTTAAGATGCCGGCACGGGGCCTGATGATCAGGCGAGTCATTCGCGAGCGGCAATGGATGCTGCACTCGCCCGAAATGCCGGAGTGGATCGCCGGCTTGCGGTTCGCCATGCGCGCATCGCCATCGCCGCCCCTGCTTTGGGGCCGGATTGCAATCCACCGTGTTCTGTCCGAAGCCGCGCCTGCGGGGAGTTGCGTCCCGCGGGTCGCGCTGTGTCCGCGATGCGCAGAGGCGGCATCGGGGGCGCCGCGTGTGGCGTGTCGGGATTTGCGGGTGGGGTTTTCCGGCTTCTTCAACGAATGACAGGATGTTCTGCACATGGCCAATGACAACAAGCTTGCCGTCGCGACCGAGGCGCCGCCCTATCCGGGCAGCGTGCTGTATCTGATCTACGGCATGGACGGGGACGGCGCGCTCTCCTACGAGATCGACAACGGCGCCGTGGCCAGCTTCTGGTGCGGCGAGCATTTCGATCTGGGCGGCAAGCACTACTACACCGGCTTCGCCTACGCCACGCCCAACAAGTACGGCAACGACGAGGAAGAGACCTTCCCGGATCCGGGCGCGGGCGTGGCGATCAGCCAGGCCACGTTCCTGCTGGTTGCGCCAGGCACCGAGCGGCCGTGGATGCTGTTCCACGCGCAGCAGTATGTCGGCACCTTCGGCGGCTACGAGCGCGCCGATGCGGTCGACGAGAAGCGCAAGCCGCAGCAGCACGTGCTGGACAACGGCCACTTGCTGCTGGCGGTGCCGACCTCCAGCTTCGGCAACGGCGTCACCAGCCTGGGCTTTGCGCTGTTCACCTTCGATCCGGACAAGAACGACCTGGGCGACTACCAGGGCTGGGTGTACCGGGGCACGGTCGCGGCCGGCGAGGACAACGAGGCCAGCAGCGACGAAGAAGGCACGGTCCCGCACGTCTCCAGCGTCGGCACGTTGAGCTTCCAGACGGTGCCCGGCGAGCCGATGCCGGCCGTGCACGTGGCGCTGCGCGGCACCGCGATCGCCGGCCCCGGCCGCGCGCGCATGCTCGATGCGTCCGATGCGGTGGTCTATGCCTACGACCAGGCGAGCGGGCAGTACCAGCCCAAAGCAAGCGCATGAATCCGCCGGCGCGCCGATCCGCGGATCGGCGCGCCGGCAGCAGCAAGAACCGCACTACCCGCAGTCCCCGAATTGTTTTGTTGACCGCGCACTAACAAGCTCACGGACGAGCTCGGTTGACCTTGTCGGCGCACGTCGCCGTATATCAACCTCAAGGAGTAACACGAGATGGCACGCGATTACACGAAAGCCGAGAACCTCGACATCATCGAGCGAGAGGCCAAGGAACGCCACATTCCGGTCGACGATTTCATGCGCTTCGCCTATATCGAAACCGGCGGCAAGTTCGACGAGCAGGCCAGCCGCGGCCCCAACAGCGCCAAGGGCCTGTTCCAGTTCACCCCTGGCACCGCCGAAGCCTATGGCATCCGCGGCCGCGAGCTGGATGCGGTGGCCAACACCGACGCGGCGGCGCGCCTGTACCAGGACAACCAGCGGTCGTTGACCCGGCAGCACGACCGCGACCACCGCCCGTACCTGTCCGGCAAGCCGCAGCCCGATGGCCTGGACATGTACATGGCGCACCAGCAGGGCGCCGGCGGCTACCGTTCGATCCAGGCCGCCGTGGCCACCGGCAGCTTCGCGCGCGAAGACACGCGTTCGAACATCCTCAACAACGTGCCACGCGAAAAGGATGCGGCCGGCGCCAGGCAGTTCGAGGCCTACACCGGTTCCTCGCTGGCCGAGTTCAAGAAAATGTCCGACCAGGACATGGCCAAGACCTTCCTGAAGTACTGGGACACCAAGTTCGACCACATCGCGATCCCGGAAAAGGGCATCAAGCCGGTCGCCGAGGGCCAGGCCCAGCAGGCCGCCGCGCCGGCGCGCACGCAGGCGCAGCCGGCCGCGGCCGCCAATCAGGGCGACCACGACGGGATCAAGCTCACCGCCGCGCACGCGATGGGCGTCAAGTACGACGACGTGCAGTACGCGATCAACATCAAGGGCCACAAGCTCTACCACCCCGGCGTGGACGGCAAGCACCTGGAGCAGGGCTACATCGATTGCTCCGGCTGGGTGTCCGAGTTGCAGAACGCCACGATGCGGGAGATCAACCAGAAGGCCGGCCGCGACGTCTTCGGTCGCCAGGACATGCTGGCGCAGGGCATGAACGGCTCCGGCGGCATCGTCAAGAAGGCATTCGACAGTTCCGGCGTGCTGCTGCAGGGCCAGGACGTGTTCAAGCCCGGCGCGCTGAAGGAAGGCATGGTGATCGGCGTGGACGCCGGCAACACCAAGCACGAGCACTGGAAGGGCATCGACCACATCCTGATGGTGGTGCGCGACCCGAAGAGCGGCGAGTTGCAGGTCAGCCAGTCCAGCGGCAGCAAGGGCGTGAACACCATGCCGCTGGACGATTACCTGGCCGCCAACAAGAACGCCAAGCTGTTCGCCTCCGACCCGCTGGCCAAGGCGCGCGACCTGCTGCAGGACCGGCAGCAGACGCAGTCGCAGGACCACAGCAAGGGCCAGGATGCGCGCACGTCGCTGAAGCCGGGCGAGCAGGGCCCGGACGTGAAGGCGATGCAGCAGAGCCTGATCGAGCTCGGCATCAAGGACAACAGCGGCAAGCTGCTGAGTGGCACCGGCTACTACGGCGACAGGACCAAGGAAGTGGTGGCCAACCTGCAGCGCGAGAAGGGCATCGAGCCGACCGGCATCGCCGACAAGGTCACGCTCGAGGCGCTGAGCAAGCTGCAGGCGCAGAGCAAGACCGGCGCCGAGGCCAAGGCGGCCAATCCGGCCGTGGCCGAAGCGCAGCGCGCCGACAATCCGCTGTTCAAGCAGGCGGTGGAGCAGTTGCAGAAGCATGGGCCGAACGGCGGCTTCAACAGCCGCGAGGAAATGCAGCGCGCGGCCGGGCAGGTGGCGTTCGAGGCTAAGGTCGGCGGCATGTCGCGCATCGACGACGTGGTGCACAGCACCGACGGCAAGGGCCTGATCGCGGTCGAGCGCAACCCGAACAACCCGCACGACGTGAACCGCGCCTACGTGGACAAGCAGCATGCCGCGACGGTGCCGCTGGAGCAGAGCCAGCAGCAGCTGGCGGCCGAGACCCAGCGGCAGGCGCAGGAGCAGCAGGCCCAGGATCAGCAGCGCACCCAGGCGCAGTCGACGCAGTCGCCGACGCGCTGATCCACGCCGCCGCAGCGGCTGCCGCCGACAGCGATGTCGGACGGCAGCCGATATCGGCGCTCATCGATCGTTGGGCGTCCGACAGGTGCTTCGCTTGCTGGCGCCGCATGTCGGCCTGCAAGTGCACGTTCGCGTTGCGACCACGCGCCGCGCTCGGATGGACACGGTATCGACGATCGTTTAGAACTGCGCTCCCGCATACGCATCACGACAAGGCGAATTCCGACAATGGCCATGCTCAAGGTTCTCCATGTTTCCTGCCTGCTGGCGCTATGCGGAGTGACCGCGGCGTGCAACGGTGGCGCGTCCGCTCCGGCGGCGACCGCCGCCGATGCTCCCGCACCCGCAACCGCGCCGGCAGCGGCGCCGCCTGCCGGCGATGCAGCGGCGGCAAGCCCGCAACCGTCGGGCCCGCAGGCTTCCCAGGCGCAGGCTGCGGCCGCGCCATCATCCACCTCAGGAGCGACACCCGTGCTGCGACCGTCCTATGACGAATGCATCAGCGCCGCCGCAGGCGCGACACCTGCGATGCAGGACTGCATCGCCGCCGAATACGAGTACCAGGATGGCCGCCTGAACACGGTCTACAAGGCGTTGATGGCCAAGCTGGGCGAGGACGAACAGAAGACGCTGCGCGAGCAGCAACGCAAGTGGATCGCCGATCGCGACGAGAAGTGTTTCTACGATCCGGACAGCGGCCAGGCCGGGCGCCTGGACGCCGCCGAGTGCCGTCTCGACATGACGGCGAATCGGGCCGACGAACTGGAAGCGCGCTGATCGCTGCGCGGCTTTCTTGCAATGCGACTTTCTAGACAAGGAGATGGACGATGAGCGACAAGGATTGGGAACTGGGTCAGACCTCCAAGCACTACGAGACCGGCGGACGCGGCGCGAGCACGGTGTCCTCGGGCATCGATGATCCCGGCGGCGTGTCCTACGGCTCGTACCAGATGACCTCGCAGGTCAAGACCAAGGAAGGCAAGGTCATCGTCGGAGGAACCGTTGCGGCCTTCGTCAAGGACAGCAAGTACGCCGACGACTTCGCCGGCCTGAAGCCCGGCTCGGCCGAGTTCAGCGCGAAGTGGAAGGAACTGGCCAAGACCGACGACAGCTTCGCGCAGGAGCAACACGACTACATCAAGCGCACGCATTACGACAAGCTGGTGGACCGGCTGCAGGACAAGGGCATGGACCTGTCCGGCCGCGGCCCGGCGGTGCAGGATGCGCTGTGGAGCACCGCGGTCCAGTACGGCCCGGGCAGCGACAAGAAGCCGGGCGGATCGGGCGTGTTCCTGAAGGGCATCGAAGAGAAGTTCGGCAAGGACTACGACCTGTCCAAGCTTTCCGACAAGGACATCGTCGGCGCGGTGCAGGACTACAAGGCCGAGCACGTCAAGGAGCTGTTCCCGCGGGTGGAGAAGCAGAAGACCCTGGATTCGCTGAAGAACCGCGCCGAGAACGAGAAGGCGGACCTGCTCGAACTGGCCGACCCGAGCAAGAAGATCGGCAAGCCGAGCGAACAGTCCGGCACGCACCACGACCGGGCCGCGCCGGACAAGTCCCGCAGCAACAGCCCGCATGCGGAGAACGGCGACGGCGTGCTGAAGCGCAACGAGCAGGGCCCTGCGGTGAAGGACCTGCAGGAGAAGCTCTCCAAGCTCGGCTACATGGACGCGAAGGACGCCGTCGGCACCTACGGTCCGAAGACCGAGGCGGCGGTGGAGAAATTCCAGCAGGACCACCGCCTCAAGGGCGTGGACGGCAAGGCCGGCCCGGAGACGCTCGCCGCCATCGACAAGAACCTGCAGAAGCAGCAGGGCGTGGAACAGCTGCGCCGCGACAATCCGATGTTCGACCAGGCGGTCAAGCAACTGGAGAAGCAGGGCCCGAACGGCGGCTTCGGCAGCCGCGAGGAGATGCAGCGCGCGGCCGGGCAGGTGGCGTTCGAGGCCAAGCTGAGCGGCATGTCGCGCATCGACGACCTGGTGCACAGCACCGACGGCAAGGGCATGATCGCGGTGGAGCGCAACCCGAACAATCCGCTCGACGTGAACCGCGCCTACGTGGACCGGCAGCAGGCCGCCGCGGTGCCGCTGGAGCAGAGCCAGCAGCAGCTGGCCGCCGAGACCCAGCGCCAGGCGCAGGAGCAGACCCAGGAGCAGCAGCGCACCCAGACGCAGTCGCCGCCGACGCGTTGATCCGTGCCGCAGCGGCTGCCGCCGACAGCGATGTCGACGGCGGCCGCTGCCGGTTCGGTGGAGCGGCGGGCCAGCCGCTGCATGTAGTTCCAACGGTTGATTGGCGTGCGGATGCCGGTCGCTGCATCGACCGGCATGCAGGATGTGCTGGCACCGATCGATACCGCGCTGAAGTGATCCGGCGCTGCATCGATGTGCATCCTCGCGGTGCTGAAGCAGCCGCGACGTCGAATTTTCGCTGCGTGAGCGAAGCAGGCATGGCGGCGCCCGCCTGCCGGTGCCGATGTCGAGGCACCTTCCAGCGCAGCGACTCGCCAGTTGGGCGACCTGCCCGACGCGTCCTCTCCAATCCAACGGCGCATGCGGGCCGTCCTGTCGCGATGGCCTATGCTGCACAGATGCCGCACACCGCCGCCGCCACTCCGCATCCCGTGCCGCTTCGTAGCCGCTGGACACCGCCTGCGCGATGGGCCGCGCGCGCAGTGTTGGGCGCATGCGTCGCCGTCTGGGCGGGCGGCGCGATGGGCGCGGCGGCCAGCCCGGTCCTGTCCCCGGCGACCACACCCGCGCAAGCCGGGCTGGTGGACGTGCACGCCGTCGCGCCGGAGATCGCGCTGGACATCCGCTATGCCGGCCACGACAACTTCACCGGCCGCCCGGTGCCCGGCTACGACGCGCCGAAGTGCTACCTGCTGGCACCGGTCGCGCAGGCGCTGGCGCGGGTGCAGCAGGCGCTGCGCGCCGAGGGCTACCGCCTGCAGGTGTTCGACTGCTACCGGCCGCACCGCGCGGTGCGCGCCTTCGTGGCCTGGGCGGGCGACCTCGGCGACCAGATCGCCAAGGCGCGCTACTACCCGCACCTGGACAAGCGCGTGCTGCTCGGCGACTACATCGCCGAGACCTCCGGCCACAGCCGCGGCGCCACCGTGGACCTGGGCCTGCTCGATTGCCGCAGCGGCCAGTGCGCGCCGCTGGACATGGGCACCGGCTTCGATTTCTTCGACCCGGCCGCGCATACCGACGCGCCCGGCATCGGTGCCGCTGCGCGCGCGAACCGCCAGCGCCTGCTGCGCGCGATGGCCGCGCAGGGCTTCGCCAACTATCCGCTGGAATGGTGGCACTACACCTTCCAGCCCGAGCCCAGTCCCGGCACCGCCTACGACGTACCGGTACGCTAGGCGCTCCGTTTCGCTGCACAGGCCAAGATCATGTCCGGCATGCAACGCTTCATCGACCTGCAGTGCCCATATTGCGGCGAATGGATCGACCTGGCGCTGGACCCGTCGATCGAGGCGCAGCAGTACGTGGAGGATTGCCAGGTCTGCTGCCGGCCGATGCTGGTGACGGTGCGCTGGGACGAGGACGGTGCGCCGGTGGTGACGGCGAGTGCCGAGAACGAGGGGTAGCGCTTTCGTCTGGGTGATTCGGGAGTGGGGATTGGGATTTGCAAAAGCGGATCGATGAGCCTTTGGCCTGCCGGCTCCCGATGCTCGCGCTGACTAAGCGGTAGGGCGCTGCAACGGACTGAGCTGCAACCGCTCCTCTATCAGCGCCTCGACCAGATTGCTGATCGCGATCGCCAGGGCTGAACGAAGCTTGGCAGCGCGGCGCGCGGCATGGCGGCGACGTCGCTCAGCGTCCAATCCGCTTCATCCCGTCGTCTCCGCGCTCCGCCCAG
The DNA here is from genome assembly GCF_025665335.1 of Xanthomonas sp. AM6. Lineage (NCBI taxonomy): Bacteria > Pseudomonadati > Pseudomonadota > Gammaproteobacteria > Lysobacterales > Lysobacteraceae > Xanthomonas > Xanthomonas sp. AM6. The sequence goes on from NZ_CP106869.1 coordinate 587,005, forward strand.
CACGCATGCGCCCGCACATCGCCAGCAACACCGCCTAGACTGGCGCTTTCCACACGGACGCACCGCATGAACCTGCCGCTGCACTTCGGCCTGCTGGGCTCGCTCGAAGCCGGGCTGATCGCGCTCGTGGTCGGATTCCTGATCTATGCGCTGTGGCACCGCCTGTGCCGCTGGCTGCAATGGTCCGAGGGCCATGCGCTGGGCTGGTCGTGCCTGATCGCGGTCGCCGCGTCCGCCGGGATCGATTGCTGGAACCTGTTCTACACCGGCATCGTGCGCCTGGAGTCGCCGTTGTACGCGCGGCTGGCGCTGGCCAGCATCCACGATCCGAACGAACTGGGCACGCGCGTGGTGCTGGAAGTGTCCGGCGCGCTCGCGGGCGTGGCCGCGGCATGGGTCGCGTTCAGTTCGCGTTCAAACGAAGATTCCGGCGACAGCGGCCCCGAATCCGCGTGAAAAACACGGTTTTTTTCCAACCGCCAAACATCTCGAACGCGCGGCTTACTCCTCGCTCACCCGGCACTAACCAAGGCGGTAACGGGTGTTTGCCACGCGGTGGTTAACGAAGCGTTTGCCGGGGTTTTTCGTACTGGAATGGATTCAGCCTGGCACCGGCACGGTGTGGCCATGCACCGGATTCGACCGGGCATGCCACAACCGAGAGAGCACAGGAGACCACCCATGAACATTCGCAACCGCACCCCGCTGATCGGTACCGCCGCCATCCTCGCCGCCGCACTGGCCCTGCCGGCCTTCGCCCAGGACGCGCAGAGCGATGCCGCCGCCCAGGCGCCGGCCACCAACGCGAGCGCGACCGGCCAGCCCGCACAGTCCAGCGCCTCGGGCGGCGGCCAGACCTGGGCGGACGTCGATACCGACAGCGATGGCGCCATCAGCAAGCAGGAGGCGCAGGTCAACGCAGGTCTCAGCCAGATCTTTTCGCAGGCCGACGCGGACCACAACGACAAGCTGACGCCGGACGAATACAAGGCCTACGTGGCCAAGCAGCAGGGCGGCGCCGGCAGCAACGGCAAGTAACGCAGGCGTCGGAACCGTGAAGCGCCAAGGCGGGATGCGCGCAGACGAGCGCGCATCCCGGCCTGGCCGATGACTGCAGGCGACTGCGGTCGTCGCGCCGATTCGAACGAGGCGCATGCGTGAGCCACATGCGCGAGGAAGGGCGGCCCTGGGGCCGCCCTTCTGCTGTATGTCCTTGCCAGAAACGAGCGCGCGATCGTCCGCCGCGCACACGGTGTAGGGTAGCGGTCCGCCGACCGAGGAGGCCGCCATGGCCCTTTTCCGCCGTTCGCTGCGCCTGTGCCTGGCGCCGCTGTTGACCAGCCTCGCCGCGGTTGGCGTGGCCGCGCCGCAGCAGGAACCCGCCGCGCCCGCGTTGCCGTTGCCCGTGCCGATGCCCGCGCCCGATCCATCGGAGGCTCCGCTGCCGCCATTGCCGGCGCCGCCGGCGTCGACCTTGCCGGTGCCGGCCGCGCCCGCCAGCGATGCCGGCGCCGTGGCCGGCGCGCGCAGTTTCGCCGCGCTGGACCTGGACCGCGACGGCCGCATCGGCCGCGCCGAGGCCGCGGCGGACCCGGTCCTGCGCGAAACCTTCGACACGTTCGATGCCGATGCCGATGGCGCGTTGTCGCGCGAGGAGTACGCGCACTACCAACCCGGCCCTGGCGACCCTGCGGCGCAATGAGCGCCGCTGCTATGCTTGTGTAATGCCTACGCCTACCGCCCTGCGCTCCTCCGCCATCGCCCTGGTCGGCTTCGACGGCGACGACACCTTGTGGAAAAGCGAGGACTACTATCGCGACGCCGAAGCCGCGTTCGAAGCCATCCTCGGCCAGTACCTGGACCTGCGCGACGCCGGCACGTTGCAGCATCTGCTGGCGGTGGAGCGGCGCAACCTGAAGGTGTTCGGCTACGGCGCCAAGGGCATGACCCTGTCGATGATCGAGGCGGCGATCGAGCTGACCGAAGCGCGCATCTCCGCGCGCGATGTGCAGCGCATCGTCGAGATCGGCCGCGCCACGCTGCAGCATCCGGTGGAGGTGATCGCCGGCGTGCGCGAGGCGGTGGCCGCGATCGCCGCCGACTTCGAGGTGGTGCTGATCACCAAGGGCGATCTGTTCCACCAGGAGGCGAAGATCGAACAGTCCGGGCTCGGCGCGCTGTTCCCGCGCATCGAGATCGTCTCGGAGAAGGATCCGAAGACCTACGCCAAGGTGCTGGCCGAATTCGGCATCGGCGCCGAGCGCTTCGTGATGATCGGCAACTCGCTGCGCTCGGACGTGGAGCCGGTGATCGCGCTCGGCGGCTGGGGCATCCACACGCCCTATGCCACCACCTGGGCGCACGAGGCCGAGCATGGGCTGTCCGCCGACGAGCCGCGCCTGCGCGAGGTGGCGATGGCCGCGGACTGGCCGCAGGCGGTGGCCGAACTGAACCGGCATGCGGCGGCGCAGCGAGGCTTGCCGCAGGCGTGAAGGCGCTCACCGCAGCCGTCCCGGCAGCGGATCGCTGCCGAGCGCGCTGCGTCGTCGACTCAGCGGCGCGGTGGGTTGTCGGCACTCGCTTGCGGCAGCGCCGGCTGGCGCAGTCGGCAGGTAGCGCAAAAAGCAGGTGACTCGCGCGGTATCGGATGCCGCGCCTTGGGCTGTGGCGGTGGCCTGCGCCGCTCGTCGAGCAGGGTGTCGCTGGGTCGCCACCCGCCGTGATACCGCCCGAACGGTTGGCCATCAGGCTCAGGAAATCGGGCCGGCTTCTCGACCGCCGGTCCAGTCCGTTTTCGTCGTAACGGCCGTCGGCGCCGATCCTCCATCCAGGGAGATCTTGCGCCGAGCGCACGCCAGGCGTTCCGCCAGAGCGGCGGGCACGGCGACTTCCATGGCGACTTCGACCCTGGCAGCGGCGTCGGACCGTCAGCTCCGATTCCTTCTCGCCGTAGTGGCCCACATCGTCGGCGCCGATCTTCCATTCAATGCGCATGGGCTGGGCGGCGGCCACGCGCTGCACCAGATTGACGGATGTGGCGGCCTCATGACGACCGCGAGCCCCTGACAGCGCTGCCGGCATCCGGCAGAATCGGCGCATGCTCCTGCGCCTGCGCTCCGCCTGTCTGATCCTGCCGCTGGCGCTGTGCGTGGCGGGCATGGCCATGGCCCAGGACGCGCCGGCGCCGGCCGCCGCCGCCGCGAATGCCGACGCGCCCGGCAGCGGCGACGCCTGGATCGACCGGCAGTTGCTGGACATCGACCGCTACGCCGCGCGCTACCCGGACAGCTTCCTCGACGAGGTGGCGCGCTACGCGCAGCTGCCGCGCGGTTACGCCGAGGCGCTGCTGCGCGAACGCCGCTGGCCGCCGCGCGACATCTACTTCGCCTGCTTCCTGGCCAAGGCCGCGGGGCTGCCGTACCGCGACGTGGTGCGCGCGCGCGCGGCGGCTGGCCCGGCGGCGAGCTGGGCCGACGTGGCGAACGCGCTGCAGGTCGAACCGGGCTCGCTGACCTACCGCGCGCTGCGCCACGCCATCGTCGCCAGCTACGACCATTGGGATCGCCCGATCGTGCTGGACGCGCTGCTGCGCCGCCAACTCGGCGACCGCGCGCAGCGCGACCAGGCGGCGGCGCAGTAGGTGGCGACGCCGCGAGGAACTCCTGGCGGGGCGTAAGTGACGCGGCGGCTGCCTGGATGCTGGCCGCGCCGGCACTCCAGCGAAGTCCCTGTGGTCCCTATGGTCCCTGTGGGAGCGACTTCAGTCGCGACGAGCGAACACCGAAGCCACAGGTTCCCATGCCATTCGGGACCGTCGGCCCGGCCCAGGTATGTGCCGAGTTCACCGCGTCGCGACTGAAGTCGCTCCCACAGGGGCTGCGGCCGGTCCGTGAGCGGCAATGGCCGAGCGGCCACCACTGTGCTTGCTCCGATACCGTCCCGGATCGACTTCCGATCCAGCATCTCGCGTTACTTGCGCATCCAGCCTGCGCCGCGTTCGGTCTTGGAAGTCACTCCCCCAGGGGCGTTGCGGCCAGTGTGTGCCGAGTTCGCCGCGTTGCAGCTAGGTCGCTCCCACAGGGCTGCGGTCAGTCTGGCAAGTGGTATGGCCGCTGCCAGACTGCCGTTCCCGCTCCGATACCGCCCCGTGGCCCAATTTCCGATCCAGTACCTCGCCTGGGCTTCCGCAGCGGGCGTGCCGCACTCCGTCCAGGATGCTGGCCAACATGCTGCAATCCCCGCACGACTGGCCGCGCCGCCGCCGCGGCGCGAGAATAGGCGTTCTGCCGGACCTGTCGCCCGGCGCCACCCCGCTCCGGACCGCCCGATGACCACTGCCTTCGTTTCGCCCGATGCCATCCGCAGCCTGTTCGCGCAGGCCATGTCCGACATGTACCGCACCGAGGTGCCGCTGTACGGCACGCTGATGGAGCTGGTGGCGCAGGTCAACGCGGCGACATTGGCGGCCGATCCGGCGCTGGACGCGCAGCTGCAGCGCAACGACGAGCGCGCGCGGCTGGATCAGGAACGGCATGGCGCGATCCGTGTCGGCAGCGCCGCGGAGCTGGCCACGCTGCGCCGGCTGTTCGCGGTGATGGGCATGCATCCGGTCGGCTACTACGACCTGTCGGTGGCCGGCGTGCCGGTGCATTCCACCGCGTTCCGTCCGCTCGACGCGGCGGCGCTGGCGCGCAATCCGTTCCGGGTGTTCACCTCGCTGCTGCGGCTGGAGCTGATCGAGGATCCGGCGCTGCGCGCGCAGGCGGCGCAGATCCTGGCGCAGCGGCGCATCTTCACCGATGGCGTGCTGCAGCTGATCGAGCGCTGCGAACGCGACGGCGGCCTGGGCGAGGCCGATGCGCAGCGCTTCGTCGCCGAGGCGCTGGAGACCTTCCGCTGGCACGGCGATGCGACCGTGCCGCTGCCGACCTATCGCGCGCTGAGCGACGCGCACAAGCTGATCGCCGACGTGGTCAGTTTCCACGGCCCGCACATCAACCACCTGACCCCGCGCACGCTGGACATCGATGCGGCGCAGGCGGAGATGCTGCGCCGGGGCATCGACGCCAAGGCGGTGATCGAAGGCCCGCCGCGCCGGCGCTGCCCGATCCTGCTGCGCCAGACCAGCTTCAAGGCGTTGGAGGAAACCGTGCGCTTCCCGGCCGGCGACGGCGCCGCCGAGGCCGGCACCCACACCGCGCGCTTCGGCGAGATCGAACAGCGCGGGCTGGCTCTGACCGCGAAGGGCCGCGCGCTGTACGACGCGTTGCTGGAGCGCGCACGCGCCGCCGAGGGCAGTGCCGGCGGCGACTACGAGGCGCGCCTGCAGGCCGCGTTCGCCGATTTCCCTGACGACTACGCCACGCTGCGCCGCGAAGGCCTGGGCTATTTCCGCTACGCGCTGACCGACGCCGGCCGCGCCGCCGGCGCCGCGGCAGTGGCCGGCAAGCCCGCCGAAGCGCTGATCGCCGATGGCCTGGCCAGCGCCGACCCGATCGTCTACGAGGATTTCCTGCCGGTCAGCGCCGCCGGCATCTTCCAGTCCAACCTCGGCGGCGGCGAGCAACGCGCCTATGCCGCGCACGCCAACCGCGCCGCGTTCGAGCAGGCCCTGGGCGCGCCGGTGCACGACGAGTTCGCGATCTACGCCGGCATCGAACGCGCCTCGCTGGAAGCCCTGCAGGGCTGAGGTGCTTGAGCCCCTCTTCCCTCGGGAGAGGGGGGTGGGTGAGGGTACGGCGCTGATCCCTCGCGGCCCGGCTAGTGCGATGCCGCCGGCTGCACCGCGGCGCGCGCCAGGCGCCGTTCGCGCCGCCGTGCACGGCGCGCCCGCCAGCGTTCGCGCAGGCAGGAGAAGATCACGTACAGCGCCGGGGTGCTGAGCAGGGTCAGGCTCTGCGAGATCAGCAACCCGCCGATCATCGCGATGCCCAGCGGGCGGCGCAGTTCCGACCCTTCGCCCAGCCCCACCGCCAGCGGCACCGCGGCCAGGATCGCCACCATCGTGGTCATCATGATCGGGCGGAAGCGCACCACGCAGGCCTCGCGCACCGCGTCCAGCGGCGACTTGCCGTGTTCGCGCTCGGCGACCACGGCGAAGTCGATCATCATGATCGCGTTCTTCTTGACGATGCCGATCAGCAGCACCAGCGCGATCATCGAGATCACCGACAGCTCGGTGCCGGTGGCCCACAGCGCCAGCAGCGCGCCCATGCCCGCGGCCGGCAGCGTGGACAGGATCGTCACCGGGTGCACCAGGCTCTCGTAGAGCATGCCCAGCACGATGTACACCACCACGATCGCCGCCAGCACCAGCACCAGCATGGAATTGGGCTGCAGCTGCACGCCGAAGCCGCCGCCGTCGGCGATGCGGATGTCGCCGGGCATGCGCAGGCCATCGACGGTGGCCTTGATGATCGCGTCGCCTTCGCCGGTGCTCACCCCGGGCGCCAGGTTGTAGCTCAGGTCCATCGTCGTGTACTGGTTCTGATGGGTGATCTGCGGCGGCGCCAGCCCCGGCACCTGGTGCGCCACCGCGGTGAGCGGCACCATCGCGCCGCTGCGGGTGGGCACGTAGATCCGGTCCAGCGCCGCCGGCGTGGCGGTCTGGTCGGGCAGCGCATTGACCACCACGCTGTACTGGTTGAGGTCCGAATAGATGGTGGAGATCTGGCGCTGGCCGAACGCGCCGTACAGCGCGCCGTCGATCGCGCCGATCGACACGCCCAGGCGCGCGGCCTGGGCGCGGTTGATGACGATGTTCTGGCGCAGGCCGGCGGTGTCCACGTCGGTGCCGACGTCGCGCAGCTTCGGGTTCTGTTTCAGCGCCGCCTGCAGCTTGGGCAGCCACTCCTGCAGCTGCGCGTTGTCGTTGCCCTGCAGCGAGACGCGGTACTGCGCGCCCTGGCTGGTGCCGCCGCCGCCGTCGCTGGGCAGGTCCTGGATCGCGCGCAGGCGCAGCTGCAGGTCCGGGTAGCGGTCGGCCTTGGCGCTGAGCCGCGACAGCACCTGCGCGGTGGTTTCGGTGCGGCCTTCGTCGCGGCGCTTGAGCTCGATGTTGAAGCTGGCGCTGGAACCCTGGCGGCCGCTGCCCAGGCGCGCGCCGACGATCTTCACCGCCGGGTCGGACATCAGCATGTCGGTGATGCGGCGCTGGCGGTTGACCATGTCGGCGAAGGACACGGTGGCGCTGGAACTGGCGCGGCCCCAGATCAGGCCGGTGTCCTGCGCCGGGAACGAGCCCTTCTTCACCGCGCCGGCCAGGAACACGGTGGCGGCGATCAGCAGCAGCGGGGTCAGCGCCAGCAGCAGCGCGTGGCGCAGCGAGAAATCCAGCGCGCGGGTGTACACGCGCAGCATGCCGGCGTGCACGCGGTCCAGCCAGGCGCCGAAGCGGCTCGGCCGCTCCGGTTCGGCATGCGCGGACAGGAAGCGGCTGCACAGCGCCGGGGTCAGGGTCAGCGACACCACCGCCGAGACGCAGATCGCCGCGACCAGGGTCACGGTGAACTCGCGGAAGAACGCGCCGATCATGCCGCTGGCGAACAGGAGCGGGATGAACACCGCCACCAGCGAGGCGGTGATCGAGACGATGGTGAAGCCGATCTCGCGCGCGCCGGCCAGCGCCGCGTCCAGCCGCGACATGCCCTCGTCGAGGTGGCGCATGATGTTCTCGATCACCACGATCGCGTCGTCGACGACGAAGCCGATCGCGATCACCAGCGCCAGCAGGCTCAGGTTGTTCAGGGTGAAGCCCATCACGTACATCGCCAGCGCCGCGCCGGCCAGCGACAGCGGCACGGTGGCCGCGGCGATCAGCGTCGGCGCCAGCCGGCGCAGGAACAGCGCCATGGTCAGCACCACCATCGCCAGGCTGATCAGCAGCGTGGCCTGGACCTCGTTCAACGAGGCGCGGATGGTCGGGGTGCGGTCGAAGTAGGCGGACATGGTGGTGCCCGGCTGCAGGTAGCCGCGCAGCATCGGGATCTGCGCCTTGACCCGGTCCACCGTCTCCACGATGTTGGCGCCGGCGCGGGTGAACACGTACATCACCACCGCCGGCTTGCCGCCGAACCAGGCCGCCTGGTAGGCGTCCTGCTGGCCGTCGTAGACGTTGGCCACGTCGCGCAGGCGCACGGTGCGGCCGTCCTGCTGCGAGATCACCAGCTGGCCGAAGTCGGCGGCCTTGGCCACCGAATCGTTGGCGACGATCGCAGTGGTGGAACTGCCGTCGCTGAGGAAGCCGGTGGGCGAGGTCACGTTGGCCGCGCGCACCGCGTTGCGCAGGTCGTCCGGGGTCAGCCCCATCGCGTTGAGCGCGCGCAGGTTCACATCCACCCGCACCGCCGGCGTGGACGCGCCGCCGATGTCGACCGAGGCCACGCCGGTGATCTGGCGCAGGCGCTGCGCCAGCAGCGAATCGGCGACGTTGTACAGCTCGTCGGCCGACTGCGTGTCCGAGGTCAGCGCGATGGCGATGACCGGATCGTCGTTGGGATTGGCCTTCTGGTAGCGCGGCGTGGACAGGCCCGAAGGCAGGTCCGCCTGCGCGGCGTTGATCGCGGTCTGCACGTCCTGCGCGGCCGAGTCGATGTCGCGGTCGCTCTGGAACACCATGAACACCTGGCTGTTCCCCTCCGAACTGGAGGAGCGCATGGTGTCGATGCCGGGCAGCTGGCCCAGGTGCCGCTCCAGCGGCGCGGTGACCGTGGCGGCCATGGTCGAGGCATCGGCGCCGGCCTGGCTGGCCTGCACGAAGATCACCGGGATCGAGATGTTCGGCAGCGCCGCCACGCCCAGGCGCAGGTAGCACATCATGCCGATCACGAACAGGCCGATGGCCAGCAGCGCGGTGCCGATCGGGCGGCGGATGAAGGGGCCGGAGAGGTTCATGGGGCCGGGATGGGGGAGTGGGGATTGGGGATTCGGAAAGCAGGGCGCTTGCGCATCGCTCGCGCGCGCGAACGGTCAGGCGTCGTGGCGCAGCGCAGGTCGCGAACGCCGTGCGGGTCCCGATTCCCGATTCTCGATTCCCCGGCCCTCATGCCAGCCGCTCCGCCGCCGCACCGCGCCGCGCCGCGCGGCGTTCGCGCCACGCGCGCAACCGCTCGGAGGCGCGCTCCATGTACAGGTAGATCACCGGCGTGGTGTACAGCGTGACCAGCTGCGACAGCAGCAGGCCGCCGACGATGGCGATGCCCAGCGGCCGCCGCAGTTCCGAGCCGATGCCGTCGCCCAGCGCCAGCGGCAGCGCGCCGAGCATCGCCGCGGCGGTGGTCATCATGATCGGGCGGAAGCGCAGCAGGCAGGCGCGGCGGATCGCGTCGTGCGCGTCGGCGCCCTCGCGGCGCGCGTCGATCGCGAAGTCGATCATCATGATCGCGTTCTTCTTGACGATGCCGATCAGCAGCACGATGCCGACGATGCCGTCCACCGACAGGCTCAGCCCGCACAGCATCAGCGCCAGCAGCGCGCCGACCCCGGCCGGCGGCAGCGTGGAGATGATCGTCAGCGGATGGATGTAGCTCTCGTAGAGCACGCCGAGCACGATGTAGATCAGCACCACCGAGGCCAGCAGCAGCCACACGATGTCGGTCTGGCTGCCGGTGTACTCGGCGGCCTTGCCGATGAACTCGGCATGCAGCTGCGGCGGCAGTTGCAGCTGTTCGTTGGTCTCCTCGATCGCCGCCACCGCCTGCGACAGCGAATAGCCCGGCGCCAGGTTGAACGACACCGTCACCGCCGGCAGCTGCTGCTGGTGGCTGACCACCAGCGGCGTGGTGGTCAGCTTGGCCTGCGCCAGTGCGGACAGCGGCACGGTGCCGCCGCCGCCGACGGTGATGCCGGTGTTCTGGTTGCCGATGCCGGTGGCGGTGGAGGAGTTGCTGGAGGTGGTCTGGCCGAAGTTGGTGGCGTTGCTGGCGGTCAGCGCGCCGCTGCCGTTGCTGGCCACCGCCAGCTGGTGCAGCAGCGCGGTGCTGGTGCGGAACTGCGGCGCCACTTCCAGCACCACGCGGTACTGGTTGAGCTGGGTGAAGATGGTGGAGATCTGGCGCTGGCCGAAGGCGTCGTACAGGGTGTCGTCGATGGTCTGCATCGGCACCCCGAGCGCGCTGGCCTTGTCGCGGTCCACGCTCAGTTCCAGCGCGCGGCCCTGGTTGGCCAGGTTGTTGTCCACGTCGGCCAGTTCCGGGCGCTTGCGCAGCGCCTCGGTCAGGCGCGTGGCCTGGGTCGCCAGTTCGGCGCTGTCCACGTCCGACAGCGAGTACTGGTACTCGGTCGCGGCCACGCGCGTGTCCAGGGTCACGTCCTGCACCGGCTTCAGGTACAGCGCCACGCCCGGCAGCCCGGCCACGGCCTTCTGCAGCCGCGGCAGCACCTCGTCCAGGCCGTCGCGGTCGCCGCGGGTCTTCAGCACGATGCTCAGCTGGCCCTGGTTGAGGGTGGGATTCATCGAGCCGGCGCCGATGAACGCGGCCACGCCGGTCACCGCCGGGTCGCGGCGCAGCGCCTCGGCCACCGCCTGGGTGCGCTGCTGCATCTGCGGGAACGCCACGTTCTGGTCGGCCTGGACCACGCCGGTGATCAGCCCGGTGTCCTGCTCGGGCAGCAGGCCCTTGGGGATCACCACGTACAGCACCACGGTCAGCACCATCGTCGCCAGCGCGATCGCCAGGGTCAGCGGCTGGTGCCCGAGCACCCAGTCCAGGGTGCGCTCGTACAGCGCCACGGTGCGCGTCCACACGGTGGTCTTGCCGGCCGCCGCGGCGCGCTCGTGCGCGTCCTCGCCTTCGGGCAGCGCGTCGGGCTTGAGCAGGTAGGCGCACATCATCGGCGTCAGCGTCAGCGACACCAGCATCGAGATCACCACCGCGATCGACAGCACCCAGGCGAACTCGTGGAACAGGCGCCCGGTCACGCCCGGCATCAGCAGCAGCGGCAGGAACACCGCCACCAGCGACACGGTCAGCGACAGCACGGTGAAGCCGATCTGCTTGGCGCCGATCTCCGCCGCCTCCGGCCCGCTCTTGCCATGCTCGATGTAGCGCACGATGTTCTCGATCATCACGATCGCATCGTCGACCACGAAGCCGGTGGCCACCACCAGCGCCATCAGCGACAGGTTGTCCAGCGACATGCCGGCGAAGGCCATCACCGCGAAGGTGCCGGCCAGCGACAGCGGCACCGCCACCGACGGGATGATGGTGGCCCACAAGCGGCGCAGGAACACGAAGATCACCGCCACCACCAGGCCGATGGTCAGGATCAGGGTGAACTTGACCTCGTGCACCGAGGCGCGGATGGTCTCGGTGCGGTCGGAGAACACGTCCAGGCGCACGCCGCTGGGCAGCACCGCCTGCAGCTGCGGCAGGATCGCGCGGATCTGCTCCACCGTCTGCACGATGTTGGCGCCGGGCTGGCGGCGCACCTCCAGCAGCACCGCCGGCTTGCCGTCGGCCCAGGCGGCGAGCTGGTCGTTCTCCACCCCGTCCACCACCTGCGCCACGTCCGACAGCCGCACCGGCGCGCCGTTCTTGTAGCTGATGATGGTGTCGCGGTAGTCGGCGGCGCTGGACAGCTGGTCGTTGGTGCCGATGCTGTAGGACTGGGTCTTGCCGTTGAGCGACCCCTTCGGCGCGTTGACGTTGGTCTCGGTCAGCGCGCTGCGCAGCGCCTCCATGGTCAGGCCCATGTTCGACAGCTGCGCCGGGTTGACCTGGATGCGCACCGCCGGGCGCACGTTGCCGGCGATCGACACCAGGCCCACGCCGGGCACCTGCGACAGGCGCTGGGCCAGGATCGAGTCGGCGTAGTTGTTGACCTCGCGCAGCGGCAGCGTATCGGAGCTGAGCTTGAGGGTGAGGATCGCCGCATCGGCCGGGTTCACCCGGTTGTAGACCGGCTGGTAGGGCAGCGAGGAGGGCAGGGTGGACTGGCGGATCGCCGCCTGCACGTCCTGCGCGGCGATGTCGATGTCGCGGTCCATCGCGAACTGCAGGATGATCGTGGACAGCCCCGCCGACGAGTCGGAGGTCATCATCTGCAGCCCGGAGATCTGGCCCAGCTGCCGCTCCAGCGGCGTGGTCACCAGCGAGGCCATGGTGCTGGCGTTGGCGCCGGGGTACTGCGTGGTCACCACCAGGCTGGGCGCGTCGATCTCCGGCAGCGCCGACACCGGCAGCTGCCGGTAGCCGAGGATGCCGAGCAGCAGCACGCCGGCCATCAGCAAGGTGGTGGCGATCGGGCGGCGGATGAAGATCGTCGAAAAGCCCACGGGGGTGTCCTTGCTCGGAAGTCGGGAGGAAGCGGTCGATCTGCGGCGGGTCGAGCGGCGCGCTGCCCGCGGCCGGCGCTAGGGCGCCGCGTGTGCGGCGCAAGCGGACGCGGGGCGCCAGGCCCCGTGCCGTGGCTCAGCGCGGTCCGCCGCCGCGACGGCCGCCGCCGTCCTTGCGCTGCTGCTTGTGCTCGGCCGCCTTCAGTTCGGCCTCGGTCGGCTGCGGCGGCGCCTGGCCCGGCTTCAGCGCGGTGACCTTGGCGCCCGGCTTGAGCCGGAACTGGCCTTCGGTGACCACCCGCTCGCCGGCCTTCAGGCCCTGCACTAGCTGCACCTGGCTGTCGCCCACTTCCACGCCCTGCTTGACCGTCTGCATCTTGACCGTGTTGTCGGCCTGCACCACGTACACGTAGTCGCCGTCGGGGCCGCGCTGCACTGCCTGGGTCGGCACCACCACGCCGTTGGCCAGGGTGCGCAGGGTCAGCCGCACGTTGACGAACTGGCCCGGCCACAGCGCGTTGTCGCCATTGGGGAACTCGGCGCGGACCTTGAAGGTGCCGGTGTCGCTGCTGATCTGGTTGTCGACCACGTCGACCCGGCCGTCGCCGGCGATCACGTGCGCATCGGTGCGGTCCAGCGCCGCCACCGTCAGCGGGCCGGCCGCCTGCGCCTCGCGCAGGCCCTGCAGCTCGCGCTCGGCCAGGTTGAACACCACGTAGATCGGATGGATCTGGGTGATGGTGACGATGCTGCTGCTGGTGCTGACGATGTTGCCCACGTCCACGCCGCGCAGGCCGGTGATGCCGTCGATCGGGGCGAGGATGCGGGTGTACTGCAGCTGCACCTGCGCCGCGCGCATCTGCGCGTCGTTGGCCGACACCGCCGCCTCGTACTGCGCCACTTGGTTGCGCTGCGTGTCCAGGTCGGTCTTGGCCACGTACTGGCGGTAGGCCGGCGAATCGGAGCGCTGGAAGGTGGAGCGGGCGGTCGCCAGCAACGCCTGGTTCTGGCGCTTGCTCGCCGCGGCCTGGTCGTAGCTGGCCTGCAGCGAGCGCGGGTCGATCTGCGCCAGCAGGTCGCCCTTCTTCACTTCCTGGCCCTCGCGGAAGTTCAGGCTCATCAGCTGGCCGCCGACCTGCGGATTGATGGTGACCGTGTTGAGCGCGGTCACCGTGCCGTTGGCGGTGGCGTAGATCGGCACCGCCTGGCTGCTGGCGGCGACCACGGTGACCGGCACCGGCGCGGTGTCGTCGGCATCGTCGGCCATGCCTGCACCGCCCGGGCGATGAGCAGGGCCGCCGCGCAGGAAGTGCGCGCCCACGGCCACGAGGAGCACCGCTGCGACGATCAGCAGCGCAATCTTCCAGAAACGCGACATCCGGGGGAACTCCTGTGGCGAGGCGGGGCGGGGGACCCTCCCGCAGTGGCTGGTGCGACAAGCGGTGAAGCATATCGCCGGCGCACTGCGATTGGACCATGACTGAAGGGATGGGCGCGCACGTCGGCGGCAACGGTCGCTGGCAACGGCAACGCACCGGCGCGGTCTCGGTTGACACGGATTCCTAAGGGTTTTTTCGCCGCGGCCGGGCATTGGCCGATGTATGCGCGCCGCCAATGCAATACATTGACTGAACGCCCCCGCACGCAACCCACCGGAGATCGTCCATGCCGCGCCTGTCCCGCCTGCTGTCCGCGATGCTGCTCGCCGTCCCCGCCCTGGCCTGCGCCCAGTCCGCCGAACGCCCGGAGGTGACGGCCGCCGCCGCCAAGCTGCAGGCCAAGGTGGTCGACTGGCGGCGCGATTTCCACCAGCACCCGGAGCTGTCCAACCGCGAGCAGCGCACCGCGGCCAAGGTCGCCGAGCGGCTGCGCGCGCTGGGCCTGAAGCCGCAGACCGGGATCGCCCACCACGGCGTGGTGGCGATCATCAAGGGCGCGCTGCCGGGCCCGAAGATCGCCCTGCGCGCGGACATGGACGCGCTGCCGGTGACCGAGCAGACCGGCCTGCCGTTCGCCTCCAAGGCCACCGGCGAGTACCGCGGCGAGACCGTCGGGGTCATGCACGCCTGCGGCCACGACGCCCACACCAGCATCCTGCTGGGCGTGGCCGAAGCGCTGGTGGCGATGCGCGCGCAACTGCCGGGCGAGGTGATGCTGGTGTTCCAGCCCTCCGAGGAAGGTGCGCCGGGCAACGAGGAGGGCGGCGCCTCGCTGATGCTCAAGGAAGGCCTGTTCCGCGACTTCAAGCCCGAGGCGATGTTCGGCCTGCACGTGTTCTCCAGCGTGCAGGCGGGCAAGATCGCGGTGCGCGGCGGTCCGCTGATGGCCGCCTCGGACCGTTTCAGCATCAAGGTCACCGGCCGCCAGACCCACGGCTCGGCGCCATGGAACGGCATCGACCCGATCGTCGCCAGCGCCGACCTGATCGGCGCGGCGCAGACCGTGGTCAGCCGCCGCGCCAACATCTCCAAGCAGCCGGCGGTGCTCAGCTTCGGCGCGATCAAGGGCGGCATCCGCTACAACATCATTCCCGACGACGTGGAGATGGTCGGCACCATCCGCACCTTCGACGAGGGCATGCGCCAGCAGATCTTCGCCGACCTGAAGACCGTCGCCGAGCACACCGCCGCCGCGCACGGGGCCAGGGCCGAGGCGCACGTGCCCGACCAGGACGGCAACCCGGCCACGGTCAACGACCCGGCGCTGACCGCGAAGATGCTGCCCAGCCTGCAGGCGGTGGTCGGCGCCGGCAACGTCTACGAACCGCCGCTGCAGATGGGCGCCGAAGACTTCTCGTTCTACGCGCAGCAGGTGCCGTCGCTGTTCTTCTTCGTCGGCGCCACCGGCCCCGGCATCGACCCGGCGACCGCGCCGAGCAACCACTCGCCGCAGTTCCTGCTCGACGAATCGGCGCTGGACGTCGGCCTGCGCGCGCTGCTGCAGGTGTCGTTGGACTATCTGGGGGTGAAGCGGTGATTGGGGATTGGGGATTGGGGATTCGTGAAAGCGGTTGTCCTGGGCGGAGATAGCGCACCCCCGGCACTTCTGGAGTCGGATGGAGTGGCCAGGGCGCAGCGCGCGCGGCGCCGCCTTTGCCAATCCCCAATCCCGACTCCCCGATCCCGGCCCCATACACCTGCCAGCCAGATCGCGCCCGTTAGACTTGGGGCATGAACACCCCCCAGGATTCCAGTCTCGGCCGCGAGGTCGCCTATCCCTCGCAGTACGATCCCGCGCTGCTGTTCCCGATCCCGCGCGCTGGCGGCCGAGCCGAGATCGGCCTGGACGCCGCGCCGCTGCCGTTCTTCGGCCTCGACCGCTGGCATGCCTACGAGCTGGGCTGGCTGGACGCGCACGGCAAGCCCTGCGTGGCCACCGCCACCTTGCAGGTGCCGTGCACCTCGCCGCAGCTGATCGAATCCAAGTCGCTCAAGCTCTACCTCAACTCGCTCAACGCGATGCGCTTCAACAGCGCCGAGGCGGTGCGCGCCTGCATCGTCACCGACCTGTCGGCGCGCGCCGGCGCCGACGTGACCATGGAGTTCGGCCTGCCGCCGGTGGACCCGCTCGGCGACGGCGAGTCGCTGGACGCGCTGGACATCGCCATCGACTGCTATGGCCCGCCGCGCCCGCAGTTCCTGCTTGCCGCGGCCGACGACATCGTCGAGGAGACGCTGAGCAGCGCGCTGCTCAAGTCCAACTGCCCGGTCACCGGCCAGCCGGACTGGGCCACGCTGAGCGTGCGCTACCGCGGCGGCCGCATCGACCGCGAAGGCCTGCTGCGCTACATCGTCAGCTTCCGCGAGCACGCCGGCTTCCACGAGCAGTGCGTGGAGCAGATCTTCCACGACCTGCTGACCTGCTGCCGGCCGCAGTCGCTGCAGGTCGAGGCGCGCTACACCCGCCGCGGCGGCCTGGACATCAATCCCTGGCGGGCCACGCCCGACGTGGCCGAGCCGATCGCCTTCCATCGCGACCCGCGCCAGTAGCGAAAGGCTGAATAGCGCCGGCGCCGTTCACGGCTGCGCGATCCGCTTTTAACAAATCCTGTGCAACCGTGGCCGCATTCCATCCATGCACGGAACCACACGCGATGAACAGCGATAAGCGCGCCGATTTCTCGGCAGTCACCGCCAAGGTGGACACCACGGCGGACGTCACCCCGAAGGCCGATTTCTCCGCCGTGCAGTCGCACGTGGACACCACGGCCGAACAGGTGCAGCAGGTCTACGTGGTCAAGCAGGGCGACTCGTTGTCCAAGATCGCCAAGCTGCACTACGGCGACGGCAACGCCTGGACCCGCATCTTCGAAGCCAACCGCGACGTGCTCGACGACCCGGACAAGATCTATCCGGGCCAGACGCTGAAGCTGCCCGCCCGCGCCTAGCGCGGGCCTTCGCCGGACGCATTCGCCCTCCGCCATTCCTTCCAAGGAGCACCACTTACATGAAGATCCATTCGAAGACGTTGACCTCGCCGCTGCTGCTGGCCCTGGTCGGCACCCTGGCCTTGGCCGGCTGCAAGAAGCAGGACCAGAGCCAGAACGCGACCCCGGATCCGACCTCGTCCGCACCGACCGAGAGCATGCCGGGCCCGGCCGATACCGCCAAGACGCCCGAGCAGACCGCGCCCGCCGCGGCGAACGCCGGCACGGTGACGGTGTCCGCGGTGACCGTGGGCAACACCGCCGGCGCCGACAAGGCGGTGGCGCCGCTGACCACGCTCGGCAGCAAGGACAAGATCATCGTCTCGGTGAAGACCGAAGGCTCCTCCACCAACACCAGCGTCGGCGCCAAGCTGCTGTTCCAGGACGGCCAGACCGCCGGCGAGCGCACCGAAACTCTGACCACCGCCGGCGCGGAAACCACGAATTTCGAATTCACCAACGGCAAGGGCTGGCCGGCCGGCAAGTACAAGGCCGAAGTCACCGTGAACGGCCAGGCCGCCGGCACGCCGCAGGAATTCGAGGTCAAGTGATGCGCCTCGCGCACAGGTAAGCAACGCAGTCACGGATCGCGCCCGCCGTCTCTCTCCCGGCCGGCGCGGTACGCTGGGCGCAGCCGCGAGGCTGCGCCCTTTTTTGTTTGCGGTCGCCGATGCACCGGCACGGTGCCCAGGCACTGCCGCTTTGCAGGATTCACAGGGCGGCCGCGCTCGATCGCACGCCGCGCTGCGCAGCGTGAGGCCACGCGCCGGCGGCACCATGCGCCGGCGAATGGCTTCCCGCTTGCGCGCTGCGAATGTCGCCGCATCTACCGCGCCGCACCGCGCATCCATACGCATGCGCAGGGAAGGCGCACGCCTTGCGCCGCAAGCGATGGCGAAGTTTGTCCCACGAGCCAACGCAAGCCATCGCGGCCGCGTCGCGCCGCACGCAGTGCGCGCAGACGGGTTGTTCGACGCCGACAGTCTCCACCGTTCCATGCAAACGCTTTCTCCGGCCCGCGGAAAACGCGACAATCGGCGGCCGTCATGCCATCGCCGTCGCGGGGTTTCCTGCGTCGAAAGCGCTGTGCTGCGCACGCCGCCCGCGCCGTGCCACCCGCAGCCTTTTCGCGGCAACGCGTCCTTCCCGAATCGCAAGAGAGCCTACGTCACTCATGTCGAATACGCCCAAGATCCTGTACACGCTCACCGACGAAGCCCCGTACCTGGCGACGCAGTCGCTGCTGCCGATCGTCGCCGCCTTCGCCGGGACCGCCGGCATCGCCGTGGAAACCCGCGACATCTCGCTGGCCGGCCGGCTGATCTCGCAGTTCCCCGAATACCTGCGCGAGGACCAGCGCATCGCCGACGACCTGGCCGAACTGGGCCAGCTGGCGACCACGCCGGAGGCCAACATCATCAAGCTGCCCAACATCAGCGCCTCGGTGCCGCAGCTCAAGGCCGCGATCAAGGAACTGCAGCAGCAGGGCTACGCGCTGCCGGACTACCTGGACGAGCCGCAGGACGACAAGCAGAAGGAAGCCAAGGCCCGCTACGACCGGGTCAAGGGCAGCGCGGTCAACCCGGTGCTGCGCGAAGGCAATTCCGACCGCCGCGCGCCGCTGTCGGTGAAGAACTACGCGCGCAAGCACCCGCACCGCATGGGCGCGTGGAGCGCGGACTCCAAGTCGCACGTGGCGCACATGGACGCCGGCGATTTCTACGGCAGCGAGCGTTCGGTGCTGATCGAGCAGGCGGGCAACCTCAAGATCGAACTGGTCGGCAACGACGGCACCACCACCGTGCTGAAGGAGAAGACCGCGGTGCAGGCCGGCGAGATCGTCGACGCGGCGGTGATGAGCAAGCGCGCGCTGAGCGGCTTCGTGCAGGCGCAGATCGCTGATGCCAAGCAGCAGGGCGTGCTGTTCTCGCTGCACCTGAAGGCGACGATGATGAAGGTCTCCGACCCGATCATGTTCGGCGTGGTGGTCGGCGCGTTCTACCAGGACGTGCTGGACAAGCATGCCGATGCGCTGAAGCAGGTCGGCTTCGACCCGAACAACGGCATCGGCGACCTGTACGCGCGCATCGCCACGCTGCCGGACGCGCAGCGCCAGCAGATCGAGGCCGACCTGCAGGCGGTGTACGCGCAGCGCCCGGCGCTGGCGATGGTCAATTCCGACAAGGGCATCACCAACCTGCACGTGCCCAGCGACGTGATCGTCGATGCGTCGATGCCGGCGATGATCCGCGACTCGGGCAAGATGTGGAACGCCGAGGGCAAGCTGCAGGACACCAAGGCGGTGATCCCGGACCGTTGCTATGCCGGCGTCTACCAGGCGGTGATCGACGACTGCAAGCAGCACGGCGCCTTCGATCCGGCGACGATGGGCAGCGTGCCCAACGTCGGCCTGATGGCGCAGAAGGCCGAGGAATACGGTTCGCACGACAAGACCTTCCAGATCGCCGCCGCCGGCACGGTGCGGGTCAGCGATGCCGGCGGCAAGGTGCTGCTCGAGCATCCGGTCGAGGCCGGCGACATCTGGCGCATGTGCCAGGTCAAGGACGCGCCGATCCAGGACTGGGTCAAGCTGGCGGTCAGCCGCGCGCGCCTGAGCGACACCCCGGCGGTGTTCTGGCTGGACCCGCAGCGCGCGCACGATGCGCTGATGATCCAGAAGGTGGAGCGCTACCTGCAGGACCACGACACGAACGGCCTGGACATCCGCATCCTGTCGCCGGTGGAGGCGACCGCGTTCTCGCTGCAGCGCATCCGCCAGGGCCAGGACACCATCTCGGTCACCGGCAACGTGCTGCGCGACTACCTCACCGACCTGTTCCCGATCATGGAGCTGGGCACCAGCGCCAAGATGCTGTCGATCGTGCCGCTGATGGCCGGCGGCGGCCTGTTCGAGACCGGCGCCGGCGGCTCGGCGCCCAAGCACGTGCAGCAGTTCGTCGAGGAGAACTATCTGCGCTGGGATTCGCTGGGCGAGTTCCTGGCCCTGGCCGCGTCGCTGGAGCACCTGGGCCAGCGCGAGCGCAACGCGCGCATCGGCGTGCTGGCCAAGACCCTGGACCAGGCCAACGGCCAGTTCCTGGACAACGACAAGTCGCCCTCGCGCAAGGTCGGCGAACTGGACAACCGCGGCAGCCACTTCTACCTGGCGCTGTACTGGGCGCAGGCGCTGGCCGCGCAGGACGAGGATGCCGCGCTGAAGGCACGCTTCGCGCCGCTGGCCAAGCAACTGACCGAGAACGAGGCCGCGATCGTCGCCGAGCTCAACGGCGTGCAGGGCAAGCCGGTCGACATCCAGGGCTACTACCGCCCGAACCTGGAGCGGGTCAGCCAGGCGATGCGGCCGAGCGCGACGTTCAACGCCGCGCTGGCGACGCTGTCGGCCTGACGCGGACGCGTGCCACGGGGACGGGCCATGCCGGCCCGTCCCCGCTGGCGACCGGCGTGCCGAGCGCCGCGCAATCCCGGAAAAACATCGTGCGTCCTTGTCGAGACGCGGCGTCCTGGGACGTCGTGATTGGGTAACGTCGGCCGAGCGTGGCCACGCACCGAAGGAGCGCGGGATGAGAAAGATCATTGTGGGAGCGTTCGTCAGCCTCGATGGCGTCATGCAGGCCCCGGGCGGGCCGGACGAGGATCCGATCGGCGGTTTCAGGCACGGCGGCTGGGCCGCCCCGTATTTCGACCCGACGCTGGAAGGCTCGGTGGGCGAGATGTTCGCCAGGCCGTTCGACCTGCTGCTCGGGCGCAAGACCTACGACATCTTCGCCGCGCATTGGCCGTATGTCGGCGCGGACGATCCGATCGGCCCCATGTTCGGCCGGATCAACAAGTACGTCGCGACCCGCAATCCGGCGCTGGAACTCACCTGGCAGAACAGCCACGCGCTGCGTCCCGACGCGGTTGCCGCGGTCCGGCAACTGAAGCGCGAGGACGGTCCGGACCTGCTGACCCAGGGCTCGACCGACTTCCTGAAGACGCTGTTCGACAACGACCTGGTCGACGAGCTCAACGTGTCGTTCTTCCCGCTGGTGCTCGGCGCCGGCAAGCGGCTGTTCGGCGGCGCCTTCCACGGCGCCTTCCAACTGGTCGCATCGACGGCGTCCGCGTCCGGCGTCGTCGTCAACCGGTACGTCCGCGCCGGCGACATCGTCACCGGCTCGTTCGAATTCGAGCAGCCGACCGACGCCGAGCTGGAGCGCCGGCGCCGGTTGACCTGAGGCAATCCGCCGCGCGGCCGAGCGCGGCTGCAGCGCCGTCGCGCGACCGGCCGGCGGTGCGTGCTGTCACGCGTAAGCGCCGCGCGGGCGTGCGTCCGCGGCGGTCAGCGGAACGGCGAGAGCGCGGTCATCGCCCGCAGCAGCGCCGAATGACCGCGCGAGGCCGCCGGGGCCGGCTCGCCGGGCGCGGCCTGCGCTGCACCGGCGGCAGGCGCCGGTGCTGCCGGTCCGGGACCTGCCGGTCCGGCCTGCGCTGCCGCCAGCGAACGCGCCAGCTCGGCATTGGCGATATGCCCGTGGTGGAACAACAGATCGCTGTAGATGCTCATCGTGGTGCTCCTGGCTTGAGTGGAATCGACGATAGGCGCAAGCTGGGCCTTGAAAAAGCGACCATTCCGCAAGTCAGACTTGAATTGGATTCAACATGGCGCGTCCACCGCTGCATGCCCTGCAAGGTTTCGTCAGCGTCGCCCGGCTCGGCAACCTGTCGCGTGCGGCGAGCGCGATGCACCTCACCGTCAGCGCGCTGAGCCACCAGATGCGCGTGCTGGAGCAGCGCCTGGGCTATCGGCTGCTCGACCGGCACGCGCGCGGGGTGACGCTGACTGCCGACGGCCGGCGCCTGCTCGAACGCATCGGCCCGCACCTGGACGCGATCGGCGAGGCGCTGCAGCCGTTCGCCGCACGCCGCGACGACGTGCTGACGATCAGCCTGACCCCGTCGATGGCCTCGGCCTGGCTGGTGCCGCGGCTGGGCGATTTCCTGGCGCGGCATCCGCACATCGAGATCAATCTGCTGTCCGACCAGCGCCTGGTCGATTTCGAACGCCAGCCGCAGATCGATGCGGCCTTGCGAATCGGCGGCGGGCAGTGGCCGGGGCTGGTGGTCGAGCCGCTGTTCGACGAGTGGCTGGTGCCGATGGCCAGCCCGGCGCTGATCGCGCGGATGGGCGCGCGCAAGCGCGTGCCGCTGGCGCAGTGGCCGCTGATCGGCGATCCGGACGGCGAATGGGAGCGCTGGTTCGCTGCCGCCGGCGAAACGCCGCCCGCGCGCTACGTCGCGGTCTTCGACGATTCCGAGTCGCACCACCGCGCGGCGCTGGATGGCGTCGGCGTGGCCCTGGGCCGCGTCACCCGCGCGCGGCTGATGCTCGACGCCGGCCAGTTGGTGTCGCTGTCGCCGCACCAGGTGAAGGCGACCTGGTCGCACTACCTGGTGTATCCGCAGCGCTCGGCCACGCATGGCGGTTTCCTGGCGTTCCACGGCTGGCTGCGCGCGCAGGCCGACGAACACCAGCGGCACACGCAGGCGCTGGCGGCGCCGGCCACGGGCAAGCGCCGCCGCGCGCGCGGGTAGACTGCGGCCATGACCATCGCGCCCGATCCGCCCGTGCCCATGCAACCCCGCGCCGACGCCGTGGCGCGGACCATCCGCGATGCGTTCGAGGACTACCACGCGCGCTTCGCGCAGGTCAGCCGCCGCGCCCGCCGCCGCTTCGAGACCCGCGACTGGAACGCCGCGCGCAACGACGCGGTCGAGCGCATCGCGCTGTACGACCAGTGCATCGGCGAGTGCATGCTGCGCCTGCGCACGCTGCTGCTCGGCCAGACCCACGACCGCGCGCTGTGGGCGCAGGTGCGCGACAGCTTCGCCGCGCAACTGCACGGGCTGATCGACCAGGAGCTGTACAAGACCTTCTACAACACGCTGACCCGGCGCTTCTTCCGCACCCAGGGCGTGGACACGCGGATCGAGTTCGTGGCGCTGGACATCGAGCCGACCGACGCGATCACCCACCCGGTGGCGCGGCACAACTACGTGGTCTCCGAGACGCGGCCGGTGGATGCGTTCGTGCGCGTGCTCGGCGACTACCCGTTCGACGTGCCGTACGCGCACCGCACGCGCTGCGCCGCGGCCATCGCGGTGCGCCTGCAAGACGACCTGGCGCACTGGGGCGAGCATCCGGTGCGCGGCATCGAATTGCTGGAGACGGTGTTCTACCGCGAGCGCCGCGCCTACCTAGTCGGGCGCGTGTTCGGCGAGCATCGCTTCTCGCCGTGCGTGATCGCGCTGGTCAACGACGCCGACGGCCTGCGCGCCGAAGCGGTGCTGACCAAGCGCAACGACGTGGCGCAGCTGTTCGGCATCTCGCGCAGCTACTTCCAGGCCGATCTGCCCACCGTCGGCGATGCGGTGGTGTTCCTGCGCAGCCTGTTGCCGCACAAGCCGATCGACGAGCTGTACACCATGCTCGGCCGCGCCAAGCAGGGCAAGACCGAGCGCTTCCGCACCTTCTTCCGCCACTTCCAGGCGCACCCCAACGAGCAATTGGTGCATGCCGAGGGCACGCCCGGGATGGTCATGGCGGTGTTCACCCTGCCCAGCTACCCGCTGGTGTTCAAGCTGATCCGCGACCGCTTCGCCTATCCGAAGACGATGAGCCGCGAGCAGGTCGAGGACAAGTACGCGCTGGTGTTCAACCTGGACCGGGTCGGGCGCCTGCTCGACGCGCAGCCGTACCGTTCGCTGCGCTTCCCGCGCGCGCGCTTCGCCCCGGCGCTGCTCGACGAACTGCTGCAGGGCTGCGCGCGCAGCCTGCGCGAGGACGGCCAGGACCTGATCTTCGAGCTGTGCTACGTGCAACGCCGGCTGCGCCCGCTGAACCTGTACCTGCGCGAGCAGACCGCCGAAGCGGCGCGCGAGGCGGCGCTGGACTACGCGCAGGCGATCAAGGACATGGCGCGCAACAACATCTTCCCCGGCGACATGCTGCTGAAGAACTTCGGCGTCTCGCGCCAGGGCCGCGCGGTGTTCTACGACTACGACGAACTGTGCCTGGTCACCGACTGCACGTTCCGCGACTGGCCGCAGCCGCGCAACGAGGAGGAGGCGATGTCGGCCGAACCCTGGTTCCACGTCGCCGCGCGCGACGTGTTCCCGGAGCGCTTCGCGTTGTTCATGGGCCTGCCGGCCGCCTCGCTGGAAGCGGTCAGGCGCGTCCACGGCGAATTGTTCGACCCGCAGTGGTGGCGCGATCTGCAGGCGCGGCTGCGCG
This sequence comes from Xanthomonas sp. AM6, assembly GCF_025665335.1. Lineage (NCBI taxonomy): Bacteria > Pseudomonadati > Pseudomonadota > Gammaproteobacteria > Lysobacterales > Lysobacteraceae > Xanthomonas > Xanthomonas sp. AM6. Next base: position 610,999 of record NZ_CP106869.1, read on the forward strand.
AGGACGACTATCCGGACGCACCGCCGTATCCGGAGTCGCTGCGCCTGGCCTGACTTGCCCGCGTCGGCCGGCTGCGCTGTAATCGGCGCCTCATCCATGCAAGGACAGCGCACGATGCATCGTTTATCCGGAATCTCGACGTGGCGCTGGTGCGGCCTGCTGCTGGCGCTGCTGGCGGCCACCGCGGTCGCCGCCGGCACCGGACCGGGCGCGGTGCGCAAGCAGGCCGAGAGCAGCATGCTGGTGACCGGCAAGATCGACATCGAGGCCGACGGCGCGGTGTCGGCGTTGGCCATCGATCGCGAAGAGAAGCTGCCGGGCGGCGTGGTCGCCTTCGTGCGCGCTTCGGCGAAGCAGTGGAAGTTCGAGCCGGTATTGCGCGAGGGGAAGCCGGTGCCGGCGCGCGCGCCGATGACGCTGCGCATCGTGGCCAAGCGCCTGCAGGACGATGCCTATCGGGTGGAGATCCGCCATGCCAGCTTCGCCACCTACGACCACGACGATCGCAGTGCGGTGACGTCGCTGCAGATGGCGCCGCCGTCCTATCCGGAGGCGGCATACCGCGTCGGCGCCTCGGGCTCGGCGTATCTGCTGCTCAAGGTGATGCGCGACGGCACGGTCGCCGATGCGGCGGTGGAGCAGGTCAACCTGCGGATCGTGGCCTCCGAGAGCGAGATGAAGAAGCTGCGCGACATCTTCGCCAGGAGCGCGCTGGCGGCGGCGCGCAAGTGGACCTTCCGCGCGCCGACCGAGGGCAAGGCCGTGGCGGCGCCGTACTGGGTGGTCCGCGTCCCGGTCGACTACGCACTGCGCGACCAGCCCACCGAAAACACGTCTGGCGGCTACGGGCGCTGGATCAGCTACATCCCCGGTCCGCGCGAGCGTGCGCCGTGGGCCGACGCCGAGGACGCGGCGGGGTTCTCGCCCGACGCACTGGCGGCCGGCGGCGTGTACATGGTCGACAACAACGGCCCGCGCCTGCTGACGCCGCTGCAGGGCAGTTGAGCGGCGCCAGGCAGCGTTGCCTTCGCGGCCCGCCGATCCACCGTCCATAACAAAAACGCCCCGCGGAGGCGGGGCGTTTTCTTGTCCGGCTCGTCGCTGCGGCGGCTCAGCGCTTCATCGAACCGAAGAACTCGTCGTTGGACTTGGTGTTCTTCATCTTGTCCAGCAGGAATTCCATCGCTGCGATCTCGTCCATCGGATGCAGCAGCTTGCGCAGGATCCAGATCTTCTGCAGCAACTCCGGCTCGATCAGCAGGTCTTCGCGGCGGGTGCCGGAACGGTTGATGTCGATCGCCGGGTACACGCGCTTCTCGGCGATGCGGCGGTTCAGGTGCACTTCGCTGTTGCCGGTGCCCTTGAACTCCTCGTAGATCACCTCGTCCATCTTGCTGCCGGTCTCCACCAGCGCGGTAGCGATGATGGTCAGCGAGCCGCCTTCCTCGACGTTGCGGGCCGCGCCGAAGAAACGCTTCGGGCGGTGCAGGGCGTTGGCGTCGACGCCGCCGCTGAGCACCTTGCCGGAGGACGGCACCACGTTGTTGTAGGCGCGGGCCAGGCGGGTGATCGAGTCGAGCAGGATCACCACGTCCTTCTTGTGCTCGACCAGGCGCTTGGCGCGTTCGATCACCATCTCGGCGACCTGCACGTGGCGCGCGGCCGGCTCGTCGAAGGTGGAGGAGATGACCTCGCCGCGCACGGTGCGCTGCATTTCGGTCACTTCTTCCGGCCGCTCGTCGATCAGCAGCACGATCATGTGCACGTCGGGATGGTTGGTGGTGATCGCCGTGGCCACCTGCTGCATCAGCATGGTCTTGCCGGCCTTGGGCGGGGACACGATCAGCGCGCGCTGGCCCTTGCCCTGCGGCGCCATCAGGTCGAGGATGCGCCCGGAGATGTCTTCGGACGAACCGTTGCCGCGTTCCAGGGTGAAGCGCTTGCGCGGGAACAGCGCGGTCAGGTTCTCGAACAGGACCTTGTTCTTGCTCGCTTCCAGCGGCTCGCCGTTGATCGTGTCGACGATCGACAGCGCGAAGTAGCGTTCGCCGTCCTTCGGGAAGCGGATGCGGCCGGACAGGTGGTCGCCGGTGCGCAGGTTGAAGCGGCGGATCTGGCTGGGCGAGATGTAGGTGTCGTCCGGGCCGGCCAGGTAGCTGGCCTCGGCCGCGCGCAGGAAGCCGAAGCCGTCCGGCAGGATCTCCAGCACGCCGTCGGCGGCGACGCCTTCGCCGTGGCGGGTCAGCACCTTCAGCAGCGCGAAGATCACGTCCTGCTTGCGCGCGCGGGCCACGCCGTCCTGGATGTTGAGCTGCTCGGCGATGTCCAGCAGCTTCTGCGCCGGCATCCGCTTCAGGTCGCTCAGCGAGTAGATCGGGAAGCCTTCCGGCACGTTGGCGTGCGGGCGCGGCACGAACACCTCGTTGGCGCCGGTGTCGTTGGGCAGGCCGTTGTCGGGGTAGCGCTCGCGGCCACCACCACCACCGCCGCCGCCGCCGTTGCGATCGCGATCGCGGCGATTGCGGAAGCGGTCGCGGCGATTGCCCTGCTGGTTGTTCTGGTTCTGGTTGTTCTGGTTCTGCGGATTCTGGTTGTTGAAGCGCGGGTTGCCGCCTTCGCGCGCCTCGCGCGCTTCGCCGCCGTCGTTCTGGTTGCCGCCGCCCTGGCCCTGGGCATCGCCGCCGGAGGCGGGAGCGGACTGGGGCGAGGACGTGGCCTGCGCCTGCGCGTGTTCCTGCGGCGCGGCGCGTTCCTGGCGTTCGGGGCGTTCCTGCGGCGCGGAGCGCGGCGCCTCGGCCTGGGCCGGCGCCGGGTTCAGCGGCAGGTTCGGCTGCGCCGGCGCGCCGTGCTCGGCTCCGCCTTCGGCGCCGGCAACGGCCTTGCTGACGCGGGGCTTGCGCGCGCGCTTCTCGGCGGGGGCGTCGACGCTCCCGGGTTCGGTGGTGGTGTTATCGGACAAGTGGTGATTCCTCGCTATGAGTGCGAGCGCCCAGCGTGGGGGCAAACGGGTTGGGAAGGGGTCTAGAAGAGAATCTTCCAGAGGGGGTGCGGTGCGCGAATGCCACCGGATACGCCGACACTATCATCGCCGCGCAACCACGGCAAGCGGGCGTTACCGGGCGATTCAGCCGGCCGGCGGCGGCGCCGCGGGCCGGTACGACAGCGGCCGCTCCGATCCGGAACGGCCGCGGGCGGGCGCCTCAGGCGGCCGCGCCGCCCAGGGTCTTGTCGATCATCTGGGTCAGCTGGCCCTTGCCGACCGCGCCGATCTGGGTGGCCTGGACCTGGCCGTCCTTGAACAGCAGCAGCATCGGGATCGAGCGCACGTGGTACTTGATCGCGGTGGCGCGGTTCTCGTCGACGTTGACCTTGGCGACCTTGAGCTTGCCGTCGTAGGTGTCGGCCAGGTCGTCCAGCACCGGGGCGATCATCTTGCACGGGCCGCACCATTCCGCCCAGAAGTCCACCAGGACCGGTTCGCCGGATTGCAGCACGGCGGTATCGAAATCGGCATCGCCGACGTGTAGGACCTTGTCGCTCACTTGGGGTATCTCCTGGGGCAATGCGACCAGCCGGACCGGGTGGCCGCCGCATTGCGGTAAACTGGGGCATTGCGCGGCGAAATCAAGGGATTCCCCCTGTCGCGCGACCCGGCATGGAAGTCGCCAGTGTGCGACGCTGCCGGGGCCGATGCAAGCCGCGACCTTACGCTTCGGGCGGGGTGGCCTGACGAAGATGGAATGATGAGCGACAAACCGCTGACCGATGTGACTTTTTCCGCGTTCGAGCTGCAACCGGCGCTGCTGGCCGGGCTCGAAGGCGCCGGCTTCACCCGCTGTACGCCGATCCAGGCGCTGACCCTGCCGGTGGCCCTGCCGGGCCGCGACGTGGCCGGCCAGGCCCAGACCGGTACCGGCAAGACCCTGGCGTTCCTGGTGACGGTGATGAACCGCCTGCTCAGCCGCCCGGCGCTGGCCGACCGCAAGCCCGAGGATCCGCGCGCGCTGATCCTGGCCCCGACCCGCGAACTGGCGATCCAGATCCACAAGGACGCGGTCAAGTTCGGCGCCGACCTCGGCCTGCGCTTCGCGCTGGTCTACGGCGGCGTGGACTACGACAAGCAGCGCGAGCTGCTGCAGCAGGGCGTGGACGTGATCATCGCCACCCCGGGCCGGCTGATCGACTACGTCAAGCAACATAAAGTGGTGTCGCTGCACGCCTGCGAGATCTGCGTGCTCGACGAAGCCGACCGCATGTTCGACCTGGGCTTCATCAAGGACATCCGCTTCCTGCTGCGGCGCATGCCCGAGCGCGGCACCCGGCAGACGCTGCTGTTCTCGGCCACCCTCAGCCACCGCGTGCTGGAGCTGGCCTACGAGCACATGAACGAGCCGGAAAAGCTCGTGGTCGAGACCGAGAGCATCACCGCCGCGCGCGTGCGCCAGCGCATCTACTTCCCCTCCGACGAGGAGAAGCTGACCCTGCTGCTGGGCCTGCTGTCGCGCAGCGAGGGCGCGCGCACCATGGTGTTCGTCAACACCAAGGCGTTCGTCGAGCGCGTGGCGCGTTCGCTGGAGCGCAACGGCTACCGGGTCGGCGTGCTGTCCGGCGACGTGCCGCAGAAGAAGCGCGAGACCCTGCTCAACCGCTTCCAGAAGGGCCAGTTGGAGATCCTGGTCGCCACCGACGTGGCCGCGCGCGGCCTGCACATCGATGGCGTCAAGTACGTCTACAACTACGACCTGCCGTTCGACGCCGAGGACTACGTGCACCGCATCGGCCGCACCGCGCGGCTGGGCGAGGAAGGCGACGCGATCAGCTTCGCCTGCGAACGCTACGCGATGAGCCTGCCGGACATCGAGGCCTACATCGAGCAGAAGATCCCGGTCGAGCCGGTCACCGCCGAACTGCTGGTGGCGCTGCCGCGCACGCCGCGCGCGGCGGTCGAGGGCGAGGCGGGCGAGGTCGATGCGGATGCCGACGAGAGCATCGGCGACATCTTCCGCGAAGCGCGCGCGCAGCGCGAGGCCGACGAGCAGCGGCGCGGCGGCGGCAGCCGCGGCAAGCCGGGCGCTGGCCGTAGCGGCCCGGGCGGCGGTGCCGGCGGCCGTGGCGAATCGCGTGGTGCCGACGGCAAGCCGCGGCGGCCGCGCGCGCCGCGTCCGGCCGAGGGCGATGCCGCGGCTGCGGCGGTCGCGGCGGCGCCCGTCGCTGCCGCTGCCGAGGCCGTCGGGGCTCCGGTCGCCGCACCCGCGCCGAAGCCGGTGCGCGCGGCCGCCGAGGGCGCACCTGCGGTCGATGGCGAACGTCCACCGCGCAAGCGCCGGCGCCGCCGTGGCGGCCGTCCGCTGGAAGGCGCCGAGGCTGCTGCCGCGGTCGCGACCAGCGACGCGCCGGCCAAGCCGGTGCAGGTCAGGGCCGCGCGCCAGGGCGAGCGTGCCGCGGCGCCGGCCGCCGCGGCGAACGATTCGTTCCTGACCCGCCTCGGCCGCAAGCTGCGTTCGCTGGTCTCCAGCTCCTGATGGACCGACGCTCCACCGTTCGCGGCGCGCGCACGGTGGACGAAAACCCGGGCCGCTCCGGCATAATCGCCGGATGAGCGTCCTGCGGTTCGACAATGTCAGCAAACAGTACGCCGGTGGCCACGAGGCGCTGGTGGACGTCAGCTTCCAGGTGGAGGAGGGCGAGATGCTGTTCGTCACCGGCCACTCCGGGGCGGGCAAGAGCACCTTGCTCAAGCTGATCCACCTCAGCGAGCGCCCCTCGCGCGGCGCGGTGCTGTTCGGCGAGCGCAACCTGCTCAAGGTGCGCGGGCGGCGCGTGCCGCTGCACCGGCGCGAGGTCGGCGCCGTGTACCAGGACCACCGCCTGCTGATGGACCGCAGCATCGCCGAGAACGTGGCGCTGCCGCTGATCCTGCGCGGCACCCGCCGCGCCGAGATCGGCAAGCGGGTGCGCTCGGTGCTGGAGCGGATGGGCCTGGGCCATCGCGAGAAGGCGCTGCCGTCGCAGCTGTCGGCCGGCGAGCAGCAGCGCGTCGGCATCGCCCGGGCGATGGTCGGCGAACCGCGCCTGCTGGTCGCCGACGAGCCGACCGGCAACCTCGACCCGACCCTGGCCGCCGAGATCATGCAACTGTTCGCCGAACTGCCGGCGCGCGGCACCAGCGTGCTGGTGGTCAGCCACGACCTGGCGCTGCTCAAGCAGATGCGCAAGCGCGTGCTGATCCTGGACCACGGCCGCCTGGTCGACGACATCTCCCCGCAGGACCTGGCCGAATGAGCACCCGCAACGCCGCCGGCGCCGCCGCGCCCTCGCGCCTGGGCGTGTGGTGGGACCACCACCTGCACAGCATCGTCTACAGCCTCGGCCGGGCGATGCGCAAGCCGTGGGCGACGCTGCTGACGATGGCGGTGATGGCATTGGCGCTGGCGTTGCCGCTGGGGCTGTCGATCGCGCTGGACAACCTCAAGCACTTCGCCGGCAGCGTGCAGCAATCGCGCGACATCAACGTGTTCCTGAAGACCGGGGTCGATGCCGCCGCCGCCAATGCGCTGGCCGGGACCCTGCGCGGCCGCGCCGACGTCGCCGCGGTGGCGCTGCGCACGCCCGAGCAGGGCATGGCCGAACTGCGCGACAGCGCCGGGCTCGGCGAGGCGCTGGACGCGCTCGACGACAACCCGCTGCCGACGCTGCTGGTCGTCACCCCGGCCGCGGCCGACGACGCGCAGCTGGCGGCCGCGCTGAGCGCGCTGCCGCAGGCCGACCTGGTGCAGCACGACGCGCTGTGGCGCAAGCGCCTGGACGGCTGGCTGCGCTTCGGCGAGCGCCTGGTGCAGGTGCTGTCGGTGCTGCTCGGCGCCGGCGCGGCGCTGGTGGTCGGCAACACCGTGCGCCTGGACATCCAGTCGCGGCGCGAGGAGATCGGCGTGCTGCAGCTGCTCGGCGCCAGCGACGGTTTCATCCGCCGCCCGTTCCTGTACCTGGGCGCCTGGTACGGCTTCGGCGCAGGCGTGATGGCGCTGGGCCTGATCGCCGCCTCCGGGCTGGCGCTGGGGCCGCCGCTGGCGGAACTGGCCGACAGCTACGGCAGCCATTTCGCGCTGCACGGCCTGGATGCCCTGCACTCGGCCTTCGTGCTGCTCGGCACCTTGCTGCTGGGCTGGCTCGGCGCCTGGCTGGTGACCGGCCACTTCCTGCGCCAGACGCGTCCCACCGACACCTGAGGCGCGCATGTCCCGGCACGATCTCAAGCACCTGATCAGCGACGCCCCGCGGGTGATGGTGGTCGACGGCTCCAAGCTGGTGCGCAAGCTGATCGCCGACGTGCTGCACCGCGAACTGCCGGATGTGGAAGTGGTCGGCTGCGCCAGCATCGCCGAGGCGCGCGCGGCGCTGGCGGCCGGCCCGGTGCACCTGGTCACCACCTCGCTGGCGCTGCCCGACGGCGATGGCCTGGCGCTGGCGCGCAGCGTGCGCGAGGCCGCCGGCCAGGCCTACGTGCCGGTGATCGTGGTCTCCGGTGACGCCCAGCAGCACCTGGTCGAGCGCCGCTTCACCGAATACGTCACCGACTACTTCGACAAGGCGCTGGGCCACGAGGCGCTGGCGACCTTCATCCGCGGCTACGTGCAGCCGCAGCCGGTGGCCGGCGCCACCATCCTCTACGTCGAGGACAGCCGCGTGGTGGCCGAGGCGACCAAGCGCATGCTCGAGCGCCAGGAACTGCACGTGGTGCACGTGCTGACCGCCGAGGACGCGTTCGCGCTGCTCACCGCCGAATCGCTGGGCCGCACCACCCGTCGCATCGACCTGGTGCTGACCGACGTCACCCTGAAGGGCGAACTCAACGGCCGCGACGTGGTGCAGCGCATCCGCATCGACTTCGCCTACGGCAAGCGGCGCATGCCGGTGCTGGTGATGACCGGCGACAGCAACCCGCACAACCAGTCCGAACTGCTGCGCGCCGGCGCCAACGACCTGGTGCAAAAGCCGATCGAGGAGCGCCTGCTGGTCACCAAGGTGCTGTTCCAGCTGCGCCTGGCCAAGCTCAGCGACAACGCCGTGACGTTCTGACCATCGACCTGCCGAACCTGCATGACATGAGTAGCGAAGACGAGACCCGGATCCAGCTGGAACCCTCCTGGAAGGCGCAGGTCGGCGACTGGCTGCTGCGCCCGGAGATGCGCGAACTGGCCACGTTCCTGCGCCAGCGCAAGGCGGCCGGCGCCCGCATCTTCCCGCCGGGCCGGCAGATCTTCGCCGCGTTCGAGGCCACCCCGTTCGACCGGGTCGAGGTGGTGATCCTCGGCCAGGACCCGTACCACGGCTACGGCCAGGCGCACGGGCTGTGCTTCTCGGTGCTGCCCGGGGTGCCGGTGCCGCCGTCGCTGCTGAATATCTACAAGGAGATCGAGGACGACCTGGGCATCCGCCGTCCCGACCACGGCTGCCTGCTGCCATGGGCGCAGCGCGGCGTGCTGCTGCTCAACGCGGTGCTGACCGTGGAGGAGGGCCGCGCCGGCGCCCACCAGGGCAAGGGCTGGGAGGGTTTCACCGACCACGTCGTGGAGACCCTCAACCGCGAGCGCGAGGGCCTGGTGTTCCTGCTATGGGGCAGCTACGCGCAGGCCAAGGGCAAGGTCATCGACACCCGCCGCCACCGCGTGCTGAAGGCGCCGCACCCCTCGCCGCTGTCGGCGCACCGCGGGTTCCTGGGCTGCAAGCACTTCTCCGCGGCCAACGACTACCTGCGCCGCCGCGGCGCCCAGCCGATCGACTGGAGCCTGCCGCCGCGCGCGGCGCTGGAAGTGGCGGCGGCCAGCGCCTGAACCGCGGTTCGACGGCCTCGTTCGACCCTCGCCGGATGTACGGAAATTTCGCAGGCCGGATGCTAGGTTTGGCGCTCGTAACCGGTTACGTCTGCTTCCCCACAGCGTTCCAGTGGTCTCCGTCACAGTCCCATTCCTGATTCGAGTGTTCCATCAGCGGAACGCAGGAACTTTTTACTGTACCCAGCAGTCCAATTAGTTGACTGCTAAGATGAGCCCCTATGAGCCAGACCATACCTGCCACCGCGCTGGTGGCCAACAACCTCCCGATCCCCAGTCCGCTCGGTTCGCTGGATGCCTACATCGGCGCCGTGCACCAGATCCCGGTGCTGACGTCCGAAGAGGAACGCGAACTGGCGGTGCGCTACCGCGACCAGGAAGACCTGGATGCGGCGCGCGAACTGGTCCATTCCCACCTGCGCTTCGTGGTCCACGTGGCCCGCGGCTACAACGGCTACGGCCTGCCGCTGGGCGACCTGATCCAGGAAGGCAACATCGGCCTGATGAAGGCGGTCAAGCGCTTCGACCCGGAAATGGGCGTGCGCCTGGTCAGCTTCGCGGTGCACTGGATCCGTGCCGAGATGCACGAGTACATCCTGAAGAACTGGCGCATCGTCAAGGTCGCCACGACCAAGGCGCAGCGCAAGCTGTTCTTCAACCTGCGCAAGTCCAAGACCCGCCTGGGCTGGATGAACGCGGCGGAAGTGACCGCGGTCGCCAAGGACCTGAACGTCTCCGAGCGCGAGGTGCTGGAGATGGAGTCGCGCCTGTCCGGCCGCGACATCGGCTTCGACGCGCCGTCCGACGACGACGACGACCATGCGCCGCCGTCGCCGGCCGCCTACCTGATGGCCGCCGAGGAAGATCCCTCGCAGGCCTACGAGCGCGCCGACAGCGAGGACAACCAGCTGCAGCTGCTGCGCGAAGGCCTGGCCGAGCTGGATGCGCGTTCGCGCGACATCATCAAGCGCCGCTGGCTGGACGCGGACAGCAAGATCACGCTGCAGGAGCTGGCCGACGAGTACGGCGTGTCGGCCGAGCGCATCCGCCAGATCGAGGCGAACGCGCTGAAGAAGATGAAGGCGCTGTTCGTGGCGTGATCGATCCCGCCGACGCCCGCGGTTCATGCGGGCGGTCAGGTGCAGCGAAGCAAGAAGGCCCGGTTTTCCGGGCCTTTTCGTTGGTGGGACGGCCGGGCTTGCGGACAGCGTTCGCGCAGTCGGGTGGTGCGGCCGGATCCGGCCAGGATCCGCATCGCGATCGCTCCGCGACTGCCGCCAACTTCGCGAAGCTGCGGCACTTCTCTCGGAGCAAGCGGGAGCGCCGAGCATCGCGATGCGCGCGCCACCATCGCCATCGCCGCGCTCACGGCTCCGGCGGGCGCGCCACCGGCAGGTGCCAGCCGTAGCGGATCGCCATGAAGCGCAGGCCGAAGCACAGCGTGGCGCCGACCGCCAATCCCCATGGCTGCGGCAACTGCAGCGCGTGCGCCGCGGCGACCACGCCGCCGCCGAGCAGCGCGGCCACCGCGTACAGCTCGGCCTGCAGCACCACCGGCGTGCGCGCCACCAGCAGGTCGCGGACGATGCCGCCGCCGATGCCGCTGAGCATGCCGAGCAGGGTCGCGCTGAGCGGGCCCAGGCCGAACGCCAGCGCCTTGCTGGTGCCGTACACCGCGAACAGCGCCAGGCCGAGCGCGTCGAAGATCTGCACCGGGTTGCGCAGGCGTTCGACCGTGTTGTGGCTGTAGAAGGTCAGCAGCCCGGCCAGGCAGGCCACGCCGAGGTAGCGCGCGTCGCCGAGCGCGGCCGGCGGGGTGGCGCCGATCAGCACGTCGCGGGCGATGCCGCCGGACACCGCGGCCGCGCACGACAGCACCAGCACGCCGAACAGGTCCAGGCGGTGGCGCACGCCGACGGTGGCGCCGCTGATCGCGAACACGAAGGTGCCGAGCAGGTCGAGCAGGAACAGGAAGGTCGCCAAGACGGCACTGCGCAGCGGCAAGGGGCGGCTAGGATCGCAGCCGCGCCGCGGGGTGTCACGCGGCCGGCGGCGGCTGCGGCGGCTGCGGCGGCGCGGTCGGCGCAGGTGGTGCCGGATCGCGTTCGTCGTCGCCGAGGATGATCCGCGCCGCGCGCTGGTAGCTCCAGTACGCCCAGGCCCAGTTGAGCAGCACCACCAGGCGGTTGCGGAAGCCGATCAGGAAGAACACGTGCGCGGCCAGCCAGAACCACCAGGCCAGCAGGCCCGACAGTTGCAGGCGGCCCAGGTGCACGATCGCGGCCATGCGCCCGATGGTGGCCAGGTTGCCGTAGTCGGCATAGCGGAACGGCGCGTCGCCGCGCTCGCCGCGCAGCCGTCGCAGCAGATTTTCGGCGACGTGCCGGCCCATCTGCTTGGCCGCCGGCGCCACCCCGGGCACCGGCTTGCCGTCGGCCTGCTGCAGGGCGGCCAGGTCGCCGGCGACGAACACCTCCGGATGCCCGGGGATGCTCAGGTCCGGCTGCACCTGCACGCGGCCGCTGCGGTCCAGCGGCACCTCCAGGGTCCGCGCCAGCGGCGAGGCGGCCACGCCGGCGGCCCACACCACGGTGCGCGCGGGCACGAAGGTGCTGCCCAGCCGATAGCCGCTGGCGTCGATGTCGGCGACCGGCACTCCGGTCAGCACTTCCACGCCGAGCTTTTCCAATTGCCGTTGCGCCTTGGCCGACAGCCGCTCCGGGAACGAGGCCAGCACCCGCGGGCCGGCTTCGATCAGCCGCACCTTGGCCAGCGCCGGGTCGATGTGGCGGAATTCGTGCTTGAGCGTGTGCCGTGCGATCTCGGCCAGGGTGCCGGCCAGTTCCACCCCGGTCGGGCCGCCGCCGACGATGGCGAAGCTGAGCCAGGCCGCGCGCGCGGCGGGGTCGGTCTCGGCCTCGGCGCGCTCGAACGCCAGCAGCAGGTGGCGGCGCAGGTGCAGCGCATCGTCCAGGGTCTTCAGGCCGGGCGCGTGCCTGGCCCATTCGTCGTGGCCGAAGTAGGCATGGGTGGCGCCGGTGGCGACCAGCAGGTAGTCGTAGTCGAGCGTCTCGCCGCCGGCCAGCTGCACCTGCCGCGCCTGCTTGTCCAGACGCACGACCTCGCCCAGGCGCACTTCCACGTTGTCCTGCCTGCGCAGGATCTGCCGCAGCGGCGCGGCGATGTCCGGCGAGGACAGCCCGGCGGTGGCGACCTGGTACAGCAGCGGCTGGAACAGGTGGTGGTTGCGGCGGTCGATCAGGGTGATGCGCAGCGGCGCCCTGGCCAGCGCGCGGGTGGCCCACAGCCCGGCGAAACCGCCGCCGACCACGATCAGGTGCGGCACGGGGGCGTCAGCCATGCGGGATTCCAAGCGGACGGGAGGGCGAAACGCATGCTGCCGGCGAGGCGGCAGCGACGGCTGCGGCGGCATGCGCGGCGCGCGCCGGGCAACCGGCGCCCTCGCGGCGGCCGACGCACCATGCAGGAACTGGGGGTTGGAACTGCATGCCCCTATAGTAGCGCGATGGCAGGCGCAGGCAGGGATGCGGGGGGCGCATGGTAATGCGGGCGACAGCAACGGATCGGCCCCTCGCGGTGCCCGGCGCGGCGGTGCCGTCGCGGTTGGGCGCGCTGCTGTTCGCGGCGAAGGCGCGGGTGCTGCAACTGCGCCGCGCGCTGCGCGACCTGCGCGGCGGGCCGCGCAGGCACCGCCGCGACGCGGGGTTGCCGATCGCCGAGCAGGCGGTTTCCGAATCGGTCACCGCGCTATGGCCCGACACGGAGGAGACCTCGCCGTCGCTGGTCGCCGGCAAGATCCACAACCTGCGCCTGGCCGCGCGCCTGCTGCACGGGGTCGAAGTGCCGGCCGGCGCGACTTTCAGCTTCTGGCGGCAACTGGGCCGGGCCACGCGCCGGCGCGGCTTCGCCGCCGGGCGCGAACTGCGCGAAGGCTGCCTGGTGCCGTCGATCGGCGGCGGCCTGTGCCAGCTGTCCAACGCGATCTACGACGCGGCGCTGCGCCAGGGCCTGGAGATCGTCGAGCGGCACCGGCATACGCAGGTGATCGCCGGTTCGCTGGCCGAGCGCGATCGCGATGCGGTGGTGTTCTGGAACTACGTCGACCTGCGCCTGCGCGCGGCGTCGGCGTGGCGCCTGGACGTGTGGCTGGATGGCGAGGCCCTGCACGTGCGCATCGTCGGCGGCGCGCCGGCCGCCGCGGCGCTGCCGCTGTCGCCGCTGCGGCGCATGCCGGCCGCGACCGCGACCAACGACTGCACGCGCTGCGGCCGGGAGCAGTGCCATCGGCATGTGCCGGCGTCCGCGGCGCACGGCCTGCGCCGCACCTGGCTGGTGGACGAGGACTGGCCGGAATTCGCCGAGGACCGGCGGCGGCGCATGCAGCCGGGCGATCGGGTGCTGGCGCTGCGCCGGCGCAGCCTCGCCGCGGTGCATGCGGCCTTGCTGCAACGCTGGTGGCTGCGGCGCGGGCTGCCGTTGCCGCAGGTGCGGCAGCGCGCGCAGCGCATCCGCCTGCGCGCGCTGCAGCGCCGGCTCGGCGCGCAGGATGTCGACCTGGTGGTGCCGCAGAGCCTGTTGCCGGGCCTGTGGCTGGCCGGCGAACTGCAGGGCCGGCGCTGGGACGCGTGCATGACCGCCTTGCCGATGCACCTGCTGCAGGCGCGCCTGGACGCGGCCGCGCAGCGGCATCCCGACAGCGCCACGCTGCGCGATTTCCGCGCCGACCCGCAGCTGGTCGAGGCCGAGCGCGCGGCCCTGGCGCAGGCACGGCACTGGATCACGCCGCATCGCGAGCTGCTGGCGTTGGCGGGTGGACGCGGCATCGCGCTGGCGTGGCGGCGGCCGCCGTCGGCGACGGTTGCGCCTTCCAGCGGCGATGGCGGTACGGCGCAGATCCTGCTGGCGGCCTCGGCGCTGGCGCGCAAGGGCGCGTTCGAACTGCGCGAGGCATTGCGCGGCCTGCCGGTGCAATTGCTGTTGCCGCCCGGCGCGCAGGAGACGCCGCGGTTCTGGAGCGGCTACGACGTGCGCCGGGTCGCGACGATGGCCGACGGCGTGCAGGCGGCCGCGGTGGTGGTGCTGCCGGCCTGGATCGAACAACAGCCGCGCGGCCTGCTGCTGGCGTTGGCGCTGGGCAAGCCGGTGATCGCCACCGCCGCCTGCGGCCTGGGCACGGACGACGGCACGTGGCAGTGCGTGGACGCCGGCGACAGCGCCGCGCTGCGCGCGCGGCTGCTGCAGGTGCTGGCCGCGCGCAGTTGAGCGATGGCGCCGGCGCGCAGGCGGCCGCGCTCAGTACAGGTCCTGCGGATCCACATCCAGCGACCAGCGCACGCGCCGCGCCTGCGGCAGCGCGTAGATCGCCGGCATCGCCGCGTCCAGCACCGCGTGCAGCGCGCGCCGGGTCGGCGCCGACAGCAGCAACTGGGTGCGCTGGAAGCCGGCGCGGCGCGGCATCGGCGCCGGCATCGGCCCGAAGCGCTGCACCTGCGCCTGCTCCGGCAGCAGCGCGCGCACCGCCGCGAGGAAGGCATTGGCGTGTTCGACCTGCTTGGCCTCGGCGCGCAGCAGCGCCAGGTGCGCGAACGGCGGGAAGCCGGCGGCCTCGCGCTGCGCCAGCTCGGCCTCGGCGAAGGCGTGGTAGCCGCCGTGCACCAGGGTCTCCAGCAGCGGGTGGCCGGGGTGGTGGGTCTGCAGCCAGACCTCGCCCGGGCGCGCGGCGCGGCCGGCGCGCCCGGCGACCTGGATCAGCTGCTGCGCCAGTTTCTCGCTGGCGCGGAAGTCGGCCGAGAACAGGCCTTCGTCGATGCCGACCACCACCACCCGGGTCAGCTGCGGCAGGTCGTGGCCCTTGGCCAGGATCTGCGTGCCGACCAGGATTCCCGGCTGCGTGCCGAGCGTGGCCAGTTGCGTCTCCAGCGCGTCGCGGCGCTGGGTGGTGCCGCGGTCGATGCGCAGCACCGGCACGTCGGGGAAGGCCTGCAGCAGGCGTTCTTCCAGGCGCTCGGTGCCGATGCCCTGCGGTTGCAGCGCCAGGCTGCCGCAGTCCGGGCAGGCCAGCGGCGCCGGCTGGCGCGCGCCGCAGTGGTGGCATTGCAGGCGGCGGCCGCCGGCATGCACGGTCATCGGCGTGGCGTGCAGCGGGGTGCTGCAGCGCTGGCATGGCGCGGTCCAGCCGCAGTCGTGGCAGAGCAGCACCGGCGCATAGCCGCGGCGGTTCTTGAACACCAGCACCTGGCCACCGTCGGCCAGCGCGCTGCCGATGCCGGCCAGCACCTCCGGCGACAGGCCGTCCTGCAGCGGGCGCTTGCGCACGTCGAGCACACGCACGGTGGGCGGCCGCGCGTCGCCGGCGCGACGGGTCAGGCGCAGGTGCGCGTAGCGGCCGCCGGCGGCGTTGTGCAGGCTTTCCAGCGACGGCGTGGCGCTGCCCAGCAGCACCGGCACGTCCAGCGCCTTGCCGCGCACCAGGGCGAAGTCGCGGGCGTGGTAGCGGATCCCGTCCTGCTGCTTGTAGCTGCCGTCGTGCTCCTCGTCGACCACGATCAGCCCGGCCTGCGGCAGCGGCACGAACACCGCCGAGCGGGTGCCGACCAGCACCCGCGCCTCGCCGCGCCAGGCCGCGGCCCAGACCCGCGCGCGCTCGTTGTCGTTGAGCCCGGAATGCAGCGCGTGCACCGGCACGCCCAGGCGCGCGCGGAACCGCGCCAGGGTCTGCGGGGTCAGGCCGATCTCCGGCACCAGCACCAGCGCCTGGCGGCCGCGCGCCAGGCAGGCGGCGATGGCCTGCAGGTAGACCTCGGTCTTGCCGCTGCCGGTGACCCCGTCGAGCAGGAACGGGGCGAAGCCGGGTGCGGCGACCACCGCGTCGATCGCCGCCTGCTGTTCCGCGTTCGGGATGGGGCCGGGCTGCGGCTGCGGCGCCGCGGCGCTGGCCGGCACCGCGATGCGTTCGGTGAAGCCGCGCTTGCCCAGGCTGCGCGCGGCGCTGCGCCAGTCGTCCATCGCCTGGTCGAGCCGGTCCTCGTCCAGCGGGCCGTCCGCCAGCAGGGCGGCGAAGCGGTGCGGACGGGTGCCGGGGCGGGCGCGATGGCTGGCGCCGGCCTCGGTCAGGCGCCAGGCCCAGGCGTGGGTGTCGGGCAGCGCCTCGCCGCGGCGCAGGGTCACCGGCAGCGCGGTCGCCAGGACCTCGCCCAGCGGGGCGTGGCTGTAGCGCGCCAGCCAGTGCAGCGAGTCGGCCAGTTCGCCGTGCAGCAGCGGCACCGGGTCCAGCCAGGCCAGCGCCGCGCGCAGGCCGTCGCCGTCCTCGACCTGGCCGAGTCCGGCGACCACCCCGCTCAGCTCGCGGTTGCCGAACGGTACCCGCAGCCGGCGGCCGACGTCGCCGGTGGCGGCGGCGCTGCCGGGCGGGGGCAGGTAGTCGAACAGCTGCGGCAACGGCAGCGGCAGGGCGACGCGGAGGGTGGTGGCAGGGGACGGCATCGGCACTAGTCTAGCGGCCGGGGAACCGGGTCCAGCGGCCGCCGCCGTGGCGGCCGCTGGTGGTGCGAGTTGCGCGCGATAGCTGCCGCCAAAGTGATAAACAAGTCGTAAATCGTTGCCCCGCTTGGAGAATCGAATTTATCCACACGCGCTGTGGATAAAGCTGTGCATGAGCGGCATGCTCCACGCCGTGAAGAAGGATTCACAAGCTTCTGCCACAAGTTGGACAAAAAAGCGCCAATCCAATAAACCTGATGGATAACAACAACTTGGCCGTGAAACATGGCTGCAACATGATTTCCCTGGGGACTTGACAGGGGCGCCGGGCGCGCTCCCGGCACGCTGTGCACAACCCGCCGCCGCGATCGGCCCGGCTGGCGCCTGAAGCAGCCGATCACCGCGCCGTTGTCAAGCGCGCGGCGCGGCGGCGGCCTCGCTATCATCGCGCCGATGATGGAGTTCCGATGACCGCCGCGCCCCCTTCTGACGGCGCGGTCGCAGCGCCCGCCCTGGCCGCCTTCCTGCGCGGCATCGAACGCCGTGCTGCGGTGCTGGCCGAGCTGCAGAGCGGCAGCGTGGAACGCGGCACGCCGGCGCTGGCCGCGGCAATGCGCGCGTTCCGCAGCCACGCCGCGACCCTGCCGATGGCCGACTGGCCGCTGCGCTTCTGGAAGCTGCTCGCCGCGGTGCCGTCGCTGCGCCAGGCCGCCACCGCCGCCGGCAGCGACTGGCCGGCGCCGCTCGCGCACCTGGGCGCGGTGGAGGCGGCCGACCGCCTGGCGCTGCTGCTGCGGATCGTGGCCGGGCTGGACGAACCGATCGCGGCGCAGGTGCTGCACCAGTCCACCCAGGACTACCAGCAGGCCCTGGCGCGGGCCTGTCCGCGCGATGCCGGCGGCCGCCCGGACGCTGCCGGCTGGCGCGCGTTGGCCGATGCCGCCCAGCAGCACCTGCGCGACCTGCCGCCGGCGCGGCTGCAGGCGCTGGCCCAGCTGCGCGACGCGGCGATCGCCGGCACCGTGCCCGGGCCCCCGGCGGCGTCCGCGTCCGCACCCCTCGCGTCCGCCGCGCCGGCCCGCGTCCGCCGCGCTCCGGCGGCGCGCGGCCTGACCCGGGCACGCCTGGCGGCAGCGGTGATCGTGGTCGTGGCCCTGGCGCTGGTCGGCACGCTGTGGTGGGACCGGTCGCCGTCGCGGCGCACGGCGGCGGGCGGCGGCGCGGGCTCGGGCCTGGCGCTGGGCGACACCGGGCCGGTGCAGGTCGAGGAACTGCCGGCCGAGTCCGATGTCGCCACCGCGCCGCCGCTGCCGGCCGCGCCGCCGGCGCCGCTGCCGGAACCGGCGGTCTACGACCTGGACTTCTTCGCCTGGTACGCGGCCGGCGCGCCGCCGGCACGGATCGAGCGCAGCGCCCCGAGCGCGGAGGAGGCCGCCGCGGCCGCCGCCACGCCGCCCGCGGACGGCGCGCCCGCGCCCGCGGCCACGGCGGTCGCCGCGCCGCCGGCGCTGACCCCGGCGCAGCTGCGCGAACGCCAGGCCGCCTGGGACGCGCTGAACGCCCCGGTGCAGGCGCGCCTGCGGCAGGTGGCCAACGCCTTCGCCGGCCTGCCGGTGGAGCAGCAGCACACGCTGCGCGCGCAGTTCGCCGCGCTGGATGCGCTGGAGCGCCACGGCTGGCTGCTGGGGCCGGAACTGGGCAGCGAGTACTGGGCGCTGCAGCCGCTGTTCGGCTATGTGCCCGACGCCCAGCGGCAGGCGCTGCTGGGCCTGCTGCGCACGCTGCCGGCCGAGCAGCGCGAACACCTGGCGCTGCTGTCGCAGCGCACCCCGCCGCAGGACCGCGCCGCCCTGCGCCGCGACCTGCTGGCGCAAGCGGCGGACACCCGCGCCGCCTGGCTGCGCCAACGCGCCACGCGCTAGCCACGCGCGTCACCGCATCCCGCTCCCCAAGTCCCGAGTCCCGCCAACGCCTGCACCAAACAACCGCACGGGTTAAACTGCGCCCCCTCCGCCACCCGGCGCCGGCGCCTTCCGCGCGGCCGCAGTGGCGAGATCGCCAGAGTCTTGCAATGTCTTCGTCCTCCACCCCGGCCTCGGTCCGGGGCCGCGAACTGCGCAGCACCGCGCAGCTCGCCCTGCCGCTGGTCCTGGGGCACATCTCCGCCGGCCTGATCAGCTTCGTCGACAACGTGATCGCCGGGCACCACGGCACCCGCACGCTGGCCTCGGTGACGGTCGGCACCGCGCTGCTGTGGCTGCCGATGATGATCCCGATCGGCACCCTGATCGCGCTGACCGCCTCGGTCTCGCAGCTCGACGGCGGCAAGCGCCATGCGCAGATCGGGCCGATGTTCCGCCAGGCGCTGTGGCTGTCGCTGGGCCTGGGCGTGCTGATGTTCGCGTTCCTGAGCGTGACCCCGATGGCGCTGCCGCAGATGGGCATCGCCGCGGAGATCGTGCCCGGCGCGCGCGATTTCCTGCACGCGATCCGCTGGGGCGTGCCGGCGATGGTGCTGTACTTCTGCATGCGCTATCTGAGCGAGGGCATGCACTGGACGCTGCCGACCATGCTGCTCGGCTTCGGCGGGCTGCTGGTGCTGGCGCCGCTGGGCTACGTGCTGACCTTCGGCCTGTTCGGGCTGCGCGAGCGTGGCGCCGGCGGGCTGGGCATGGCCTCGGCGATCATGATGTGGCTGCAGGCGCTGTGCTTCGCCATCTACCTGGCGCGCTCCAAGCGTTTCGCGCCGCTGCGCCTGTTCGCGACCTTCGAGGCGCCGGACCTGCGCGCCATCGGCGGGCTGCTGAAGACCGGGTTGCCGATCGGCATCACCATCCTGATGGAGGGCGGGCTGTTCATCGTCACCGCGCTGCTGATCGCGCGGCTCGGCGAAGTGCCGGCGGCCGCGCACCAGATCGCGATCAACGTGGCGCAGCTGTGCTTCATGGTGCCGATGGGCGTGGCCGAGGCGACCACGGTGCGGGTCGGGCGCGCCGCCGGCGGCGGCGACACGGCAGGCGTGCGCGGCGCGGCCTGGGCCGGCTATACGATCGTGCTCGGCACCCAGGCGCTGTCGGCGCTGGTGCTGCTGTTCGGCCACGACGCCATCGTCGGCGTCTACACCCGCGACATCGCGGTGGCCGGGCTGGCCTCCACGCTGCTGCTGTACGCGGCCGCGTTCCAGTTCCCCGACGGGGTGCAGGTGCTGTCGGCCGGCGCGCTGCGCGGGCTCAAGGACACCCGCGTGCCGATGCTGCTGGCGCTGTGCTCCTACTGGGGCCTGGGCATGCCGCTGGGCGCCGGCCTGGGCCTGTGGCTGGGCTGGGGGCCGCAGGGCATGTGGATCGGGCTGATCCTGGGCCTGAGCGCGGCGGCAGTGATGATGGCCGCGCGCTTCCGGCTCAGCAGCGGGCGCCTGCTCGCCGCCGCGGCACCCTGACTTCAGGCGCATGTGCGGCGCCGGCGCAGCCGGTATGCTGCACATGCGCAAGACGCTTACCTTCCGGAGTTTTCCATGAACCAACCCGTGCGTCGCAGCCCCATCGCCAACTTCTTCGTTGGCCTATGGGATGTGATGAACTTCACTCGCCGGCTGATCCTGAACCTGGTGTTCTTCGGCTTTCTGCTGCTGGTCCTGCTGGTGATCGTGTTCGCGATGGCGCGCGGCGACGGCGGCAAGGCGCTGCACGACCGCACCACGCTGTTGATCGCGCCGGAAGGCACCGTGGTCGAGCAGTTCAGCGCCGATCCGGTCAGCCGCGCGCTGACCAAGGCGATGGGCGACAAGGGCGCCGAGGAGATCCAGCTGCGCGACCTGCTGCGCGCGCTGGAAGCGGCCAAGACCGACCCGAAGATCGAACGCGTCGCGCTGCGCCTGGACAAGCTGCAGCCGGGCGGCTTCGCCTCGGTGCGCGAAGTGGCCGCGGCGCTGCAGGACCTGCGCGCCTCCGGCAAGCAGGTCGTGGCCTACAGCGACAGCCTGAGCCAGTGGCAGTACCTGCTGGCGGCGCAGGCCAACGAGGTCTACCTGGACCCGATGGGCTCGGTGGTGCTGGAAGGCCTGGGCCGCTACCGCCAGTACTTCCGCGAAGGCCTGCAGGACAAGCTCGGCGTGGACGTGCACCTGTTCAAGGTCGGCGAGTACAAGTCCGCGGCCGAGCCGTACGTGCTCGATGCGGCGTCGCCGGCATCCAAGGAAGCCGACCTGTTCTGGATGAACGACGTGTGGCAGCGCTACCTGGCCGACATCGCCAAGGCGCGCAAGCTGACGCCCGAGCAGATCGCCGCGGGCATCGACACGATGCCCGAGGGCATCGCCGCGGCCGGCGGCGACATGGCCAAGTTCGCGCTGCAGCAGAAGCTGGTGGACGGCCTGAAGACCCGCGAGGAGGTCGAGCAGCTGCTGACCAAGCGCGGCGTCGCCGACGACGATGCCGACACCGGCTTCCGCAACGTCGGCCTGGACGGCTACCTGCAGCAGCTGGACCTGCGCCGTTCGCCGGTGGATTCGCGGCCGCAGGTGGCGGTGGTGGTGGCGGCGGGCGAGATCAGCGGCGGCGAGCAGCCGGCCGGGCGCATCGGCGGCGAGTCGACCGCGGCGCTGCTGCGCGAAGCGCGCGACGACGAGGCGGTCAAGGCGGTGGTGCTGCGGGTGGATTCGCCGGGCGGCGAAGTGTTCGCCTCCGAGCAGATCCGCCGCGAGGTGGTGGCGCTGAAGGCGGCCGGCAAGCCGGTGGTGGTGTCGATGGGCGACCTGGCCGCGTCCGGCGGCTACTGGATCAGCATGAACGCCGACCGCATCTACGCCGACCCGTCGACGATCACCGGTTCGATCGGCATCTTCGGCATGATCCCCAACCTGGCCCGCAGCCTGGACAAGATCGGCGTGCATACCGACGGCGTCGGCACCACCCGCTTCGCCGGCGCGTTCGACGTCACCCGGCCGATGGACCCGGCGGTGGGGCAGGTGATCCAGTCGGTGATCAACAAGGGCTACGCCGATTTCACCGGCAGGGTCGCGCAGGCGCGCAACAAGCCGGTCGAGGCGATCGACCAGGTCGCGCGCGGCCGCGTGTGGAGCGGCGCGCAGGCCAAGGAACGCGGCCTGGTGGATGCGTTCGGCGGCTTCAAGGACGCGGTGGCCGATGCCGCCGCGCGGGCCAAGCTGGGCGAGCGCGACAAGTACCGCGTGCGCTACATCGAGAAGGCGGCCACGCCGTTCGCGCAGTTCGTCAGCGGCTTCGCCGGCAGCCGCATGGGTGCCTGGATGCTGGGCGATTCGGCGCTGGCGCACGCGGTGCTGGCGCGGCACATGCCGGAGCTGGATACCCAGCTGCGCTTCGTGCAGGACGCGACCGACAAGCGCGACGGCGCACCGGTCAAGGCGCTGGCCTACTGCTTCTGCGGCCTGTGATCCGGGCCTGAGGCAAGCGCGTCCGCCGGTGCGCGGGCGCGCCGCAAGCGACGAAGAACGCCGGCCGATGCCGGCGTTTTTTATTGCCCGGTGGCGGCGTCGATCGCCGCGTTCTGCGCCGCCGCGGCCTGCTCGGTGCCGGCCTGCGCCTGTCTGGCGCGGTCCAGCGGCTGGGCGATCGCCGTGCGCAGCGCGGCGGCCTGCGGCTCGGGTGGCTTGTCCGCCGGTTTCGGCGGCGCCGGCTTGCAGGCGGCCAGCGCGGCCAGCAGCGACAGCGCCAAGGTCATCGAGCGCAATGAACCGTGCATAGGGGCGACCTCGTTGGGCGTGGGCGTTATCCTACGCCCACCCCGGCGCAGACAGGCAAGGCGATGCAGCAACGTTGGCGGCTGGACGGACAGACCGCACTGATCACCGGCGCCAGCGCCGGCATCGGCCTGGCGATCGCGCGCGAACTGGCCGGCTTCGGCGCCGAGCTGATGCTGGTGGCGCGCGACATCGACGCGCTGGAGGCGGCGCGCGACGAACTGGCCGACGCCTATCCGCAGCGCCGCATCCTGGCGCTGGCCGCCGACGTGGCCGACGACGAGGACCGGCGCGAGATCCTGGACTGGGTCGAGGACCATGCCGACGGCCTGCACCTGCTGGTCAACAACGCCGGCGGCAACTTGAGCAAGGCCGCGGTGGACTACACCGAGGACGAGTGGCGCGGCATCTTCGAGACCAACCTGTTCTCCGCGTTCGAGCTGTCGCGCTACGCGCATCCGCTGCTGGCGCAGCATGCGGCCGCGGCGATCGTCAACGTCGGCAGCGTGTCCGGGCTGACCCACGTGCGCAGCGGCGCGCCGTACGGCATGACCAAGGCCGCGCTGCACCAGCTGACCCGCAACCTGGCCGCCGAATGGGCCGAGGACGGGATCCGGGTCAACGCGGTGGCGCCGTGGTACATCCGCACGCGGCGCACGTCCGGGCCGCTGTCCGATCCGGACTACTACGAGCAGGTGATCGAGCGCACGCCGATGCGCCGCATCGGCGAACCGGAGGAAGTGGCTGCCGCGGTCGGCTTCCTGTGCCTGCCGGCGGCCAGCTACATCACCGGCGAATGCATCGCGGTGGACGGCGGGTTCCTGCGTTATGGGTTCTAGGGCAGTTGCTGCTGCCGCTCATCGTCGCCGCAGCGCGCGGCCTTAGTCGCTGGCCGCACGCGGCAACCCCTGCAGGAGCGGCTTCAGCCGCGACGGGCGTTACCAGGAAAGCTCCGGTCGCGGCTGAAGCCGCTCCTACAGGCGCGGCGTCCGCGTCGCGTGCGCCAGCCTAGTCCTGCGCGCCGCAACTGCTCGCGTCGAGCAACTGCTGGCGGCGCACGTATTCCTGCCGCAGCTGCTCGGCATGCTCGGGCACGGCGAAGCGCCAGTGCGTTTCGGCTTCGGCCACGTAGCTCTTCCAGGCATCGCAGGTGGCGGCCTCGGGCAGCGCGTCGCAGCGGTCGCGGAACACTTCGCAGGCGCTGCCGCCGGCCTTGTCGGGGCTGCCGTCCAGGCCGACGGTGCGCAGGGGCACGCAGCGCGGCGCCGGCTCGGCGACCTCGCCGACGTAGCGCTGCTGCTCGCGGGTGACGCAGGCATACAGCGGAGGCGGCGGCAGGCGCGGGGCAGCCGCGGCGGCCGGCGCTGATGGAGGACCGGATGCGGCGGCGGTCGCTGCGGGTGCGGCCGTCGCCGTGGGTGCCGCCGTCGTTGCAGATGCGGCCGTTGCTGCAGATGCGCCCCCCGGCGTTGGCGCTGGCACCGATGATGCAGCTGGCGCAGCGCTCGGCACGTAGGCCGGCGCGCGCCCGACGCCCTGCATGATCTTCTTCTCCTGGCGCATGCCCTTGGGACACGGCTGGTTCTGCAGGGTCAGGCCGCCGTGGGCATCGGTGCAGCGATAGAACACCACCTCTTCGGCATGCGCGGCGCCGGCGCAGGCCAGCAACGCGGCGAGGCGGACAAGGCGCCGCATCTCAGCTGCCGCCGCAGTCGCGGTCCATGCGCGCGTCGATGCCGCGCTGTTCGGTTTCCAGCGCGCGGCGCTCGCTCTGCAGCGCGCTGTTGTAGCGGCGGATCAATTCCCAGCGGCGGTCGCTCAGGCGCGCGCACACTTCCTGTGGCGGCAGCGCGTTGCAGGTGTCGCGGACCAGGGTGCTGCCGGCCGGCACTATCACGTTGCCGCCTGTGGGATAGACCGGTCGCGGGGGCCGTGGGCGACCGCCTTCGCCGCCACCGTGGTGATGGCCGTTGCCGTAGCCATTGCCGCCGACATAGCCCATCGCCCACAGCGGCACCCAGCGCGGATTGCCCTCGTTGTCGTCGCTGGTGTAGCGCTCGCCCTCGCTGGTGACGCATTCGTACATCGGCTGCGGCGGTTGCACGGTGACGATGCGGATCTCGCGCTGCGGCAGCGGCGCCGGCGCGGCCGCGGCGCGCGCCGGATCGGTGCTGAGCGTGGTGGTCGGGCGCGGCGGCGGATCGCGCGGGCGCTGCATGTCCAGCACCTGCTGCTGGCGCGCGTTCTCGCACGGTGCGTTCTGCAGGCTGACCGCGCCGCTGCTGCCGGTGCAACGGTAGATGCGCACCGAGCCCTGCGCGCCGTCGCTGCGCGCGGTCTGCGCGCCCTGCGCCCAGGCGGCGCCGGCCAGCGGCAGCAGCGCGGTCAGGAGCAGGGCAGGGCGGGCGATGGCGGGCATGGGCGCATCTTGCGCGCCTTCGCCGGCCAGGGAAAGTGCGGGCCGGGGCAGCGCCGCCGCGCGCCGGGCGAAGAGGCAGGCCGGACCGCGCCGTCGGCTTCGCGCTGCTGCGGGCCACGTGCCGCAGCGCCGAACCCTGCGCTCGGCGCTGCGCTGGCCGAGGGGGGTCGGTCCCCCCCGGCCATACCGCGTTCGCCGCTGCCGATGCACGCACGGCCGACGCGCGCGCGGCTGGCGGGGCGGGCGGATCTTGCCGTTCGGCGGGCGGCATGGGCGGCGGGCCGGCCGGCACGCACGGGCCGGCTCAGGCGCGCAGGATCTCGCCGCTGACCGCGTCGCGGATCGGGGTGGGCTGGGCCAGGTCGCCGGTGTCGCCACCGACCACGCCGTCGAGCGCGGCCAGCAGCTGCGGGTCGAGGTCGGCGCGCTGCCGTGCCGGCGGCTCGCCGCCGCGGTTGGCGCTGGTCGACACCAGGGCGCCGCCCCAGGCGCGGCACAGCGCGGCCACCTGCGGATGCGCGCTGATTCGCACCGCGATGCCGCGGTGCGCGCCGGTGACCCAGCGCGGGGCGTGCGCCGCGGCCGGCAGCACCCAGGTATGCGGCCCCGGCCAGCTGCCCAGCACCGCGGCCAGGCGCTCGGCCGGCAGCGCCGACAGGTCCAGCAGCGGGCGCAGCGGCTCCAGTTCGGCGGCGACCACGATCAGGCCCTTCTCCACCGGCCGCTGCTTGATCCGCAGCAGCCGGGTCACCGCCGCTTCGTCGTGCGGATCGCAGCCCAGGCCCCACACCGCTTCGGTGGGATAGGCGATCACGCCACCCCGCTGCAGGACGGCGACGGCTTGGCTCGGCGACAGGTCGGTCATGCGCGCATCATGCGGCAGGCCGTTGCCGTGGGGCAACGGCGGGGATTCGGGATTGGGGATTGGGGATTGGGGATTGGCAGAGCGAAGCGCGCTTTCCCGCCGGTTCCAGGTTGGCGGCGCGGGCGAAGCGGGAGCGATGGGAGGGCGGGCCTGGCGTGCGGGCTGCGGCGGCTGCCGTTCTCCAGTCTCTGCGGCGCTGCTGCCGCATAGGCCGGTGGGCGCAGCGGCAGCCGGCCGGGCACGCCGCGTTCCAGGCGCGGTGCGTTGTCTTCGTCTTGGTTGCGCCAGCTGCGCGCCGAGCCAGTACGGAACCGTTCTCGGGGTTTGGCCTTCTCTCTGTTGTGCTCGGGCTCGCTTGCGGCAAGCGGATCGCGTGGCGCGATGGTGGCGATTGAGCTATCCGGCGCCGCTCCTGCGGATGTCGCATCCGCAGGAGCGGGAGGTGGATCAGGCGGACTTGGCCGCGGCCTTCTTGACCACTTTCTTGACCGCTTTCTTCGCGGTCTTCTTCGTTGCCTTCTTGGCCGCCTTCTTCGCGGCGGGCTTGGCCGGCGCGTCGGTCGCGGCCTTCTTGGCCGCGCTCTTCTTCGGCGCGGCTTCCTTCTTGGCTGCGGCCTTCTTCGCGCCAAAGCCGCGGCGCGCCGGCTTGCCGGTCTCTTCCAGCAGCTTCTGCACTTCTTCCAGGGTCAGCGTGGCCGGCTCGCGATCCTTGGGGATCTTGCCGTTGAGCTTGCCGTCGCTGATGTACGGGCCGAAGCGGCCGTTGAGCACCTGGATGTCGCTGCCGTCGAACTCCTTGATGATACGGTTGCGCGCGATCTCTTCCTTCTCTTCGATCAGGAACACCGCGCGCGCCAGGTCGATGGTGTACGGATCGTCTTCCTTCTTCAGCGAGGCGTAGACGCTGCCGCGCTTGGCGAACGGGCCGAAGCGGCCGATGCCGACGCTGACGTCCTCGCCCTTGTCCTCGCCCAGCGCGCGCGGCATCAGGAACAGCTCCAGCGCGTCTTCCAGGGTGATGGTGTGCATGCTCTGGCCCGGGCGCAGCGAGGCGAACTTGGGCTTGTCCTCGGCGTCCTCGGCGGTGCTGCCGATCGCCGCGTACGGCCCGAAGCGGCCCAGGCGCACGCTGACCGGCTTGCCGGTCTTGGGATCGGTGCCGAGCTCGCGCGCGCCGGTGGCCTCGGAGCGGTCCACCGATTCCTTCTTTTCCTCGACCAGTTCCTTGAACGGGCCCCAGAACTTCTCCATCAACGGCCGCCATTCCTCCTCGCCGCGCGACACCGCGTCCAGCTCGTCCTCGAGCTTGGCGGTGAAGTCGTAGTCGACGTAGCGGGTGAAGTGGCCGGACAGGAACTTGCTGACCGCGCGGCCCACGTCCGAGGGGCGGAAGCGGCGCGCGTCCAGTTCCACGTACTTGCGGAACAGCAGGGTCTGGATGATCGAGGCGTAGGTCGAGGGGCGGCCGATGCCGTACTCCTCGAGGGTCTTGACCAGCGAGGCTTCCGAGTAGCGCGGCGGCGGCTCGGTGAAATGCTGGTCGGCATGGATGCGGTCGAGCGGGATGCGGTCGCCGGGCTTCATCGGCGGCAGCTTGCGGCCCTCGTCCTCGTCCTCGGCGGCCTTCTGGTCCTTGCCTTCCTCGTACACGGCCAAAAAGCCCGGGTCGATCACCGTGGTGCCGCTGGCGCGGAAGCTGTGCTCGCTGCCGGCGGCCAGTTCCACGGTGACGGTGTTCATCGTCGCCGGCACCATCTGGCAGGCCACCGCGCGCTTCCAGATCAGCTCGTACAGGCGGCGGCCGTCGTCGTCCAGGTACCTGGCCATCTGCGCCGGGGTGCGCAGCGCGCTGGTCGGGCGGATCGCCTCGTGCGCTTCCTGCGCGTTCTTGGACTTGGTCTGGTACATGTTCGGCTTGTCCGGCAGCGCGCCGGTGCCGAAGTCGCGCGCGATCACGTCGCGGATCTCGGCCAGCGCGTCCTGCGACAGGTTCACCGAGTCGGTACGCATGTAGCTGATCAGGCCAACCGTGCCCTCGTCGCCGAGGGTCACGCCTTCGTACAGCTTCTGCGCCACGCGCATGGTGCGGCTGGTGGTGAAGCCGAGCTTGCGCGAGGCCTCCTGCTGCAGCGTGGAGGTGGTGAACGGCGGCGCCGGGCGGCGCTTGCGCTCCTTGCTGGCCACGTCGGTGACGTGCAGCGCGCCCTGCGCGGCCTTCTGCAGGCGCATCCGCGCGTCTTCGGCGGTCTCGCCGTCGGTGATGGTGAACTGCTCGAACTTCTGCCCGTCGAGCTTGACCAGCTTGGCCGCGAACGGCTGCGAAGGGTGCAGGCAGTCGGCGCCGATGCTCCAGTATTCGCGGGCGACGAAGGCTTCGATCTCCTCCTCGCGCTCGACGATCATGCGCAGCGCCGGCGACTGCACGCGGCCGGCGGACAGGCCGCGCTGCACCTTGCGCCACAGCACCGGCGACAGGTTGAAGCCGACCAGGTAGTCCAGCGCGCGCCGCGCCTGCTGCGCATCGACCAGGTCGCCGGCGATCTGCCGCGGGTTGGCCATCGCCTCCTTGATCGCGCGCGGGGTGATCTCGGTGAACACCACCCGGTGCAGCGGCTTGCCCTTGAGCAGCCCGCGTTCCTTCAGGATCTCGGCGATGTGCCAGCTGATCGCCTCGCCCTCGCGGTCCGGGTCGGTCGCCAGATAGATGTCGTCGGCGACCTTGGCGGCCTTGGCGATGGCCTCGACGTGCTTTTCGTTCTTCTCGATCAGCGCGTAGCGCATCGCGAAGCCGTCGTCCGGATCCACCGCGCCCTCTTTCGGGATCAGGTCGCGCACGTGCCCATACGAGGCCAGGACGTGGAAGTCCTTGCCGAGGTATTTGTTGATCGTCTTGGCCTTGGCGGGCGATTCGACGATGAGCAGGTGCTTGGACATGATGGGGTGGGCTTCGAATGGGCGGGGCGGGCGCCCTGGGGGCGGTAGGGTGGCGCAATTGCTCCGGTTAGTGAAGCGTTGCGGTGGTTCAGAGCGGCCGACGCCCGGGGCGGATACCCCGGGCGTTCAGCTGCGTCTCTTTTTATTAGTGGACATGTCTGGCGGCGGCTGTCAAGCGCCCGCGCCCCGCGGCGCCGGGAAATGTTCGGGCGCGCGGGGCTCTGCCGACTTCCGTTCTCCGGGTCTCCGGTTCCGAGTCCCGGCCGTCAGTGCCAGTTGCCGCTGGCGGCCACGCCGATCAGCAGCAGCACCACCAGCAGGACCACGAGCATCAGCACGCCGAACAGCGACAGGATCACCACGGTGACCGTGCCCAGCTTGCGCTGCTGCCATTCCGGATGGTCGGTGTAGGCCCACTTGTCCACCACCAGGGTGTCGCAGAGCATGTCGTGCAGGGCCTGCTTGCGCTCGGTGAAGGCCGCCATCAGGAAGCCGATGAAGATGGTCAGGCTGCTCAACAGGAAGCCGAAGTAGCGGCCGATGCCGCGGCCGACGCTGATCCGGCTGCCGTCGGTGCGCACCACCTTGATGCCGACCGCCATCTTGCCCAGCGTGGCCTGCTTGGTCGAGGCATGGAACAGGCCGAAGTACAGCGCCGACATCGCCAGCGGCACCAGGTACACCAGCACCAGCATGACGACGCCGCCGGCGGTGGCGAAATCGGGCGCGCTGCCGCCGCCGAGGCCGCTGAAGCCGAAGAAGCCCAGCATGATCGCGAACTGGATCACCTGCGCGACCATGCCGACCAGCATGCCGTCGATCAGGTAGGCGGCGGTGCGTTTCCAGAAGCCGGCCTGCACCACTTCGCCGCCGGCGACGAAATGCGGCTCCGTGGAGAGCGTGGCGGCGGGCGCGGCGTACGGCGAATGCGTCGCCGCGTCGGCGTCCGGCACGGTGGTCCACGCCGCCGGCAAGGCCTGCGCCGGCGCCACGGCCGACGCCTCGACGGGGGCGCTCGGCGGCAGCGCGGCCGGCGCCTGGGTCAGGCCCAGTTCGTCGACGAAATCGGCCAGCGGATGCCATTCGCTGAGGCCGTCGCGCCAGACCAGCGTGGTCAGGCCTACCTCGCCGCGCTGGAAGCGCTGCTGCAGGTCGTTGGCCGGCATCGGACCATGGCGCTGCTGTGCAGCGTCGGCGTAGTACCACTCACTCATTCCTGTTCCCCGGGTTGCGATCGAAAATCCGTTTCCGCTCAGCCGCCGCGGCAATGCACGGGCAGGTAGCGGTCGTCCAGCTCGGAACTGCAGTTCCAGGCCGCGGCCTGCGCATCGTAATCCAGCCACAGGGCCTTGCCATCCAGCTTGTCCTTCCCGGGCGCGTGCACGGTGGCTTCCAGGCCGCAATGGCCGTTGTCGAAACGGCCGATGCGCACCTGTTCGACGAAGTCGCTGGCGTAGTCCTGGGCGGCGTCGAAGCCGGGATCGCCGTTCACCGGGCAGCGCCCCTGCTGCGCGGCGAACGCGACGATCTCGCCCTTCAGCAGGTCCAGGCTGCCGATCGCCGTGCTGGCATGGGCGCGCAGGGTGTAGTCGCGGTACGCCGGCACGGCGATGGCGGCAAGGATGCCGAGCACCGCCACCAGCAGCAGGCCCAGCACCACGGCGACGATCGCGCCGATGCCGCAGCCGGACAGGCCGGCGCGTGGCGCGGCAACCTCCGCTGCGGGCGCGGCGGAAGGCGCCGGGGGCCGGGCAGGCGGCAGCGGGGGCGGCACGGCCGCCGCGGGCAGGCCCAGTTCCGCGGCGAGCGCGTGCAGCGGCTGCCAGTCCGGCATGCCCTCGCGCCACACCAGGGTAGTGCGGTCCAGCAGCCCGTCGCGCAGCCGTTCCAGCAGCTCCGCGGCGCTCAGCGGGCCGTGCCGCGCGCGCGACGCGTCGGCGTAATACCACGCGCTCAGGGTGGGGTCCTCGTGCATCCGTGCGGGGCCGGTCAGTGGCTCAGTGCACCGGCTCCGGCTCGTCGACGAACATCTGCGTTTCCATCCACGCGTAGGCCGCCTCGGCGCCGGGCTGGTTGAACAGCACCATCAGCACCACCCATTTCAGGTCGTCCAGGTCCAGTTCGTCCTGGTCCAGCGCCATCGCCCGGTCCAGCACCAGCTCGCGCTGGTCGCTGTCGAGGATGCCGTGCTGTTCCAGGAACAGCAGGAAGCCGCGGCATTCCACGTCGAGCTTGTCCAGCTCCGGGCCGTGGTAGATGCGGATCGGGCCGTCGATGCGCGGCTGCGCCACGGCCGGGCGCTGGTCGGCCAGCGCGTCGAGCCAGTCGAACGCCTTGCTGATTTCGGTGGGGCTGAAGCCAGCCTGGATCAGGCCATTCTGGAGGGAGTCGCGATCGCGGACCGGGTCCGCATCCTCGCTGAAATAGTGTTCGAACAGGTACAGCAGGACATCCAGAATGCTCTCTTTCATTGCCCCTCGGCCTGCGTCGCTAGACGCTGTGGAGGTGAAGAAACTAGGGTTTGCGGGTGTAACGACCTCGTTCGACCGCCACGTAGCCATCCAGTTCCATGGCCAGCAGCATGGAGGAGGCCGCCGCGGCCGTCAATCCGGTGCGCGCGATCAATGAATCCATACAGGTAGGGTCGTGGCCCAGCGCCCGCCACAAGCGCTGGTAGTCGGGGTTGGAGAAGGACGGCGTGACGCCGGGGTCGTCGGCGATCCTCTCAGTGGGGGCGGCCAGGCGTCCGCGCAAGGCGTCGGCCAGCTCGGCGGCCAGCGGCGCGACCCCGGCCAGGACTTCCTCGGCGCTTTCGACCAGGCCGGCACCGTCGCGGATCAGGCGGTGGCAGCCGCGCGCCAGCGGGTTGTGGATCGAGCCGGGCAGCGCGAACACCTCGCGCCCGGCCTCGGCGGCCAGGCGCGCGGTGATCAGCGCGCCGGAACGCGCGGCGGCCTCGATCACCAGCGTGGCCAGCGCCAGCCCGGCGATGATCCGGTTGCGCGCCGGGAAGTGGCTGGGCCGCGCCGGGGTGCCGGGCGGATGCTCGCTGACCACCGCGCCGCGCGCGGCGATGCGCTCGCGCAGGGCGGCGTGCTGGCGCGGATAGGCCAGGTCGGCGCCGGTACCGACCACCGCCACGGTGAGTCCGTCCTGGCACGACAGCGCGGCCGCATGCGCGGCGGCATCGACCCCCGCGGCCATGCCGCTGGTCACCGCGAGCCCGGCCGTGGCCAGCGCCAGCGCGAAGCGGGCGGCGTTGTCGCGGCCGCCGGCGCTGGGTGCGCGGCTGCCGACCACGGCCACCGCCGGATGCCACAGCGCGGCCGGGTCGCCTTCCAGGTACAGCGCCAGCGGCGGGTTGGGCGCGCGCAGCAGCAATGCCGGGTAGTCCGGGTCGTGGCAGCCGAGCAGGTGCCGACGCGGCTGCGCCAGCCAGGCCAGCGCCGCGTCCAGTGCGGCGCGGTCGGGACGGCGCAGCGCCGCGATCTGCGCCGCATCCAGCCCGGCGGCGTGCCAGGCGGTCGGGCCGGCTGCCAGCGCGGCGGCGGGGCTGCCGCACCGTTCGAGCAGGCGCCGGCGCGGGGCGCTGGCGCCGCCGGCCAGCGACAGCGCCAGCAACGCCGGATCGGCACCGGTGCAGGGGGCGGGGCTGGGCAGGGCGGACATGGACCGGTTCCGGTGGCGGCGACGGGTCCCCAGGCTAGGCCACAAACGCAGACGGCGCCCTCGGGCGCCGTCTGCTGCGGATGTAGGACTTGCCCGCGCGCGCGGGTCAGCGCGCGTCAGGGTGCTTGATGTCGTAGCCGATCCGGGTCGGCTTGACGCCCTTCATCACCAGCGCGTAGCTGACCTTGTCGAAGGTGCGGAACACCATCGCGTGCGCGGCGTATTCGTCCGGCAGCGCCACCGTGCCGCCGCCGCCGGTGAAGCCGTCGTCGGCGCGCGAGGTGTTCGGGTGCTGCACCCGGTCGTTGACCCGGGTGCCGTGGCGCCACAGCGAGACCACGGTGCCGTTGTCGATGCCTTCGCGGCTGCCGCCGGAGATGGCGATCACGTCGCGCGGGCCGGCGGCGCTGAACGCGTCGGCCACCGCCAGCACCCGCAGCCCGGCCGCCAGCGCCTGCGCCGAGGGCGGGTGGGGGATGAACTGCAGGTCGTAGGGCTGCGCCTGGACCGCGATCAGGCGGTCGCCGGCGCGCACTTCGCGGGCGCTGTCCTGCAGCAGCAGGGCGGTGGCCTGGCGGCCGTCGGCGGCGACGCGGGTGACGGTGCCGATGTTGACCTGGGCCAGTTCGTAGCCGAGGGTCTCGCGGCGCTTGTTGTCCGGCGCCACGAAGGTCTGCCACAGGTTGCCGGTGCCCGGGATGCTGCGGCCTTCGTTGTTCAGGTCGTCGCTGAGCCTGGGCAGCTCGTAGCGGACGGTCGGGCGCACCACCGCGTAGCGCTGCCCCACCTGCGGATCGCCGAGCCCGTTGGCGTAGACCGTCTGGCCGATGGTGGCGCGCAGGCGGTTGTCCTCGACGCCGACCACGTAGGGCAGGCCGTCGATGCTGTCGGCCACGCGCAGGTTCTTCAGGAACGGCTCGACGTCCGACAGCGGGATCGCGTCGATCGGCGCGTCCCGGCGCGGGCCGGGCACGACCGTGCCGCGGGCCACGCGGTCCAGGTAGGCCAGGCTGAGCACGTCGCCGGGGTAGATCAGGTGCGGGTTCTGCACCTGCGGGTTGGCCTGCCAGATTTCCGGCCACAGCCACGGCTTGCCGAGAAAGCGCCCGGCGATGTCCCACAGCGTGTCGCCCTTGCGCACCACGTAGGTGTCAGGGTGTTCGGCGGCCATGCTCGCGGAAGCGGCATAGGTCGCCACGGTGAGCATCGCCACGGCGACGACCGTACGGAGTCGATTGAACATGAGTGCGGAGCCTGATTCCCCAACAGGTCCGCGCACTATAGTCCAGAACCCCGGGCGCGGCGCAAGCGCCGGCGAGAACGCGGTAGAATTGTCCGGTCTTGCCGAATTGTCCGGCGCCCCCATTCTGGGTACCGCTATGGCCCTGCTTCCCATCCTCGAATTCCCCGACCCCCGCCTGCGCACCAAGGCGGTGCCGGTCGATCCTGCCGACGTGACCACGCCGGCGTTCCAGCGCCTGCTCGACGACATGTTCGAGACCATGTACGAGGCCCCCGGCATCGGCCTGGCCGCCAGCCAAGTGGACGTGCACCAGCGCTTCATGGTCATCGATGTCAGCGAGGAGAAGAACGCCCCGCAGGTGTTCGTCAACCCGCAGATCGTGCAGCGCGACGGCGAGCAGGTGTACCAGGAAGGCTGCCTGTCGGTGCCCGGCATCTATGCCGACGTGACCCGCGCCGACGCCATCGTCGTGCGCTACCTGGACCGCCAGGGCCAGCCGCAGGAACTGTCCGCCGACGGCCTGCTGGCGGTGTGCGTGCAGCACGAGATGGACCACCTGGACGGCAAGCTGTTCGTCGACTACCTGTCCCCGCTCAAGCGCGAGATGGTGCGCAAGAAGCTGGCCAAGGCGCGCAAGCACGTGGCGTGAAGGCCGGGATTCGGGATTCGGGATTGGGGATTCGCAAGCGCGAGCCGGATTCCCTTCCGGTCTCCGAGCCCGCCGTTGCCAATCCCCAATCCCCCGATCCCGAATCCCCGCCCAATGAAAATCGTCTTCG
The DNA here is from genome assembly GCF_025665335.1 of Xanthomonas sp. AM6. Taxonomy (NCBI): domain Bacteria; kingdom Pseudomonadati; phylum Pseudomonadota; class Gammaproteobacteria; order Lysobacterales; family Lysobacteraceae; genus Xanthomonas; species Xanthomonas sp. AM6. The sequence goes on from NZ_CP106869.1 coordinate 644,958, forward strand.
CCGGTACGCCGGACTTCGCCGTGCCGTCGTTGCGCGCGGCCGCGCAGCGCCATGAAGTGGTCGCGGTCTATACGCAGCCGGACCGTCCCGCCGGCCGCGGCCGCGGGCTGACCCCGTCGCCGGTGAAGCTGGAGGCGGTGGCGCGCGGCATTCCGGTGCTGCAGCCGGAGACGCTGCGCTCGCCCGAGGCGCTGCAGACCCTGCGCGCGCTGCAGCCGGACCTGATGGTGGTGGTGGCCTACGGCCTGATCCTGCCCAAGGCGGTGCTGGCGATCCCGACCCATGGCTGCTGGAACGTGCACGCCTCGCTGCTGCCGCGCTGGCGCGGCGCCGCGCCGATCCAGCGCGCGATCGAGGCCGGCGACAGCGAGACCGGGGTGTGCCTGATGCAGATGGAAGCGGGCCTGGACACCGGCCCGGTGCTGATGTCGCAGCGCACCCCGATCGGCGACAGCGAGACCGGCGGGCAGCTGCACGACCGGCTGGCCGCGCTCGGCGCGCAGGTGCTGGCCGACGGCCTGGGCCTGCTGCGCGCCGGCATCCGCCCGGTGCCGCAGCCGCAGCCGGAGGCCGGCGTCACCTATGCGCACAAGCTGGACAAGGCGCAGGCGCGGCTGGACTGGCAGCAGCCGGCGGCGCAGCTGGCGCTGCGGGTGCGCGCGTTCAATCCCTGGCCGGTCACCGAGGCGGTGCTGGCCGGCGAGCGCGTGCGCGTGCATGGCGCGATCGCCCTGGACCTGGCGCATGCGCAGCCGCCGGGCACGGTGCTGGCCGCGTCCAGGCAGGGCATCGACATCGCCTGCGGCCAGGGCGCGCTGCGCCTGCGCGTGCTGCAGCGCGAAGGCGGCAAGGCGATCACCGCCGCCGACTACCTCAACGCCCGGCGCGATCTGCCGGTCCTGGCCTGAACCGGCACGGCCGGCGCATGACCCAGGCCCCCGACGCGCCGCCAGCCGCCGCCCTGCCGCCCGGCGTCGCGCCGCGCGTCGCCGCCGCCCGGGTGCTGGCCGCGGTGATCGACCGCGGCCGGTCGCTGAAGGCCGAACTGGCCGCGGCGCTGCCGGCGTTGCCCGATCCGCGCGACCGCGCCCTGGTCGAGGCGATCTGCTTCGCCGTGCTGCGCCGGCGCCCGGCCTACGAGGCGGCGCTGCGGCTGTGGCTGCAGAAGCAGCTGCCGCAGCGCGACGCCGAGCTGCGCACGCTGTTGATGGCCGGTTTCGCCCAGCTCGACGTGCTCGGCCTGGCGCCGCATGCGGCGCTGTCGGCGACGGTGGAGGCGGCGCGCGCGCTGGAGCGGCCGCGCCAGGCCGGCATGGTCAACGCCTTGCTGCGCCGCGCGCTGCGCGACGGGCTGCCGGCCGTGGCCGCCGACGCCGGCTGGCCGCTGTGGCTGCGCGACGCGCTGCACGCCGACTGGCCGCAGCACGCCGAGGCGATCTTCGCCGGCAGCCAGCAGGCGGCGCCGCTGTGGCTGCGGGTGAACCGCCAACGCGGCACGCGCGACGCCTATCTGCAGCAGCTGGCCGAGGCCGGCATCGCCGCGCAGGCGGTGCCGGACCTGGCCGATGCGATCCGCCTGGACGCGTCGCTGGCGATGAGCGCCTTGCCCGGTTTCGCCGACGGCTGGGTGTCGGTGCAGGACGGCGCGGCGCAACAGGTCGCCGACGTGCTGGCGCCGGCAGCGGGCGCCCGCGTGCTGGACGCCTGCGCCGCGCCCGGCGGCAAGTCCGCGCACCTGCTCGAGCGCGACCCGAGCCTGCGCCTGACCGCGCTGGACGTGGACGCGCGGCGCCTGGCACGGGTGCGCGAGACCTTCGCCCGCACCGGCGCCGGCGCGCAGGCGCAGCTGCAGGTGGCCGACGCGGCGCAGCCCGAGGCCTGGTGGGATGGCGTGCCGTTCGACGCGGTGCTGCTCGACGCGCCGTGTTCGGCCACCGGCATCGTGCGCCGCCAGCCCGACGTGCTGCTGCACCGGCGACGCGAGGACGTGATCGCGCTGCAGGCCGTGCAGGCGCGGCTGCTGGACGCCGGCTGGCGGGTGCTGCGGCCGGGCGGGGTGCTGGTCTATGCGACCTGCTCGCTGCTCAAGGACGAGAACGAACGCCAGCTGCAGGCGTTCCTGGCGCGCACCGCAGATGCCGCGGCCGAGGATCCCGGCGCCGCCTGCGGCCATGCGTCCGGCGGCGGCCGCCAGCGCCTGCCCGGCGAGCAGGACCGCGACGGTTTCTTCTATGCGCGGCTGCGCAAGACGGCGTGAAGCGGCCCCGGTATCATCCCGTCCCATGCTGAAGACCCGCGCGTCCCGAGAATTCTGGTTGCTGGCCCTGCTCGCGCTGCTGGTGCTCGGCGCCGGGCTCGGCCTGCGCGATCCGCACCCGGCCGACGAGCCGCGTTTCGCGCTGGTCGCCAAGCAGATGGTGGACAGCGGCAACTGGCTGTTCCCGCACCGCGGCACCGAGCTGTACTCGGACAAGCCGCCGATGCTGATGTGGCTGCAGGCCTCGTTCTACACCCTGTTCGGCAACTGGCGGGTGGCGTTCCTGCTGCCGTCGCTGCTGGCCGCGCTGGGCACGCTGGCCTGCGTCTACGACCTGGGCCGGCGCCTGTGGACGCGCCGGGTCGGCATGTACGCGGCGTATGCGCTGCTGTTCGCGTTCCACTTCACCTACCAGGCGAAGAAGGCGCAGATCGATCCGCTGGTGGTGTTCTACATCACCCTGGCCAACTACGGCCTGCTGCGCCACGTGTTGCGCGGCCCCGACTGGCGGATGTGGACGCTGGGCTGGTTCGCCGCCGGCCTGGGCACGATCACCAAGGGCGTGGGCGCGCTGGCCTTGCTGATGCTGCTGCCGGCCGCAGTGGCGTCGCTGGCGCAGTGGCGCGGGGTCAAGGTCGGCGTGCGCAACCCGCGCTTCTGGCTGGGGCCGCTGGCGTTCCTGGGCGCGGTGTCGCTCTGGCTGGTGCCGATGGTGGCCACCGCGCTGTCGGCGCACGAGCCCGAATACCGCGCCTACCTCGACGACATCCTGTTCCGGCAGACCGCTGGGCGCTACGCCAGGTCCTGGGACCATCCGCACGGGCCGTTCTACTTCTTCGGGGTGATGCCGAGCATGTGGCTGCCGCTGCTGCTGGCCTTGCCGTGGGCGGTCCCGGCCTGGGCGCGGCGGCTGCGCCGGCGCGATCCGCGCTACCTGCTGCCGCTGGCCTGGTGGGCATTGATCGTGCTGTTCTTCTCGATTCCCACCGGCAAGCGCGACGTCTACATCCTGCCGGCGCTGCCGATGCTGTGCCTGGCGATGGCGCCGCTGATCCCCGGGCTGCTGCGCAGGACCGGGGTCAGGCGCCTGCTGCTGGCGTTCACCGTGGCGCTGACCGTGGCCGTGCTCGGCGTCGGCGCGGCGGTCCTGGCCGGGCACGGCTTCCGCGCGCGGATGATGGAGGAGCGCGGCGTCGACCTGGCGACCGTGCAGGCGCTGGGCTGGATCCTGCTGGCGATCGGGCTGTGGGGCGTGGCCAGCCTGGCGGTGTTCGCGCGGCGGCGTCCGCACCTGGCGATGGTGTCCACGCTGAGCATGCTGTGGGTGCTGGTCGGGCTGCTGGTGTATCCGTTGATCAACTTCTCCAGCTCCGCGCGCGGGGTGATGGAGGCGGCCGGCCGCCGCATCGGCCCGGACGCGGAACTGGGCCTGGTGGCGTGGAAGGAGCAGAACCTGTTGATGGCCGACCGCGCCGCGACCACGTTCGGCTTCGTGGTGCCGTGGGACCAGCAGCTGCGCCGCGGCGTGGCCTGGCAGGCGCAGGCGCCGCAGCGCCGCTGGCTGCTGGTGCAGGAGGCGGCGATGCTCGGCTGCATCGATCGCCGCGCCAGCACCCTGGCCGGCGTGTCCAACCGCCGCAACTGGTGGCTGGTGCCGGCCAGCGCCGTGCACGGCCAGTGCGTGGTCACCAGCGGCGACCGCGACCGCCTGCGCGAGCAGGACAAGGACCGTTTCGAGTGAGCCGCAGCCGCGCCCGCGCGCTGCGCAACGCTGCTGCCGCGCAGGCGGGAGGCCCGGCATGCCGATGCGCCTGATCCGGGTCATCAGCCGCGACAACGGCGGCGGCCTGAGCCGCGACCTGCAGGTGGTCGCCGAGACGCTGCGCAACAGCGGCCGCTACCGGGTGGAAGTGCTCGGCTTCGGCACGGTGCGCCTGGCCAACCACCTGCGCGAACTGCGCCTGGCCCTGCGCAGCCTGCTGCGCGGCCGCGCCGACCTGCAGATCTTCCTGGAGCGGGTCTATCCGCGCTGCCTGGGCGCCGGCCGGCGCAACGCGCTGGTGCCCAATCCGGAGTGGTTCCGCAGCAAGTGGCTGCGCTGGCTGCCGCGCTTCGAGCGGGTGCTGTGCAAGACCTGGCAGGCCGAACAGCGCTTCGCCACGCTGGGCCCGGCGACCGCGTTCATCGGGTTCTGCAGCGACGACTGCTACCGCCCGGAGGTGCCGCGCGAGCGCGCCTGCCTGCACGTGGCCGGGCGCAGTTCGGCCAAGGGCACCGCGGTGCTGCTGCAGACCTGGGCACGGCATCCGGAATGGCCGCGGCTGACCGTGGTGCAGAGCGCCAAGAAGTCGCGCCCGATCGAGGCCGAGAACATCGACTACCTGACCGGCTACCTGGAGCAGCGCGAGCTGCGCCGCCTGCAGAACGCGCACCGCTTCCACCTGTGCCCGTCCGAGGTCGAGGGCTTCGGCCACTACATCATGGAAGCGCTGAGCGTCGGCGCAGTGGTGATCACCACCGACGGCGCGCCGATGAACGAACTGGTCAGCGCCGAGCGCGGCATCCTGATCGCGCCGATCGGCGAGCGCGCGGACAACTTCGGCGTGCGCTACCAGATCGATGCGGCCGGCATCGAACGGGCCATGGCGCAGGCGCTGGCGCTGGCGCCGATGCAGTGCGATGCGCTGGGCACCGCGGCGCGCGGTTTCTTCGAATCGCGCCAGCGCGAGTTCGGCGAGTGCCTGCAGGCGGCGGTGGCCGATCTGCTCGGCGACGCGCCGCCGCCGGCCGCGCCTGCGCCGGCCGGCGGCGGCCGCGTGCAGGTCAGGTCGGGTTAGGGGTCGCGCTTGGATCATCGCGCCCCACCGCCTTTCCCTCCGTTCTCTCCCCCATGACCGAACACGCCCCGCCTCGCGCCGCGCCGCTGGTCGCGTCCCATCGCCACAGGTTGGTCGAACGGGCGGCGGCGCTGGGCATGCTGTGCCTGCCGGCGCTGGTGGTCAGCATGCCGGGCGGGCTGCTGCCGTTCGGCCTGCTGTTGCTGGCGACCAGCGTGCTGGCGCTGGGGCGCCTGCGCCGCGCGGCCGCCGGGCTGCAGCCCTCGCTGCGCTGGCTGGGCGTGCTGGCGCTGCTGGTGATCGGGCTGTCGGTGGCGTCGCTGCTGTACTTCGGCCAGCCGCTGAAGGACATCGACAACCGCACCCGGTTCCTGGTGCTGCCCTGGGCCGCGCTGTGGGTCTACGCGCTGCGTCCGCCGCGGCAGCTGCTGTGGTGGGGCGCGCTGCTGGGCATCTTCGCCACGCTGGCGCTGGCGATCGTGCAGGTGCTGCACGGCGCGCCGCGCGCCGAAGGCTGGACCAACGCGATCGTGTTCGCCGACGTGGTGCTGATGCTGATGGTGGTGGCGGTGTTCTGCCGGCCGCACGGGCGCTGGCCGTGGACGGTCGCGGCGATCGCCGCCGGCTGCGCGACCATCCTGCTCAGCGGCAGCCGCGGCGTGTGGCTGGGCATGCTGTTGCTGCTGGTGGCCACCGCGCTGTGCGTGCGTTGGCGCAGCGGCGGGGCGCGGCTGGTGATCCTGGGCGTGCTCACCGCGCTGGCGGCGACCCTGGTGCTGAGCGTGCCGGCGCTGACCCGGCAGACCCGCCTGGCCGAACTGCATCACGACGTGCTGCGCTACGAGCGCGGCGACAGCGATTCCTCAGCCGGCGCGCGCATCGAGCGCCTGCAGGTGGCGGCGGCGACCTTCGTCGAGCATCCGCTGGTCGGGGTCGGCGTGGGCCGCTTCGACAAGGCGATGCTGCGCCTGCCCGATTGCCGCCTCAAAACCTGGGTGGAGCGTTGCCACCTGGGCCACGCGCACAACGACCTGGCCGAATGGAGCGCGACCCAGGGCCTGCCCGGCACGCTGCTGATCGTGCTGGTCTACGGCGTGCCGTTGTGGCTGCTGGTGCGCCTGTACCGGTGCCGGCCGCGGCCCGAGTTCCATGGCCCGGCCGCGACCGGGATCCTGGTGGTGGCGGCGTACGTCCTGTGCGGCATGACCCAGTCGATGTTCGCGCACCAGGTCACCACCGGTTTCTACGTGTCCCTGGTCGGCGTGCTGATCGGCCTGGCGGCCTGCGATGCGCAGGCGCCGCGCGGCCGCGGCGGCGCCGCTGAAGGCGCCGCCGGAAGCCGGTAGACTGCCGGTCCCGCATCGCCGCCGGCGCGGCGCCGTCCGCGCCGCGACCGCCGCTTGCACCGCTCTTTCCGGATACCGAGCGCCATGGCCGACGCCGCCGCGACCACCCTGCCGCTCAGCCTGGTGGTGATGACCTACAACGAGGCCGCCAACATCGCGCGCTGCCTGGACAGCGTGCCATTCGCCGCCGACAAGCTGGTGGTGGACTGCGGCAGCAGCGACGACACCGTGGCGATCGCGCGCGCGCATGGCGCGCGCGTGGTCGAGCAGGCCTGGCTGGGTTTCGGCGCGCAGCGCAACTTCGCTTCCACCCAGGCCGCGCACGACTGGATCCTGGTGCTGGACGCGGACGAGTTCCTGTCCGACGCGCTGCGCGCCGAATGCCTGGCGCGGTTGCCGCAGCTGCTGGCCGAGGACCGGCTGGACGCGGTGTGGCTGCGCCGCAGCACCTGGTACATGGGCGCGCCGATGCGCTGGTACCGGCCGATGGTCGGCGAGCGCCTGGCGCGGCTGTACCACCGCGGCCGCGCGCGCTGGAGCGATGCGCGGGTGCACGAGTCGCTGCGCTTCGACGGCGCCAGCGCCGAGTTCGCGCCGCCGTTCAACCACCTGCACAACCCGACCCTGGTGCACAAGCAACTGAAGGTGCTGCGCTACGCCGAACTGAAGGCGCTCGGCTGGCGCGACAAGCGCAAGCCGGTGAGAATGTGGCAGAGCCCGTTCGTGTTCGTCGGCGCCTTCCTGAAGGACTACCTGCTGCGCTTGGCGGTGCTCGATGGCTGGCGCGGTTTCGTGGTGGCGCAGACCGCGGCCAGCTACGCGCTGTACAAGCGCATGCGCTACTACGAGATGCAGTACAACCCGGCCTCGGTGGAGCAGGCGCGGGCGCAACTGCAACGGCACGACCTGGAGCACTGATGAGCAAGCACTATCTGCTGTACGGATCGGAGCGTTACGCGCTGGCGATCCTGCGCCCGCTGCAGGCGGCGATCCGTGCGCGCGGCGACCAGGCGGCGTGGTTCTTCGACGGCCCCGGCGCCGCCGACCTGAACGCCGACGAGCGCCACCTGGCCACGGTCGAGGAGGTGCTGGCGTGGAATCCGTACGCGGTGATCACCTCCAGCAACGCGGTGCCGCATTTCTTCCCAGGGGTGAAGGTCGAGACCTTCCACGGCTTCGACGCCGGCAAGCCGCGGCACATCTACGTGCGCGGCTTCTTCGACCTGTATTGCACCACCGGCCCGCGCGACACCGCCGCGTTCGGCGCGCTGGCGCGCAAGCTGGGCCACTTCGCGGTGAAGGAAACCGGCTTTCCGAAGATCGACCCGTTCATGCGCGAGATCGGCGGCGAACTGGCGCCGGTGCGGCAGCCGCCGGTGATCCTGTACCACTCCACGTTCTCGCCGTCGTGGAGCGCGGCCGGCATCCTCCACGACGAGGTCGCGCGGCTGTCGCGCACGGGCGAGTGGCGCTGGATCGTGACCTTCCACCCGAAGATGGATCCGGAAGTGGTGGCGCGCTACCGCGCGCTGGAGAACGCGTACCTGCGCTTCGCCGACAACGACAACATCCTGGAGCTGTTCCCGCAGGTGGACATGATGTGCTCGGACACCTCTTCGGCGCTCAACGAGTTCCTGCTCACCTACAAGCCGGTGGTGACCTTCAAGAACCGGCGCCCGGGCCCGCAGCTGATCGACATCGACGACCCGGCGCAGTTCGAGCCGGCGATCCGCCGCGCGCTGGCGCGGCCGCCGGAACTGATGGCGGCGATCCGCGACTTCGCCGACGGCCTGCATCCCTACCGCGACGGCCAGTCGAGCGAGCGCGTGCTGCGCGCGATCGACGACTTCGTCGCCGAGGGCGCGCGCAATCCGAAGCCCAAGCCGTGGAATTTCTGGCGCAAGCTGAAGATCCGCCGGCGCATCGGCTACTGGGGCCGCGGCGCGCGCGGCTGACGCCCGTCGCTGCGCTGCGCCGGCTGCGGCCGGCACGCCATTGGCCGCGCCCGCACGAGTTCGCCGGCGCGGCGGTTGCCGCTACCAGCGCAGCCGCCGCCGCGCCAGCGCCCGGCTGAGCTGCAGGTAGACCGCCTGCGCTTCGGCCTCGGGCAACAGCCGAATCCGCAGCGCTGGCGCACCGCTGCCGATGCCGGCGCCGGCGGTGTCCAGCCACAGCGTCGCGGTGCCGCAGCAGCGGTCCAGCGGCGAGCGGGTCAGCTGCAGCGCCTGCAGCTTGTCGATCTCGGCCAGCCGCCACCAGCGCGTCCACCAGCCGCCGCGCACCGCCACGTAGCGATCGTCCAGCGCATAGCCCATGCGCTGCGCCTGGCGCCAGGCCTTGAACGCCGACCACGGCAGCCACAGCAGCGCCAGCGCGGCCCAGGCGCCGAACGCCCGCCACAGCCCGGCGCAGGCCAGCGGCACCAGGCACGCCGCCGGCAGGCACAGCCGCCACCAGCCGCGCGTGGCGATCGCCTGCCATTGCGGCGGCGGCCAGGCGATCTGCGGCAGCAGCCGGTGCAGCAGCGCATCGCAGGCGGCCGGGGTCGCCAGCGGCGCCAGTTCCTTCAGCGCGCGGCCGTGCTCGCCATGCGCCTCCATCACCGCGGTGTCGATGTGCAGGCTGCGCCGCCGCAGCAGGCGGTGCAGCACGCCTTCCTGCAGGGTCCAGGCCTGGATGCGGCGCCGCGCCACGCTGGTGCGCAGCCGCGCCAGCAGGCCGCGCTCCACGGTCAGCCGGCGCTCGCTCTCGCTGAGCCGGAAGCCGTGGTACTGCAGCAGCGCCAGCGCCATCGACAGCACGCGCATGATCAGCAGCAGCGTCGCCAGCATCAGCGCCAGGGTCACCGCGCCGGCCATCCAGCCCAGGTGCAGGTGGCTGGCGTAGCCGAACAGCTGCCGCCCGTAGTGCTCGATCGCATTGGAGACCATGCGTTCGGGGAACAGCTGGTAGGTGGCGCCGAACGCGGCCGCCACCACCACCATGCCGCGGTTGGAGATCAGGCCCTGGCGCAGCACTTCGGAGGTGGGCAGCGCCAGCAGCACGTCGCTGGCCGGCGCGGCATCGGCGGCCGCGGCGCCGGCCTGCACGCGATGGCGGATCTGCCGCTCCAGGGCCAGCGCCTGGTCCAGCCGCAGCACCCGCATCTCCGCTTCCGGCTTGGCACCGCCGGCCGATTCCAGGCGCACCTCGGCCACGCCGAACAGGCGGTGCAGCAGCGACTGGTGCACCACCACGTTGTGGATGCGCGCGAACGGGATCTCGCGCAGGCTGCGTTGCAGCCAGCCGCTGCGGATGCTCAGGCTGTCGCGGCCGATCCGGTAGTGGTAGGTGAGGTAGCGCAGCAGCGACACGGCGATCAGCGCGCTGCCCGCGGCCAGCATCATCAGCTGGTCGATGTGGTCGTTGCGCCCGTCGCGGCCGCCGAACACCGCCAGCACCAGCAGCGGCAGCAGGAACTGCTTGAGGTGCTGCAGCAGCACGAACAGCCACGACCACGGATGCAGGCGCCGGACCGCGATGTCCTCGGCGTCCACGGCGGTGCTCACAGCGCGTCGTCGTCGTGGTCGAGCTGGTGCGCCAGACGCTCGCGCAGGCGCTCGGCATCGGCCTGGTCCAGGCCCGGCACCGCCACCGCGTTGTGGCGGGTGCCGGCGGTGTGCACCACCAGCGTGGACAGGCGCGCGGCGCGCTCCAGCGGACCGTGGCGCAGGTCCAGGTGCTGCACGCGCGAGATCGGGATGCGCGCTTCGCTCTGCCACCAGCGCCCGCGGCGCAGCGCCAGGCCCTGCGCATCGAGCCGCCAGCGGATCAGGCGGTGGCGCTTGAACGCCACCCAGCCGCCGCCCAGCGCACCCAGCGCGGCCGCCGCCGCGCCCAGCGGCAGCGCCTGCGCGCTGCGCAGGCCGAGGCCGGCGATGGCCGCGCCGATCAGGATGCACACGGCGAGCATGCTGCCGCCGCCGAGCGCGGCCAGCCAGGCGCCGCGCACCGGCAGCGGCTGCCAGCCGTCGTCGGCCGGGCCCGCGGCGGCCGATGGCGCATCGGCGCCAAGCGTGGCGGCGGAGGAATCCAGGAGCGGCGGTACGGTCACGGCGGGCTTCTCGAAGCGAGGGGCGGCATGGCGTGCGCGCCGGCAGACCCGGATCGTAACGCGAGCGGCGCCTGGCTGCGCTGCCATCGGCATGCGGCGCCGTGCCGGCACGCTGGTGGCGCATCGCAGGCGCGGCGCCGGGCCTGCTTGGGCGCGCCTCGCCGCCGCTCGGGCGCTGCCCGTCGCTGCGGATCGCCGGGAGCTGCGGCTCAGCGCACGGCGCGGATCAGCGCGTCCACGTCCAGCGCATGGCCGGCGCGGCTGGCCTTGGTGCGCAGGTAGCCTTCGTTCTCGGCGGTGATCGTGCCGGTGACCGGGATGCGTTCGACCACCTCGATCCCGGCCGCGCGCAGGCGCTCGGCCTTGGACGGATTGTTGGTCAGCAGGCGCACGCGCTGGATGCCGAGCCCGCGCAGCATCGCCACCGCGCTGCCGTAGCGGCGCTCGTCGGCGCCGAAACCCAGCTGCGCGTCGGCGTCGATGGTGTCCAGGCCGTCGTGCTGGTAGCCGTAGGCGCGCATCTTGGTGGCGATGCCGGTGCCGCGGCCTTCCTGGTCCAGGTACAGCAGCACGCCGCCGCCGAGCTCCTTGAGCTTGGCCAGGCCGTGCCGCAGCTGGTCGCCGCAGTCGCACTTCAGCGAGCCGAACAGGTCGCCGGTGAGGCAGGAGGAGTGCACCCGCACCGGCACCGGCGCGGACAGGTCGGGCTGGCCGATCAGGATCGCGACCTGGTCGCGCTGCGCCACGCCGCCGCGGAACACCGCGAACTCGCTGTCGCCCAGGTCGCGCAGCGGCACCCGGGTGCGGGTCACCAGTTCGTAGTTGCCGGCGGCGCTCATCGCGCAGCCGTGCTCCAGGTCGTCCAGCTGCAGCGACTGGCAGCCCTGGAAGGCGCTGGTGTCCGCGCCCAGGTCCACCGCGATCATCGCCGGCAGCAGCAGGCCCAGGCGCGCGATCTCCACCGCGCCGGCGTCCAGCGCATCGCCCGGCAGCCACTGCGCCGGCACCGGGCCGTCGCGCAGGTAGGCCAGCGCCGCCAGCGCGTCGTAGGACTGGCCGGCGAGGGCGATGCGCGCGCCCTGCGGCGCGGCCAGGCCCAGCACCTGCGCGCGCGGCGGGGTCAGGAACAGGTAGTGCCGCTGCGCCGCCGCCTGCGCGAAGCTCTGGTAGGACTGCGCGGTGCTGCTGTCCAGCGCCAGCACCGCCCGCGCATGGCCGTGGCGGTCCTCGATGACCACCGGACGGCCGGCACGCAGCTCCGAGGCCGCGCGCTCGCTGCGGATCGCGGCCGGGTCGCCGAAGGCATGCACGGAGGTGGGGGCGGGGCTGGTCATGCACGACTCCAGATGGGGGAACTGCCGCGCCGCTTCAAGGCCGGCGCCCGGCCTCGTCGGCGCGCGGGCGCGCGGGGCGATGCCGGGCCGCCCATTGTCGCGTGGTTTGGCCGCATCGCCAGCACCGGGCGCTGGAACGCACTGTGCGCCGCTGCGCTCGCACCCCTGCGACCGCCCCGCCGATCGCGGTGCGGCGCCGGGCATGGTCAACCGCGGCCATTTCATTTCTACTACGCCGGTATCGTTTCGGGACCCCCGCATGCACCTCGTCGAATGCACAGAACAGCGCCACGCCGCCGCGATCCTGGAGATCTTCAACGAGGCCATCGTCCACTCCACCGCCCTGTACGACTACCGGCCGCGCCCGTCGGAGAGCATGGTCGGCTGGTTCGCGGCCAAGCGCGCCGGCGGCTTCCCGGTGATCGGGGTCGAGGACGCGGCCGGCAGCCTGCTCGGCTTCGCCAGCTACGGCACCTTCCGCGCCTGGCCGGCGTTCAAGTACAGCGTCGAGCATTCGGTCTACGTGCACCGCGACCACCGCGGCAAGGGCCTGGGGCGGCGCCTGCTGCTGGCGCTGGTGGAGGCGGCGCAGGCGCGCGGCGTGCACGTGCTGGTGGGCGGCATCGACGCCAGCAACGCCGGCAGCATCGCGCTGCACGAACAACTGGGTTTCGTGCATGCCGGCACCGTGCGCGAGGCCGGCTTCAAGTTCGGGCGCTGGCTGGACCTGGCCTTCTACCAGCGCATTCTGGCCAGCCCGGCGGATCCGCACGACGACTGAGCGGTGCCGGGAAAGGCGGGCATTCGCCATGTCGCCGCAATGTCGTGTCGTGGGCGAGCAGGCAGGAGCAGCGGCACGAAACGAGCCGGTGCCGCCGTCGGGCGGTGAATTCGGCCCCGCCACACGCGCGACGCGGTTGCCGCCGGTGGAGCGCTAGTGCGGGTGCCTGGCCGTGGCGTAGGGATTGGGTTCGGCCGGGTCCGGACGCAGCGTGTAGCGCTTGTAGGTCCACTGGTATTGCGCCGGGTCGCGGCGCGCCACCCGCTCCACGCCTTCGTTCAGCGCAGTGGCGGCGCGCAGCGGATCCGGGTCGGCGATCGCCTCCGGCGCCGGCCGGACCTGTAGCGCGAACTCCAGGTCGTTGCCGACGCGCTCGCACCAGGCGAACAGCACGATCGCGCCGGTGCGCTCGGCCAGCCGGTTGACCAGGGTCATGGTCAGCGCCGGCACGCCGAAGAACGGCGCGAACACGCCGTCGCCGGCCTTGGGCTGCTGGTCGGGCAGGATGCCGACCGCGCCGCCGTCCTTGAGCACCTTGAACAGCTGCCGCACCGCCGGGCCCTCGGCGCGCACCTGGCGCACGTTGTCGCCGCTGCGCACCTTCTGCAGGAAGGCGTCGCCGACGTCGGAGGCCGGCGCGCGGTAGACGATGGCGATGTCCCCGCGCGAGGCCAGCCACTGGTTGAGCAGCTCCCAGTTGCCGAAGTGCGGCGCGGCCACGATCACCCCGCGCCCGGAGGCCAGCGCGGCGTCGTACAGCTCCTGGCCGTGGCGCTGGCGCAGCCGCGCCAGGTTCTGCGCCGGCGGCCGGGTCCACAGCACCAGGGTCTCGAACGCCTGCCGCGCGGTGGAGCGCAGCACGTCGCGGTGCAGCGCGACGCGCTCGCTGGGCAGCAGCTCGGGGTAGGCCAGTTCCAGGTTGCGGCGGGTGACCCGGCTCTCGCGCGCGTCCTGGCGCAGCCACAGCCACGCCAGGCCGTCGGCCAGGCGCCGCAGCCACGGCCAGGGCAGGCGTGCCACGGCGGCGGCGCAGCGGTACAGCACGGTAGCGAGCGTTGTGGGTTTCATCGCCCCAGTTTATCCGCTGCGCCGAGCGCGCCCCACGCGGGCGCCGGCCCAGCGCCCGAACCCCGTCACGGATCGGGCCGGTGGCAGCACCGCCCGGCTTCCGCCCGCCGCCATCCCTCGGCATGATGCGGCGAGAACGGCAGCGATTCGCCGGATGCTTCGAGTCCCGAGTCCCAATCCCCAATCCCCAATCCCAGCCCCCATGCTCTCCCTGATCCAACGCGTCACCCAGGCCTCGGTCAGCGTCGACGGCCATGTCGTCGGCCGCATCGGCCCCGGCCTGCTGGCGCTGGTCGCGGTGGAGCCGGGCGACGACGAGGCCAGGTTCCAGCGCATGGCCGAGCGCCTGCTGGGCTACCGGGTGTTCGCCGACGCCGCCGGGCGCATGAACCGCTCGCTGCGCGACACCGGCGGCGGCCTGCTGCTGGTCAGCCAGTTCACCCTGGCCGCGGATACCGGCTCGGGAATGCGGCCCAGCTTCACCACCGCCGCGCCGCCGCTCGAGGCTGAACGCGGCTTCAACCGATTGCTGGAAATCTGCCGGGAACGTCACCCGCCGGGGGTGGAAAGCGGGCGCTTCGGTGCCCATATGATCGTCAGCCTGGTCAACGACGGCCCGGTCACCTTCCTGCTCCGGCCTTAATCCGGGGCGCTCCTGGCGGAGCGGTTCATGCTCCTCGTCCGGCAAGCGGCGGTCCGGGCTGTTATAATGCTAGGTTCACTCATTCATCTACCTGCCGGTGGCGCGAGCACTCATGGCCAACGAACGTCCTGCCCAGCAATCCGACATCAAGCAACTGATCAGCAAGGGCCTGGAACAGGGCTATCTGACCTACGCCGAAGTCAACGACCACCTCCCCGACGACCTGGTCGATCCCGAACAGATCGAAGACATCATCGGCATGATCAACGGCATGGGCATCGATGTCCATGAAGTCGCCCCCGACGCCGAGACCCTGCTGCTCAACGACGGCAACACCGGCAACCGCGAAGTCGACGACACCGCGGCCGAAGAAGCCGCCGCGGCGCTGACCGCGCTCGATACCGAAGGCGGCCGTACCACCGACCCGGTGCGCATGTACATGCGCGAGATGGGCACGGTGGAACTGCTGACCCGCGAAGGCGAAATCGCCATCGCCAAGCGCATCGAGGAAGGCCTCAGCCAGGTCCAGGCCGCGCTGGGCGCGTTCCCGCTGGCGGTGGAGACCCTGCTCGAGGACTACGAGCAGCACAAGGAAGGCAAGAAGCGCCTGGCCGAGATCGTGGTCGGCTTCAACGACCTGATCGAGGAAGAGCCGGCGCCGGTCGTGGTCGCCAGCGACGACGACAGCGCCGCCGATGCCGATGCCGACGATGACGACGAGGAAGTCGAAGCCGCCGAGGAAGAGGCCGGCCCGACCGGTCCGGATCCGGCCGAGGTCGCGCGGCGCATGGAGGTGCTGGCCACCGAGTACGCCAAGTTCAAGAAGGCGCACGCCAAGAATGGCGCCGAGCACAAGCTGGTCACCAAGCTGCGCAACGACATCGCCGAGGTGTTCGTCACCTTGAAGCTGCCGCTGCCGCTGACCGACGTGCTGGTGCGCAAGCTGCGCGACACCATGGCCCAGGTCAAGGACCACGAGCGCCGCGTGCTGCACCTGGCCACCCACGTGGCGCGCATGCCGCGCAAGGATTTCATCCGCTCCTGGGAAGGCAACCAGACCAACGTGGCCTGGGTCGACGACGCGCTGAAGCGCAAGCAGAAGTGGTCCTCGGCGCTGCGCGACGTCAAGGACCAGATCGTCGCCGAGCAGGAAGCCACCGTGGCGGTGGAGCAGGCGACCTACCTGAGCCTGGCCGAGCTGAAGGAAATCAGCCGGGCGATGGCCTACGGCGAAGCCAAGGCGCGCAAGGCCAAGAAGGAAATGGTCGAGGCCAACCTGCGCCTGGTGATCTCCATCGCCAAGAAGTACACCAACCGCGGCCTGCAGTTCCTGGACCTGATCCAGGAAGGCAACATCGGCCTGATGAAGGCGGTGGACAAGTTCGAATACCGCCGCGGCTACAAGTTCTCCACGTATGCGACCTGGTGGATCCGCCAGGCCATCACCCGTTCGATCGCCGACCAGGCGCGCACCATCCGCATCCCGGTGCACATGATCGAGACGATCAACAAGTTGAACCGCATTTCCCGGCAGATGCTCCAGCAGTACGGCCGCGAGGCCACCCCGGAGGAGCTGGCCAAGGAAATGGACATGCCGGAGGACAAGATCCGCAAGGTGATGAAGATCGCCAAGGAGCCGATCTCGATGGAAACCCCGATCGGCGATGACGAGGATTCGCATCTGGGCGACTTCATCGAGGACACCAACGTGGAGTCCCCGATCGAGAACACCACCAACATCAACCTGTCCGAGACCGTGCGCGACGTGTTGGCCGGCCTCACCCCGCGGGAAGCCAAGGTGCTGCGCATGCGCTTCGGCATCGACATGAACACCGACCACACCCTCGAGGAAGTCGGCAAGCAGTTCGACGTCACCCGCGAGCGGATCCGCCAGATAGAGGCCAAGGCGTTGCGCAAGCTGCGTCACCCGAGCCGCTCGGAGCAGCTGCGCAGCTTCCTCGACATCGACTGATCGAGCGCGCTTCGCGGCCACGAAAAAGCCCCGCCATGTGCGGGGCTTTTTTGTGGATGGAGAGCTGCGCCGTTCGCCATATCGAACGGCTCCGCGTGCGCCCCTGTAGGAGCGGCTTCAGCCGCGACCGGGCGTTACCGGTAAGACCCGGTCGCGGCTGAAGCCGCTCCTGCAGGAGGCGGAGGCACCGGATCGCCGGAGCCCCGCGTGTACGCCTACGCGAACGCCCGGCTGCCGCGCATCACCGCCAGCACGTCGTGGCAGGCGCCCATCGTGTGGTAGTCGGTCTTGCCGGCCGGGCTCTTCTCGTCGCTGTAGCTGCGGTTGTCGCGGCTGAGGATGCGGAACCAGGCGCCGTAGCGGTGGTCGACCAGGTGCTCCCACGCGTACGCCCACAGCGTGTCGTAGGCGCCGCGGTAACTCGCATCGCCGGTCGCGGCCAGCAGCCGCGCGGCGGCGGCGATCGCTTCGGCCTGCACCCAGAAATACTTGTCGTCGTCGCAGAAGTAGGTCGGCGCCTGCGCCACGTCGGGCACGCCGACGACCGGCGCAGCTTCCGTGCCGGAGGCGAAGCCGTAGACGATGCCGCCGTGCTGCGCGTCCCAGCCGTGCGCCAGCGCGGTGTCGAACAGGTGCCGCGCGGTCGGCAGCAGCCACTCCGGCGCAGCGCCGGAGGCGGCCTGCAGATGCCCGTGCAGCAGCACCAGCAGCTTCGACCATTCGACCTGGTGGCCGGGCTGGAAGCCCCACGGCCGGAACAGGTGCTTGGGGTTGTCGCGGTTGTAGTCCCAGTCCACCTGCCAGTTGGCGTCGTAGTGTTCCCACACCAGGCCGCCGGCCAGCGCCGCCTGGCGGCGGGTGATGTGGTCGGCCAGCAGCAGCGCGCGCTGCAGGTAGCGCGCCTGGCCGCTGGCCTCGTACGCGGCGATCAGCGCCTCGCACAGGTGCATGTTGGCGTTCTGCCCGCGGTAGCTGGAGAACTGCCACTCGGGCGTGGCCTCGTCGCGGTACAGGCCGGCGGCGGCGTCCCAGTAGCGGGTTTCCAGCAGGTGCCAGGTCTCTTCCATCCACGCGTCGGTGTCCAGGCCGGCCTTCTTCGCGGTGGCATAGGCCAGCAGCACGAACGCGGCGCCGTAGGCGTGCTGGGTACGGTCCTCGGCGACGCCGTCGCGCAGGGTCCACACGTAGCCGCCGCTGGCCGCGTCGCGGTGTACCTCGCGCAGGTAGCGCAGGCCGTGGCGCGCGGCATCCAGGTACTCGGCGGCCAGCGGCGAATCGGCGAATTCGATGGCCGCCATCGCGTAGTTGAAGACGAAGCGGGTGCTGCTGACCAGGTGGCGGTGGCCGGCGTCGTACACGCTGCCGTCGTCGCGGAAGTAGTGGAAGAAGCCGCCGGCCGGATCGATCGCGCGCGGGTGGTAGAAGGCCATGGTGTCGGCGATGTGCGCGCGCAGCACGGCGGCGTCGGCGAAGTCGGGCAGGGGCGTGGCAGGCAGGTTCATGCGGTCGCTGGGAGCCAGATGGTGGGGAAGGGGAAGAACAGCCGAGCGCGGGCCGGCGGCAACGCGCCGCCGCGCCCGTGTGGTGGGTCAATGCATCGCGCGCGCCGCCGGCGTGGCGCCCGGCGCGTCGGCCGGCAGGGTGGCCGACAGCCGCGAGCCGCGCAGGCCGTACCAGAGGATGTAGGCGTAGCACAGCAGCGGGATCACGAAGGCGTGCTGGATGCCGATCACGTCGGCCAGCGCGCCCTGCGCCAGCGGCACCAGCGCGCCGCCGACGATGCCCATGATCAGCAGGCTCGAGGCCTTGCTGGTCAGCGGGCCGAGGCGTTCGATCGCCACGGTGAAGATGGTCGGGAACATGATCGAGTTGAACAGGCCGATCGCGATCACGCTCCACATCGCCACGTGGCCGGTGCTGATCATGGTGACGATCAGCAGCAGCGAGGCGACGCCGGCGAAGGCGGCCAGCAGCTTGCGCGCCGGGATCACCTGCAGCAGCGCGGCGCCGGCGAAGCGGCCGACCATCGCGCCGCCCCAGTAGAACGACAGGTAGCGGCTGGCGGTGGCCTCGGTCAGGCCGCCGGTGGTGGGGCCGGAGATGTAGTTGATCAGGAAGCTGCCGATCGACACTTCCGCGCCGACGTACATGAAGATCGCGACCACGCCCCACAGCAGGTGCGAATGGCGCAGCGCGTCGCCGAAGCTGTGGTGCGACTCGGCGCTGGCTTCGCCGTCGTCGCGCAGCGACGGGATGCGCATCACCAGCACGAACACCGCCAGCAGCAACAGGCCGCCGGCCAGCATCAGGTACGGAATCTCCACCGAGCGCGCCTGCTCGATGCGGTAGGCCGACAACTGCTCGGCGTTCATCGCCGCCAACTGGTCCGCACCGAGCACCACCCCGGCCAGGATCAGCGGGCCGATCAGCCACGGGAACACGGTGGTGCCCAGCGAGTTCAGCGCCTGCGCGAAGTTCAGCCGGCTCGGCGCGGTGGCCGGGTTGCCGATCAGGCTGATGTACGGATTGGCCGCCACCTGCAGCAGGGTGATGCCGCTGGCCAGCACGAACAGCGCGGTCAGGAACAGCGGGTACGACGGCAGCCGCGCGGCCGGGTAGAACATCGCCGCGCCGATCGCCGCGATCACCAAGCCGATGACGATGCTGGCCTTGTAGCCGACCCGCGCCACCACCGCACCGGCCGGCAGCGACATCAGGAAGTACGCGCCGAAGAAGGTGAACTGGATCAGCATCGACTGCGCGTAGTTCATCTGGAACACGGCTTTCAAATGCGGGATCAGCACATCGTTGAGGCTGGTCAGGCCGCCCCAGGTGAAGAAGATCATGCTGACCACCGCGATGGCGGCAGTGTTGGACAGCGGACGACGGCTCATGCAGCGACTCCGGGAACGGGCGATAGGGCGACACGGCTGCTGGCACGCAGGCACAACCGGGACGGGGCGATGGTAAGCGCAGGCAGCGCCCGTTGCTGGCGCAAGGCGTCCAGCACCAGTTGCGCGGCCTGCATGCCGCGCTCGCGCGGGGCGACGGCGACGGTGGACAGCGGCGGGGTGGCGACGGCGGCTTCGGCGATGTCGTCGAAGCCGATCAGCGCGTAGTCGCGGCCGGCGTGGCGGCCGCGTTCGGCCAGGCCGCTGGCCAGGCCCAGCGCGACCACGTCGTTGTAGCAGACCAGCGCGGTCGGCAGCGGGTCGCGCGCGCACAGCGCGCCGGCCTGGCGCGCCGCTTCCAGCCGGGTCGGCGCGCATTCGATCAGCCAGTCCGGATCGGCGGCGATGCCGGCGGCGGCGAGCGCGTCGCGGTAGCCGGCGCGGCGCTCGGCGCAGGAACTGGACTGGCGGTGCCCGCCGAAGAAGGCGATCGTGCGGTGGCCCAGCGCCAGCAGGTGCTCGGTGGCCAGGCGCGCGCCGCGGCGGTTGTCCAGCGCCAGCAGCGGCCAGTCGCCGTCCAGCGCGCGGTTGAACAGCAGCACCGGCAGCCGCGTGCCCAGCAGCTGGCGCAGCCGCGCCGCGTCGGTGTGCTCGGTCGGCGAGAGGATCATCGCCGCCGGCTGGTGCTCGATCAGCGAGGCCAGCACGGTGTGCTGGCGCTCCGGCGATTCGCCGGTGCTGCCCATCAGCATCACGTAGCCGGCCTCGGCCAGCGCCGCATCCACGCCGCCGGCGAATTCGGCGAAGAACGGATTGGCCAGGTCGTTGACCACCAGCGCCACCGCGTTGGAGGCGCGCCCGCGCAGGCTGGCCGCGCCGCGGTGGTAGACGTAGCCCTGCCGGGCGATCTCCGCCGCCACCCGCGCGCGCGTGTCCGCATGCACCAGCGGGCTGTTGCGCAGCACCAGCGACACGGTCGCCCGCGACACGCCGCAGGCGGCGGCGATGTCGGACACGGTGACGCGTTTGTCGGCGGGGGACGACGGCACGGCGATTAGACCGGTTCAAAAGGCCGCCCATCCTGCGCCGTCGTGCTCCCCTGCGCATTTTGCAGTGCAGCAAAAGTCCGGAGGGCTTTTGTGGTATCCGTTTGGACCGATTCGATCCGGGGAGACACCATGCGTAGCACCTTGACCAAGCGCGCTGCCGCCGCGCTGCTGCTGGCCACGCTGTGGCCGGCGGCGCACGCCGCCGCCCGCCAGGCCGCCACCGATGCCGGCGAGCGCGCGGTCGCCGCGGTGGACCCGTTCATCGGCACCGGCGGCGAAGGCCACACCTATCCCGGCGCCACGGTGCCGTTCGGCATGGTCCAGCTGAGCCCGGACACGCGCATCCAGCCGCGCAAGGACGCCTACGGCTGGGCCGCCGGCTACCGCTACGACGACCGCAGCCTGGTCGGCTTCTCGCACACGCACTTCTCCGGCAGCGGCCATTCGGACCTGGGCGACGTGCTGCTGATGCCGATCAGCGGCGCGGTGCGGCTGGAGCGCGGCGATCCGGACAAACCCGGCAGCGGCTACAGCTCGCGCTTCCGCCACGACGACGAGCGCGCCGAGCCCGGCTACTACGCGGTGACCCTGGACGACTACAAGGTGCGCGCCGAACTCACCGCCAGCGCGCGCGCCGGCGTGCACCGCTACACCTTCCCCAAGGGCCAGCCGGCGCACGTGCTGCTGGACCTGCGCACCAGCATGTACGACTACCCGGGCAAGATCAGCTGGTCGCGGCTGCGCCTGCGCGCCGACGGCACCGTCACCGGCTTCCGCGAAACCCGCGGCTGGGCGCCGGGGCGGCAGCTGTACTTCGCCCTGCGCTTCTCGCAGCCGCTGCGCGGCCACGCCTTCCACAACACCGAGCAGGACATCCCCTACAAGGGCTTCCCGCCGCCGGGCGACAACGACCCCGCGCAGCGCGCGCAGATCGAAGGCCGCCAGCTGGTGGCCAGCTTCGACTTCGGCCAGGCCGCGCGCGCGCCGCTGCTGGTGAAGGTGTCGATCTCGCCGGTCAGCGAGGACAGCGCCATCGCCAACCTCGACGCCGAGGTGCCGGGCTGGGACTTCGACGGCGTGCGCCGCGCCGCCCGCGCGCAGTGGGCGCAGGCATTGGGCGCGGTGGAAGTGGACGCGCCGCCGCAACAGCGCACCCAGTTCTACACCGCGCTGTACCACAGCCTGCTTGGCCCCACCCTGTTCATGGACAGCGACGGCCGCTACCGCGGGCCGGACAACGCCGTGCACCAGGCGCAGGGCTACACCAACTACTCCACGTTCTCGCTGTGGGACACCTACCGCGCGCTGCACCCGCTGCTGACCCTGGTGCAGCCGCCGCAACGCACCAACGACATCGTCAACTCGCTGCTCGCGCATCGCAAGAACAGCCCGTACGGCGTGCTGCCGGTGTGGTCGTTCCATGGCCTGGAGACCTGGTGCATGATCGGCTACCACGCCGTGCCGGTGATCGCCGATGCCTACATGAAGGGCATCCGCGGCTACGACACCGACGCGGCGCTGGACGCGATGGTGGCCAGCGCCGACTACGGCCCGTACGACGGCATCGCCCAGTACCGCGCCCTGGGCTACGTGCCGATCGACGAGGAAGGCGAGGCCGCCTCCAAGACCCTGGAATACGCGTTCGACGACTGGACCATCTCACGGATGGCGCAATCGATGGGCCGCACCGAGGTGGCCAGCGCATTCGCCAAGCGCGCCGGCAACTGGCGCCACGCCTTCGACGCGAAGACCGGCTTCATGCGCGCGCGCAAGCGCGACGGCAGTTTCCGCGAACCGTTCGATCCCAGCGCCAGCGGCTACGGCAGCGACTACACCGAAGGCAATGCCTGGCAGTACTCGTGGTACGTGCCGCAGGACGTGGCCGGCCTGGCCCGCGCACACGGCGGCGAGGACAAGCTGCTGGCGCGGCTGGACCAGGTGTTCGAGGCCAAGGTCGATCCCAAGGTGTTCGAGCACATGGAGGACATCACCGGGCTGATCGGCTGGTACGCGCACGGCAACGAACCCAGCCACCACGTCGCGTATCTCTATGCGTACGCCGGGCAGCCGTGGCGCACCCAGGCGCGGCTGCAGCAGATCATGCGCAGCCAGTATGCGGCGCGTCCCGACGGCCTGGCCGGCAACGACGACCTGGGGCAGATGTCGGCCTGGTACGTGTTCACCGCGCTGGGCTTCTACCCGGTGGCGCCGGCCAGCAACCAATACATCATCGGCCGCCCGTTCCTGCCGCACGCCACGCTGGCGCTGCCCAACGGCAAGCGCTTCAGCGTGGTCGCCGAGGGCCTGGACGACGCGCATCCGTACATCGGCAGCGTCACCCTCAACGGCCGTCCGCTGGACCGCGCGTTCCTGCGCCACGAGGAGATCATGGCCGGCGGCGAACTGCGCTTCACCCTGCAGGCCGAGCCGAACACCACGTGGGCGACGGCCGGGGCGCAGCGCGCCTACTCGATGAGCGAGTGAGCCAGCGCCACGCGGCGGCCGGCTGGTAGCCGGTCGTCGCGACGGCGAGGGCGACCAGACCGGCTGGCTCGCTCCCCGGCGGACGCCGTGCGCGCGTCCACGCACACGACAGCCCACGGCTGCGCGCGAGCGCAGCCGTCGCGAGCGCGTGAACGCAGGCATGTCAGGACGGTGAGGTTAAGACGCCTGCACCGTCGTGGGCGCAGGTGGAGTCGGTGGCAAACCTCCGCGCTGCCGCGCCGTGCGGTCTTCGAGGCGCGCCGAGGGCCGCCTTTCACGCCTGGCGGCGTATGCGCGCACTTAATGCCATGAACACATTTCATTGGCATCGCCTGTGGTCTTGTGGCGCTGTCGCATCGCATCGAGCGGCATCGGCGCCCGGCACCGGATCCGATTGCGGATGCGGCACATCGTGCAGGTGCATTCCGTCTCCGTCTTGTGCGACGGCCGATCCGGCTGCCGATGGCAAGCGCTGCCTGGATCGTGCACTCCCCATCACGCGAACGGGATCTCCGAATGCATGTCTGCCTGCTGTCCCCCTTGACCCCCCACGATGCGTCCGCGCTGGAAGCCGCCATGGCGGCCGCAAAAGCCAATGGCTGCGACCACGTGGTGTTGCCCAACCCGTTCGCGCAGGACCCGCACGGCCGGTTGGCCGATCCGGCCGCCGACGATGCCGCCGGCGACGCGCAGCTGCAGCAGTGGTTGGCGCTGGCGCAGACGCACGGCCTGAAGCTGCTGGTCGATCTTCGCATCGACGAGATCGGCGGCGGCAGTCGCCTGCTGCAGGAGCATCCGCACTGGTTCCGCGCGCGCACCTCGGCGCTGCCGGACCCGCGTACGCAGCGCGGCGCGCCGGAGATCGCCCAGGGCCGCTTCGCCTATGCCGAGGAAGGCGCGGGCCTGGCGCAGTGGTGGAGCGTGCGCCTGCGCGACTGGTTGCGCGGCGGCCTGGCCGGGTTCCGCGTGCTGCAACCGCAGCGCGTGCCGGCCTCGCTGTGGCGCAGCCTGATCGCCGACGTGCAGGCGCAGGTGCCGGAGGCGACGTTCCTGGCCTGGACCCCGGGCGTGGGCCTGGAGGCGCTGCGCGGGCTGCACGGCGCCGGCTTCGACGCGGCGTTCTCCTCGCTAGCCTGGTGGGACGGGCGCGGCGGCTGGTTCTTCGACGAGGACGTGGCGCTGCGCAGCCTGGCGCGCCGGGTCGTGGCCACCATCGATTCCGATGCCCCGTCCGACGCGGTGCCGCCGCTGCAGCGCGCACAACGTCTTCGTCTGGCCACCGCCTTCGGCGACGCCTGGGCGATCGCCGCGCCGGCCGCGTTGCCGGCACCGGGCGAGGCCGACGATGCAGCCGCTGCCACCCCCCTCGCGCCGGCCGGGGCCATGGCCGACCTGCGCCTGCGCCCGCTGCTGCGCGATGGCGCGCTGACCGCCGTGGCGGTGGAACCGCGCGGCGCTGCGCCGTGGCTGGTACTGCTCAACAGCGACCGCGACCACCTGCTGCCGGTGCCTGGCTCGGCCCTGCTGCGCCTGCTCGGCGACAGCGAAGCCCTGCTCAGCGACCAGGGCGAGCCGATCCAGGGCGACCAGGGCGGCACTCTGGAGGCGGGCGAGGTGCGGGTCTACCGCAGCGTGCCGGCGCGGCCGGTGCTGGCCGCCGCGCGCGCCCGCACGCCGGCCGACGTCGCCGCAGGCGCGGCGCGCGTCTGCATCGAGGCGGTGACGCCGTCGGTGGACGACGGCCGCTTCCCGGTCAAGCGCACCGTCGGCGATCGCATCTGCGTGGAGGCCGACGCGTTCTGCGACGGCCACGACCGCATCGCGGTGGCGCTGCTGTGGCGCGCCGCCGATGCGCGCACCTGGACCAGCGCGCCGATGCGTGCGCTGGGCAACGACCGCTGGCGCGGCGAGTTCCCGCTGGAACGGCTGGGCCGCTACGAGTTCCGCATCGAGGCCTGGCGCGACGTGTTCGCCACCACCCACGCCGACCTGGAAAAGAAGCGCGCCGCCGGCACCCTGCTCCCGGTGGACGTGCAGGAAGCCCTGGCCCAGGTCGAGGCGGCGCGCGCGCGCAGCCGCGGCGCCCTGGCCGCGCGGCTGAAGGCCATCGTCGCCCGCGCCACGCGCGCCGACGATCCGGCCGCGCGCGCCGAGATCCTGCTGGAACCGGGCACCGCCGAGGCGATGGCGCGCGCCGACGACAAGCCGTTCCGCACCGAATACCCGATGACCTTCCGGGTCGAGGCCGAGCGTCGCGGCGCGCATTTCTCCAGCTGGTACGAACTGTTCCCGCGCTCGCAGAGCGGCGACCCGGCGCGCCACGGCACCTTCGACGACGTGATCGCGCGTCTGCCGCACATCCGCGCGATGGGCTTCGACGTGCTGTACATGCCGCCGATCCACCCGATCGGCGAGAAGAACCGCAAGGGCCGCAACAACGCGGTCACCGCGCAGCCCGGCGAACCCGGCAGCCCGTACGCGATCGGCTCGGCCGAGGGCGGGCACACCGCGGTGCACGCCGAACTGGGCGGGCTGGAAGGCTTCCGCCGGCTGCGCGCCGCCGCCGCCGCGCAGGGCTTGGAACTGGCGCTGGATTTCGCGATCCAGTGCGCGCCGGACCATCCGTGGCTGCGCGAGCATCCGGACTGGTTCACCTGGCGCGCCGACGGCTCGATCCCGTACGCGGAGAACCCGCCGAAGAAGTACCAGGACATCGTCAACGTCGATTTCTACGCCAGCGGCGCGGTGCCGGAGCTGTGGAACGCGCTGCGCGACGCGGTGCTGTTCTGGGTCAACGAAGGCGTGCACCTGTTCCGGGTCGACAACCCGCACACCAAGCCGTTCCCGTTCTGGGAATGGCTGATCGCCGAAGTGCGCGGCCGCCATCCGCAGGTGGTGTTCCTGTCCGAGGCCTTCACCCGGCCCAAGCCGATGTACCGGCTGGCCAAGGTCGGCTTCTCGCAGTCCTACACCTACTTCACCTGGCGCCAGCACAAGGCCGAACTGCAGGCCTACATCGAAGAACTCAACACGGGCACGCCGCGCGAGTGCTTCCGCCCGCATTTCTTCGTCAACACCCCGGACATCAACCCGGTGTTCCTGCAGCAGAGCGGACGTGCCGGCCACCTGATCCGCGCCGCGCTGGCGACCACGCTGTCCGGCCTGTGGGGCATGTACCAGGGCTTTGAACTGTGCGAGGCCACGCCGTTGGCGCCGGGCAAGGAGGAGTACCTGGATTCGGAGAAGTACCAGCTGCGCGCCTGGCCCGAGCGCGCGCCCGGCGACATCGTCGACGAGATCACCCGCCTGAACCTGCTGCGGCGCCAGCACCCGGAACTGCAGTCGCACCTGGGCACGCGCTTCTATACCGCGCACAACGGCCAGGTGCTGTATTTCGGCAAGTTCCTCGACGAGGCGCACCTGGCGCGCAGCCGCAGCCTGGTGCTGGTGGCGATCAGTCTCGACCCGCATGCGGCGCAGGAAGCGCAGATCGAAGTGCCGCTGTGGGAGCTGGGCCTGCCCGACCACGCCAGCGTCGCCGCGCAGGACCTGTGGGACGGCCATGAATTCGCCTGGCACGGCAAGCAGCAAACCATTCGCCTCGATCCCTCGCGGCCGTTTTCCCTATGGCGTATCCGCGCCGGAGCCACTTCATGAATGCTGCAGTTCCACTGTCCGCCGACGGCGAGGCGCGCCCGCTGGAGCGCGACGCGCTCTGGTACAAGGACGCGATCATCTACCAGGTGCACGTCAAGTCGTTCTTCGATTCCAACGACGACGGCATCGGCGATTTCCCCGGCCTGATCTCCAAGCTCGACTACATCGCCGACCTGGGCGTGGACACCATCTGGCTGCTGCCGTTCTATCCCAGCCCGCGCCGCGACGACGGCTACGACATCGCCGAGTACATGGCGGTGCATCCGGACTACGGCAGCATCGCCGACTTCGAACGGCTGGTGGCGCAGGCGCACGCGCGCGGCATCCGCATCGTCACCGAGCTGGTCATCAACCACACCTCCGACCAGCACCCGTGGTTCCAGCGCGCGCGCAACGCGCCGGCCGGCTCGCCGGAGCGCGATTTCTACGTGTGGTCCGACAGCGACCAGGACTACGCCGGCACCCGCATCATCTTCTGCGATACCGAGAACTCCAACTGGACCTGGGACCCGGTCGCCGGCCAATACTTCTGGCATCGCTTCTACTCGCACCAGCCCGATCTGAACTTCGACAATCCGGCGGTGCTGGAAGCGGTGCTGGAAGTGATGCGCTTCTGGCTCGACCTGGGCGTGGACGGCCTGCGCCTGGATGCGGTGCCGTACCTGATCGAACGCGACGGCACCTCCAACGAGAACCTGCCCGAGACCCACGCCATCCTGCGCCGCATCCGCGCCACGCTGGACGCCGAATATCCCGACCGCATGCTGCTGGCCGAGGCCAACATGTGGCCGGAAGACACCCAGCAATACTTCGGCGAGAACGCCGACGAATGCCACATGGCGTTCCACTTCCCGCTGATGCCGCGCATGTACATGGCCATCGCGCGCGAGGACCGCTTCCCGATCACCGACATCATGCGCCAGACCCCGGAGATCCCGGAGACCTGCCAGTGGGCGATCTTCCTGCGCAACCACGACGAGCTGACCCTGGAGATGGTCACCGATTCGGAGCGCGACTACCTGTGGCAGACCTACGCCGCCGACCGCCGCGCGCGCATCAACCTGGGCATCCGCCGGCGCCTGGCGCCGCTGCTGGAGCGCGACCGCCGCCGCATCGAACTGATGACCTCCTTGCTGCTGACCATGCCCGGCACCCCGGTGCTGTACTACGGCGACGAGATCGGCATGGGCGACAACATCCACCTCGGCGACCGCGACGGCGTGCGCACGCCGATGCAGTGGTCGATCGACCGCAACGGCGGCTTCTCGCGCGCCGACCCGGCCGCGCTGGTGCTGCCGCCGATCATGGACCCGCTGTACGGCTTCCAGGCGGTCAACGTCGAGGCGCAGCAGCGCGACCAGCATTCGCTGCTGACCTGGACCCGGCGCATCCTGTCGGTGCGCAAGCGCTACCGCGCCTTCGGCCGCGGCGCGCTGCGCTTCCTGTACCCGGGCAACCGCCGCCTGCTCGCCTACCTGCGCTGCCACGAGGACGAGACCGTGCTGTGCGTGGCCAACCTGTCGCACACGTTGCAGGCAGTGGAGCTCGACCTGTCCGAGTTCGAAGGCCGCGTGCCGGTGGACATCATCGGCGGCGGCAGCTTCCCGCCGATCGGGCGGCTGACCTACCTGCTCACCGTGCCGGCGTTCGGCTTCTATGCCTTCCAGCTGGTCGGCAACGCCACGCTGCCGGACTGGCACGTGCCCGCGCCGATGCCGCTGCCCGACTACCAGACCCTGGTGCTGCGCGGCGCGGTCGACGAAGATGCATTGCTGCCGCACCTGTCCACCCTGGAACGCGACATCCTGCCGACCTGGCTGTCCACCCGGCGCTGGTTCGCGGCCAAGGACCGCGCGCTGCGCGGCGTACGCATCGCGCGGCGCACGCCGCTGCCCGGCCTCGACGGGCTGACCCTGCTGGAGATCGACGCCGAGCTGGAGCACGACGAACACGAGCGTTACATCCTGCCGCTGGGCATCGTCTGGGATCGCGAACAGCCCAGCGTGCTGGCCGAGCAACTGGCGCTGGCCCGGGTCCGGCACGGCCGCGAAGTCGGCTACCTCACCGACGGCTTCGCGCTGAAGTCGCTGACCCGCACCATGCTCGCCGCCTTGCGCGACGGCACCGTGCTGGCGATCGACGGCGAGAGCCATGCCGGCGCCGATGCCGCGCCCGAGCAGATCCGCTTCTGCGCCACCCCGGCGCTGGCCGCCGTCGCGATTCCCGACGACGCCGAGATCCGCTGGCTGTCGGCCGAGCAGAGCAACAGCTCGCTGATCGTCGGCGACAAGGCGGTGTTCAAGCTGCTGCGCCGCGTGTCCGCCGGCATCAACCCGGAGATCGAGATCGGCGAGCGGCTGACCCGCATCGGCTACGCGAACGCCGCGCCGCTGCTCGGCCACGTCACCCGCACCGATGCGCAGGGCGGGGAAACCACGCTGGCGCTGCTGCAGGGCTTCGTGCGCAACCAGGGCGATGCCTGGCGCTGGACCCTGGACCACCTGGCGCGCGGCGCCGAGGAATACGCCGCCGCGCAGGACGAGGCCGCGCGCGATGAAAGCGTGGCCGGCTACGACGCCTTCGCCGAAGTGGTCGGGCGGCGCCTGGCCGAACTGCACGACGTGCTGGCCCGGCCCACCGACGCCGCCGCGTTTGCGCCGCAGCCGGTGGACAGCGCTGCCGCGCAGCGGGTGGTCGCCGGCGTGGAGCACGAAGTGCAGGCGATGTGGGAAACGCTGGCCGCGCACCGCGACGTCAGCGAGGACGGCGAGCGCGCCGCGGTGGACGCGCTGCTGGCCCAGCGCCCGCGCCTGGACGCCTGGCTGCGGCAGGCCCCGGCCCTGCTCAACGACGCGCTGCTGACCCGCGTGCATGGCGACTTCCACCTCGGCCAGATCCTGGTCGCGTTCGACGACGTGGTGCTGATCGACTTCGAAGGCGAGCCGGCCAAGTCGCTGGACGAACGCCGCGCCAAGGCCAGCCCGCTGCACGACGTGGCCGGCTTCCTGCGCTCGCTGGACTATGCCAGCGAAGTGTCGGCACGCGGCGAGGAGGGCACCGCCGCACGCGCCGGGGTCGGCCTGGACAGCGCGCTGGACGCCTTCCTGTCCGCGTTCCGCCGCCGCGCCAGCGCCACCTTCCTGTCCGCCTACCGCAAGGTGCTCGACGCCAGCCCGCACCCGTGGGTGGCGCCGGCCGCGTTCGAGGCCACCACCTTGCTGTTCCTGATTGAGAAAGCCAGCTATGAAATTCGCTACGAGGCCGCCAACCGTCCCGCCTGGATCATGGTGCCCATACAGGGATTGCTGCGCATACTCGACGGCTTTCCCGCGCCCGAGGAGTCGATTCGATGAGTGACGCCGTCCACGTCTGGGACGAGGCGACGTTGCGCGCCTTCGCCAACGCCCGCCACGGCGATCCGTTCGCCGTGCTCGGTGCGCACCGCATCGGCGACGCGCGCGTGCTGCGCAGCTACCTGCCCGGCGCCGAGGCGGTGACCGCGATGCTCGACGACGGCCGCGAAGTGCCGTTGCAGGAAGGCCCCAGCCCCGGCTTCTTCGCCGCGCCGCTGCCCGGCGAGGGACGCTACCGGCTGCGCATCCGCTGGCCTGGCGGCGAGCAGGACACCGAGGACGCCTACGCGTTCGGCCCGCAGCTGAGCGATTTCGACCTGCACCTGATCAGCGAAGGCCACCACCTGCGCCTGGCCGACGCGCTGGGCGCCAACGTGGTGGAAGTGGACGGCGTGCGCGGCACCCGTTTCGCGGTGTGGGCGCCCAACGCCACCCGCGCGGCGGTGATCGGCGACTTCAACAGCTGGGACGCGCGCCGCCACCCGATGCGCCTGCGCCACCAGGCCGGCGTATGGGAACTGTTCGTGCCCGGCGTCGAGGCCGGCGCGCACTACAAGTACGCCCTGCGCGGCCCGCGCGGCGAAGACCTGCCGGCCAAGGCCGACCCGGTCGCGCGCCGCGCCGAACTGGCGCCGGGCACCGCCTCGATCGTGCCCGATCCGGCCCCGTTCCAGTGGCGCGACGACGCCTGGATGGCCACGCGCGCCCGCCGCCACGGCCCCAACGCGCCGCTGAGCGTGTACGAGATCCACGCCGGCTCGTGGATGCACGCCGCCGACGGCGGCATGCTCGACTGGGACGCCCTGGCCGACCGCCTGATTCCCTACGTCGCCGACATGGGCTTCACCCACATCGAACTGATGCCGGTCACCGAGCACCCGTTCGGCGGCTCCTGGGGCTACCAGCCGCTGGGCCTGTTCGCGCCCACCGCGCGCTTCGGCTCGCCCGACGGCTTCGCCCGCTTCGTCGACCGCTGCCACCGCGAGGACATCGGCGTCATCGTCGATTGGGTGCCGGCGCATTTCCCTACCGATGCCCACGGCCTGGCCCACTTCGACGGCACCTCGCTGTACGAACACGCCGATCCGCGCGAAGGCTTCCACCGCGACTGGAACACGCTCATCTACAACCACGGCCGGCGCGAAGTCTCCGGCTTCCTGATCGCCAGCGCCCTGGAATTCCTGCAGCGCTACCACGTCGACGGCCTGCGCGTGGATGCGGTGGCCTCCATGCTCTACCGCGACTACAGCCGCAACGCCGGCGAGTGGGTGCCCAACATCCACGGCGGCCGCGAGAACTACGAGACCATCGCCTTCCTGCGCCGGCTCAACCAGGTCGTCGCCGAGCATGCCCCGGGCGCCATCACCATCGCCGAGGAATCCACCGCATGGCCCGGCGTCACCGCCGACCTCGCGCACGGCGGCCTGGGCTTCAACTACAAGTGGAACATGGGCTGGATGCACGACAGCCTGCACTACATCGAACTGGACCCGATCTACCGCCGCTACCACCATGGCGAACTGACCTTCAGCATGGTCTACGCGTACTCCGAGCGCTTCATGCTGCCGATCTCCCACGATGAAGTGGTGCACGGCAAGCGCTCCCTGCTCGGGCGCATGCCCGGCGACGACTGGCAGCGCTTCGCCAACCTGCGCGCCTACCTGGGCTACATGTACACCCACCCCGGGGGCAAATTGCTGTTCATGGGCTGCGAAATCGCCCAGCCCACCGAATGGAACCACGACGCCGCGCTGCCCTGGCAACTGCTCGACGACCCGCGCCACCGCGGCATCCAGCGCCTGGTCCGCGACCTCAACCGCCTCTACGCCGAACACCCCGCATTGCACGCGCTCGACGACAACCCCGACGGCTTCGCCTGGGTCATCGGCGACGACGCCGGCAACAGCCTGTTCGCCTACCTGCGCAAGGCCCAGGGCAGCGACACCCCGCTGCTGGTGGTGGCCAACCTCACCCCGCTAGTGCACCACGCCTACCGCATCGGCGTCCCCCGCGGCGGCCGCTGGCGCGAACTGCTGAACTCCGATTCGGAGATCTACGGCGGCAGCAACACCGGCAACGGCGGCAGCGTGCGCACCGAGAGCGTCGGCGCGCATGGGCATCCGGCCTCGCTGGTGCTGACCGTGCCGCCGCTGGGGGTGCTGGTGTTGGGGTTGGAGGATTGAGGGGAGGGTGGTTGAGCGATAGCAGCGTCGCATCGGCCGTCGATGCGGCGCTGTTGTGGGAGGGACTTCAGTCCCGACGCGTGTTCGCGGTCCACCATCAGAGCTGACGCTCTTCCATTGCGGATTGCCGGGTGCATCCAATCAAGCGCCGCCTTGCCATTTGCCCTGGGTAGCCAACACGCATGCGAGCCGGCGGTTGCACACGCACCGACAGCCCCGGGAAGACACGACGCCGCCGCGGACGTTAAACTCACGCCCGCCTCGGCGCCTTCCTCTGCATGCACGCCAGAGGCGCCAAGCCGGCGGCCGCCGCATCGCCCGCCCGCTCCGGACGCTTCCGGGCCTATAGCTCAACGGTTAGAGCAGAGGACTCATAATCCTTTGGTTCCAGGTTCGAATCCTGGTGGGCCCACCACTATGCAGTCCAGGGGCACCTGGGTTAGTCCGGAGATTCCAGTAAATTTGCTGGAAATAGCTGTTCGTCGCTCTATGAGGTCCAGTGATCTCAATTGCACGCTGAAACCTAAGAGCCCACCTTTCGAGTAGCCGACTCGAATGGGCTGTGCGCAGAGGTGCGTCCCACCGGCTCAAGGCGTGGCGCCATCGCCATGCCGGCAAGCCAAGCATCGTGACCATCGACGACTACCCGGCCATGCCACGCATGCAGGCACGCGCTGAGCGCGACAAGCTACGCATGCTGCTGAAGGGGCCGGGGCGCACGAAGAGCACTAGAGCAAGCTTGAGGGCCAGGCTTGACGTGGCGCGGCTTCGCTGCGGCTTGCCTCAGCCTTCCAGCGCCAGCGGCACCACGCGCTGCAGCAAGGCTTCGACCAAGGCCGGGTCGAAGTCCGGTTCGCGCGCAGCCATCAGGGCCAGGCCGTCGGAAAAGCACTGGATCATGGCGGCGGCCAGTTCCAGTTCGTCCGCAGCACGGCTTCGCCCCTGCTGGGCGTCGCGCTGTTGCAACCAACCCACGACCATCTGGCGCATGTCCCGGCCGTTGCGCTGCAGGTCGCGCGCGACGTGGACATCGCGCATGCCCAGCGCGGTGATCTCGCTCTGCAGGCCGACATGGAACGCGCTGACCTTGCGGCTGCGCCACAGTTCGAACGCCGATTGCAGCGCCTCGGCCAAGCCATCCGCGGCCTGGATCCGCGCCAGGCCCTGGCGGCTTTCCTCCAGATGCTGCTCGATCAGCGCCAATACGATCGCGCGCTTGTTCTCGAAATAGTGATAGGGCAGGCCGGTGCTCAGGCCCGCGCGCGCTGCGATCTTCGCCATCGACGCAGCCTCGAAGCCGTCTTCGATGAAGCACTCGCGCGCGGCATCGAGGATGCGCTGGCGCTTCTGTCTGGCGTGTTCGTTTTCCGAAGCGGCGTCGCTGCTGGCGAATGAAGGCATGGATTCGCTCGCACGTGGGAGTGACGCCGATGGTAGCCCAGGGAAGTGCGTTGAACGGTCATTCAACTGTCAACCGCGGCTCGCAAGATTGCCGGCTATTCCCACCCCCTTCAGGAACCACCACGATGCGTCATCCTCTTTCCCGCGCTGTCGCCCTGGCGCTGGCCGCGTTGGTCGCCGGGCCGGTGTTCGCGCAGGAAGTCCCGCAGGAAACCGCGACCCGGCAGGCGTCCGATCCGGTCACGCTCGACCAGGTCGTGGTGAGCGCGCAGAAGCGCGTGACCAACCTGCAGGAAACGCCGATCTCGGTGTCGGTGCTCAACGACGAGGAACTGAAGGATCGCAGTGCGATTTCCCTCGGCAGCCTGGCCGACGGCTCGATTCCCTCGCTGCGTATCGCGCCGTTCGCCACCCGCAGCTCGGCGCTGAACATCGGCATCCGCGGCATCGGCGCCAGCGGCGATGCCAACCAGCCGGCGCGCGACCAGGGCGTGGGCGTGTACGTCGACGGCGTGTTCCTCGGCCGCGCCCAGGGACTGGGGACCGCGCTGTACGACGTGGAACGCATCGAGGTGCTGAAGGGGCCGCAAGGCACGCTGTTCGGCCGCAACACCGAAGGCGGCGCCATCAGCATCGTGACCAAGGCGCCGACCGGCGAGTTCGGGCTGAGGACCAACGTCGGCGTCTCCAATTACGACGGCTACAGCAGCGGCATGCACCTGGATCTGCCGCGCGTGGGCGATGTCAGCTTCAAGATCGACGCGGTGCAGGCGCATCGCGGCGGCACCACCGACAATCCGATGCGCGGTGAGGAGGATTTCAACGGCTACAACAAGCGCGGCGCGCGCCTCAGTGCGCTGTGGCAGCCGAGCGACGACTTCGAGGCCCTGTACGCGCTCGACCATTCCTACGACGCGACCACGCCCTACCATGCCCAGTACCTGGGCGGCGGCAGCGCTCGGCGTGGTCCGTTGCTGAGCGCCGGCGCGCAGCGCGACCGGCGCGACTCGGCCATCATCGGCGTGCCGCAGGAAGAGAACGTCGGCAAGACCGATGGCCACCTGTTGAACCTGACCTGGACGCTGTCGGACGATCTGCAGCTGAAGTCGATCAGTTCGTACCGCCAACTGGAACAGGGCCAGTTCGACAACGGCCTGAACGATGCGATCTCCTCGTTCGCGCCGAACGGCGAGTTCGGGCGCTACAGCCTGGCCCAGTTCTACCAGCATCAGTACAGCCAGGAATTCCAGTTGATCGGCAACACCGCGCAGGTGGAATACGTCGCCGGCGCGTTCTACTACCACGAAACCGTGGGCGACAACGCGCAGACACCGAACACCCTACGCTGGAATGCCGACGGCACCGCCTACACCACGATCAACCAGCCGCTGGACCTGGGCAAGGTGCGCATCGACCGCGCCAGCAAGGCCAAGGCCGACAGCCTCGGCGTCTTCGGCCAGGCCACCTGGACTCCGGCCTCGATCGAGGACCTGCACCTGACCGCCGGCGGGCGCTGGACCAAGGACGATAAGGAAGGGCGGCTGCACACCTTGAACGGCGCAGCGTCCAACCTGGGATTCGAAGGCTCGTGGAGCCGCTTCGACCCGATGCTCAACGTGGCCTACGACCTGGGCGACGACACGATGGTCTACGCCAAGTGGAGCACCGGCTTCAAGGCCGGCGGCGCCAATTCGCGTTCGATCAGCTACCGCGCGTTCGCGCCGGAAGAGGTCGAAGCGATCGAGCTCGGCGCCAAGACCCAGTTCTGGGACGACCGCGCGCGGCTGAACCTGGCGCTGTTCTCCGCCACGGTCAAGGACCGGCAGATGGACTTCTTCCTGCCGCTGGCGCCAGGCCAGACCCGTACCGTGTCCGACACCACCAATGCCAGCACCGACGGCAAGTCCAAGGGCGCGGAACTGGAGTTCAGCATCATGCCGCTGGACGGCCTGACCCTGAGCGTGGACTACGCCTACACCAAGGCCGACCCGCTGAGCGCGCCCAATCCGTATGTGCCCGGCAATCCCCTGGTCACCGTGCTGCCGCTGTACGCACCGGAAAACGCCGGCAGCATCGGCATCGACTACCTGGTGCCGCTGGGCGCTTCGGCGCTGAAGTTCCACCTCGACGGCAACTGGTCCGACGGCTACTACACCAGCGAGGTCGAGCAGACCCTCACCGACAGTTCCTTCGTCGTCAACGCGCGCGTGGCCTTGATCGACGTGTCGCTGGGCGGCAGCGGGGCCACGGCGGAATTCTCGCTGTGGTCGCGCAACCTGCTGGACGAGGAGCACCTGTTCTACACCAGCAATACCGCGAGCCTGGGCACCTACGGCATCTTCAACGACCCGCGCACCTTCGGGCTCGACGTTGCCATCCGCTTCTGAGGACACATCACATGAAGAACAGCAAGCCACTGTTGGCCCTCGCCATTGCCGCCCTCGCGTTCGACGCACAGGCGCAGTTGCCGACCGACATCGCCGTCGAGCGCGTTTCGCCGACCAGGATCGCCGTGGTCTGGACCGGCGCGCTGGCCGCCGACGAAAAACTCGACCTCGTGCTCAGCGATGCCCAGGGCAAGGTTCCCGGCAACGCCAAGCGGATCGACGATGCGCCCGGCGCCAGCGGCCGCGTGGAGCTCGAACATGTCGCCGGCACGCGCCCCTACGTGCTGGTCGACGACAACGAAGGCCACAAGGAAATCGTCGCCGAACGCGTGCTGCCGCTGGAAGGCGGAGTCAACTTCCGCGACCTCGGCGGCTACCGCACCACCGACGGCCGCAGCGTCAAGTGGGGCAGGCTCTACCGTTCCGGGGTGATGAGCGACCTGACCGATGCCGACTACGCCTACCTGCAGAAGCTCGGCATCAAGACCATCTGCGACCTGCGTTCGCAGGAAGAGCGAAAGGTCGAGCCGACCGATGCGCAGCGCATCACCCAAGGTGGCGACTACTACAGCCTGGACTACAAGCTGGATTTCGACCCGGGCGCCTTCGCCAAGGCGTTCTCCACGCCGTCGGCCAACCCGGAAATGGCCGCGCTGCGCGTGTTCGGCAGTTTCTACCGGACGATGCCGAAGATGTACGCGGCGCAGTTCAAGCAGGCCTTCGCCGATCTGCAGGAAGGCAACGGCCTGCTGTTCAACTGCAGCGCCGGCAAGGACCGCACCGGCGTGCTGGGTGCACTGGTGCTCACCGCGCTGGGCGTGGCCCCGGACACGGTCAGCGCCGACTACGCGCTGAGCGCCCTCGTCTATCCGAAGCAGGAAGCGGCACGCCAGGCCAAGCATGCCGCGTCCAAGGCCAAGGGCGCGCCCAAGGCCGACGGCCCGCACAGTGCGACCATGGAAGCGATGAGCAAGCTGCCGCCGGAAGCGCTGAAGGTGCTGTCGGGCACCGACGCCTCGCTGATCGCGGCCGCGTTCGACCAGATCCGCAACGACTACGGCTCGCTCGACGCCTACTTCGAGAAAGAACTGGGCGTGAGCCGCGAAGACCGCAAGCGACTGCAGGCGATCTACCTGGAGCCGGCCCCGCTGGTGGCCGCAAGCGAAAGGCGCGCCGCCCGCTAGCGGACGCGGCTTCCTGGGCGTCATCGCCAGCGCCGCGGTTGCGATCATCGCGGTGGCGATGCGGTCGGCAGCGCAAGGGCGCGGCGCAGTTGCGCACGGCATGCGGGCGAGACTTTGCAAGGAAGGGAAGATATGCAACAGGACAAGAGGGGACGCCGGCAATCTGGCTGGCGGCGTCGCTTGCGCATGCTATCGCTGGCGAGGGCGTGCGGCATCTTCGTGGGCGGCGCGATGCTGGCCGCTGGCGCCGGGGCAACGGCGACGCCGGTGCCGGCACCGGTGCCTACGCACTGGGTGCCCTACGCCGCGCTCGCCAGCGGCGAATTGCAGCACCGCCTCAGCGACGAAGGTGGCGACCTGGTGACGCGGTTGCATGCGTGGCTGGAGCAGCCGCAGGTGGTGGCGGCGCATGCCGAGCCGTGGGTGGTGCGTATCTGGATATCGGCGCAGGGTCGCATCGAACGCGCCGAGTTCCGGACGCTCGGCAGCCCCCAGGCCGACGCCGACCTGCGCGCGCTGCTGGCCGCCAAGCCGCTGTCGGCACTGCCGCCGGCCGACATGCAGCAACCGCTGGTGCTAGGGCTGTCGCTGCGCGCGAATCCGGATTACGCCCCGTCTGGCTCGCAGCGCTGAGGCGCCTCGGCCACGCGACGCTCCATCGCGCGCCGCCGCTCCTTCGCCGTTTCAGCGGTTGGGCACGACCGGGCGCGGCGCGGGCGGCGGCGGCCGTTGCGGGGTGGTGGACTTGCCGAAGGCATTGCCCATCCGTTGGCTGGTGGCGGCGCGATCCGCCAGTCCCAGTTCCGCCGGCGGGCGCCGGGCGATGCGCTCGGAGGCTGTCATGGCGGCGGGCCGGCCGTCGGTGGCCATGTGTTGGCCGGCGAGCATTTGGCTGAAGCAACCGTAGTCCGGAATGCGTTCGCCGTTCACTTCGACTTCGATGCAATGAAGCGCCGCCGCGTCCGCATCCTGCGGTTCCGGATCGACCGCGTGCGCATCGGCCGCAAGCAATGCCAGGGCGATCGGCAGGATGGACAGGCGGGGACGCGGCGGTCCAGGTCGGGACATGAATGTCACTGGATTGAAATCGAGCCCGATTAGTGTGATGGATTCCGCGTTGCGATGGTGGCGCGTCTTGCATGCAGTTTGATGACACCTGGACGCGACGCCATCGGTAGCCACACGCCGCGGCATGCGTCCGGATCATCCAGGGGTAGGCGCTACGCGCTCGTCGTGTTGGCGCTCGCCTGGCTGCATCCACCGGCAGCGTTCGCGCACGCGCCGCGATCGGGCAACGGTGCGGAGGCGCGGGTGGAGGCGGTGCGCGCGTTCGACATTCCTTCGCAACCGTTGGCCGATGCGTTGCAGGCGTTCGGGGAGGCGACCGGATTGGCCGTGCTGATCGATTCGCGCCTGCTGGTCGGGCTGGAGTCCTCGCCGGTCTCGGGACGCTATCGGCAAAGGGAGGCACTGCAGTTGATGTTGGTCGGCACAGGGCTTGCGCCCAGGTACGTGGAGGACGGGGCGTTCACCCTGGTGGCGACTGGCACCGTCTCGTCCGCCACCGAAAACGCGCATGCGGTGCCCGCGACGACGGCGGGGAGCGTGGCTGCGCGCGCGAGGAGCGCGCGCGTCATCCAGCGCTCGCTGGAGCAGGCCTTGTGCGCGTCGGCGCTGGCGCGTCCCGGCCGTTATCGCGCCGGGGTGCGCTTCTGGCTGGACGAAGGCGATCGGATCCGGCAGCCGGAACTGTTCGAATCCAGCGGCGATGCGCAACGCGACTTGGAGATCGTGCGGCGCCTGGCCGGATTGCCGCTGCGCGGCCTGCCGAGCGAGGTACCGCAACCGGTGATGCTGTTGTTGCTGCCGGAATCGGACACGTCCACGCCACCATGCAAGCGATCGCAATGAGCGCCGGCCTGCGCAGCCTGTTCCTCGACAACTACGAGGCCTTCCGCAAGCGCCTGAGGCGGCGGCTGGGTTCGGACGATCTGGCCTTGGACGCGTTGCAGGAAACCTGGTTGCGGGTGGAGCGCATGGGCGCTGCGACCCACCCGCAGCGCAATCCGGTCGCCTACCTGTTCCGGATGGCGGTGAACGTCGCCTCGGACCAGCGTGCCAGCCAGGCGCGGGTGCTGACCGGCGAAGAAATCGAGGCGCTGATGGACGAGGACACCGGCGGCATCGACCCGGCGGTGGTCGCCTTCGGCCAGTCGGAACTGCTGCTGCTCGCGCAAGCGCTGCAGGAACTCAGCCCGCGGCAGCGCGCCATCCTGGTGGCGGCGCGGATCGAACAGCAGCCTTTGGACGCCATCGCCCAGCAGCACGGCGTATCGCTGCGGATGATCGGCAAGGAATTGAAGAGGGCGCTGCAACACTGCGCCACGCGGCTGGACCGGAAAGCCGTGCAGCGGTTCGGTCCGGGGGCGGGAAAACCGTCCTGATGAATATGAAGACCACAGAACCGATGCCCACTGGTGCGTCCGTCAGGGAGCAGGCGCAGCACTGGCTGCTGCGGCTGACGTCCGGTCGCGCCACCGTGGACGATGCGGAGGCGTTTCGCCGCTGGCGCCAGGCCGATCCGCTGCATGCGCGCGCTTTCGCCGAAGCCCGGCAGGTGTGGCGGGCGCTGGAGCCGGCGCACGGGCTGGCGGTGGCTGCCGAGCGCGGGCGGGCCGATGCTGCCGCGCCTGGCAACGCCGCCACGCCGCTTGCGCCACGCCCGGGCGCCACGCTTGGGCGCCGGCATGGGCGTGAGGTGCGCATGGGACGCCGCGCGTTCCTCGGCGGCGCGGTGGCGGCCGCCACGGGCTGGATGGTCGCCAAATCGCCGCTGGGCCTGTGGCCGGACTGGCAGGAAATGTCGGCCGACTATCGCACCGCCACCGGCGAAAGCCTCGAATTCGACGTGCAGGGATTGACGATCGCGATGGCCACCCGGACCGCGCTGAAGCGCCAGCCCGGCGGCGGCCGTTCGGTCGGCATTGAACTGCTCGAAGGCGAAGCGCAGTTCGAACTGCCGCGCGCCGCGGCGGCGGGTTTCTCGGTTCTGGTCGCGGGCGCCGAGGTCGTCCCCTCGCCCGGCTCGCGCATCAACGTGCGTTGCGTGGACGACGACATCAGGGTGACCTGCCTGCAGGGCGCGGCACGGGTCAGCCGCAACGGACGCAACGTGGTGCTGCAGTCGGCCTGGCAGGCGCGGTTGGCGCCGAACCGGATCGCGTCGGTGGCGCAGGTCGATGCCGAGCGCATCGACGGTTGGCGGCACGGCCTGCTGATCTTCAACAACGAGCCGCTGGCGGCGGTCGTGGACGAGATCAACCGCCATCGCGGCGGCCGGATCGTCGTGACCAACAGCGCACTGGCCGAGCGGCTGGTGCAGGCGCGGATCCCGCTCGATCGCCTGGACACTTTCGTCGACCTGGTGCGCGATGCCTATGGGGCAAGGATCCTGTCGATGCCCGGCGGCGTGATCGTGATGAGCTGAGGCGCTCTGCGGCCGGTTTCGGGCGATTGCAGGCGTCGGTCTTCGCGTGCCGCGTATGCCGCAGGATCGCCGGGCGCGCGCGGTATAGCGCGTCCACATGACACCGGCATGAAACGCGCCAGGCGATTTGCGGCTGTTTCGCGGCGCGCATGAAATTTTTGTTGCAGCGGTTCAGTCCGCGCCGCAAGCGCCGGTCTTATCCCTCGTAACGAGCGCAACGCGGTGCATTGCGAAGATCGTGGCCGCGCGATGCGCGGCCGCGATCGGCATGGATCGAAGGCGCTCGTCCATATCAGCGAACGATATTCCGACGGGTGGATGCAATGGTGAAACAGGCGAACCAGGCTGGCCGCAACTCCGCGAACCGCGGCTTGCGGATCAAGCCGCTGGCACATGCGATCACCGCGCTGCTGGTGGCCGGCGGCATGGCCGGCAGCGTGCACGCGCAGCAAGCGTTCAGTGCCGGCTGGTTCGCCACCAAGGGCGCGCAGCAGCAGGCCGCGGCCCAGACCGGGCAGTTGCCCAATGGCATGCCGGCCAACCTGCCGCGTCCGCAGCAGCAGACCCAGGAGGCGCGCGACAGGCTCAAGACGTCGCTGGAGAACCTGGGCACGGCGGCGCAGGCCATCGCCGTGCAGCAGCGTATGCAGCAGGCCGCGCGCGAAGCGGCGCGGTCGCGCCCGGGCGGCGTGCCCGACGGACTGGGCGAAGGCGGCCTGAAGATCGACGACAACGCGCTGACCAGCGGTTGGCACAACGCGAAGGACCCCACCCAGGCGGTCGCCGGCGGCAAGACCACCGTCACCATCGAACAGACGGCCGACAAGGCGGTGCTCAACTGGGAGACGTTCAACGTCGGCCGCGACACCCTGGTGGATTTCCGCCAGGACGCGAGCTGGTCGGTGCTCAACCGCATCAACGATCCGCTGGCGCGGCCGTCGCAGATCCAGGGCCAGATCAACGCGCCCGGCACGGTGTTCCTGATCAACCGCAACGGCGTGGTGTTCGGCGGCAGCAGCCAGGTCAACGTGAAGAACCTGGCCGCATCGGCGGTGAACATCAGCGATCAGCAGTTCGCCAAGGGGCTCTACAGCGAGGCGAAGGGCACTGGATTCGTTCCCACCTTCGCCAACGATCTGGACAGCGCGACGAACCGCTTCGGCCAGGCCACCGGCAGCGTCATCGTGGAGCGCGGCGCGCAGATCACCACGCACACCCCGTCCACGGTGACCGAGGGCGGCGGCTACGTGATGCTGCTCGGCGCCGAGGTCCACAACCACGGCGAGATCGCCACGGCCAACGGCCAGACCACGCTGGCGGCCGGCGATGCCTTCGTGATCCGCAAGGGCCTGGGCACCGAGCAGAACCAGACCTCGACCACGCGCGGCAACGTGGTGACCGCGTTGCGGTCCGCGCCCGCCCCGGGCGGGGACGAAGCACCGGCGCCGCGTGCCAGCGGCGTAGTGAGCAATACCGGCCTGATCCAGGCCAAGACCGGCGACATCACCTTGACCGGACGCGATGTGCGCCAGCAAGGAACGCTGCTGTCGACCACGTCGGTGCATACCCGCGGCACCATCCACCTGAGCAACGACGCAGGCGACGCGGACGGCCAGGTTCGCCTGGGCGAAGGCAGCCTGACCGCGATCGTGCTCGACGACAGCGCGACCACCGCGCTGGACGTGCAGCGCGAGACCCTGGTCAAGGACGCGGACAAGCCGGGCGACGGCGTGCAGCACCGGCGCGACCAGTCGCTGGTGCAGATCGGCAGCGGCGGCGACGTGACCTTCGACGGCGGCAGCCTGACCCTGGCCACCAGCGGCCAGGTGCTGGTCGAGGCCGCGGGTACCAGCCGCGTGCAGGAGGACGCGCGCATCGACGTGTCCGGCTATGTCGGCGTGAAGATCGCGATGGAGGCGAACAACGTCCAGATCAACGTGCAGGGCAACGAGCAGCGCGACGCCCCGGTGAACCGCGACGGCAAGGCGCTCAACAACAACGACATCTGGCTGGACCGGCGCGACCTGGTGCTGGTCCCGGCGGGCACCAACGGCTACGAAGCCGATCGCTGGTACACCGCCGGCGGGCTGCTGGAAGTGGGCGGTTACCTGGGCATCACCGGCCATGGCATCGGCGAATGGTCGGCGCAGGGCGGCACCGTGCAGTTCGGCGGCGGCGAGCTGGTCAGCCAGCGGGGTTCCAGCATCAACCTGTCTGGCGGCACCCTCGACGTGCAGACCGGCTATGTCAACCAGACCCACCTCAAGGGCGCCGACGGCAAGCTCTACAACGCGTCGACCGCGCCCGGCGACCTGCTGTACACCGGCCTGTACCGCGGTTTCGAGGATACCCATGCGCGTTGGGGCAGTGCCGCCACCGCGTACTACTACAGTCCGTTGATCGGCAGGCAGAAGCGGCTGGAGAACGGCTACACCGTCGGCCGCGACGCCGGCAGGCTGGTGGTCGCCACCCGCGCCGCCACGCTGGAAGGCGACATCGAGACCGCCACGTTCCAGGGCGACCGGCAGACCCAGGCGCGCGAGCAGGATCTGGACG
Source organism: Xanthomonas sp. AM6 (assembly GCF_025665335.1). NCBI lineage: Bacteria > Pseudomonadati > Pseudomonadota > Gammaproteobacteria > Lysobacterales > Lysobacteraceae > Xanthomonas > Xanthomonas sp. AM6. The sequence continues at coordinate 687,921 of NZ_CP106869.1, forward strand.
GGTATCGGCAAAGCCAGACGGCCGCCGCGCGCAACGGCGAACTGATCGTCGGCAGCTATGCGACGGTGTACGACAAGGACGCCCAGGACCTGCGCTACAGCGCCGGCGCGGTCACGAAGGAGATCGTCATCGGACAGGTTGCCGACGACGAAACGGGGCAGACCGGCACCGATGCGCAGGGGAGCGACACCGATGCGCAACGCATCGTGCTGGACGCGGGCTGGCTCAACCGCCAGGAACTGGGTTCGCTGAAGGCCTACGCGACCGCCGGCGTGGAGGTGAACGAGGCGGTCGCGGTGGCAGCCGGTGGGCAAATCGCCTTGCATGCCACGCAGGTGGACGTCGGCGCCGATCTCACCGCGCGCGGTGGTCGCATCGCTCTGGGCAACGTGGTCGAGAAATGGACCAGCAACCTGGGATGGATCGAAACGGCGGTGGCGCCCGTGCCGGACGGCATGTCCGCGCGCACCGCGATCGATGAAGATGTGGTGCTCGATGCGCGCGGCCTGTGGACCAACCTGGCGCGGGACGGGGGTGACATCGGCGGCATGCCGTATGCGGGCGGCGGCGACATCGACGTGCGCAGCAGCGGCAGCGTGAGCGTGGGCAAGGGCGCGCTGCTGGACGCCTCGGCGGGCGCGGTGCTGATGGCCGACGACACCCTGCGCGGCGGGCGCGGCGGCGACATCGCGCTGATCGCCAGCGATCTGCCGACCAGCGAGACCGTCGACGACGCCAAGCCGGGACGGTTGACGCTGGCAGGCGAAGTGCGCAGCCAGGGCGTCAAGGGCGGCGGCCGGCTGACCTTGCAGTCCGGCGGTTCGGTGGTGATCGGCGGTCAGGTGCCGGGCAGCGATGGCGTGCTGAGGCAGGGCGAGGCCTCGCTGATCGATCTGATCACCGAATCGGACTTCAGCGTGGCCGAGGGCGCCGTGCTGCCGTCGGACTATCGCTACACGCGCAGCCACGCCAAGCCGGGCGAGGCGGTGGGTTCGGCCCCGGCGATCACGCTGGGCCAAGCGGACAGCTACGTGACGCTCGGTGCCGCCTGGGCGCTGCCGAGGCCGGATACGGGCGCCAGTTATTGGGTCAACACGGCGAGCGGAGAGCAGATCGCCGTGTACTCGTATGCCACGCCGCCGGAATTGCCCGCGGGCACGGTCATCACCGGTATCGGCGGCACTTTCCCCACCGGCTATGTGGTCCAGGGCGAGGTGTTCCCCAACGGCCTGGCGGTCAAGCCGGCGACGGCGGTGGTGAAGGCCGGCGATCGGGCACCGGTCGCGGTGGTGTTCGAGGCGGGAAGCCGCATCGCCGCGGGCAGGGTGCTCGAGCAGGACGTCGCGGTGGCCGCGCCGCTGCACCTGGATGCGGACCTGCTCGCGCAGGGTTTTTCTTCCTACGACATCGCCGGACAGCAGAGCCTGGCAGTTGCCGAAGGCGCGACGATCGACGTGCGCATGCCGGTGCTGCAGTGGGACCGTTCCAGTGCGCGAGGGGTGGAAACGGGCGCCGACCCGAGCGCGGCATTGACGTTGTGGCAGCCGCCGCAGTTCCAGGAAGACGTGACCGCGGCGCGGCTATCCCTTCGCGATGGCGCCGACCTGCAACTGCACGCGGGCAGTCGTTACGGCGCGCCATCGACCCTGTCGATCGGACAGGGCGCGCGCGTCAGCGTCGATCCCGGGCGCAGCATCGGCTTGACCGGCAATGGGCAAATCACCGTGGAAGGCACGTTGCGCGCTGCGAGCGGCCACATCGATCTGCAGATCGACGACTTCGATCCCGCGCTGAACACGGGCCAGTCGCATGATCGCTCGCTGTGGATCGGCGAAACCGCGCTGCTGGATGTCGCCGGTCTCGCGCATGTCGCGCTGGACGCGCAGGGCCGCCGCTATGGACAGGTGACCGATGGCGGCCGCATCCAGATCGGCGCCAAGTACAACGCCGATGCCACAGAGGTCGGCGCAGCCGACGCGTTCGTAGTGGTGCGTCCCGGTGCGCGGCTGGATGCGTCCGGCGCGGCGGCCACGCTCGACGTTCCGCAAGGGCAGGCGGCCCCGATCGCCTCCGATGGCGGAATGATCCATCTGGCCAGTTCCAATGGCCTGTTCGTCGATGGCGACCTGCGCGCGGCGGCAGGCGGCGCCGGCGCGGCGGGCGGCACCCTGGCGCTGGCGCTGGAAACGCCGAACTATCTGCTCGCCGACAGGCCGGATGCGCGCGTGCGCAGCGTGCGCGAAATGCATCTGGTGGCCGAGCAGGAGCGCGAAGCGCTGCCGGAACGGCTGCAACCGGGGCACGCGGGGACGGGGCTGGACTACGGCCATGCGCGCATCGGCGTGGACCGGATCCAAGCCGGCGGTTTCGACAATCTTTCGCTGCTGGTCAACGGCGTTCTCGGCATCGGCGATGGCGTGGACCTGCAGCTGGGCCAGAGCCTGCGCCTGACCGCCGGCAGCATCAGTCTTGCGCCGGGTTCGCAAGGCGCCGACATCGCGCTGGCGGCCCCCTACGTGCGGCTGGCCGGCGCCACCCGTTCGCAGAAAGATCACCACACCATGCCGTACCCGACGCCTTCGGGCCTGCCGGAGGTCCTGGAAGGCTCGCGCCTGACGATCGACAGCAGCCTGCTGGACGTCATCGAGGACGTCGGCTTCGGCACCGCCGGCGCCGCCGAGCAGGCGGACGGCACGCGGCTGGAGGTGCGGCGCGACGGTTTCGAGACGGTGGAACTGCGCAGCCAGGGCGATCTGCGTTTCCTCAAGGCCATCGCCAAGGACCGCACGTCGCTGGACACCGGCGGCGACCTGGTGCTTGCGGCCAGCCAGGTCTATCCGGCGACCCACGCGCTCGCCGAGGTGAATGTGGGCCGCTATCCCTACTTGAACCAGTGGGGCGGCGAAGCGGTGGCGTTCGACGGCGAGCGCAGCCTGCGCATCGAGCGCACCGGCAGCGCCGAGCCGCGCGTGCCGTTCTCCGTCTTCGGCAGCCTGTATCTGCGCTCCGGCGCGATCGACCATGGCGGCGTCCTGCGCGCGCCGCTGGGCACGATCGTCATGGGCAGTGGCAACACGTTGGTGGATCCGGACGAACACGACGTCGGCCAGCCCAGCAGCGTGGTCCTTCGTCCCGGCAGCATCACCTCGGCCAGCGCCGCCGGATTGACCATGCCCTACGGCGGCACCGTCGACGGCCTGACCTACACCTACGACGGCCGCGACGTGACCTACCAGGGCCTCGGCAGCCTGATGGGGTCCGTGCAGCTGGACGGCGGAAGGATCGAGGTGCAGGAAGGCGCATCGATCGATCTTTCCGGTGGCGGAAAACTGACCGGCGCGGCGTTCCTGTCCGGGCGCGGCGGCTCCACCGATGCGCGCCTGAATCCGCTGGTGCAGATGGCGGCCGATGGCGGTGGCTTCGTGCTGCCGGGCCTGTCGACCAATCCGGTCTATGCGATCGTCCCGGGCACGCAGCCGGGCTACGCGCCGGTGGCGCAGGAACATGGCGCCGGCGATCCCGCGATCGGTCGGCAGATCACCCTGGGCGAAGGCGTGCCCGGCCTGCCCGCCGGCACCTACACGCTGCTGCCGTCCTCGTACGCCTTGCTGCCCGGCGCGTTCCGCGTCGAGCTCAACGGCCTGGCCAACAGCGTGGCGGCCGCCGGCGCGGTCAGCCCGATGCGCAACGGCTCCTACGGCGCATCCGCGCGGCTGAGCGTCGCCGGTACCGATATCGCGGACGCCTTGCCGACCCAGGCGATCCTCACCTCGGCCGACACGCTGCGCGCCTATTCGCAGTACAACGAAACCAGTTTTGCCGAGTTCGGCCTGGCCTGGGCCCAGCGCGACGGCGTGCCGCGGCCGCTGCTCGAGCGCGACGCCAAGACCCTGCACCTGGCGCCGGGCAACGGCCTGGACGATCGCCACGGCCTGCAGATGGCGGACGGCACGGTGCGCTTCGCGGCGGCCGAAGGCGGTTACGGCGGCACCTTGGTGGTGCGTGGCCGGGACATCGAAATCCTGGGCGAAGGCGCGGCCGCGACCGAAGGATTCGACGGCGTCTCGCTGCATGCCGATGTGCTCAACGGAGTGGGTGCTTCCACCCTCAGCATCGGCAACGAGTTGATATCGCAGTTCACGGACGGGCAGCGCAGGACGCAGGACGCGCACCTGGTCAGTCTCGGCAGCAGCTTCACCAGCGCGCGTTCGATCACGCTGCGCGAAGGCGCCGTGCTGTCCGCGGCCCAGGTGTTCCTGATCAGCGGGCAGCCCGCGGGCGGCATCACCGTGGAGCAAGGCGCCTCCATCGACACGCTGGGCCGCGGCGCGGCGGCCTGGGACTCGAAGCTGGGCTATGTGTTCGACCCGGGCCTCAATGGCGTATTGGCGCTGTCCAATGGTTGGCTGGACATGCTGGCACCGAAAGCCGGCGATGGCCTCTACGGTTCCGGCAAGATCGATATCGGCGCCTGCGCCGAGGGCGCCAGCTGCACGGGCAGCACCCGGCTCTACGCCGAGGGCACGATCACCGCCGCCACCGAGAAGTCGTTCCTGCTGGACGAGTCGGTGCGTTATGGCACCCGCAACCTGGTATTGGCGGTGGGCGGCATCAACATCGGCAGCGAACAGGCGCTGGCCGATGCCGCCGCGCGCGGCGTCCTGCCCAATGGCCTGACCCTGAACCAGCAGGTGCTCGACCGCCTGTTGGCGGGCGACACCAGCACCGGCGCGCCGGCGCTGGAGAATCTGGTGCTCACCGCGCGCGATTCGGTGAACTTCTTCGATTCGGTGGAACTGTCCACGTTCGACGCCATCACCGGCAAGTCGTCGTTGAAGCAGTTGGTGCTGGGCACCCCCGCGCTCTACGGCTACGGCGATGCGGCGGACGTGGCACGCATCGAAACCGATACGCTGGTCTGGAACGGCGCCAAGGGCGCCGCCGGCAGCCTGGTCGCCGGCGGCCCGGGTTCCGGCAGCGGCCAACTGGTCGTCGATGCGCGCCAGATCGAGTTCGGCTACGGGCCGCGCAGCCAAGCGGACACGCTGGCCACGCACGACCGCCTGGCCCTGGGGTTCGCCGGCGTCGCGCTCAATGCCAGCGAACGGATCACCGCCAACCACAAGGGCAGCCTGTCGGTTTACCAGTCCCGCGATGGCTGGGACGACGCCAGCAAGTCGTTCCGCCACAGCGGTGGCGATCTCAGCATCTCCACGCCCTTGCTGACCGGCCATGCCGGTTCGGTGAACACGATCAAGGCCGGCGGCAACATCACCGCCACGGCACCCACGGGCGCCGCCCGGCCCTCGCCGGACAACACCGCGCTGGCCGATGCGCTGGGTGCCGAACTGGTCCTGGACGCGCGCGGCGCGCTGACGCTGGACACCGCCGTCCTGCTGCCCAGCGGCAAGCTGACACTGGCGGCGGACGGCGATGTGGCGCTGGCCGATGGCGCATGGCTGGATCTGGCCGGCAGGAAGATCGATTTCTACGACGTCAGCAAGTACAGCTGGGGCGGCGACGTCGTCCTCGACAGCCGCCAGGGCGACGTTTTGCAGTCGTCGGCGTCGCGCATCGATATCTCCGCCGACTTCAACCGCGCCGGCAAGCTGACGGCGATGGCGCTGGAAGGCGGCGTCGACCTGGCCGGCGCGATAGCCGCCGGCAGCAGCGGGCACTACGACGCCGGCGGCACCGCGGTGCCGTTCGCTTCCGGCTACATCGACGTGCGCGGCCAGCGCATCGCCGACTTCAGCGGCCTCAACGCCAGGCTGACCGCAGGCGAAGCGTTCGGCGGCCGCAGCTTCCAGTTCAGGCAGGGCGACCTGGTCGTCGGCGACGAACTCAAGGCGCGCGAGATCAACGTCTCCGTCGACAACGGCAGCCTCACCGTCAACGGCACGGTCGATGCCAGCGGCGAGCAGGTGGGCAGCATCCGCCTGGCGGCGAACGCGGGCGTCACCGTGGCCGGCAGCGCGGTGCTCGACGCCAGCGGCAGCGTGTTGCGCACGGACAGCTATGGCAAGGCGATCGAGGCGCCGAACCGCGCGACGATCGAAATAGATTCCGGCGATGGCCGCCTGGCGATCGGCAGCGGGGCGCGCATGGACCTGGGCGTGGCCGGCGCGAGCGCCGACTACGGCACCGTCACGCTCAATGCGCCACGCCTGGGTGGCACCACCGGCAACGACGTGGACATCGACGCGTCGGGCACGGTGCGGATCGCCGGCGCCCGTGCGGTCACCGTCAATGCCTTCCAGCGCTACGACGACGCCGCTGCCGGGACGGATATCGGCGTGGACGGCCGCGGTTACCAGACCATCGACCAGGCCTACCTGGACCGCAAGCATGCCGACAGCCAGCAGTTCGTCGCCAACGCGCTGGCGAACGGCGGCCTGATGAACGGCAAGCTGGGCGGACTGCGCGCCTACGGCAACCAGTTCCATCTCCGCCCGGGTATCGAGATCGTCAGCAGCACGGCCGATGGCGATCTGCACATCGATGGCGACATCGATCTGTCCGGCCATCGCTACGCCAGCGTCAATCCGCATGCGCAGCTGACCGGCGCGTACGGCTCGGGCGAAGCGGGCGCACTGCTGATCCGCGCGGGCGGCGACCTGCAAATCTTCGGCAGCCTGAGCGACGGCTTCGACGGATCGAAACTGCCGGTCTCGCCGGACGACAAGGGCTGGGTGCTGCCGGCCGGGCGCATGCCCTGGGGCGGGGACCTGATCATTCCGCATGGCGGCCTGGTCACCCTGGCCGAAGGCACGCAGTTCGCGGCCGGGCGCACACTCAACTACGACCTGCCCACCCAGGGCATGGCCCTGCCGGCGGGCACGGTGCTGCCCGTCGCGATGCCGCTGGAGCAGGCGCTCACGCTGCCGGCTGGCAGCGTGCTCGGCGCGGCGGTGCGTGATGCCGGCGACAACATCGTCCATGCGGCGGGCACGGTGCTGCAGCAGCCGGTCGAACTACAGCCCGGCATGCGATTGGGCGCGGGGTTTCGCCTGCCATCGGACACGCAGATGGCGGCCGCCGTGTGGCCAGGCGGCGTGCCGTTGCCGGCGATCGCGACCCTGGACCGGCCGCTGGCGCTGGGCAAGGGCGCCCTCGTGCCGGCCGAAACCGACGTCAAGCTTCCCGGCGGCGCGGTCATGGTCAACCTGCGTCCGGCGGCCGATGCCGACGGCAACCAGGGCAGGACCTGGGCGTTGGCGCCGATGCTGCCGCAAGGGTCGCAATCGTGGGATCTGCGCCTGGTCGCCGCTGCGGACACGGCGGCGGCGGACACGCGGCTGGTCCGGCACGACAGCGGCGCGCGCCTGCACCTGGCCGATACGCATTTTGGGCTGGGCTTCATGGAAGTGGAGGTTCCCGGCACCGGCAGGCCGACGACCTATCACTGGGCGCCGGATGTCGACGTGGCGACCTGGGAGGCGATGGGGCTTTTCGGCATCGTGCCGGGGGAACAGATTCCGGCGGATCTGCTGCAGACGCTGCGCGACATGGGCGTCTTTTCCGAAACGCCGTTGGAACTCAACGACTGGGGTGTCGGCGCCACGGTCGGGGTCCTGGACCCCGGCAAGCCCGCCGAGACCCGGATGGAAGGCCGGCCGGCACGCCAGCAACTGTTCAGCGTGCTGCGCACCGGCACCGGCGATCTGGACCTGATCTCCGGCGGCGATTTCCAGATGAGTTCGCCCTATGGCATCTACACCGCAGGCACCGCGTCGGCATCGCTGGGCGCTGCGTACGACCAGCGCCGGGGCCGCCTGGCCGATGGCAGCGTGCTCGGCAGCGAAGGCACGGAGTACGAGGCCTGGGTCGACGGGGGCAACGGCAGCCTGTACCAGGCGTGGTACCCGGAGCATGGCGGCAACGTGCTGCTGCGCGCGCAGGGCGACGTCATCGGCGATCTCATCGGTCACAACGCCGGGCAGTACCGGTACAACGTGCCGCTGGGCAACGTCCGCGAACATATCGGCACCACCGCGGTGGGCAGCTGGCTCTGGCGCCAGGGCACCGGCAGCGTGGACACCGGCGCGGACGCCGTGCCGGCGGCCTGGTGGATCAACTTCGGCACGTATGTGGCCGGGCCGGCCAATGGCCAGCGGGACGAGACCGGACAACGGTTGTTCGCCAATACGCCGTTCCTCACCGGATTCACCGGGATCGGCACGCTGGGCGGCGGCAACCTCAGGCTGGAAACGGATGGCGACGCCGGCATGATCAGCGCGCGCGGCGATGCCGCGCTCACCGGACAGACGGGGAATCCCCGCTCCCATGCGCCGCGCAGCCAGGGCCTGCACCTGGCGGTCGCCAGCACCGGACGGATGACGGCAGCCGGCGAGCTGGTGCAGACCGGCGGTGGCGATCTGGACATCCGCCTCGGCGGCGCGCTCAATCCCAACCCGGCCCTGCAGCGCAACGAGCACGATCTCAACAGCACCTTCGTCAACCTGCGGGGCGCGCTGAACCTGCAGGCCGGCGCCGTCGGCGGCGTGCAGCTGCGCTATGGCGTGCTCGACCAGCTGGACTCGCGCGGCGGCGATCCCTTCGCCGCCGGACGTTCGCTGTCCGGCGGCGGACCGGTGCTGGTGGTCGGCGATGCGACCGCACGCCTGGACAGCCGCGGCGATCTGGTCCTGGGCGGCGTGGTCGACCCCGGCCGCAGCCTGCAGTACAACGCCACGCCGTTCTCCTACCAAGGCGTCGCACACGAGGGCGAGGGCTGGAGCTGGTTCTCGCTGTGGACGCCGGCCAGTGCGGTGGATCTGTTCAGCGCCGGCGGAAATCTGACCCCGACCACGGCGTGGGCCGAGAGCGGCGTGACGGAAGACATGGTCAGTCCTTCCCGCGGCCGCAACCAGTCGGCCACCCTGGACGGCCATTTCTATCCTTCGATCCTGCGCGCGGTCGCGGCCAACGGCAGCATGTACTACGGCGTGGGCACCACCCCGCTGCTCAACTCGATAGCCCCCCAGTCGCCATTGCGAGTGTCGATGGGCCTGACCCTGGCGCCGTCGCCGCACGGCGAGCAGTTCGTCAACGTCACCGGCAAGGGCGAACTGCAACTGCTGGCGATGGACTCGATCTACGCCAGCGGCTATCCGATCACCGCCTCGACCGCCGACCCGCTGGCGCTGACCAGTCCGTTCCGTCCCGGCTTCTCCGGCCTGCTGTCCTACACCGGCGGCGGCCAGTGGGGCTTCGATCCGGTGCGCGTGCACAACGTGGCCCCGGAAGCGGCGGCCTATAGCGACTGGGCGCTGGAGGGCGGGCGCCACAACGGCGCCGCGCTGTTCACCTTCGCCAGTGCGGCCACGTCTGCCTATGCGCCGCAGGCGCAGCAGCCGGCGCAGTACTACGCGGTGGAAGGCGACATCGTCGGGCTGCGTACCGGCAACATCGCCTCGCTGGGCTACCAGGGCCGCGACGGCGTGCGCTACGAAGGTTCCATTCCGGTGGCCATCCGCGCCGGCCGCGACATCACCGATTCCGGCACGCCCCTGGGCAAGAACGACACCGTCGTCGCCGGCAAGGGCAACCTGGTCTCGCACGCGCATGCCGACGACATCTCGGTGGTGGAAGCGGGCCGCGATATCCGCCACAGCAGCTTCTACATCACCGGTCCGGGCCTGCTGGAAGTCACCGCCGGGCGCCATCTCTACTTCGCGGACAAGGGCGAGTTGAAGAGCCTTGGGTCGGTGGTGGACGGCGCGCCGGGCGATCGCAGCAGCGGTGCGAGCATCGCCGTCGCCGCCGGCATGGGCGAGGGCGCGAACTGGTCCGGCTTCGCGGAGCGCTACCTGGATCCCGGCAACCAGGCCGATTCAGAACGGCCGTTCGCCGATCAGCCCGGCAAGGCGTTGACCATCTACAGCGGCGAGTTGACATTGGCGCGCTGGTTGCAGCGCGAATTCGGCTACAGCGGCGATGACGCCGGCGCCGCGTCGTTCCTGGCCTGCAAGCAGGCCGAGCTGGATCAGCAGCGCAGCGACGCCGTGGCGCAGGGGCGGGCCGCCAGCAACCGCTCGCTGTCCCGCGAGTACAAGGTCGAGAGCCGGCTGCATCTGGTGAACTGGCTGAGCGAACGCTTCGGCGGCGACAACGGCCTGGGCCTGCGCTTCGATGCGGCGACGATGGACGCGCGCGCATTCTTCGACGGGCTGCCGCCGGAACAGCAGCGCGCGTTCCTGCGCAACGTCTACTACGCCGAACTGAAGACCGCCGGCCGCGAATACAACGACCGCGACGGCCAGCGTTTCGGCAGCTACCTGCGCGGCCGCGAGGCCATCGCCACGCTGTTGCCGGAGCGCGACGCCGCAGGCCACACGCGCGTCTACGAAGGGGACCTGACCCTGTTCAGCAGTGCGCTCTACTACGACGACTGGGTGAACTCCCAGGGCATCGGCAAGGACCGTCCGACACCCGGCAAGACCTACATCACCAAAGCCGAATGGGAGGCGTTGGGCAGCCCGGGCTACGACGTGGCGTTCTACGACGTGCTCGACGCCGGCATCCACACCAACTTCGGCGGCGACATCAGCATCATGACGCCCGGCGGACGCACCCTGGTGGGCGTGGACGGCGGATTCGTCCCGGGCGCCGGATCGGGCGTGATGACCCAGGGCGAGGGCGACATCAACCTGTACGCGCTCGACGACATCCTCATGGGCCAGAGCCGCATCTTCACCACCTTCGGCGGCGACATCCTGGCGTGGTCCGCGCAGGGCGACATCAACGCCGGCCGCGGCAGCAAGACCACGGTGGTGTATACGCCGCAACGCCGCGCCTACGACGATGTCGGCAACGTCAGCCTGTCGCCGAGCGCGCCGAACACCGGTGCGGGCATCGCCACGCTCAATCCCGTTCCCGAAGTGCCGCCGGGCGACATCGACCTGATCGCGCCGCTGGGCACCATCGATGCGGGCGAGGCGGGCATCCGCGTGTCGGGCAACGTGAACCTGGCCGCGCTGCAGGTGCTCAATGCCGAGAACATCCAGACCCAGGGCGAAGCCACCGGCATCCCGGTGGCGGCGGCGGTGAACGTCAGCGCGCTGACCTCGGCCAGCGCGGCGGCCAACAGCGCGGTGCAGGCCGCGCAGGACATGGTGAAACGGCAGACGCAGCAGTCGCGGCCCTCGGTGATCAGCGTGCAGGTGCTGGGTTTCGGCGAGGATTCCAGCAGTGTCGAACCGCCGCGCAAGGACGAGGGCTACGACAGCAACAGCGTGGTGCAGGTGGTCGGCATGGGAGAGCTGACGCCCGAGCAACGCGCGCGCTTGGCGCCGGACACGCAATGACTGCAATCGTCATGGCGATCGTGGCGAAGGTGCCCATCGAGCGCCTTCGCCGCGAGACAGGACCGGAAGCGCGGCGCTTTGCAACGTCGGCGATACATGCGCACGCCATGATGCCCGGGCCGCAGGAAACACGCGGGGGGATCCGTTTCCGCGCGCTCGGGTCGACACCTGCATGAAGCGGAGCCGCGACGGCTTCTTCACCCTTTCCCGTTTCGAGAATTAACCGATGTTCCAATCGAACAAGGCGCTTGCGTTCGCGCCATTGACCCTGTGCATCCTGGCCGGCCTCGACGTGGCCAGTGCACAGTCGGCGCCGCCGGCAGGGCCGGACGCCGTGGCGGCGCAGGCCGCTGCGCCGCCGCCGGCGCAGCGCGTCAACATCAACGAGTACCTGGTGCGCGGCAACACGGTGCTGGCGGCCCGCGACATCGAAAAGGCGGTCTCCGCGTACCTGGGGCCGGGACGGACGTTGCAGGACGTGGAAGCGGCGCGCGGCGCGCTGCAGGCGGCCTATCAGGGCAAAGGCTACCAGTCGGTGTACGTGGACCTGCCGGAACAGCAGGTCAGCGGCGGCGTGGTGATCCTGCAGGTGACCGAAACGCGCATCGGTCAGGTCAGCGTGAGCGGCGCCGAGCACAACGGCAGCGACGCGCTGCGCGAGCGCGTGCCCGCGTTGCGGCCGGGCAGCGTGCCCGACTTCGAGCAGGCGCAGGTGCAGCTGGCGGCGTTGAACCGCACCGCCAAGCGCCAGGTGGTGCCCCTGGTCAAGCAAGGCCAGGCCGACGGCACCATGGACGTGGACCTGAAAGTGCAGGACAAATCGCCTTGGCGGTTCGGCGCCACGCTCAACAACGACCACAGCGCCGACACCGAGCCGCTGCGGTCGATCCTCACCATCGGCCACGACAACCTGTGGCAGAAGGAGCACGTGGCGTCGCTGACGTTCTTCGCCGCGCCGCAGGACCTGGACCAGGCGAACGTGTGGTCCGGGTCCTACGCCATGCCGTTGGGCAGCCCGGACTGGACGCTGGAGTTCTCCGGCTACAAGTCCGACAGCAACGTCGTGTCCATCGGCGACACCAACGTCACCGGCAAGGGGCATGCGCTGGGCGCCAAGCTGGTGCGTTCGCTGCCGATGACCGGCGCTTGGTGGCACCAGTTGTCGATCGGCGTGGAGTTCAAGGACCTGGACGAGTCGGTGGCGATGGTCGGCATGCCGTCGGACTTCGCCCCGCTGAAGTACGCGCCGGTGACATTCGCCTACAACGGCTTCCGGCAGGGCGACAAGCACCACCTCAGCGTCGGCCTGCAGACCGTGTTCGGCACGCGCAGCCTGCTGGGCTACGGCAGCAGCGACGATGAGTTCGACTGGAAGCGCGCGCATGCCGACGGCAGCTTCTTCGCGGTCAAGGCCGACCTCAGCGACACCTACACGATGGAGAACGGCGCGCAATGGTTCGCGCGGATCTCCGCGCAGCTGACCGACCAGCCGCTGGTGTCCGGCGAACAATTCGCCGCCGGCGGCATGTACACGACCCGCGGCTACCGTTCCGCCGAAGGCATCGGCGACTACGGCGGCCTGGCCACCATCGAGTGGCGCAGCCGCCCGCTCGCGCTGTGGGACCTGCAGGACTGGCGCGTCTACGGCTTCCTCGACGGCGCCTGGCTGGGATTGCGCAGGCCGCTGGCCGAGCAGGACGACGCATCGTCGATGGCGGCGATCGGCGTGGGCACCAGCTTCCGCGTCACTGAACACTTCAACGTCCGCCTCGACTACGGCCACACGCTGACCGACGGGCCGACCACGACCAAGGACGCCGACCGCCTGCATATCAGCGTTGGCGCCAACTACTGAACACGCCTTCCATCGCTGCACCTCGGAGATTCCATCAAATGCAACGCCTGATCACCCTGTTGTTGTTCCTCCTGGGCATGTTGATGCTCGGCGCGGCCCATGCCGAAACCCCGTGGTGGCAGGCGGACTGGAAGTACCGCAAGCCGATCACGATCGACGCCGGTCCGCAGGGCGCGGCGCTGGGCGGCAACGTCGGCCGGGTGCCGGTGCTGATCCGCCTGCACAGCGGCAACTTCGCCTTCGACGGCCTGGCCGATGGCGGCAAGGACATCCGCTTCGTCGGCAGCGACGGCCGCACCATCCTCAACCACCAGATCGAGCAGTACGACGCCAACCTGGCCATGGCGCTGATCTGGGTGGACGTGCCTGCCGTCAACGGCACCGGCGCGCAGACGATCTGGATGTACTACGGGAATCCGAACGCGCCGGCGGCGGGCAACGGCCAGTTGGCGTTCGACCCGGACTACACCGCGGTCTACCACTTCGCCGAAGCGGGCGCCGAGCCGCGCGACACCACCGCCTATGCCAACCATGCGGCGGGCGAGCTGGCCGCTGCGGAAGGCGCGGTGATCGGGCGCGGCGCGCTGCTCGCCGGACAGCCGATGCGCCTGCCGGGATCGCCATCGCTGGCGACCACCGCCGGCGGCGCGATGACCTTCTCGGCGTGGATCAAACCGGAACAGCTGGGCGCCAACCAGGCCATCTACGCGCGCCGCGAAGCGGGCAATGCGCTGCTGGTCGGTCTCGACAACGGCGTGCCGTACGTCCAGATCGGCCAGAGCCGCAGCGTCGCCGTGCCGCCGTTGAAGGCGGGCCAATGGGCGCATGTTGCGCTGGTCGCCAGCGAAGGCGCGGCGATCCTGTACGTAGGCGGACGCGAGGCCGCGCGCATCGATGCCGCGTTGCCAGCGTTCGGCGGCGAAGCGCTGATCGGCGGCGATGCCGCCGCTGCCGCCGCTGCCGCCGCGTCGCCGGCCGATTCGGTCGCGCCCACCGCCGCCGTCGCGCCGGCCAACCCGTTCGCAGGCGCGATCGACGAAGTGCGCCTGTCCAAGGTCGCCCGTCCCGCCGCCGTGCTGCTGGCCGATGCCAGCGCGCAGGGCGCCGATTCGCGCCTGACCGCGTTTGGCGAGGACGAACAGACCGCCGGCGTAAGCCACTTCGGCTTCATCCTCAAGGCGATGCCGGTCGATGCCTGGGTGGTGGTGATCGTGCTGGGCATCATGCTGTTGCTGTCGTGGGCCATCATGGTCGCCAAGAGCCGCTACTTCGGTGCGGTGGCCAAGGCCAACGCCGCGTTCACCCAGCAGTACAAGAAGGTCGTGGGCGCGCCGGTCGCCACGCTGCAGGACCTGGAGAAGCAGGGCGCGATCGGCGCGCAGATCCGCGACACCTCCACGCTGTGGCGGCTCTACCGGATCGCGATGGACGAACTGCAGGGCCGCCAGGCGCGCGGTGCGCACGGGCTGTCGGCGGCGGCCATCACCTCGATCCGCGCGTCGATGGACGCGGAGGTCACCCGCGAAGCCGAGCGCATGACCAAGCGCATGAACTGGTTGTCCACCACCATCGAAGGTGCGCCCTACATCGGCCTGTTCGGCACCGTCATCGGCATCATGCTGGTGTTCGCGGTCGCGGCGATGGCCGGCGCCGTCGACATCAACTCGGTGGCGCCCGGCATGGCCGCCGCGCTGTTGTGCACGGCCGCGGGCCTGGGCGTCGCGATCCCGGCGCTGTTCGGCTACAACTGGCTGGCGTCGCGCTCCGAGTCCATCGCCGCCGACATGTCGGTCTTCGTCGACGAGTTCACCGCACGCCTGGCCGAAGAGTTCGACCGTCCCGGCTCGCCGGCGCCGCACGCGTCGGTCCAGGCCTGAGGACGCGCGATGGCCAGGCCCAAGAGATTCGGTATCAAGAAACGCGAGAAGGGGATCAACGTCACCCCGTTCGTCGATGTGCTGCTGGTGGTGCTGGTGATCTTCATCCTGACCAGCAACGCGACCATTCCCGGCATCCAGGTGAACCTGCCCAAGGCCAGCTCGAGCATGGCGTTGGAGAAGCCGAAGACCAAGGCCATCACCGTCGACAACGCCGGCCAGATCTTCCTGGACGCCTTTCCGGTCAGCCTGTCCGAACTGGAAGACCGGCTGCGCAGCGAGAAGGCGGTCAATCCGGAGTTTCCGGTGATCGTGCGCGGCGACGCGCAGGTGCAGTACGCGCGCGTGGTCGAGGTGCTGGACCTGCTGCGCAAGGTGGAGATCAGCCAGGTCGGGCTGGTCACCGGCAAGCCTCAGGGGTGACGGCGTGACTTCCTCCCACCCCGGTCGCGGCCGACCCACGCGTCCATGGCCACGCTGGCTTCCGGCGGTCCTGGCCTCCATCGGCCTGATCGCGGCGCTGGGCTTTCTGGCCTGGTACCTGCTCTTCAAGGACGCCGCGAGCACGCGGCGCCCGGTCGCGGACACGCCGATGGTGATGTTGCCGCCACCGCCGCCACCGCCGCCGCCGGAACCGGAGCCCGAACCGGAGCCGGAGAAGGAACCGGAAGAGACGATGCCCGAACCCGAACCGCTGGAAGAAGCGCCCAAGCCGGCCGAGGAAGCGCCCACGCCGGACACGGCGGACCCGGTGACCATGGACGCCGACGCGCAGGCCGGCACCGACAACTTCGGCATCCAGTCCGGCAGCGGCGGCGGCATGAGCGGCGCCGGCGCCGGCGGGGGCGGCGGCAACGCGTCCTACGGCCGCTATCTGGGCTACGTGCTGCAGCAGGCGGTCTCGCGCGACGAACGGATCCGCCGGCTGGCCTTCCAGTTGACGGTGCACGTGTGGCTGGACGGTTCCGGCGCACTGACCCGCGTCGAGCTGTTGCGCGGCAGCGGCAACCAGGAAGCCGACGAGGCGGTACTCGCCGTCATCCGCGCCGTCGGGCGCGTGGACGAGATTCCGCCGGCCTCGTTGAAATTTCCCGCGCGCGTGCTGGTGCAGGGACGGCGTCCGGCCGGATGAGCACGCGTTCGAACCAAACCTTTCGAAGACTTCCAAACCTTGTGAGCAAGCAGATGACCCGTTCGACCATACGATCCGCCTTGCGCGGACTGCACACCACCGCTGTCGCCACCGGTATCGGCCTCGTCCTCTTCGCCGCGGGCGCGCAGGCGCAGAACGCCAAGGGCGGCGAAAGCACGATGATCAAGCTGATCCGCGGCCTGATCGACAGCGGCGCGCTGAAGCCGGACGTGGGGCAGGCCCTGCTGGCGGAAGCGCAGCGCGAGGCCGGATCGGCCGCAGCGGCCTCGGCGATCGCCGCGCAGCCGGGCGACGTGCGGGTTCCGTACATCCCGGACACCGTGCGCGACGGCATCCGCGACGAAGTCAAAGCCCAGGTCATGGCACAGGCCAAGGCCGAGCGCTGGGCGGCGCCGGAGCAGGTGCCGGAGTGGACGCAGCGCCTGCGCGTGCAGGGCGACGTGCGCGTGCGCAACGAATCGCGCCTGTACTCCGAGCGCAACAGCGACATCGAGGTCGACTGGAGCCGCATCAACGCCGGTTCCGGCTACGACATCAACGAGAACACCAATCTCAACTTGCCGCCGCTGCGCAATACCCGCGAGGACCGCAACAATTCCTGGCGCATCCGCGCGCGCATCGGCGTGGTCGCCGACCTGGGCGAACACACTCGCGCCGGCGTGCGCCTGGCGTCGGGCAGCGACGACGGCCCGGTGTCCACCACGCAGACCCTGGGTGGCGGCCTGGCCAAGAAGGACGCATGGCTGGATCAAGCGTGGCTGTCCTGGTCGCCGGTCGACTGGATGGAGATCGTCGGCGGCCGCTTCGGCAATCCCTACTGGTCCACCGACACCCTGTTCTCCAACGACCTGAACTTCGACGGCATCGCGTTCAAGTACGCCGACGAAGTGGGGCCCGACGGCCTGTCGCTGTTCGCCACGCTGGGCCTCACCCCGCTGGAGTATTCGTCCGACGGTTTCCCCAGCACCAGCCAGAACAAGATGCAGAGCGAGAACAAGTGGCTCAACGGCCTGCAGGTGGGCGCGGACTGGGCGTTCGGCAACGAGCAGAAGCTGCGCGCGGCGGTGGCCTACTACGACTTCCGCAACGTCGCCGGCGAACTGTCCCAGCCCTGCGCGCTGTATGCCGGCGCCGACCACTGCAGCACCGACTGGTCGCGTCCGGCGTTCATGCAGAAAGGCAATACGCTGATGCTGCTGCGCGACATCGCGCTGGATCCGCTGGACCCGGCCAACACGCCGCTGCCGCAGTATGTGGGCCTGGCGTCGGAGTTCGAACTGCTGGATGTCAACCTGAAATGGGAGACGCCCGCGTTCGCCGGCTACGGCGTGCGCCTGGAAGCGAACTGGCTGCAGAACCTGGCCTACGACCCGGCCGAGATGTGGAAGCGCGCCAACGGCGGGATCGTCACCAACCTGGGCGCAGCGGCGGGCGCCGTCGCCGGACCGCAGGATATCCGCAGCGGCGATACCGCCTATCTGGCACAGGCCACGTTCGGCAACCTGGCGCTCAAGCAGTCTGGGGACTGGAATGCGTGGCTGGGCTACAAGCGGATCGAAGCCGATGCGCTGCCCGACGGTTTCAACGACTCCAACTTCCATCTGGGCGGAACCAATGCCAAGGGCTACTACCTCGGCGCCTCCTACATGTTCGACAGGAACGTCTGGTTGAGCGGCCGCTGGATGGCGGCCAAGGAAGTGACCGGCGCGCCGTTGTCGATCGACCTGTTCCAATTGGAAGTCAACGCCGGCTTCTGACGCATCCGGCGACCAGGAACGCCCTGCGCCGATACGCAGGGCAATGCGCTACCCCTTGTAGCACCAACGACATCGAACCAGACGGACACGACATGACTTCCGAAACAATGGACGACGCATCCACACCGCCGACGGACCACGCCGCCAGCGCGCCGCCTCACCCCGCCACGCCGCCGCCGCTGCCGGCTTCTCCATGGCCGATGTTCTATCGCCGGCCGGTGTTGCTGTCCTCGCACGAACACGCGGATTGGCGGGTCCGCCCGGCCGGCGTGGGCTTCGCCGCGCACAGCCATTCGGTCCCGGTGGTGGCCGGCGAGTTCGCCGCGGCCTCGCGTTCCTACCCGCTGGTCTTCGCTGGCGGCGACTACATGCCGATGGCGTTGCTGGGGCTGCAAGCGGACAGCAACCGCTTCGCCGACGGGAACGACTGGAAGGCCGGCGCCTATGTTCCCGCCTACGTGCGCCGCTATCCGTTCGTGTTCGTGCAGATGAACGAACCGGAAGGCTATGCGCTGGCGATCGACGCCGATGCCGACATGGTGGTTGCGTCCGGTGAGGAGGGACTCCCCTTGTTCGAAGGCGGCCAGCCCAGCGAGCTGACCCGGCAGGCGCTGCAGTTCTGCGAAACCTTCACCCGAGAAGACCGGGCGACCCGGCAGTTCACCGCGCAACTGGCCGCACAGGGCCTGCTGCTGGAGCGCACCGCCAACATCACCTTCCCCGATGGCCGCAAGGCCAGCATCGACGGCTTCCATGTGGTGGATACGGAAAAGTTCGCCACGCTGTCGGAGGAGGTCATCGTCCAATGGCACCGCAACGGATGGCTGTCGCTGGTGCATTTCCATCTGGCCTCACTGGCGCGCTTCACCGACCTGATGGCGAGTTGAGCCGGCAGGTCGGCATCGCCGGTCAATCAGTCCGGTTAGGCCGTGACGATGGCGGGCGGGAGGCGTGGATCGCGGCTTTGCGAGTGCCAGATTTTTAGGCGGGGCCGTAGAACTCTTGGCCCCAGAGTCCTTTGAGCTCATGTGCAGCAATCGAGACGATTGGGAATCGCTGTCCAAGGTGGTGTTATTCGGTCGCTGCAAAAATGATCAGGCGCCCGGTCCGGCGCTTCGATTTGTACCGCCCTAATGCGGCAACAGTCTGGATTGATGGTCGCGAATACACTCGGTACGCTTCTCGTTCCCATAGAGTGCAAGCGCCTATGCCATCCGGGGCGAGGCGCGATGAGCGAATAGCTATATGGTGCCCATTCTTCGACTGGCGGTGTTCAGCATTTCAAAGCCGGCGATCACGCCGCACATACCATCGGTGCCATGAGCGGATACATCCAAGCGTTTGATATGGTCAATGATCCGAAACGGCCCATCATCAGATGGGCCGTTTCTTTGCCCTTTCAGGAAAAAGGAAATTTCGGAAATTGAAGTTAGGGCGTGACAATGCCTGGAGAATGAATAACCGTTCCGTTGTAAAGAATGTTCATGCAGGTGCAAGTGGTCCCGACTAAAGCAGGAACTGTCATTGTGCATGCGCTATTGGGCGTAGAACAGATGAATCCACGATTTAGTGTTTGCCCGGCCTGCCCATTGCAATGGCAGAGTAATCCGCCAGGGCCTGGAGCAGGCATTGAGCACCATTGTGATGGCGTTTGGCAGATGGTTTCTGCGTTAGCCGGTGCGAAAGGTAGAAGCGACAACAACAGCACAGTCAGGCCCAAGAATTTCATGTGCTACTCCCTGTTTGTTGTGGCAAAGGCCGCCCAACAGGCGGCCTGTTGTTTATCTAGCACGGCGCAAGAGCGATCTCAACTACCGTTCGTCCGCAGTATCGAGGGTGGATGGCTTAGTCCGCACCGGCAGAATGTCGTATGGATGTCTACAGGAGTCCTGCTTTAAGCGTTGACAGCTTATTTTGGTCGAGTAACTATTTATTCGCTGCGGCGAACTCCGCCGCCGGGTTTGGTCTCCCGAAATCACTTGGCGATTCCCACTCAAAAGGGAGGACGTCATGCCCGGTAGTGATTCCGCTCTTTCAAAGACCAGCGCCTCTCGACGCGCCGCCAAGGCGCCGCTGCTGGCTCAATCTTGAATCCCCCGATCCCTTGGATGCGATTGCCGCCGAACGGCTGCCTGGCGGATCGGCAACGCCGTTATGTCTCGATGCCGACAGGAATCCCGGGTCCAGGCGCTCAGTCCCACGCCGGCCCACGCACTGCACCATCGGCTATCGCTATTACGATGTGAACCGCAATGGCATGCGGGTCGGGCGGCAGGTGCCCAGCCTGCGCTTGCATGGCTTGTGGCTGTAAGGCCTCGGCTTCGCGGTGGGCGGCAAGCTGCGCATCACGATGGCCGATGGCGCCCTGCTGATCACGGCCGTGCCGGCGGCGCCGCCTGCGGCGAAGACGCGGCGCGGATCCAGACCGGCGCCATAGCCGCCGCCATCAGGAGTGCGCTGGCGGGGCGGTCGTCGCACGCCGAGCCGCCAGGCGCATGGCATGGCCTTGCTTCATCGGGGTTTCTCACGCGCTAGGTGGAAACCCGATCTCGCCCCGCCTGCTTGGCCCGGTACAGCGCCGCGTCCGCCCTGCCGACCAGTTCCGCGGCCGACCAGCGTTGGTCCTCCATGCTCGCGCATGCGACGCCGATGCTCACCGTCACGTGGGAGCTCGTCGGGCTGGAGGCGTGCGGGAGGTTCAGGGCGCGCACCGCCGCGCGCACCTGTTCGGCCAGTTTCTCCGCGCCGGCCTGGTCGGTGAACGGCAAGACGAGCGCGAATTCCTCGCCGCCGTAGCGCGCGGCGGCGTCGTGCGGCCGCAGTGCGCAGGAGGCCATGGCCTGGCCCACCTGGCGCAGGCAGGCGTCGCCGTTCACGTGTCCGTAGGTGTCGTTGTAGAGCTTGAAGTGGTCGATGTCGATCATCAGCAGCGAGACGGGCGAGTGCACGGCTTCGCTCTGCTGCAGCGCGCGCCGCAGTTTGTGGTCGAAGCCGCGGCGGTTGTAGATGCCGGTGAGCGTGTCGATCCACGCTTCCGTGCTCAGCTTGGTCTCGCTGGCGTGCATGCGCCGCAGTTGCTGGTCCAGCCAGATGCCGAGGCCGACGAACAGGACGCAGCCCACGAGGGTGATGATGGAGCGGCGCACGGCCAGTTCGCGCCATGGCGCGAGCACTTCGCTGGAGGACACGCCGGCCAGCACCGATAGCGGATACGGCCGCGCCTGGGCGAATCCGGAGATGCGCTCCACGCCGTCCAGCGGCGACATGTAGATGACCCAGCCGCGGTGCAGGGTCTGCATCGTCCGGTGGATCGGCGTGCCGGCGATGCTGCTGCCGCTGAGGCTCTCGTCGCCGGGGTGGCGCGAGACGATGGTGCCGTCGTCGTGGATGATGGCGATCGAGCCGCGCTGGCCGACGTCGAAGGTGCTATGGAAGCGCTTGAAGTACTCCACGCGGATGCTGGCCAGCACGACGCCGCCGAAGGAACCGTCGGGATTGTTGATGCGCCGGGTCAGAGTGACGATCCACGAGCCGTCGGACCGGCTCTGGATCGGATGGCCGACGAACGCCATGGCGTTGTTGTGGGCCTTGTGGTGCCGGAAGTAGGCCCGGTCGGAATTGTTGTGGTGCCGGGGCCCGCCCGGCAGCGACGAGTTCACCCAGTTGCCGGCCGCGTCGTAGACGAAGATGGCGTGCACGCGGTCGGAGCGGTTGGCTTCCTCCACCAGGAAGGTGTGCAGCGCCTTCGGCTCGGTGTTGCCGGTCTCCACGCGCGCGACGATGCCCGACAGCACGGTCTCGGCGATCGCGAACGAGTCGCTGGTGTGCTGGGCGAGGGAACTGGCCAGGTTCAGCGAGCTGGTCTGGGCGGTGCGCAACGCCGTGCTTCTGGCATCGCGCAGCGACGAGTACTCCGAGGCGACCAGCATCGCCCACGCCGCGGTGACGAACAGGTGCAGCGCCACCCGTTGGGCCAGGTACCTTCGATGCTTGCCTATCATGTCCGTCTCCCGCTAGGGGCCAATGGACCTGTCCTTGCAATCCCTGTGCCGATGCTGGCGCCGCCGCTCCGACACGCGCCGGCCGGCCCGCCGGGCATCGCTTTGCGCCAAGTGCCGGACGGCCGTCAGGGGCCGTGAGGGCCGGAACGTCGCAGTGGCGCCGCCTGCCGATGAACGCTGGCAACGATTGCCCGGCATATACGAAATGTATATGATCCATGTATAAATTCCATCGGGAGCCGACATGGGCATCGTCAACATCGACGACGAGTTGCACGACCAGCTGCGCCGCGCCTGCACGGTGACCAGCCGCTCCATCAATGCGCAGGCCAACTTCTGGATCAAGATCGGCATGTTGTGCGAACTGCATCCGGAACTTTCGTTCCAGGACCTGGTGGCGCGCGAGCTGCGCGCGGCCGGGGTGCAGCCGCAGGCGTTGACGCCGGGGCGGGCGTGATCAAGCGGCCGGACGAACTCGCATTGATGGCCGAGTCCGGCCGGCTGCTGGCGCAGGTGTTCCATGCGCTGGACCAGCTGCCGCTGGAAGGCCGCAGCACGCTGCAGATCAACGACTTCGTCGAACGGATGATCGTCGACGAGCTGGGCGCGCGGCCGGCCAGCAAGGGCCAGTACGGGTTCCCGTTCGTGCTCAACGCGTCGATCGACGACGTGGTCTGCCACGGCGTGCCCGCGGCCGGCGACGTGCTGCGCGGCGGCCAGATCGTCAACCTGGACATCACCCTGGAGAAGAACGGCTACATCGCCGATTCCAGCACCACCTATCTGGTCGGCGAGGTGGCGTATCCGGCGCGGCGGCTGGTGCACACGGCCTACCAGGCGATGTGGAAGGGCATCGCCGCGGTGCGCCCGGGCGCGCGCCTGGGCGACATCGGCCACGCCATCGCCCGCCATGCGCGCGAACACGGCTACAGCGTGGTGAAGGAGTATTGCGGGCACGGCATCGGCCGCGAGATGCACGAGGACCCGCAGATCCTGCATTACGGCCACGCCGGCACCGGGTTGGAGCTGCAGGAAGGCATGGTGTTCACCATCGAGCCGATGCTCAACCAGGGCAGGGCGGCGATCCGTTCCGAGCCGGAGCAATGGCCGGTGCACACCCGCGACGGCAAGCTGTCGGCGCAGTTCGAACACACGGTGGCGGTGACGCGCACGGGCGTGCGCGTGCTGACGCTGCGGCCTGGAGAAAGGCCGCTATGCCGGGTGGAGTGAGGCGGGTCGGCAGGTGAGGGCGCCGCGGCGGGTGCGGCGACTGCCGCGACCGACCGGCGCACGCGAGCGCACCGCATGACGGCATGGGCCTGGCGCGGGCCAGTGGGCGCCGGTGGTGACGGGCGCCTATGTGCGATGGCGGACGCATCGGCGCGCGCGATGCGCGTCGCGCTGGCTGTGGTGGTGCCGATCGCGGCGCCGCCGCATCGGATCAGCCGAAGTGTTCGATCAGCAGGTCGGTCAGCACGCGGATCTTGCGCGCCGGGTGCGCGGCCGGTGGCCTGACGACGTACAGGCCGGCCACGGGCAGGGGATAGTTGCTCAGCACCCGCACCAACGCGCCGGAGGCGATGTGGTCGGCGATCAGGAAATCCGGCAATGCGGCGATGCCAAGCCCGGCCAGGGCGGCGGCGGCCAGCGCGGCGCCGTTATCGGCCTTGAAGCGCCCACGCGGGTGCAGGGTGATCATCCTGTCGCCGTCCGTCAGCCGCCAGGCTTCGGTGCCCTGCATCAGCGCTTCGTGCGCCAGCAGCGCCTCCGGCGTGTCCGGTTCGCCGTGTTCGCGCAGGTAGTCGGGGGTGGCCACCAGGCTGCCGTGCATCGGCGCCACGCGGCGCGCGATCAGGCTGGAGTCGGGCAGGTAGCCGAGCCGGATGGCGCAGTCGAAGCCCTCGGCGACCAGGTCGATGTAGCGGTCGCTGTAGCAGGCATGCACCTGCAGCGCGGGATGCCGGCGCGCCAGCTCGGCGAGCACCGGCGCCAGGTGGGTGGGGCCGAAGGTCAATGGCGCGGCGATGCGCAGGCGGCCGCGCAGGTCGCCGGCCGGGACGATGGTCTCGCGCGCCACGTCCATCTCTGCGCAGATGCGCGCGGCGTGTTCGCGGAAGGTGGCGCCGGCCTCGGTGACGGCCGCGCCGCGGGTGGTGCGGGCGAGCAGCTGGATGCCCAGTTCCTCCTCGAGCCGGAGCAGGCGGCGGCTGACGATGGACTTGGCCAGGCCCAGGCGGCGCGCGGCCGGCGACACGCCGCCGGCATCGGCCACCTCGACGAAGGTGCGGAGATCCTCGATGTCCATGAGCGTTCCTGTTTCCGCGACACGGAAAGTCATTTCATGCGGCTAGTATGCCGGAACGGGGAACGTCAAAGTCTGCTCCGAGGTCGCCATCGCGGCGGCCACCAAAGGAGACGGCAATGAGCAACAGCAAAGGCGTGTGGCGGTCGGAAGATGTGGCCCTGGTCCTGATCGACTATCAGAAGGAAATGTTCGAGCACGTGCGTTCGGAGACCGACGCGGCGACGATCGATCTGAACGTGCGGCTGTTGATCAAGGCTGCCAAGGCGTTCGGCATCCCGGTGGTGTTGAGCACCGTCGGCGTGCAGATGGGCGTCAACGGGCCGACCCGCGCCTCGATCCTGGAGGAACTGCCGGGCGTGGAGGTCATCGACCGCAGCTCGATGAACGCATGGGAAGACGACGCTTTCCGCGCGGCGATCGAACGCACCGGTCGCAAGCGGTTGGTGTTCGGCGCGCTGTACACCGAGATCTGCCTGGCGTTCCCGGTCGTGGACGCGCTGCGCGACGGTTACGAGGCGATGTTCGTGGTCGATGCGGTCGGCGGCATGTCGCAACTGGCGCACCGCACCGCGATCGAGCGGTTGACCGCGGCCGGCGCCGTGCCGACCACGGCGCTGGCGCTGTGGACCGAGCTGTTCCGCGACTGGAAGTCCCCGCTCGCCGACAAGGCGCGCGAACTGTTCGCCTGGTACGTCCCGGAACTGCAGGCGCTGGCCGCGCGCTGAGCCTGCGCATGCCTGCGGCGGTGCGCTTCAACGCGCCGCCGCATCGGCATGGCGGCAGCGTCCGCTCCATCGCTATTCCTCTTCACACTCTATCGAGACTGCACACATGACCACCGCTACCTTTCCCAACCACGCGCCGTCCGGGCGCCTTACCCGCGGCCTGTCCTGGACGCTGCGGATCTTCGCCGCCGTGGCCTTCCTGGCAGCGGGCGGCGCCAAGCTGGCCGGCGTCCCGATGATGGTCGAGGTGTTCGACCACATCGGCCTCGGCCAGTGGTTCCGCATCGTCACCGGTGTGATCGAGGTGATCGGCGCGATCGCGCTGCTGCTGCCGGCCACGGTCGCGTTCTCCGGCGCCTGGCTTGCGGCGATGATGTTCGTGGCCGCCGGGGTGCACCTGTTCGTGATCGGCGGCAGCCCGATCCCGGCGATCGTGCTGATGCTGGTCACCGCCACGGTCGCCTGGTTGCATCGCGACCACCTTGCGGCGGTGCTGCGCACCGCGCGTTCGGCATGAACGCGGGAGCGCACGCCATGCAGACGCTGTCCACGCCGGTCCTTCCCCTCGCCACGCCTGCGCCTGCGGCGCCGCCGGCGCCGCCGCGCGCCATCGTGTACCGCACCCGCGGCCACGGCGCAGGCCCCATCACCCGCCTGATGAGCCCGTCCGATCTCGGACAGGCGCTGAAGCCGTTCGTGTTCCTGGATATCTTCGAGGCGCAGGGTCCGACCCTGCAGGCGATGGCCGCGATGCCGCTGCATCCGCATTCCGGCATCGCCACGGTCACCGTGTTCACCGAAGGCACGATGCGCTACGACGACCCGGGCAGCGGCCGCGGCGAGATCGGCTACGGCGGCGTGGAATGGATGCGCGCCGGGATCGGCGTGTGGCACGGCAAGGAAATGGCTCCGCCGCCCGATGCGTCGCACATCCAGGGCTTCCAGCTGTGGCTGGCGTTGCCGGCGGCGCTGGAGACGTCGGAACCGCAGAGCCGTTACGTCGAAGCGCAGGACATGGCCATGGCTGGGCCCGCGCACGTGGTGATCGGCCACTACGATGGCATCCACAGCCCGATCGACGCGCCGGACGGGATCAACTACCTGCTGGTCACCCTGCATCCGGGCGAGCGCTGGGTCTACCATCCGCCGGCCGGCCACCAGGTGGCATGGCTGGCGCTCGCAGGCGGCGCGCTCGATGCCGGTGCGCCGGTGTCGCGCGGCGAGATGGTGATCTTCGCCGACGACGGCGCGCCGATCGCGCTGGAAGCGCGCGGGCAGGAGCCGGCGGTGTTCGTGCTCGGCTCGGCGGTGCCGCATCCGCATGCGCTGCACATGGGCAACTACTCGGTGCACACCTCGGCGCAGGCGCTCGCGGCCGGCGAGGAGCGCATCCGCGACCTGGGCCGGAAGCTGAAGGCCGCGGGCGACCGCCGCACCGGGTCCGGGACGATCCCGGTGTTCAAGTGAGGTAAGCGCCTGCGTCATCGGTGGCGGCGCGCGTGCGCGAGATGCACGCGCCCCGCCACCTCGCATGAACTGCGGGCGTGGGAGACATCACGGCGGACGTGTCGGCTTACCGCCGCGTTGCGCACGCCGCAGCTCGGCGTGCCAGCCGGCGTGTCTTCGTGCAGCGCGGCTGCCCCGGCCTCGACGTGCTGCGCAGCGGCCAGATCGTCAACCTGGATTTCACTCTGGGGAAGAACGGCGACATCGCCGATTCCAGCACCGCTTATTGGCATGCCGCTGCGCAAGGCCCGCGCAGGCGCAGCGCCACCGCTTGCGCCATCGATCGCTCCGTTGGCTCTGAGCTTCTGCAGACGACGGCCCAACGAAACCGCGCGACATTTCCGCGACATCCGCGGCCGATGATCGGCGCAGGCTCCATCTCGGGCCGGGCGGCAAGCGCGCCACAAGCGAAGGAATCCCAATGAAGCAACGCCGAATCGTGCCGATCGGTGCGGTGGTCCTGATGATTGCCATCGCCCTGGTGGTGGTGGCGGTGAAACCCGGCAGCGGCAGCCAGGCCGCAGCTACCGCCGCCGCGCCCGCGCCCGTGCTGTCCGTCGCCATGACCACGGCGCAGGTCGCCACGCTGCCCGTGCGCATCCCAGCCAGCGGCAACATCGCCGCGTGGCAGGAAGCCAGCATCGGCACCGAGGTGGATGGGCTGCGCCTGACCGAGGTGAGGGTCAACGTGGGCGATACGGTCCGGCGCGGCCAGTTGCTGGCGCAGTTCGCGCCGGAGATGGTGGCCGCCGACGTGGCCGAGGCGCAGGCGTCGCTGGCCCAGGCCAAGGCGCAAGCCTGGGAGGCGCAGGCCAATGCCGAGCGCGCGCGGAAGCTCGACGCGTCGGGCGCGATGTCGACCCAGCAGGTCGATCAGCTGGTGGTGGCGGCCAGGACGGCGCTGGCCAGGCTGGACGTGGCGCAGGCGATCGAGACGCGACAGCGCCTGCGGCTGGCGCAGACCCGGGTGCTCGCGCCCGGCGACGGGATCATCACCTCGCGCACGGCCACGGTCGGCGCGGTGATGCCGGCGGGACAGGAGCTGTTCCGCCTGATCCAGGACGGCCGGCTCGAATGGCGGGCGAGCGTGGCCATGGCGGACATCGGCAAGCTGGCGCCGGGCCAGCGGGCGGTGGTCGCGGTGCAGGGACAGCCGCCGATCGAGGGCCGGCTGCGGATCGTCGCCCCGGCCATCGAGACGCAGACGCACACCGGCCTGGTCTACGTGGATCTGCCGCCCGATCGCGCGCTCCAGGCCGGCGCGTTCGCGCGCGGGCACATCGAGGTCGGCGAGGGCAAGGCGCTGACCGTGCCGCAGGGCGCGGTGGTGCTGCGCGACGGCTTCCATTACGTGATGCGCCTGGGCCCCGCGTCCAACGTGATGATGACGAAGGTCGCCATCGGACGGCGTGCGGGCGAGCGCATCGAAATCGTCGGCGGGCTGGCCGCTTCCCAGCCCATCATCGCGTCGGGGCTGAGCTTCCTGAGCGAGGGCGACACGGTCAGGGTCGTGCGCGACGCCGGCGGGCGCGGGCGCGGTGCGGCCGCCGCCCACGCGCAGCCGGACGCGGCGGTGGCGCGCGGGGCCGCGCCATGAACCTCAACGTGTCCACCTGGTCGATCCACAATCCGGTCGCCACCACGCTGCTGTTCATCCTGCTGACGATCGCCGGGATCGGCGGTTTCCTGGCGATGAAGGTGCAGAACTTCCCCGACATCGATTTCCCGATCGTCACGGTGAGCGCGGAGCTGCCCGGCGCCTCGCCGCCGCAGCTGGAAAGCGACGTGGCGCGGAAGATCGAGGATGCGCTGGCGAACATTCCGCGCATCAAGCACATCGCCAGCGCGCTGACCGACGGCACGGCGACCGTCACCGCCGAGTTCCATCTCGACAAGCCGGTGCAGGAGGCGATGGACGACGTGCGCGACGCGGTGTCGCGCACGCGCGCCGACCTGCCCGCAGACCTGCGCGACCCGGTCATCACCAAGCTGGAACTGGCGAGCACGCCGGTGCTGACGTACACGCTGACCTCCACGCGGCTGGATGGCGAGGCGCTGTCCTGGTTCGTGGACAATCTGGTGCGCAAGCGACTGCTGGCGGTGCCGGGCATCGGTGCGGTGTCGCGCGTGGGCGGGGTGACGCGGGAGGTGCGTGTCGAACTGGATCCCGATCGCCTGCTCGCCTTGAACGCGACCGCAGCGGAGATCTCCGAACAGGTGCGCGACCTGCAGCAGGAGGCGTCCGGCGGGCGTGTGGAAGTCGGCGGCGCGGAGCAGTCGGTGCGCACGATCGCCACGGTCGCCACGGCCGAGGAGATCGCGGCGCTGGACGTGTCGCTGGGCGATGGGCGCAGGGTGCGCCTGGACCAGCTCGCCACGGTCACCGACACGGCGGCGCAACCGCGCTCGCTGGCCCTGTTCGACGGCCGGCCCGCGGTGGGGTTCGAGGTGCTGCGGGCGCGTGGCGCCGGCGAGATCGATGTTGCGCAGGCCGCGCGCGCCGTCGTGCAGGAGCTGCAAGCCGCGCATCCGGAAGTCCAGTTCACCGAGGCGCTAAATTCGGTCGATCCGATCGTGGACAACTACCGGGGATCGATGACGCTGCTGCTGGAAGGCGCGGTGCTGGCGGTGCTGGTGGTGTTCTTCTTCCTGCGCGACTGGCGGGCGACCGTGATCGCCGCCGTCGCGCTGCCGTTATCGGCCATTCCGACCTTCGCGGTGATGTACCTGATGGGGTTCTCGCTCAATACCGTCTCGCTGCTGTCGTTGTCGCTGGTGATCGGCGTGCTGGTGGACGATGCCATCGTGGAGATCGAGAACATCGAGCGGCACCTGCTGATGGGCAAGCCGCCGATGCGCGCGGCGGTCGAGGCCGCCGACGAGATCGGCCTGGCCGTGGTGGCCACCACCTTCACCCTGATCGCGGTGTTCCTGCCGACCTCGCTGATGGGCGGCGTGGTCGGCAGGTACTTCGTGCAGTTCGGCTGGACCGCGGCCATCGCGGTGTTCTTCTCGCTGGTGGTGGCGCGGATGCTGACGCCGACGATGGCCGCATATCTGCTCAAGGCGCCGAAGAAAGAACCCGCCAGCCCGAAGTGGATCGCCACCTATCTGCGCTGGGTGCATGTCTGCCTGCGGCACCGCGCCGCCACCCTGGGCGCGACGGCGCTGCTGGTCGTGGGCGGCCTGGGGATCGCGATGCAGCTTCCCGGCGAATTCATTCCCGCCGACGATGGCGACCAGACCCAGGTCACGCTGTCGCTGCCGCCGGGCAGCCGGCTGGCCGAGACCCGGGCGTTGGCCGAGCAGGCGCGTCGCACGATGGCCGCCCATCCCCACGTGGCCTCCGTGTACACCGCCATCGGCACCCCGATCGCGGCGGCCGAACCGGACGAGGGCGGCGGGCCTGCGGCGGGCGTCGCCACCGCCGTGCTCACCGCGAACCTGACCCCGCGCGAGGACCGTGGCGGGGTGACCAGGCAAGCCATCGAAAGCCAGCTACGCAAGGAACTGGTGCTGTTGCCGGGGGCGCGCGTCAGCGTCGGCAGCGGCGAGAGCAGCGAAGGCTACGCATTGGTGCTGGCGGCCGAGGATGGGCAACTGCTGGCGCAGCACGCCAGCCGCGTGGAGCGCGAACTGCGGAGCATTCCCGGGATCGGCGCGGTGACCTCCTCGGCCAGCCTGGTCCGGCCGGAACTGGTGGTGCGCCCCGATTTCGCCCGGGCGGCGGACCTGGGCGTGACCTCCGCGGCGATCGCCGAAACGCTGCGGGTGGCGACGGCGGGCGACTACAGCCAGGCGCTGGCCAAGCTGAACCTGAGCGAGCGCCAGGTGCCGATCGTGGTGCGGCTGGCCGACAGCGGCCGCGACGATCTGGACACGCTGCGCCGGCTGCCGGTGCCGGGCGCGCGCGGACCGGTGCCGCTGGAGAGCGTGGCGGACCTGCAGATCCTGAGCGGTCCTTCCGAACTCACGCGCTACGACCGCACCCGCAACGTCAACCTCAGCGTCGAACTCAACGGCCTGCCGTTGGGCGACGTCGAGGCCGCCGCCGAGGCGCTGCCGAGCCTGCGCACCCTGCCCAAGGGCGTGTCCGTGGCCTCGACCGGCGACGCCGAGGCGATGGGCGAACTGGCCGCCGGCTTCGCGGTGGCGATGCTGTCCGGGGTGCTGTGCGTCTACATGGTGCTGGTGCTGCTGCTCAAGGACTTCGCGCAGCCGCTGACCGTGCTGGTGGCGCTGGTGCTGTCCGTGCCCGGGGCGTTCGTCGCCTTGCTGGTCACCGGATCCACGCTGTCGATGCCCTCGATGATCGGCCTGATCATGCTGATGGGCATCACCACCAAGAATTCCATCCTGTTGGTGGACTACATCGTCATCGCCCGCCGCGACCACGGGCTGGACAGGCTGGACGCCATCGTCGACGCCTGCCGCAAGCGCGCCCGCCCGATCGTCATGACCACCATCGCCATGGGCGCCGGCATGCTGCCGATCGCCATCGGCCTCGGCGCCGACCCGAGTTTCCGGTCGCCGATGGCGATCGGCGTCATCGGCGGGCTCATCACCTCCACCGTGTTGTGCCTGCTGGTGATCCCGGTCGCCTACAGCTACATGGACGATGCTATCGAGGCCGCCAAGGCGCGCCTGAAGAAGCGCGCACATGGCGCGGCGATCGGCAGCGCCGGAAGGACCGCGTGAGCGTGCATCGACAGTTTGCGGGCGGCGCCGGCCGTCGCCCGCATCGACGCGCATTGAGGGCCACCCTGCGTTTCGCTACCTTGCACGCACGCGGCATCGCACAGGCAGGACCATGAGCAAAGATTCGCTGTCCATCCTGATCATCGAGGACAACGCGCAGCTGGCGGCGAACCTCTACGACTACCTGGCCGGGTGCGGCCACAGTCTGGATGCCGCGCCCGATGGCCTGTCGGGATTGCACCTGGCCTCGTCCAAGGACTACGACGCGATCCTGCTCGACTGGAACCTGCCCCGGCTCGACGGCCTCACCGTGCTGCGCAGGCTCAGGCAGGAGGCCAGGAAGCAGGTGCCGGTGATCATGCTGACCGCGCGCGACCAGCTTGCGGACAAGATCGACGGCTTCGAATCGGGCCTGGACGACTATCTGGTGAAGCCGGTGGCATTGCCGGAGATCGAGGTGCGCCTGCGTTCGCTGGTGGCGCGGCTCAAGCAGGTGGCCGCGCCGGACCACGTGCTGGCGATCGGCGACCTGCATTTCGATCTGCGCACGCTGCAGGTGCGCCGCGCCGGCAGGAACGTGGCGCTGACCCGGATCGGGCGGCGCCTGCTGGAGCTGCTGATGCGGGAGAGCCCGAACATCGTCAGCCGCGCGCGGCTGGAGCGGGCCGCCTGGGGCGACATCGTGCCCGGGACCGATCTGCTGCGCTCGCATATGCACGTGCTGCGCCGGGCGATCGAGACGCCGGCGGACACGCCGCTGCTGCACACCGTGCCGGGCCATGGTTACCGGCTCTGCGAAGATGCGTAGCCTGGTGAACCTGATCCGCCGGCCGCGCGGCGTGCACTGGTGGATCAGCGCGGCCTTGATCGGCTCCGGCCTGGCGATGCTGACCGCGCTGAGCGTGCAGAGCTTCAGGAGCCAGCAACTGATCGAGCACAGGTTCTGGGTCGATCTGCTGCACTCCACCTCGGCCGATCATGCGGCCCGGGTGCGCGCCGGCCAAGCCGATGCGCTCCCGCAGGGCGGCATCGTGCGCTCCTGGTATGTCGCGCCCGGCCGCGCGGCTGTGCGCATGCCCGGGTATCTGGCGGCGCTGCCGCCCGGGCTCTACTCGACCGAGGCCGCGTATGGCACGTTCCAGGACAACGTCGCCTTCGAGGCCCTGGGCGGGCACAGAAGTTTCCACGCCCTGATCGTCGATCTTCCGCCCGGCCGGCTGATCACGACCGTCGATATCGCCCAGCTCGAGGACCAGCAGAACTGGAATTCCGTGCAGAGCGCCATTTGGGGCTGTTTCTTCGTCGTCTTCATCGGCGGAGTGATCGTCTGGCTGCATGCCAACCTCGTGCGGCCGGTGCGGGATCTGGCGCAGCGCATGCAGGCCATCGTGCCCGGCACCGCCGGCGAGCGGCTGCCCACCACCTACCGGCGCGAAGAGATCCAGGTGATCGCCCACGCCAGCAATGCGCACCTGGAACGGGTGGAGCAGTTCATTGAACGCGAACGCAGCCTGCTGGCGCAGGCCAGCCACGAGTTCAGGACGCCGATCGCGGTGATCTCCGGCGCGGTCGACGTGCTCAAGCAGATGGCGCTGCCCGACACGGCGACGCCGGTGCTCGCGCGGATGGAGAGCGCGGTCAACGATCTGTCCGAAACCATGGTGGCGCTGCTGCACCTGGCCCGCGAAGCCCGCGCGGGCGAGGAGCCGATGGACGTGACGGTGTTGCACGACTTGCTGCCGCGGTTGGTGGCCGATCATCAGCACATGCTCGGCGACAAGGCGGAACTGCGGGTCGGGGAGATCGAACCCACCTTCATTGCGGTGCCCGAGGCCATGGTCCGCATCGCGGTGAGCAACCTGATCCGCAACGCGATCGAAAGCACCGACGATGGCCATGTCGAAATCGCGCTGCGCGGCGGCGTCGTTTCGGTCGTCGACTCGGGCAGCGGATTCAATCCGGTCGAGGCGGCCCGGCGCTATCGCGAGAACCTGCGGCGGTCGGCGCCGATTCGCGGGCAGGGGCTGGGCCTGTTCCTGATCGGCCGGATCTGCGACCGGTTCGGCTGGACGCTCTCGATCGAACCGGCCACCGGCGGCGGCACGCGCGCCGCGCTGGACGTTGCCGCGAGCGTCATCGCGCTGTAGCCGTCAGTACAGGCATCGTTCAGTCGCTCGCCACGGCACGCGACATTTAGGCGACACCGCCGGTCCATTCTGAGGTGGATGTTTACAGCGGCCCGCTGCCAGCGCACGGACTCGCCGCAAACGCGCTCTTCCACCACTCAATGAGGTTAGGCGTCCCATGAACAAACTCCTGTCGCTCGCGTTGCTGTCTGCCCTGTCGCTGGAGGCGATGGCCCAAACAGCGGATGCAGAGGATGCATTTCCCGAGCAGGGACCGCCGCGGTGGGGGCTGGGCCTGGCCACCGTGGTCAGCGACAGCCCCTATGCCGGCGAGGGCACCCGGGTGACGCCGTTCCCGCTGGTCAGCTTCCAGGGCGAGAAATTCTCCTTCAGGGGGCTGACTGCCGGCTACCAGCTGATCGGCGGCGATTCCTTCGCGCTGTCGGCGATCGCCAAGTTCCGTTTCGACGGGTTCGACATCGACGACCTGGGCCGGAAGGAACTGGCCGCGAACGGACTGGATTACCGGTTGCTCGAGGATCGCGACGACGGGCTGGATGTCGGGCTGGCGGCGACGTGGAGCGGCGCGGCGGGCGAGATCGAAGCGGAGATCCTGGCCGACGCGATCGACGCCAGCGGCGGCCAGGAGGTCTCGCTCCAATATGGCTATCCGTTGCAGCTCGGCAAGGGCCGGCTGACGCCGAACGTGGGTGTCACCTGGCTGTCCAAGGACATGGCCAACTACTACTACGGCACGCTCGACGAGGAAGTCGCGCGCGGCGTGGTGGACTACAAGCCGGACGCGGTGACCATCCCGCACGTGGGGGCGTCCTACTTCCGGCCGATCGGCGAGAAATGGTCGGTGCTCGCGTTCGTGAAGTACAGCGTGTTGCCCGACGAGATCAGCGACAGCCCGTTCATCGAACCGGACACCGACGGCACCGCGTCGATGTTCGTCGGCGTCTCGCGCGGCTTCTGACCGTCGCGCGGCCACGGCGGCGGCCGTGGCCGCCCGCTTCGATCGTCCCGCTGCAGCGGTCGGGCCCGGCGCCCGGCCGCTGCCCGAATCGCGCGCTCCGCGCAGTTGCAAGAGGCCAGGCATGCAGTCGCGTTCGACCTTCTACACGTGGCGATCGGCCCTCGGTTGCCTGGCCAGTGCGGCGCTGACGGCGGGGTGCTCGCTGGCGCCGGCCTACCAGCGACCGCCAGCGCCGGTCCCGGAGCAGTGGGCGGATGGCACTGCGCAGGCGACGAACGACCCTGCGCCTCCCGGGGTCAACCTGGACTGGCGGGAGTTCGTGGTCGATCCGACGCTGCGCGAACTCGTCGCGCTGGCGTTGGCCAACAACCGCGACCTGCGGCAGGCGCTGTTGAACGTCGAGGCCGCGCGCGCCGAGTACCGGGTGCAGCGCGCCGACCGCCTGCCCACGCTGCAGCTCGACGCCAGCGGCGTTCGCCAACGCGCGCTCGGTACGCCGGAGGTGGAGAGCAGTTACCAGGCCGGCCTCGGGCTGGCGGCGTTCGAACTGGACCTGTTCGGACGCGCGCGCAACCTGTCCGCCGCGGCGCTGCAGGAGTATCTGGCCACCGAGCGCGCGGCGCACGGCGCCCGCGTCAGCCTGGTCGCCGAGGTCGTCCAGGCCTATCTGGTCCGCGACGGTGCACAGCAGCGCTATCGGATCGCCACCGACATTCTGCAGGCGCGCGAGACCTCGCTGCGGTTGACGGCGCAGCTCCGCGCGTCGGGCG
Source organism: Xanthomonas sp. AM6 (assembly GCF_025665335.1). NCBI lineage: Bacteria > Pseudomonadati > Pseudomonadota > Gammaproteobacteria > Lysobacterales > Lysobacteraceae > Xanthomonas > Xanthomonas sp. AM6. Next base: position 722,982 of record NZ_CP106869.1, read on the forward strand.
TTGCGAACGAACTCGACCATCAGGAGGCCGTCGGCCTGGTGGAACAGGTCAAGGTGGATCTGGAGCGCATCGACCGCGAGTTCCGCCAGGCGAGCAACGCACTGTCGCTGTTGCTCGGCGTCGCCGACGCGGGCGAGCGCTTGCCCGCGTTACCCGCGACCGGCACGGCACTGGTGCAGGCGATCGCACCGGAAACGCCGTCGGCGCTGCTGATGCGGCGTCCGGACATCCGCGCCGCGGAGCATCGGCTGAAGGCGCGCCATGCCAGCATCGGCGCGGCGCGGGCGGCGTTCTTCCCGCGCATCGCGCTCACCGGCACGTCCGGGCGCGGCAGCACCGAGCTGTCGGATCTGTTCGGGTCGGCGGGCCAGCGCCTGTGGTCGTTCTCGCCCCAGCTCACCCTGCCGATCTTCGACGCAGGCCGCAATCGCGGCGATCTGGACCTGGCGCACGTGCGCAAGGACATCGCCATCGCGGCCTACGAACAGGCCATCCAGGCCGCCTTCCAGGAAGTATCCGATGCGCTGGCGGCCACGGACACGCTGGCGCGCGAAGAAGCCTCGCAATGGGCGGCGGCGCGGGCGACCGCCGAAGCCTTGCGCTTGTCCGAGGCGCGCTACCGCAGCGGGGTCGACGATCATTTGCGCCTGCTGGAAGCGCAGCGCAGTGACTTCGCCAGCCAGATGGCGCTGGTGGAGGTGCAGACCCAGCGGCAGATCGCGCTGTCCACGCTGTTCCGCGCGCTGGGCGGTGGCTGGCGCGGCGATCTGTCCGCACGGGCGCCTTGAACCGATGCCGTTGCCGGCCGCATGCCTGCGCATGCGCGCCGCGCAGGAACAGGGCGCCGCAGCGCTCGCACGATCCATCCCCCACTCAGGAATCACGATGCAAGCCCGTACCCCCAAGCAGCACAAAGACTGGAGCAAGCGCGAGGGCTTCCGCGCGCTGCGCGATCTTCCCGAGCTGCCGTCGCTCAGGCAGACCCTCGCTGCGCGTCGCCACAACGCCTGGCTACGGCGCGTGGCGGCCTGTTTCGTGCTGATCTCGCTGGCGTTGATCGTGCGCGCGGTGTTGCTGCATCCGTGAGGTTTTGCGCCATGCGCGCGCGTGGCGCCCTCGGCGCACGTCGCTGCATGAGCACCTCGTGCCGCAGCCGTGATCGATGGAGCCGCTCCGGCTGGCGCGACATTCCGGCGACGTCCGCTCTTCACTATCGGGCGCATACGACGCCATGGCGATGCCCGCACGCGTCCCCAAGCGAGACCTCCAATGCCTTTCAGCACGCTTGCCCTCTGCGCAATGGGCCTCTATGCCGTGGCCGCCATCGCCTACGTCTACAGGTGGCGCGCCCGCCTGCGCTACGCCGGTTTCGGCCAATACCTGCGCAAGAGCTGGCCGGTCTTCGCGCCATTCAACTGCCTGCTGTACATGGCCACGCGCCGGTTCGCGCGCCGCCCGGTGCTCGACGCCGGTTACCTCGACGGGATCGCGGTCCTGCGCGCGCACTGGCCGCAGATCCGCGCCGAGGCGCTGGCGCTGCACGCCAGCGGCGCGCTGGATGCCACCAGCCAGCCCGGTTCTGCGGGTTACCACGACGTGGGCTTCCGCACCTTCTACCGGCGAGGCTGGAAGAAGTTCTACCTGAGCTGGTACGGCGCGCCGCACCGTTCCGCGCAGCGGCTGTGCCCGCGGACGCTGCGGCTGCTGGCGCAGGTGCCGGGCATCCGCGGCGCGATGTTCTCGGTGCTGCCGCCGGGCGCGGAACTGAGCCTGCACTCGGACCCGCTGGCGTGCTCGCTGCGCTACCACCTGGGCCTGGTCACGCCGAACGACGATGGCTGCTTCATCAACGTGGACGGCCACGCGCTGTCCTGGCGCGATGGGCAGGATTTCGTGTTCGACGAAACCTACCCGCACTACGCCCGGAACGACACGGACGCGCTGCGGCTGATCCTGATGTGCGACGTCGAGCGGCCGATGCATGTCGCCGGCCGCGCGTTCAACCGCGTGTATGCGCTGCTGGCACGCGCGCTGGTGGTGCCCAACACGCCGGAGGACCGGCGCGGCGCGCTCACCGCCGTGTTCGCGGCGATCGCGCCGTGGCGCATGCGCGGGTTGGCGCTGAAGGCGCGCAACCGCAGCCTGTACCGGTTGCTGAAGTACGCGCTGAACCTGACGCTGGTCCTGCTGGCGTTCCTGCCGGTGTACGCCGCGCTCAAATGGCTCGAGCGCGCCGGCAGCGTTGCGATCTACTAGGCCGGTGCGCGCCAGCGCCGGCCGCCCGCGCGAGCGTGCTCCAACGTTTGGCATCTCGTGCGTGCGAGGCGCGGCGGCAGCAGGAGTCACCCAGCGGGCGGATCGGCGAAGTCGAACACCTGCCCGGGCTCGGCTGCGACGAACCGGTCGGCGGGAATCCCTGCCAGTCGCAATGCGTCGGCCAGCGTCTCGCGCGGCTCCTCGCGGGGTTCGTCGGTAAGCTGGAACGTGCCCCAGTGGATGCCCAGCGCGTGCCGCGCGCCGGTGTCCTGGAAGATCCGGACCGCTTCGGCCGGATCGACGTGCTGCGGCGCCATGAACCAGCGCGGCGCGTAGGCGCCGATGGGAATCAGGGCGACGTCGGGCGCGCCGAACCTGTCGCGGATGCCACGAAAGATCGCGCCGTCGCCGTAGCTGGTGTCGCCCGCGAACCAGATGGAGCCCTGCGCCGTCTCGATCAGGAAGCCGCACCACAGCGCCATCCTGCGGTCTCGCACGCCACGGCTGGACCAATGGTTGGCGCGGGTGAGCGTCGCCGTGGCGGCCTCGCCGATCGGCAGCCGGTCGTGCCAGTCACCGGCTTCCGCCCGCGCGCCGGGCACGTGCTTGCGCAGCAGGGTGTCGTTGCCCAGCGGCATCAAGAACAGCGGCCGGTGCGCGTCCTGCAGCCTGCGCAAGGTGGCGACGTCGAAATGGTCGTAGTGGTTGTGGCTCAGCAGGACCGCATCGATCGGCGGCAGGTCGTCGAAGCGCACGCCTGGTGCGGTGACGCGCTTGGGGCCGGCGAGTTGCGAAGGGCTGGCGCGCTGCGACCACACCGGATCGGTGAGGAGGTTGAGGCCGGCCACCTGGATCAGCACGGTGGCGTGGCCCACCATGGTGAGGCGCAGCCGGTCGCAGCGCGCGGCCGGAACGGTGGCGCGCACCGGCACGCGGGCAGGCCATCGCGCCGCGCCCATCGCGGCTTTCCAGCGCAGCACTTCCGCTGGCGAACGGTCGGTGGACGGCTGGCCGGGATTGAAGAAGCGCACCCCGTCGAAATGGTCGCTGGCGGGGCCGTCGTAGTAGGGATTTTTCATCGGGCGTGTGGGTGCAATGCGATGCGAGGCAACGGGAGTGCGGCCGGCGGCGGGATCGGCGCGGTCCGGTCCGGGCTCATCCGTCGCCGGTGCGCGGCGCGATCCCGTGCAGCAGCAGGCGCCCATGTTGCGCAGCCAGCGCGCGAAGGTCCGGTGCATGCGCGCTGTCGCTGCCGAAGACCTGGTGGAACAGCATCGCCATCAGCATCGGGCCCATGATCGACAGCACGTAGAGCTTCGGGTCGCCGGCGGGGGCGGCGCCGCGCGCCTGCGCGTTTTCGATGAGGCCGGCGACGGTGGACATCACCCGGTCGATGGCTTCGTCGTGCCAGATGCGGGCCAGTTCCGGGAAGGCGCGGCTCTCGCCGATGACCATGCGCATGATCGCCGGCAGGCGGCGATCGCCCATGCTGTCCGCGGCGCGCGCCAGCAGCATGGTCGCGAGCTCGGCGAGCCCGCCCTCGAACCCGGCCGCGGCGGCTTCGATCGGTGCGAGGTTGGTCAGCAGCGCATGCCGCACCACCGCGGCGAACAGGTCCTGCTTGTTGTCGAAATACAGGTACAGCGTGCCTTTCGCGATGCCCGCGCGCCGGGCCACGTCCGCCAGCTTGGTCTCGGCGAAGCCGTGCTCGACGAAGGCGTCGAGCGCGGCGCCGAGGATCTCCGCGGGGCGCTCGTCCTTGCGGCGTTTCCATTTGGGCGTCGCTTCGGTCATGCGGTCCAGGTTCTCAGTGCGGGGCGTATCCGTGCGACACAAGATACCCGTCCAGTTCGGTGCGCGACGCGTCGGGGGCGGCAAAGGCGACGTAACCGTCGGGGCGCACGAGATACGCCGCGTCCTGCGCGAAGCCGGCACGCTGGTGTTCGGATTGCCATGCGAACACGCGCAGGGCGATGCCGCGTTCGCTGCACCAGGCCTGCAGGTCGGGCGGCGCGGCGCCGTAGACGTGCAGCTGCCAGCCGATCTGCGGCAGCGGCGCGTAGTTGTCGGCGTCCTGCGTCTGCACCCACGGCAGGCGATCGCCGCCGGCGACGTCGCCGGCCCTGCCGGCGCTCAATGGGCTGTCGCGGTAGTGCAGCATGGTCTGCGAGACGGTGCGGAACATGAGTTCGCTGGCGTTGCGGTTGCGGTAGGCCAGGCTGGCCAGGGTCGGTGCGACGTAGGTCCTGACGAAGCTGGCGACGCTGCCTTCGGCGGTGACCAGGGTGAAGGCGCGGTCGGTGGTGTTGACCAGGGTGCGCGCGAAGGCCTGCCGCTCGGCGGCGTAGCTGTCGAGCACGGCGTCACCCGCCCGGCCCTTGAGCACGTCGGCGAGTTTCCAGGAAAGGTTGATGGCGTCGAGGATGCCGGTATTCATGCCCTGGCCGCCGACCGGGCTGTGCACGTGCGCGGCATCGCCGAGCAGGAACACGCGCCCGCGGCGGAACGCGTCGGCGACGCGGTGGTGCACGCGGTAGGTGGAGAACCAGTTGACCCGGTCGATGCGCACGCCGAGGTTGCCGATGGCGTCGTCGCTGACGTCGGCGAAGCTCAGCTGCTCGGCGCGGTCGGCGCGCGCATCGCGCACGGTGCCGATGAGCCGATAGTGGCCTGCCTGACTGTAGGCCAGCAGCAGGATGAAGTCGCCGTCGCCCAGCGCGATGTGCGCTTCGCCGGTCGATTGCAGGCCGCCGAGCTCGACGTCGGCGACGTAGAAGACCTGCCTGTAGGTGCCGCCTTCGAAGCCGATGCCGAGCCAATGGCGCACCGGCGACCGCGCGCCGTCGCAGGCCGCCAGATAGCCGGCCTCGGCGGCCTGCTCGCAGCCGTCGGGCAGGCGCAGGCGCACGCCGACGCGGTCGCCGTGGTCCTCGACCGCGACCAGCTCGGTGTCGCGCTCGACCGTGACGCCCAGCGAGGCGAGCTGTTCGATCAGCAGGCGCTCGTGCCGGTCCTGCGGGTACACCAGCACGAACGGGTAGGGCGAGATGCCCGCGGCCGAATCCTGCAGCGCGATCCGTGCGCGGCGCTTGCCGCGTGCCCACAGGTTCATCGCCGGGGTGCGATGGCCGGCGGCGACGACCGCCTCGGCGATCCCCACCTGGCGGTACAGCTCCAGGGTGCGTGCCTGCACCGCCATGGCGCGCGAGGTCTCGCCCGGGCCGGCGCTCTTGTCGATGAGGCGCACGCCCACCCCCTGCCGGGTCAGCCACAACGCCAGCGTCAGCCCGGTGGGGCCGGCGCCTACGATCAGAACCTCGCTCATGCCGCGCCTCGTTTTTATATGACCCGTGGGTCATTTAGGCCTGGCCGCGACCTCGCCGTCAAGAGCGGTCGCGCATTTCCGGTCTCCTCGCACGGCGCTCCCTGCCGGCTGACTCGTTCAGCAAGAAAATGGAATGGCTCTCTCAGGTTTGCGCCGCCGGCGCCGTTACCTCTCCAGCGATAACGCCCCAATCCCACTGCACACAGCGGAATTGGATGCCGCCGTCCGTCCGCCAGCGACGGTCCGGACACTCTGCCTGGAGTTGCAACCATGAAGTGGTTCCACGATCTGCCTATCGCCCGCAAGCTGGCGGTGGGGTTCACTCTGACGACCCTGATGACGGTCATGCTCGGCACCTTCGCCCTGGTCCGCCTGGGCGGCGCGCATACCGAACTGGCGGCGATGGCCGGCAACGAGATCCCCTCGGTCCAGCACCTGGGCGAGGTACGCGCGCAGCTCGGCGAGTTCCGCACCTTCGAGCTGTCGCAGCTGACCATGCTGGCCAAGCCGGACAAGGTCGCCGACTACAACAAGCGCATGGATGCCACCACCAAGCTGGTCCGCGAAGAGCTGACCTCCTACGCCGCGCTGCCCGCCGACGACAAGGAACACGGGCTGTACCGGAAGGTCGAGGCCGACGTGGACGCGTACTTCGGCGCCAACGCCGAGATGCGCAAGGCGGTCGCCGTCGGCGACGGCGCGCTGGCGCAGCAGATTTCCGACGAGAAGTCGCGCCCGGCGCGGCGCAAGCTGTTCGAGGACCTCAAGGCGCTGGGCGCCTACAGCAACGAGCAGATGCAGGCGAAGATCGTCAAGGCCGACGCGACGCACCGCACCAGCGTGATCGCCATCGTCGGCTGCATGCTGCTGCTGTCGCTGCTGGCCGCCGCGCTGGCGGTGGTGATCTCGCGCGCGGTCACCGGTCCGCTGGGCAAGGCCGTGCACGCGATCCAGTCGGTGGCCCGCGGCGACCTGTCGGTGAACATCCAGGTCACTAGCGCCGACGAGGCCGGCAAGATGCTGGCCGCCACCCGCGACATGACCGTGATGCTGCGCCGCTTCTCCGGCGAGACCCAGCAGATGGCGCAGATGCATGCCGGCCCGGACATCGGCCACCGCATCCCGGAAGATTTCCCGGGCGTGTACGGCGAGCTCGCGGTCGGCATCAACACGGTGATCTTCGAGCACCTGGACGCGATCAAGGACGCCATCGCCGTGCTCAACCAATACGCCGCCGGCGACCTGTCGCAGAACGCGCGGCGCCTGCCCGGCAGCCGCGCGATCCTGCACGAATCGATGGATGCGGCCAAGGCCAGCCTGCTGGCGATCAACACCCAGATCCAGTCGCTGGCGCAGGCCGCGGCGGTCGGCGATTTCAGCCAGCGCGGCGACGCGCTGCGCTTCGATCACGATTTCCGGGTGATGATCGAACACCTCAACACCATGATGCAGGTCGCCGACACCAACCTGGCGCAGGTCTCGCAGCTGCTGCGGGCGATCGCCAACGGCGATCTGACCGTGAGCATGCACGGCGAATTCCATGGCGTGTTCGCCGGCATGCGCGACGACGCCAACAGCACTGTCGCGCAGCTGACCCAGATCGTCGGCCGCATCCAGCAGGCGTCTTCCAGCATCAGCACCGCGGCCGGCGAGATCGCCTCGGGCAACGACGACCTGTCGCGGCGTACCGAGCAGCAGGCGGCGAACCTGGAAGAGACCGCCGCCTCGATGGAGGAGCTGACCTCCACGGTCAAGCAGAACGCCGAGCATGCGCGCCAGGCCAACCAGCTGGCGATCGGTGCGGCCTCGGTCGCCTCCCAGGGCGGCGAGGTGGTCGGCCGCGTGGTCACCACCATGCACGAGATCGACGCCTCCTCGCGCCGGATCGCCGACATCATCACCGTGATCGACGGCATCGCCTTCCAGACCAACATCCTGGCCTTGAATGCCGCGGTGGAAGCGGCGCGCGCCGGCGAGCAGGGCCGCGGCTTCGCCGTGGTCGCCTCGGAAGTGCGCACCCTGGCGCAGCGTTCGGCCAGCGCCGCCAAGGAGATCAAGGGCCTGATCGACGAGTCGGTCGGCAAGGTCGCGGTGGGGTCGCAGCTGGTCAACCAGGCCGGCGACACCATGGGCGAGATCGTCGCCTCGGTGCAGCGCGTGACCGACATCATGGCCGAGATCGCCGCAGCCTCGCAGGAGCAGTCCGCCGGCATCGAGCAGGTCAACCAGACCGTCACCCAGATGGACGAAGCCACCCAGCAGAACGCGGCGCTGGTGGAAGAGGCCACCGCGGCGGCGCGCTCGATGGAGGAGCAGACCGGCCACCTCAACGATGCGGTGGCGCTGTTCAAGCTGGACGCGCATGCCGCCGCGCCGGCGACGGCGGCCGCGCCCCGCGTGGCCCGGGCCGCGGTTCCGGTGCGCGCACCGGCCAAGGCGGCGGCCCCGGCGCGGCGTGCGCCGGCCCGCGAGCCGGTGCGCGAACCGGTCGCGGCCAACGCCGGCGACTGGCAGGAGTTCTGATTCCCACAAAGTCCCTGTAGGAGCGACTTCAGTCGCGACGAGCGGAGCCAGAAACCTCGGCGGCACCAGTGACCTGTCGGGGCAGAAGCCCCACCCAGCAAGACGGCCGCGGCTCCTGCTGGAGCGCCTCCAGCCGCGACGAACAGCGCAAGCTGCAAACGACGACGCCCCGCTTCGGTGGGGCGTCGTCGTTTGTGCTTTCCAGCCTCCGCAGCCCGGCGCTGTTTGCGCTGGGCCTGGTGGATCCTTCGCCGCGCAACGCGATGCCCGGCCCAGCACAACGGCGCGCTCGCCTTGCGGCGAAAGGCTGAACGCCGTACGGCCTCGTGCCCGGCCATCGTCTCGCCGCTTCGGCTTGGCCGCCGGTTTCCTGAAGCCAGGCGCAGCACGCGAACGCCGTGCCAGCCGCCGCCGCTGTTCCGCCAATGCGGCGATCGGTCCAGACAATCACCGCAGATCATGCGGGGATTGCCCGGAGCGTCACGTCGTCACCGCAGCATCCGCGGCGAAAGGCCTATCGCCGCGACAGGAACGCCAGCAGTTCCGCCACTACCTCTTCCGACGATTGCTCCGGCTGCAGGTGCCCGCCGGAAATCGCCTTGCCGCTGACGTCGCCGGCCCAGCGCCGCCACAGCTCGAGCGGCGATGGCGCGCCGGCCTGCGCGTGCGGCCACAGCACCAGCACCGGGCAGTGCAGGGTGGTGCCGGCGGCCCGGTCCGCGGCGTCGTGTTCCAGGTCTTCGTGCACGGCGGCGCGGTAGTCCTCGCAGATCGCGTGGCGGACCGCGGGATCGCGAAACGCCGCCTTGTACGCGGCGAGCGCGGCGGCGTCGATGCGCTCCAGCCCGCCGGCCATCCGCGTCAGCGCGGCCTCGATGAAGGCATCGGGATCGGCGGACAGCAGCCGCTCCGGCAGGTCGAACGGTTGCGCGAGCAGGAACCAGTGGTAGTTGGCCAGGCCGTGGCGCATGTCCATCGCCTCCCAGGCGTCCGCGGTGGGGACCACGGTCAGCGAGGCGTAGTGCGTGACGCGGTGCGGATGGTCGAGCGCCAGGCGATAGCCGGCGCGCGCGCCGCGGTCGTGGCCGGCGACGGCGAAGCGCGGATGCCCCAGCTGCGCCATCAGCGCGGCCAGCGCGTCGCCGACGCGGCGCTTGCTCCAGCGCGGCTGGTCGCGATGGGTGCGGCTGCCGCCGTAGCCGGGCAGGTCCGGCGCGATCACCGTGTACGCCTGCGCCAGCCGCGGCGCGACCAGGCGCCAGGTCAGGTGCGTCTGCGGAAAGCCGTGCAACAGCAGCAGCGGCGGACCGGACCCGCCGATCACGCCGTCGAACGCGACCCCGCCGGCATCGGCCTGCAGGCGGGCGAAACCAGGAAACGCGATGGTGGGATCCTGCGATGCGTGGAGCGACATGCTGGCCTCGCGGGTGGGCGCTCAGTGCGCGATGGCGGCATCGACGAAGGCGGCCAGGTCGCGGTCGAACCGCTCCGGCTCCTCGAGGAAAGGCGCATGCCCGGACTGCGCGTAGAGCGTGCTGCTAACGCGCGGGTTCAGCGCCTTGGCGCGGGCGATCGCCGGCCCGGCCTGCACCAGCGCATCGCGCTCGCCGTACAGCAGCAGCACCGGCACCTGCGCCTTGCCCAGGCCTTCCCGGGCCTGCACGGTCATCGACTGGACCGCGCGCTGCATGTCCCACGAGGCCATCGCGGCGTTGGCGAGCAGGCGCTGGAAGGTGGCCTGGTCCGGCGGGGTGTGGAAGCACAGGGCGAGGAAGGCGCGCACGGTGTCCAGGTGCGTCTTCAGGTCGGGCGAATTCAGGTCGCGGTAGACCTGCGGATGCGCCACGATCTGCTCCGGCTTCAGCTCGATCACGCCGTCGACGTAGACCGCGCCGGCGATGCCGCCGTCGCCGTACTTGGCCAGATAGTTGGAGATCACCGCGCCGCCCAGCGACCAGCCCACCAGCACCGGCGCGCGCGCCTGGCTGGCGGCGATGACCGCATGCAGGTCGTCCGCCCAGCGCGTGCCGTCGACATAGGCCGCTGCCTCGGTCGGCTTGGCGGAGAGGCCGTGGCCGCGCAGGTCGTAGGTGATCATGCGGTAGCGCTGCAGCTGCGGGCTGTTGACCTGCGCGTCCCAGTTGAGGTGGCTGCCGAGCAGCCCATGCACGAACACGATGCTGGGGCCGTCGGGGTTCCCGGCTTCCTGCACGGCCAGGGTGACGCCGTCGGCCGCGGTGACCGTGTAGCGCTTGGTGTGGGCCTGTGCGGCCAGGGGCGCCAGGCACGCCGCGGCGGCGAAGGCGAGGGCGAGCAGGATGCGGTGGAACAGGGTGCGGTGGAACAAGGGGGTGGACACGGGCGAGCTCCGGTTGGACGAGTCCGGGCAGTGTCGGCCCTCACACTGGTGTGAGGGTCAAGCGCCATGGATGCTATGCTTTTTTCCATGGATACCGCGCCTGCGCAACGCACGCTGAGCATCGGCGAACTGGCCCGCGACACCGGCGCGAGCGTGCGTTCGATCCGCCACTACGACGCACACGGGCTGCTGACCTCGTTCCGCGCCGGCAACGGCTATCGCGCGTTCCCGCCGGCGGCGGTCACCCAGGTCCGGCAGATCCAGCGCATGATCGCGACCGGTTTCAGCCTGGCCGAGATCCGCGCCTTCCCCGATTGCATGCGCATGATCGAAGGCGCCAGCGCGTGCCCCGAGACCAGCGCGGCGCAGCGCAAGCGGCTGGCCTCCATCGAACGGCAGATCGCCGATCTGGAGCGGCGCCGCGCGCGCCTGCTGAAGACGCTGGCCGAAGGCGTCGTGCCGCCGCTGGAATAGGGCCGTCGGCGACACGGATCGGCGCCGTTTGCCGCTGCGCCCGTCGCGACCGACGTCGCTCCCACGCGGGCGCTCGGCGGGGCACGTGTCAGCCGCGCCGCGCGGCCTCGATCGCGGCGATGTCGATCTTGGTCATGCCCATCATCGCGTCGAATGCGCGCTTGGCCGCCGCCGGATCGGGATCGGTGATCGCGGCGATCAGCACGCGCGGGGTGATCTGCCACGACAGCCCCCACTTGTCCTTGCACCAGCCGCAGGCGCTCTCGCGGCCGCCGTTGCCGACGATCGCGTTCCACAGCCGGTCGGTTTCGGCCTGGTCGTCGGTGGCCACCTGGAACGAGAACGCCTCGCTGTGCGGGAACGCCGGGCCGCCATTGAGGCCGAGGCAGGGGATGCCCAGCACGGTGAACTCGACGGTGAGCACGTCGCCCTGCCTGCCGTCGGGATAGTCGCCGGGGGCGTGATGCACGGCATGCACCGCGCTGTCGGGAAAGGTCTGCGCGTAGAAGGTCGCCGCGTCCAGCGCGGTGCCGTCGAACCAGAGGCAGATCGTGTTCTTGCTGGTCATCTGGACTCTCCTGGGTGGAAAGAGACAGCGCATCCGGGCGGTCACGGGGAAGGTGTGCAGGGCAAGCGCATGCGATGCGACGCGACGGGTGCCGGGCGGTCGTGCCGCACGGAGGATTCTACGTCGCCACCGGCGCTGCGGGTCGGGCCGGAAACGCTTGCCGCGCGGGCGCCGTGGGCGCATCCGGCTCGGCTCGGCAAGCGCCGTCGCAGGTTCGGGCTAGCGAGCTCTTCACCTGCGGTGTGATGTGTTAGTGGGCATTGCCACCAAGGAGCTTTCGCATGGATACCACGTTGATGCCATGGGTCGTCGGACTGTTCGTCCTGTTCATCGGATCTGCCCTGTATCTGGTCACCCGGGCCAAGAAGAACCGCAACCGTCCGGCCAAGGACGCGGCCGCGACCAAGGCCGGCGACGACGCGTCGCTGAAGAAGTAGGCTGCGGGGCGCAACTGCGGCTGGGCCATCTCGCCCGTCGCTGGCACTGGCGCTGGCAATGGGAGCGCTGTGGGCGAACCCGAGCGCGAAGCGCGCACACGGGTTTGCGCGCTTCGCGCAGGGCGGCCGCTAGCAGGAGGCACCTGGGTGCCATGCCCGCCGCGGTATCCTGCGTTCAGGAGAAGATGTCGGCCACGTAGCGGCCGTGCTCGCGTTCGATGCGCTCGGCCCAGGCGTTGGCTTCCTCGGCGCCGACGCCCATGCTCTCGCGGTAGATCCGCACGAAGGTCTCGCGCACCGCCGGCGCCATGTGCTCGCCGTCGCCGCAGACGAACACGGTGGCGCCTCGCTGGAACAGGTCCGCGACCCGCGCGCGGTCCTCCCACACGCGGTGCTGGACGTAGGCGACGCCGTCCTGCGGCGCCTGCGAGAAGGCGGGGCGCACCTCGACCACGCCCATCTCCTGCCAGCGCTGCAATTCCTCCCTGTACAGATAGTCCACGTCGGGATGGTCGATGCCGAAGAACAGCAGCGCCTGGCCGATGTTGCGCCCGCCCGCCTTCTGGATCGCGCGTTCCTGCAGGAAGCCGTGGAACGGCGCGATGCCGCTGCCGGCGCAGACCAAGATGATCGGCGTGGCCGGATCCTCCGGCGGATGGAAGCTCGCCTGCGACGGCCGCACCGCCACCGACAGCGGCGCGCCTTCGCCCAGCCCGGCCAGGTAGGTGGAGGCGACGCCGCGACGGCGGCCGCTGCCCGACAGCGCCGGCGCATCGAGCACGGCCACGGTCAGCGAACACTGCGCCGGGTCGCGCAGCGGCGAGGAGGAAATGGAGTATTGACGCGCGCGCAGCGCGGGCAGCGCGCCGAGGAATGCGCCCAGCGACAGCTCGCAGGCCGGGAAGCGCTCCAGCAGGTCGAGCAGGCTGGTCTTCCTGGCGAGCACCTCCTGCGTGTAGGCCGGTTCGGCAGCCAGCGCCTGCAGCGCGTCGCGATCGGGCGGGCAGCGGGTGGCCGCGGCCAGTTGCGCGACCTGCGCGCGGGTCGCCGGTTGCGCCAGCTCCACGTAGTCGCTCAGCACCTCGGCCAGGGCCACCGGATAGCCGCTGGGCAGGCCGGACGCGGCGCCGGGGCGCTTGCCGATCACCACCTGGGTATCGCTGGCCAGGCCGAAGCGCCGCAGCACGCGCTCGACCTGCGCGGCGGGGTTGCGCGGCAGCACCGCCAGGTAGTCGCCGGTGCGGTAGCGCATGCCCTCGGGCAGGGCGATCTCGATGTGGCGCTTGGAGCGTGCGAACGGCGCGGACATGTCGACCAGCTCGCGGTTCTCGACGATGCGGCCCTGGTCGAGTTCGGTCAGCCGCAGCGCGCCGAGCCGCGCGGACGGCACGATGTCCACTTCCAGCTCATGTGTGGCCTGCGCCGTGGCCGTCTTGCCCAGCGCCTGGCCGAGCGCGGGCCACAGCTCGGCGTACCAGGCGTCGAAGCCGCCGAAGAAATCGCCGCCGGCGTCGGTTTCGCCGCGCGGTTTGAAGCGCGTGGCGCCGGCCGCCGCGAACGCGGCATCGACCCGCTTCGGGATCGCCTGGTAGGTGCGCGCCCACTGCCGATTGCCGGAACCGAACACGGTGTAGCGCACGCCGGCCAGCGCGTCGGCGGGCAGGGTTTCGATCCAGTCGACGAAGCGGCGCGCGTTGTCCGGCGGCTGGCCTTCGTAGGAGGAGGTGACCACCACCACCGCGCCGTCGCGCGGCAGGCGGCCGGCGCAGTCGTCCAGCGGCGCCACCACCGGCGCATAGCCCTGCGCCGCCGCGTCGCCGCCGATGCGCTGCGCGAACGCTTCGCACGAGCCGGAATTGCCGCCGTACAGCACCAGCAGCGGCGTGCCCGGCGACGTGCCAGCGGCGGCCGGCGGCGCCGCCGGCGCCAGCGGTTTCTGTGGCGCGGACGGCACCGCGCTGCGCCGGCGCGGGGCGACGTCGCCGCGCCGCCGCGCGCGGATGCGGAAGCCGTCGGGCTTGAGCGTCAGCGTTTCCGCCACCTCGAGCTGATAGGTCGGATCGACCTCGTCCAGATCGAACCGCTGCAGGATCAGGCTCAGCACCAGCTGCGCCTCCTGCATCGCGAAGCCGCGCCCGATGCAGGCGCGCGCGCCGTTGCCGAACGGTTTCCAGGCGTTGGGCGGCAGCCGCTCGGCCGCCTCGGGCGCGAAGCGCTCCGGCCGGAACGCTTCCGGGTCTTCCCACACCGCCGGGTCGCGGTGCAGGCTGGGAATCAGCACCAGCAGGGTGTCCTGCGGCGCGATCGCATAGCGGCCGGCCAGCGTCGTGGCCTGGCGCGCCGCCACCGCGAATGCCGGCGCGGTGGGCCACAGCCGCAGGGTTTCCTGCAGGACCTGTTCGATGTAGCGCAGTTTGGCCAGGTCCTCGACCCGCGGCGGCTGCGTGCCCAGCGCGGCGTCCACCGCCTGGCGCGCGCGCGCCATCGCCGCCGGATTGCGCAGCAGCAGGTACAGCGCGAACGACAGCAGCCCGCTGGTGGTCTCGTGGCCGGCGATCAGGAAGGTCACCATCTGGTACCGGATGTTCTCGTCCGACAGCGCCTCGCCGGTGGCCTGGTCGCGTCCGTACAGCATCAGGTTGAGCAGGTCGTCGCGCGCGGCCGCGCCCGGGTCCGCCTTGCGCTCGGCGATCAGGGTGTCGGCGACGCTGCGGATCAGCGCCAGGTCGGCCTCGTAGCGGCGCCGGCCCGGCGCCAGCAGGCGGTTGGCGATCTCCGGCCGGCGCGCGCGTGCGCCGGCCTCGGCCAGGGCGCCGACCATCGCCGCGACGAAGGGGTGCATCTCGTTCTGGTAGAAGCTGTTGAAGCGGTAGTCGAAGGCGCACAGCGCGATCGTGTCCAGGGTCAGCCGGGTCATGTTGTCGGCCACGTCGATCGCCGCGTCCGGGCCGAACCGTTCCCAGCGCTGCAGCATCTGTTCGGCGATGTCCTCCATGCGCTCGAACATCGAGCGCACGCCGATCGGGCCGAACGCCGGCATCAGCAGCCGGTGCGCCTTGGCCCAGTTGGGTTCGTCGTTGTAGGCGGTGAACAGGCCGTCGCCGCCGAGATCGCGCAGCGCTTCGAGCGGGCGGTGCAGCTTCTTGGCGAAGCGGGTTTCGTCGCAGACCTCGTCCACCAGTTGTTGACCGCTGAGTACGGTCAGCGACAGCGGGCCGCTGTTGAGGCGAAAGATCGGGCCGTGCACCTTGGCCAGCCGCATCAGGCTCTGCACCGGCGCGTCGCCGTCGAGATGGTGGAAGTTGCCGAGCAGCGGCAGCGAACGCGGTTGGGGGATCGCTTCGGTCATGGGATGTCTTCCTGGGGGGAGCGCAGCGTGGCGGCCGGCGCGGCGCCGGTGTCGCGCTGCGGGGGATGCAGCAGGGTGGCCAGCACCGTCTCGACCAGCCGCGCCCGCGCCTGGCTGGCGTCGATCTCCGGCGCCAGCCGCGCCAGCAGCTGCGGGAACTCCGGCGGCTGGCTCAGCATGCTGTTCAACAGCACGAAGAACAGCGCCGGGTGCGCCGCCTTCACGATGCCGGCCTCGATGCCGGCCTGGATCAGCGCCTGTCCGGCCTCGTAGGCGGGACGCAGCAACTGCTCGGTGACCACGGCGGCGCGCTCGGGGCGTTCGGACACCACCCGCGCGACGAAATCGCGGACCGCCGGATTGGTGTCGTAGAAGGCGGCCATGATCAGGATGGCGTCGGTCAGCCGCGCCGGCAGCGCGCGGTGGTCGTGCCCGGTCAGCTGCGCCATCGCCGCCAGCCGTGGCCGCAGGTCCTGCGAGAGCCGGTCCACGCAGGCGCTCCACAGCTCGGCCTTGCCGCCGAAATGCACGCGCACCAGGCTCGGGCTGACGCCGGCCGCGGCGGCGATGCTGCGGATGTCGGCGCGGTCGAAGCCGTAGCGGGCGAAGATGCCGGTGGCCGCCGACAGCAGCGCCTGGCGGCCGTCGGCCTGGTCCTTGGTCGGGCGGCCGCGGGGCCGTGGAGAGCGCGTTGCCGGCATGCTGGGTGCGTCCGAAATAAATGTTCAGACGTACATTTAATGCCGATCGGCGGGTTCTTCAAGCCGGCCGTTCAGCGGCTGGTTCGGCAGGCCGCCGCGGGGCACGCAGCGATGCGCTCCTGCCTGACTGCGATGCGTTTGGTCGATGCCTTGCGGCGAGCCGGGCGATCAATGCCCGGCCGGCGCCTGCGCCAACGTCCCCGCGCAGGCGGGCGGCCGCATCACTTCGGCGTGCCCAGCCCGCCGATGTTGACCATCACCCGCAGGCCGATCACCAGCGCGTTGTCCGGCGCGCGGCGCGCGGTCGGATTGCCCAGGATGTCGGGATTGACGATGTATTGCACGTTCGGCACCAGCGACAGCGGCAGCTGCGCGACGCGGTAGCTGTAGTTGAGTTCGAGGATCGTCTCGTTGCGCGAGATGTCCGGCGCGGCGCCGCGCCTGCGCAGCAGGTCGTTCATGAAGCCCTGCTGGTCGGCGCTGAAACGGTAGTAGTTGGCGATGGCGCCGAAGCCGTCGTTCGGCCGCGCTGCGAACGGGCCGGCGTAGTACAGGCCGGCAGTGAGCTGCAGGTCGTACACCTGGCGCGCATCCAGCGGCGCGGCGAGATTGCCGAACGCGACCAGCATGCGCTTGCCGGCCAGCCCCTGCGGCCGGTAGAGCGCGCGCTCGCCCATCAGGTAGACGCCCCAGCGCCCGCCGTCGTACATGCGGGCCGGCCCGCCGGCCAGGCCGCGCAATCCGCCGGACCGGTTGTAGCGCAGGTCGGCGTAGTCGGCCGAGTTGTACCAGACGCCGGCTAGGTAGCGCGGCGCGCCCTGGCCGCGCGCCGGATCGGGTTCGTAGCCGACCTCCAGCGTGCCCAGCACGCCGTTGCTGTCGGCGGTGCTCCAATCGAAACCGTTGGTGTTCTTGCGTTGCGGATTGAGTTCGAACGCGCCGACCGAGACGTAGCGCGCATCGGGCTTGTAGCGCAGCTTCGCGCCCCAGTTGACGTAGGGAAAGCCGACGAAGCCGCCATCGGCCTGGCTCAGCTGGAACGGGCAATCGGACGCGCCGACGAAGCGGCAGCCGTAGCGGCTGCGCGCGAACTGCCAGGTGGTGTTCATGCGCCCGGCGACCAGTTGCCAACGGCCATCGGCGAACGCCTGCTCCCAGGTCAGCTGCGCCAGCTGCGCCTGTTGCTGCGGGTACCAGTAGCCCTGCACCTTGACGCTGTTGCCGATCTGGCGCTGCGACAGGCTGTCGCCGTAGTACCAGGCGCCGGTGGCGTGCAGGGTGGCGCCGGGAATGCCGAACAGGCGTTCCAGGTCCAGGTCGGCCCCGGCGACCACGCCGCCGGCGTTGCGATCGCCGCGCGACAGGCCGCCGGCGGCGTTGCGCGCGTAGTCGTTGGACCAGACGAAACGCGGCGCGATGCCGTGTTCGTCCAGCCAGGTGTCGGTATCGGCGGCGGTGGCGACAGCGGGCAGCGTGGCCGCGATCGCCAGCGCGAGGAAGGACACGAAAGCACGGGATCGGGACATGGGACGCAGGCTCCACGGACACGGACGAGTCGATGCACCCGGGCGCGCGCGGCAGGTGCGCGGCGTCGCGGCGGTGCGCGAAGGGAACACGCTTGCGGTCGTGGCGCCGCACGCGGCCATCGCGTCCGTCGCGGCGGACACGGCACGCCGTGCAGGCGGTGGGGGGAGACCGGCAGAAGACGCGGCGGCAACGGTGTTGCGCGGCGCCGACGCATGCGCCGGCGCCGCAGCGGATGGGCCGCGCCGCTGCACGGCCCACCGCGTCGGGTCACACCAGGGTCAGCCCACCTTGCCGAGGCCGGCGGCGGCCATCGCCTCGGCGATCTCCTTGTCGGCGCCCTCGGCCAGCGGCAGCAACGGCGAGCGCACCGTGGCGTGGTCGAGCAGGCCGCGCGCGGCCAGCGCCCACTTCAGCGCGACCGAGCCTTCCATGTGCGAACCGCGGTGATACACGCTCTTGGTCACCGGCAGCAGGCGGTCGTGCAGCGCGCGCGCCTTGGCGTAGTCCTTGGCCTTGCCGGCGGCGATCATCTCGATCAGCGGTTCCGGGGCGATGCAGCCGTAGCCCACCAGCGCGCCGTCCACGTCGAACATGGTGTGCAGCAGGTATTCGTCGTGGCAGGTCAGCACCGGCACGTTCGGGCGCTCCTTGCGGAACACCGGGATCTCGGTGTCCCAGCGCTTCATGTTGCGCACGCCGTTCTTCATCGCGATCACGCCCGGCAGCGCGGCGATCTCCAGCAGCGTCTCCAGGTTGTAGGTGGCCTTGGTCACGTCCGGGTACTGGAACAGGATCATCGGCAGGCCGCTGGCCTCGTGGATGGCCTTGTAGCGGTCCTGCGGCGCGCCCTTCTGGTAGCCGAAGCGCAGCCAGCCGTGCGAGGGATAGATCAGGCCGGCCGAGGCGCCGGCGGCGACCGCGCGCTTGGCTTCGTCGGCCGCCACCTTGGTGCCTTCCAGGGTGATGCCGGCGATGATCGGGATGCGGGCGTCGACCGCATCGCGGAACGCCTCGATCACCTTGGCCTGCTCGTCGCGCTCCAGGAAGGTGCCTTCGCCGGCGTGGCCGAGCACGGTCAGGCCCTTGACCCCATCGATGCCGCCCAGCCATTTGCCGATGCGCTTGATGGCGGGATAGTCGACGGCGCCGTCGCGGGTGAACGGGGTGACCGGCGCGGGGACCAGACCTTTCAGGTCGATGTTGCTCATGCGGATTTCCTCTTCTTTCGGATCAACGGGGGATGGAGTCGAACGCAGCGTCCGACGTGGGGGGGGTGCAAGGCGCAGGCAGGCGGCGGCCTGCCGATGGCGGCCCGCGTTGCCGGCGGCGAGGCCGCCGGCAATCGCGGCGCTCAGGGCGAGAGTTCTTCCAGCGATCTGCCCTTGGTCTCCAGCGCGCACAGCAGCGTCACCGCCGCGCCGGCCAGCAGCACCGCGGCGAAGGCGACGAACACGTAGCGCAGGCCGATGCCGGCGATGACCGCACCGACCACCAGCGGGCCGCTGGCCGAGCCCAGGCGCAGCCAGGCGCTGCCCAGCCCGGTGCCGATGGCGCGGATGCGGGTGGGGTACAGCTCGGCCGAATACAGGTACAGCGAGAAGGTGATGGTCTGCACCGCGGCATAGGCCAGCGCCGCGAACACCAGCACCTGCAGCGCCGAGGTGCCGCCCAGCATCGCCAGCGCCAGCAGCGGGATGCTGCCCGCGGCGAAGGCCAGCACGTACCAGCGCTTGCGCCCGACCTTGTCGATCGACAGCGCGCACACCACCGCGGCGGCGACGCCGGCCAGCGAGGTGAGGAAGCCGTAGGCGATGCTCTGCTGCAGCGACAGCCCGAAATGCTGGCGATACAGCGTGGGCAGCCAGGTGATGATGCCGTTGGCCACCAGGTACGAGCAGAACCACAGGCACCAGATCACCAGCGTGCGCTTGAGATAGATGCTGCCGAACAGTTCGCGCCAGTCCGTGCGCTGCGCCTTGGGCAGCGCGTTGCGGTCGAACGCCGGCGCCGGCAGCGGGCCGTGGCGGCGCTCGGCGCTGCGCTCCAGGTCCGACACGATCGCGTCGGCCTTGTCGTAGCGGCCCTTGGACGCCAGCCAGCGCGGCGACTCGAACATGAAGAAGCGCAACGGGATCATGATCGCCGCCGGGACCAGCCCGACCATGAACATCGCCTTCCAGCCATAGGCCGGCACCAGGAAGTAGCCGATGCCGCCGGCGGCGACCAGCCCGAGCAGGAACATCACTTCGTACAGCAGGAAGAAGCGGCCGCGCTTCTTGGAGCCGATCAGTTCGTTGATGTAGGCGCTGGCCACCGGCACTTCGCCGCCGGTGCCGATGCCCTGGATGAAGCGGAACGCCATCATCGCCGCCGCGCTGCCGGCGAACAGGCAGGCCACGTCCATCGACACGAACAGCAGGATGGTGAACAGCAGCACGTGCAGGCGGCCGACGCGCTCGGCCAGCCAGCCGAAGAACACCGCGCCCAGCAACTGGCCGAGGTAGCCGGCCGACAGGATCATGCCGATCTGCGATGGCGTCAGCTGCCATTCCTTGGCCAGCACCGGCATCGCGTAGGCGATGGCGATCACCGTGTAGCCATCGAAGAAGGTGGCGGCGCCGACGATGTTGCGCGCCCACCACACCTGGCGGGTGACGGGCAGGCGTTCGAGCCGCGCGCCGATCTCCGCCTGCGCCTCGGCGGGCGGCAGCGAACGTGCGGTGGCGGCGTTGGTGGCGGTGGTGGTGGGCATGAGCATCGGTGCTGCCTCTCACAGGACAAGGAGAACCCGGCGCAGGCGCCGGAGCGTCCACGAAGCGGTCGGATTGCAGGGGAAACCGGGCGGGCGCCCGGGCGGTCAGGTGCTGGGTGCGGTCACGGCGATGCTCCCGCTGGCCTGGATCGCGAACGCGATGTCCTTGGCCGCGAGCAGGGTGGGTTGGAGGGCGGTGCTCAACAGTTCGTCATGGCTGGTGCGTACCGACGGCGCGGCGACGCTGATCGCGCCGAGCGGGTAGTCGTCGGCGTCCAGCACCGGCACCGCCAGCACGCGCAGGCCCTCGGTCAGCATCGAGTCGAGGATCACGTGGCGGTCGCGGCGGATGCGCTCGAAGGTGCCGAGCATGGCGGCGATCTCCGGGCTGTGCGGCGCGTGCACGTCGACCCCGGTCACCCGCGTCACGTCCGCCGGCGACAGGTGCGCGAGCATGGCCAGGCCGATCGCGGTGCGGGTGCTGGGCACGGTGGTGCCGATGCGGATGTCCACGCCCAGCCGGGTGATGCCGGCGCGCACGCGTTCGATGTAGAGCACGTCCGGGCCCTGCAGCACGGCGAAGCTGGCCGCTTCGTTGACGTCGCCGACCAGCGTGCGCAGCAAGGGCCGCACCACGCTGCGCAGGTCGCGGCGGGCGATGGCGTGGAAACCGAGGTCGAGCACCTTCAGCGTCAGCCGGAAGCGGCGGCTTTCGGGAATGCGGTTCACATAGCCCAGCTCGACCAGCGTGTTGAGCATGCGGAACGTGGTGCCGGGGTCGAGCCGGGCCAACGCCGCGATCTGGCTCAGCGACAGTTCCTCGTGCTCGGAGGAAAACGCCTCGAGCACCCGGAAGCCCTTGGCCAGCGACTGCACGGTGCTGCGCAGCTTCTTGTCCGCCGCCTCGTCGCCGTCGTCGGCGGCGGGATCGGGCGCGCCTGGGGAGATCGTCTTGGTCATCTGCACATTCCTGGTGGCCGTCGTATGGCGCCAGCTTGCCGAACCGGCGTGATGGCGTCGCTTGACAAGCATGTTTCGGATTGCGAAAATTATTTCGTAAGTACATGCCAAGGTTCGCCAGACGCTCCTGCAACGTCAAGTTGCAGCGCAGCATGCGTGCCGGCGCGGCATGGCCGTCGAGGCGCGTGTCGCGCTCGCGGAAGCCTGCTGGCCTTCATGCCCTGGATCTGCGGGCCGCTGTCGGGGATGCAGCTGCGCCGGCAGCACGCGCTCGACGTTCGCGCAGCGGCTGGAATCGCCGATGGCGACCCGATGACGATCGGCACAGGACGCTCCGATGGTTCGGCGCGGGGCGTCGGCGCCTCGTCTCCGCCGAGACGCCGTTACTCCGGTCTGCGACCGATGCGCCCGGTCGCGGATCGCTGTGTAGACGAACGCCGCCGCGATCGGCAGTGCAAGCGTTGCTGGCAGACAGACGCCGCGCGGCGCCGATAGCGTGGCGCATGGGCCGAACCAATCGACAGACGCCGCCGCAACCGCCTGCGCAGAAATGGTGGCAGACGCTGTCGTTCAAGCGCGCCGCCGCCGAAGTGTCGGCGGTGCTGGTGCTGGTCGGCGGGACCTACGGCTTCGTGCAATACGTGGAGGTCAAGCCGCTCGAACGGCGCCTGGCCGAGGCGCAGGCGGCCGCCTGCAAGCCGGCGCCCGCCGCGCCGTGGATGTCGTTCAGTCTGTTGCCCGGCGATAGCCGCGTCCTGTGGGATGGCGCGCTGACCGTGACCAATGCCACGCGCGGCGACGACGGCGCGAGGGCGCGGTTGCGGGCGACGCCGCGTGAGGGCGCGCCGGTCGAGCGGGCGGGGTTGTCGCCGGGCGACAGCTTCGGCGTGCAGGCGCCCGGGCAGGGCGGCTATCAGGTCTACCTGAAACGGAGCACGGCCGATTTCATCGAGGTGTCGGTGCTGCGTCGGCCATGACCGCTGCGCAGGGCGCGGCGTCGCGCAACGGCGTCGCCGCGCCGCGGTGCGCGCGCGTCACGGCGCTGTCGCGGTCTCGACGACGGTGCCGTTCTCGTACACGGTGAGCTGGCGCGTGCCTGCCTTGCGCGTGCCTGCCCGCGCCGCCGGTGCGAACACGAAGCGCAGGTCGCGTTCCTCGGCAAAGAAGCGGGTCGGCGCTTCGGCGCGCAGGGTCACGGCCAGCGTGCCGGCGCTGAGCTTCAGGTGGTCGCCTTCCACGACCACGCGGATGTCGCCGACGCGCTGGCCGCGGTAGTCGCCGGCGTAGCGGGCCAGCACTTCGGGTGCCAGGGTCAGCCGCGTGGCGGGCGGTACGTACGCCGCCGCCGCGTGCGCATAGCTGTAGATGCGGCGCATGCGCCATTGGCCATCGACCGACTGCCAGAGGTTGGTGAACTCGGCCTGCCCGTCCAGGCGTTCGGGTTCGCCCTTGCGCTGCACGTGGAAGCGGTGGGTGCCCGACAGCAGCGCGAAGCCGCCGGCCAGCGGATGGAACTGCACGCTGCCGGCGACCGCTTCGCGGCGCAGGTGCATCGCCGGGTCGGCGCAGGGGCCATCGCGCAGGGAATGCAGTACCGCGGCCTTGGTCGCGGTCAGGCCGGTCCTGTCGTGATAGAACTCCACGTCGTCGGTGAGCAGCTCGCCCATCGTGCCCATGTCGCAGGCGTTGTAGGCCTGCCAGTAGCGCGTATCGGCGGCGCGCACCGCCGCTTCGTCGTCGGCCGCGGCCGCGCCGAAGCTCAGGCCCAGCAACGCGCACAGCGCAAAATGGCGAACGGGCATGGCGGACTCCTGCAGCAGGACCGCGATTGCACTCCAGTGCCGCGCGCCTGCCGCGTGCAACAAGTCATGGGCACGGATGGGCCGGCGTCGGGCGGTCGCGGTGAAGGCTGCGCGGCGGCCACAGTGCGCCGGAGTGCAGCGGTGAAGGCCGGCGTCGCCAAGGTGTGCGACAGCCGTAAACGCGAGGGTGCCGGGAGCGCTGCGCGGCCCAGCTGCGATCGCAGGCGCGCCGCACGCCGGCGCTGGCGTTGCGCAATGCGGTTACCATGTCCTGCGCCAGGGGGCGGCGTCGCGTGGCCTGCATGCGGCCACATGTCGCGAAGACGACGGACGATCGTGCATTCGCGCGCAGGTGCGTCGGTTGTGCAATCGTCGCATACTGGCCCCGCAGGGGTGCGAGGGGAGGAGCGGTTGGCGGTGCTGACGCAAGGCGGTGGGACGTTCAAACGATTGCTGCACGGCCCGGCCAGGTGGCTGCGTGCGGTGCCGATCGCCGATCCGGTGGATCTGCGCAATGCGCCGATGTTCCAGGTGGTGCTGTTGCTGTTCGGGACCTTGCCGGTCGCGGCGTGGCTGTATCGCGCGATCGCGGTGCCGGATGCGTGGCGTCCCGGCGAACTGACCAGCCTGGCGTTGAGCGTGCTGTTCAGCGCGGTCGCGCTGCTGGGCGTGGTGCTGATCCGTTTCGGCCGGTTCCGCTGGGCGGCCTACCAGACGCTGTGCGTGTTCGCGATCTCGGTGCTGGCCAGCTACGCCGCCAGCGGATTCGGCGGGCAACGCTTCGAGCAGCCGGTGCTGGTGGTGCCGATGGCGATCGCCGCGCTGGCGGTGGGGCGGCCGGCGTTGTGGATGATGTTCGCCGCGGTGCTGCTGTCGTTCGCGCTCGGAACGTACGTGGACCTGGGCAACGGCAAGCCGCGGGACTACATCGGCGATGCCGTCATCAGCGGCGTCATCTTCCTGCTGATCGCGGTGGTGCTGGACCGCACCTCGGCCGCGTTGCGGCAGAGCCTGCGCGAGGCGCAGGCGCGCGCCGAGCAGCTGGGCATCGCGCACGAGTCGCTGCGGCGCGAAGTGCAGGAGCGGCAGCGGATCGAAGAGCAGCTGGTGAACGCCAAGAAGGTGGAGGCGGTGGCGCGGCTCGCCTCCGGCCTCAACCACGATTTCAACCACCTGCTGAGTCTGGTGCTGGGCTACGTGCGCCAGGGACGCCGCGCCAGCGATGCGCAGGCGGTCGGCGCGGCGTTCGATGGCGTTGAAGCGGCGGCCAGGCGCGCCACCGCGCTCAGCGCGAAGCTGCTCAGCTTCAGCCGCCAGGACGAGAGCCATGCCGAGGCGCTGGATCTCGGCGAACTGGTGGCGACGCTGCAGCCGCTGCTGAAGCAGGCGCTCAAGCCCGGCATCGCGCTCGAGGTGCAGGTGCCGCCCGGGCTGCAGGTGCATTTCGACCGGCAGCAGCTGGAGTTGATCCTGCTCAACCTGGTCGCCAACGCCGACGATGCGATGCAGCACGGCGGCACGGTGACCCTGCACGGGCGGCGCGTCGGCGGCGAGGCCTGGCTGCAGTGCCGCGATACCGGCCCGGGCATTCCCGCGGCCCTGCGCGAAAAGATCTTCGAGCCGTTCTTCACCACCAAGCCGGTCGGCCACGGCACCGGGCTCGGCCTGGCGATGGCCAACGGGCTGATGCAGCGGCATGGCGCGCGCATCTGGGTCGACGCCGAGACCGGCGCCGGCGCCGCGTTCGTGCTGAGCTTTCCGCACGGGCAGGCGCAGCCGCCTGCGCTGGCGGACGCGAAAGGCGTGGAGGGCTAGCCGCGTGGCGTGCGCGTGCCGCATGCAGTGCGCGCCGTGCGCGTGGCTGCCGCCGTTCGGGACGTGCCGGCGATGAGCGCGTCGCCGGGGCTGGTGCTGGCCGGGGTGCGGATCGCGGTGGTGGAGGACGATCCGGAACTGCGCGCGATCGTCGTCGACGAGCTGCGCCACGAAGGCGCACGGGTGCTGGGGTTCGGCAGCGCCGAGGCCTTGTACCGGCACCTGCTGGGCGATACCTGCGAGCTGGTGGTACTGGATGTCGGGCTGCCGGGCGAGGACGGCTATTCGGTGGCGCGCTATCTGCGGCAGATCGTGCCGCAGGCAGGCATCGTGATGCTCACCGGCCGCGGCGCGAACACCGACATGACCCGCGGCCTGATGCAGGGCGCGGACCTGTACCTGGTCAAGCCGCTGGACGTGGAGCTGCTGATCGCCGCGCTGGCCAACCTGCGCCGGCGCCTGCAGCCGGCGGCGCCGTCCGCGTCGCCGGCCGTGCAGGACTGGCGGCTGAGCGACGACGGCTGGACGCTGTTCGCCCCGGGCGCGCGCACGCTGGCGCTGACCGAAGCCGAACGCGGCCTGCTGAAGGCGCTGTTCGCGCAACGCGGCGCGCCGGTGGACCGCGACACGCTGATCGCCGCGGTCACCGATGCGCCGTGGGATTTCGATCCGCACCGCCTGGAGGTGCTGGTGCACCGGCTGCGCGCGCGGGTGACCGCCGCCACCGCGGCGACGCTGCCGCTGCGCGCCGTGCGCGGGCAGGGGTATCTGCTGGGCGAGGCGTAGGCCCGCCGACCCGATCGGAGTAGGCCGCGCCGTGGTCGGCGCATGTGCGGCCGGCGGGCGAAGGGGCGAAGGCCCGCATCCTCCAGGCGACCGAACGCCGCCGACCGGTGGGCGCCCAAGCGTGGCTTTTCGAAGCGCCGTGTTCGGCGTCCCGGCGGCCGCGCGCCTTGGACCGGCGGCCCGCCTGCCGCGGCGCACCGCACCACCAACCAGGCGCCGGCATGGCGCCGCGCCGGCGCGCCATCGCGTCAAACATCCCTTGATATCCCGCATTCGCGCATGGACCGCGGCCCCGAGGCTGCGCGATCGGTAGACAGATTGCGGGTTTCGCCGTGCGCACCGGCGTCCCTCCGCTCGTCACAGTCCGTCCACGGGCGGCGTCCCATTGCCATTGCGGCATGCGTCTCGCGGCAGGTGTGAGGAAGTGAGAGGGGGCGCGAACAGCTGCTACTGACTGCCTGCGCCTCCCTGCGCAGAATCCGCGCCACCACACCGGCAGGCCCTGCCTGCGCGTTCGGAGTGGGTTCCGATCCCGATCGTCAGCGCGCCCCGCGGCCTAGGCCTGGGGCGCCGGTTCGTGGGTCCGGTTTGAATGCTTGGGGAGAAAGAGGCAAATGACTGATCTGATGCGCGGCAGCCGTGCGGCTGCGTTGCGGGCGTGGGCGCGTGTCGCCCGCGGCGACCACCGAGCCACGGCGTCGTCGGGGCGAAGCCTGCGGCTGATGATGGCCATCTTGCTGCTGGCCGCGCCTGCGTTGGCGGCCGCCGCGGACCTGCAGATCACCAACCTGTCCGACACCGGCTACGATCCCACGCCGGCCGGGGGCAGCGTGGTCTACAGCGTCACCGTCGAGAACAGCGCCGCCGACACGGTCAACAACGCGGTGGTGATCTTCGATCTGCCCGCCGGCGCCCAGGCCGGCGCGCCGCTGCCGGCCACCTGCAGCGTGGCCGCCGGCAATGCGCAGCGCATCGAGTGCCGGGTCGGCACCCTGGTCGGCACCTTCTCCTCCAACGGCGCGCCGGTGACCTTCCAGTTGCCGGTGAGCACGGTCGGCCTGGCCCCGGGCACGATCGAGATCCGCGGCGCGATCGGCGTGGAAACCGGCCTGCCGGCGGCGAGCACGCCGATCGCCTCGCTGGCCGATGCCGATGCGTTCTTCGCCGGCGACAGCAACGCGGCCAACAACCGCCGCCTGGAAGCGACCACGCTGGAATCGGCGGGCGACCTGAGCGTGGAGAAGACCGCCACGCCGAACCCCGTCGTCGCCGGCGCCGAGGTCACCTACACCGTCACCGTGCGCAATGCCGGGCCCAGCGCCTCGGCCGGCTTCAGCGTGATCGACACGCTGCCGGCCGCGGTGCAGTACGTGGCCAACAGCTTCAGCGGCAGCGGCTGGACCTTCAACAGCGGCAGCATGACCGCCACCCACGCCGGCGCGCTGGCCAACGGCGGCAGCAGCAGCTTCACCTTCCGCGCCCGCGTCACCGCCGCCAGCGGCAACATCATCAACACCGCGCGGGTGGAAGCCGGCGGCACGCCCGATCCGCTGCCCGACAACAACACCGGCAGCGTGACCACCACGGTCAGCGCTGGCGCCGACCTGGCGCTGAGCAAGAGCGTCAACCCCTCGCCGGCGATCTCCGGCCAGCCGGTCACCTTCAACATCCAGGTGCGCAACCAGGGCCCGAGCGCCGCGGTCAATCCGCGTTTCGTGGACAACCTGCCGACCGGCTTCCTGGCCACCGGCGGCACCGCGCCGGCCGGCTGGACCTGCACCAACAGCAACGGCAACGCCACCCGCACCTGCGTGCTGAACGGCAGCCTGGCGGTCGGCGCCGTGGCCGATTTCACCATCGAGAGCACGGTGCCGGCGTCCGGCACCAACAGCAGCGGCGACGTCACCAACAGCGCCACCGCCAGCGCCGACACCCCGGATGCGAACAACGCCGACAACACCGGCAGCACCACCTTCACCGTGCTCGCCGACGGCGCCGACCTGTCGATGAACAAGACCAAGACGCCGGCGCTGGTGCCGGTGTGGAGCGGCATCGGCAGCGATCTGGACAGCCGCATGACCAGCACCATCGTCGTGCGCAACATGGGCCCGCGCCCGGCGACCGGCCAGGTGCAGACGGTGGATACGCTGGCGACCGGCGAAGAACTGCTGCAGCCGGACGGCAGCGTGGCGCAGCCGGGCGTGGCGTTCGCCGCCGGCGCGTGGACCTGCGTGGTCGACCAGGCCTACAGCGGCGCCAGCGTGCAGCACGTGACCTGCGACCTGGGCGCCGGTTCGCTGCCGTTGGCGGTGGGCGCGCAGGCGCCGACCCTGCAGCTGCTGACGCGTGCGCGCAGTTCCTCGGCCAATCTGCTCAACAACGCCTGTACCGGCGGCTCCGGCGGCTCGATCGAGCCGCTGACCGGCAACGGCATCGACCGCGATCCGGAAACCGACAACGACTGCTCCGGCGCGGGCACCCGCACCACCGACGAGCGCGCCGACCTGTCCATCGCCAAGCGGACCAATGGCGCCGGCGACGGCGACAACGTGCTGGCGGCCAACCAGGACACGCTCAGCTACACGCTGACCGTCACCAACAACGGCCCGGACAGCACCACCGGCGTGGTGGTCAACGACACCGTTCCCGGTTTCGTCAACGGCCGCACCCAGATCAGCGTGACCACCACCCCGGCCGGCTGGATCTGCACGATCAACGGCGCCTCGGTGGTCTGCCGCTCCGGCACCACCGCGCTGGCCAACGGCGCCACCGCGCAGATCGTCATCCAGGTCCAGCGCGCGCTGTTCGACAGCTTCAACCAGGCCGCCGGCACCTGCGGCGGCACCGCCATCAGCGGCGCGTTCTGCAACACCGCCGGCGTCGGCATCGATGCGGCCGTGGCCGGTTCGGTGGGCGAGCTCAACGGCAACAACAACCAGGCCTCGGACTGGATCCGCATCGCGCGCGTGGCCAACGTCGCCACCACCGCCAAGACCATCTCCTCGGGCACGCCCGGCCGCGCCGGCGTCAACACCACCTACGTGATGTCCTACATCAACCGCGGCCCGTCGACGGTGCCCGGGGTGATCTTCCGCGACGTGTTCACCCTGCCGGCCAACGATTCGGGCTTCGTGCTGGTGTCCGCGCAGCGCACCGGCGCCGGAACCCGCACCTGTACCGCCACCGCCGGCGCCGGGGTGACCGTCACCGTCGACGCGGGCGGCACCTCCTACGCCAACCCGACCGGCGCGCCGGCGCAGGTCACCGTGCAGTGCCCGGCGCTGCCCTCGCTCACCAACGAGCAGACCGAAACCCTGCAGGTGGTGATCCGGCCCAACGTCAACAGCGGCAACACCGGCCGCCAGTTCGACAACACCGCCGACTTCGTGGTGGACCTCGATGGCGACGGCACGGGCGACCCGACCGCGGGCACCGATGGCGACGGCAACACCTACGACTTCAACACCGACACCAGCGACGACAGCAAGAGCGCGCAGCTGCCGTTCGAGGCCGGCCAGGTCGACCTGATCACCAACAAGGTGGACACCGGCTTCACCGGCGGCGTGGATCCGCTCGGCTTCGACGCGACCAATCCTGCCGCGAACCTGATCACCTACCGGATCACGATCCGCAACAACGGCCCGTCGGTGGCCACCGACGTGCGCCTGGCCGACACCTTCACCCCGCCGTCCGGCCGCACCGTCACCTTCATCGGCGCCTCGGCCACGCCCACCGGCACCTTCGACCCGGCCGCCTGTTCGGTGACCTCCGGCAGCAACCCGACCGTGGGCGCGGTGCAGGTGCTGAACTGCCTGATGCCTGGCATCGGCTTCAGCAACAACGTCGCCGGCGTGGTCGCGTCCGGCCAGACCAGCACGCTGTACCTGCGCTACCGCTACGACACCCCGCCCGGCGCGGCCGGCGACACGGTCAGCAACCTGGCCCAGGCCACGTCCGCCGAGACAGACAGCAACACCGCCAACAACGGCGCCAGCCAGGAAACCACGATCCGCGCCTCGGCCGACGTGGGCGTGAGCAAGCACGTGATCACCGCCACGCCCGATGCCGATCCGGATGTGGCGCTGCCGGCCAACGCCACGTCGGTGGGCCTGCGCCAGCCGTTCTTCTACGTCATCGACGGCATCAACAACGGCCCCGGCGCGAGCCTGTCGCGCGACCGCAGCGGCAGCAGCCCGCTCAACGGCACCGGCACCGTGGTCAGCGACACGCTGCCCGCCGGGCTGGTGGTCGTCGGCCAGGTGACCTGGCAGAAGAAGGGCCCGATCCCGGGCGGCGGCGGTGGCGAGGTGCCCAACGGCACCGGCAACTGCACCCAGGCCTCGGCCACGCTGACCTGCAACCTCGGCGACGTCACCGTCGGCGGCAAGCTGCGCATCGTGGTGCCGGTGCGCTGGGATACCTACCCGGGCGCGTCGGCGATCAACAACACCGCGACCATCACCACCGAGCAGGTCGATCGCGTCCCGCCGAACAACACCTCCACCGTGCCGATCCTGGTCACGCGGGCGTCGCTGGCCGGCACCGTGTTCGAGGACCGCGACCGCGCCGGCGCCAACGGCGGCGTCCGCCAGGGCGGCGAACCGGCCATCGCCGGCGTCACCATCGTGCTGACCGGCACCGATGCCTACGGCAATGCGGTCAACCGCAGCACCACCACCGCGGCCGACGGCAGCTACAGCTTCGACAACCTGTCGGCCGCCGGCGCGGGCGGCTACACGCTGACCCAGACCCAGCCGGCCGGCTATCGCAACGGCCCGGTGGATCCGCCGGTCGCCGGCGCCAGCGCGCCGTCGCTGGGCGGCACCTATGCCGCCGGCAGCCCCAACTCCAGCTACACCGCGATCCCGGTCGGCGCGACCGATGCGGCGGTGCGTTACGACTTCCCGGAAGTGCGCCGCCCCAGCCTGTCCGGCCGGGTCTACGCCGACCTGAACTTCAACAACGTGCGCGACGGCGGCGACCCGGCGATCGCCGGCGCCACCGTGGAACTGCTCAACGCCGTCACCGGCGCGGTGCTGGCCACCACCAATACCGACGGCAACGGCGTCTACCGCTTCGACGACCTGGATCCGACCCTGACCTACAGCGTGCGCGAGCCGCTGCCGGCCGGGCAGTACAGCAACCGTCCCAGCGCGATCAATCCCGGCCAGATCGGCGGCGCGGCGTGCGCGCCGGGCACCTGCGTGGCCGGCACCGCGGTGGCCGCCCCCGGCGGCCCGGATGCGGCCACCACCGATCGCATCTCGCAGATCCAGCTGGACGCGGGCCTGGACGGCACCGAGTTCAACTTCGGCGAGAACCCCAGCGGCAGCGCGATCCAGGGACGGGTGTGGCGCGACGACGACAACGACGGCGTGATCGACCCGACCGAGACCGGCCTGGCCGACGTGGACGTGGTGCTGACCGGCACCGACCAGAACGGCCAGGCGGTCAACCTGACCACCAAGACCGACGCGACCGGCAACTACAGCTTCATCGGCCTGCTGCCGGGCACCTACACGGTGACCGAACCGACCCAGCCGACCGGCACCCTCAACGGCAAGACCGTGCCCGGCGACAAGGGCGGCACCGCCACCGACGTGGCCACCACGCCGTCGGCGATCGCCACCATCGTGCTCGGCGCCAACCAGCAGGGCCAGCACTACGACTTCGGCGAAGTGCAGGCGGCCTCGCTGTCCGGCCGCGTCTACTACGACAACGACGACAACGGCGTGGTCGGCAGCGACGAGACCGGCATCGGCAACGTGCGCGTGGTGCTGACCGGCACCGACGACCTCGGCGCCGCGGTGCAGCTGACCGTGCAGACCGACGCGCAGGGCAACTACCGCTTCGAGAACCTGCGTCCGGGCACCTACACGGTGACCGAACCGGAGCAGCCGGCCGACACCCGCAACGGCATCACCACCGCGGGCACCGTCGGCGGCGCCACGCGCGGCGTGGCGACCCCGCGCGAAACCGTGCCGTCGGCGATTTCGGCGGTGGTCCTGGCCCCGGGCGCGCAGTCGATCGACAACAACTTCGGCGAGATCGCCAACACCCCGGACCTGGTCGTCAGCAAGATCGCCGACCCGGTCAAGTTCACCGTCAACAACACCGCCACCTACACCATCAGCGTGCGCAACATCGGCCCGCGTCCGACCGCCGGCGTGTACCAGGTGCAGGACCGCCTGCCGCCGGGCGTGACCCTGGCGGCGCTGCCCACCGGCAGCGGCTGGACCTGCGCCGGCGCGGTCGGTGCCGACCGCTTCAGCTGCGACGCCAGCACGCTGATCGCGCCCGGGCAGACCGCCAGCGACCGCATCCAGGTGCAGGTCGCGGTGGGCGCGGCCGCGGCCACCGGCAACCCGGTCAACAACGCGGTGCTGGTGCAGGGCGGCGGCGAAGACGCCTCGCACGGCCCGACCCCGGCCGAGCGCGGCGCGTTCGACGGCGACGTGACCCAGCTGCCGGTGTGCGATCCGGCGATCATCCAGAACGCCTGCCGCCTGCCGACGCAGGTGCAGCTGGCGGCCTCGGTGACGGGCACGGTCTGGTTCGACGTCGGCAACGACGACACCCTGCTCGACGGCGGCGATCGCCGCCTGCAGAACTGGATCGTCGAACTGGTCGATCCGACCAGCGGCCAGGTGGTCAGGACCACGCTCAGCGCCGCCGACGGCAGCTACCGCTTCGGCGACGTGATCCCCGGGCAGAAGTGGCACATCCGCTTCCGCGATCCGAGCTCCGGGGTGATCTGGGCGTTCCCGGTCAGCGGCGAGACCGCTGCCGGCGCCGCCGCCCCGTGCGCGGCCGACGCGGCGATCAGCAACGGCAGCGCCAGTTCGTGCCGGGTCAGCGACGGCGGCGTCAGCCAGCTGGAAGTGGTGCTCAAGGCCGGCGAGAACCTGCCGCAGCAGAGCCTGCCGGTGGATCCGTCGGGCGTGGTCTACGACGCGGTCACCCGCGACCCGGTGCCCGGTGCGATCGTCACCCTGGCCCCGGTCGGCGTCTGCGCCGGCTACGACCCGGCCACCAGCCTGCTCAACACCGCGGCCGGCGGCTACCGCATCAACGGCAACGCGGTGTCGATGACCGTCGGCAACGACGGCTACTACCAGTTCCTGTTC
This sequence comes from Xanthomonas sp. AM6, assembly GCF_025665335.1. Taxonomy (NCBI): domain Bacteria; kingdom Pseudomonadati; phylum Pseudomonadota; class Gammaproteobacteria; order Lysobacterales; family Lysobacteraceae; genus Xanthomonas; species Xanthomonas sp. AM6. The sequence continues at coordinate 755,743 of NZ_CP106869.1, forward strand.
GGCCCGGCGGCGCCGGCGCGCTGCGAGTTCGAGCTGACGGTGACCCCGCCGGGCGGCTACGTGTTCGTCTCCACGCTGATCCCGGCCGAAGGCAACTCGCTGTCGCCGCCCGGCGCGGTGGGCAGCAACTACCAGGTGCAGCCCAACGCGCTGGCGCCGACCGGTCCGGTCGGCACCGCGACCCAGTACTACCTGCGGCTGTTCGCCGGGTCGGCCACCGCCGGCATCGTCCACAACCACATTCCGCTGGACACCGCGGTGGCCACCGGACTGGCCATCACCAAGACCGGCGACCGCCAGACCGCCGAAGTGGGCGACACCGTGCAATACACCATCACCATCCGCCAGACCGCCGGCAATCCGTTGCAGATGGTCAACGTGGTCGATCGCCTGCCGCGCGGCTTCACCTACATCGAAGGCACCGCGCGCGCCAACGGCGTGGCCGTGGCAGAACCGCTGGGCAAGCCCGGCCCGACGCTGGGCTTCAGCGCCGGCCCGATCCAGGTCGGCCAGCAGATCGCGCTGACCTACCGCGTCCGCGTCGGCGTCGGCGCCCAGCAGGGCGACGGCATCAACCGCGCCCAGGCCTATGGCTGCTCGATCGCCGGCGGCTGCGTGGATCCGGTGTCGCTGCAGCCGCGCTCCGGCGCGCTGCCGTCCAACCAGGCGCAGTACCGCGTGCGCGTCACCGGCGGCGTGTTCACCGAGGAGGGTTGTGTGCTGGGCAAGGTATTCGTGGATTGCAACGTCAACCACGTGCAGGACCGCGAGGAGATCGGCATTCCCGGCGTGCGCCTGTACTTCGAGGACGGCACCTGGGTGATCAGCGATTCGGAAGGCAAGTACAGCTACTGCGGCCTGCCGCCGCAGAGCCACACGCTGAAGGTCGACGCCAGCACGCTGCCGCAGGGCGCGCGCCTGACCACCAGCAGTAACCGCAACCTGGGCGACGCCGACAGCCTGTTCATCGATCTCAAGAACGGCGAGCTGCATCGCGCCGACTTCATCGAGGGCAGCTGTTCCAACCCGGTGCTGGAGCAGGTCAAGGCGCGGCGCACGCAGGGCGAGGTGCGCGCACCGGAGACCGAGACCGGCAAGGCGCCGCTGCGCTTCAGCAGCAAGCCGGCGCGCGCGCCGCAGCAGGCCACCGACTCGGCGGCGCAGTCGCCGATCGTCAAGCCACGCGGTACGCCGCCGCCCGATGTCACCGTTCCTGCGGAGGTGCAGCCATGAGCCGGCCCGTCACGACGCGCCGCCTGCCGCGGCTGACCCTGCTGGCCTGCGCCCTGGCCGCGCTGCCGGCGCTGGCCCAGCAGAGCGTCGGCAGCAGCCGCTTCACCCCGGTGCTGGGCGAGGCCGGCACGCTGTACCCGCGCACGCCGGGCAGCGCTGACGCCGCCGCGCAGACCCTGGCGCCGCGTTCGGGCTCGCTCGACGCGCGCGCCGGGCAGGGCATGGACCAGGTGCAGGTCGAGGTCGACCGCGACGGCGCGCCGGCCGACGGCCAGAGCCCGGTGCACGTGACCGTGCGCCTGCTCGACGACGCCGGCAAGCCGCTGCAGGGCGAGCACTTCGCCACCATCGAGCACACCGGCGGACGCATCCTGCTGCCGGGTTCGCGTACCGACGAGCTGGGGCCGGGCGCGGCCGATGCCGACAAGGTCACCCCCGGCGTGCAGTTGCCGGTGCGCGACGGCGTGGCCGAGTTCGACCTGCTGGCGCCGGACCAGCCGCAGGACGTGGTGCTGCGGGTCACCGCCGGCGGCCACAGCGCCGAGGGCACGATCGGCTTCGTGCCGGAAATGCGCGAGATGATCGCCACCGGCCTGATCGAGGGCGTGGTCAATTTCCGCCGCCGCGACAACAGCGGGCTGATCGCCCCGGTCGACCATGACGACGTGTTCGAGCGCGACATCCGCCGCTGGGAGAAGCAGTTCAACAACGGCAAGGCCAACGCCTCGGCGCGCACCGCGTTCTTCGTCAAGGGCCGGATCAAGGGCGAGTACCTGCTCACCGCCGCCTACGACTCGGACAAGGAAGTGCGCGGGCGCCTGCTGCGCGACATCCAGCCGGAAGAGTTCTACCCGGTGTACGGCGACTCCTCGCTGCGCGGCTTCGACGCGCGTTCGGCCGAGCGCCTGTACGTGCGCGTGGACAACCGCCGCAGCTACCTGCTGTACGGCGATTTCCAGACCGGCGACACGCTGGCCACCGCGACCGGCATCGGCGCGCGCAGCAGCATGCCGCAGCGCAGCCTGGGCACCTACAACCGCACCGCCACCGGCCTGGGCTGGCACTACGAGAACGAGCGCGTGCGCACCAACGTGTTCGCCATCCAGGACTCGCTGCGCCAGGTGATCGAGGAATTCGCCAGCCAGGGCAGCGGCCCGTACGCATTGCGCAACAACGCGGTGCTGGAAGGCAGCGAGCGCGTGGAAGTGGTGGTGCGCGACCGCAACCAGCCCTCGCGCATCGTCTCGGTGCAGCCGCTGGCGCGCTTGGTGGACTACAGCTTCGAGCCGTTCTCCGGGCGCATCCTGCTCAACCAGTTCCTGTCCGCCTACGACAGCAACCTCAACCCGGTCTCGCTGCGCATCACCTACGAACTGGACCAGGGCACCGAGCGCTTCTGGGTGTACGGCGCCGACGGCCAGCTGCGGCTGACCAATGCGCTGGAAGTCGGCGCGTCAGTGGTGGACGACCGCAACCCGTTCGCCGAGTTCCGCATGGGCAGCGCCAACGCCGGCTACCGCTTCGGGCCCAACACGGCGCTGGTGGCGGAATTCGCGCGCACCCAGAGCGAGATCAACACCAACTCGATCAACCAGATCGCCACACCGGGCCTGCAGGACCTCAGCGGCCGCGTCGAAGGCGATGCCTGGCGCGTGGAGTTCGGCCACGACGGCGACAAGCTCGACGCCAACCTGTTCGCCGCGCGCACCGATCCGGCGTTCAACAACCCGGCCTCGCCGCTGTTCGGCGGGCGCGGCGAGTACAACGCCAAGCTCGAGTACCACCTGACCGAACGCGTGGACCTGTACGTCGAAGGCCTGCGCAGCGAGGACCGCAATCCGGATGGCGGCAAGCGCGATGCGGGCGGCGCCGGCGTGCGCGTGGGCGCCACCGAGAAGCTGACCCTGGACTTCGGCGTGCGCTCGATCCGCGAGACGGTCGGCGCGTACTCGCCGTGGTCCACCGACACCGGCTACGGCAACAGCGGCGGCCTCACCGGCGGCTTCGCCACCGGCGCCGGCGGCGGCGCGCTCGGCTATGGCCAGCAACCGCTGGACCCGCTGACCGGCCTGCCGGTGATCGGCTCCAGCAGCGCGGTCACCGGCACCGCCAGCGACCTGCCGATCGGCACGCGGCTGGAATCGGACAGCGCCCGCATCGGTGCCGGCTACCGCGTCGGCACCAAGCTGTCGCTGGGCGCCGAGTACGAGCAGAGCGTGTCCGGCGAGGACCGCAACCGTGTCGCCGCCGGCGTCGACTACCAGGTGCTGGAACGCAGCCGCCTGTACGGCCGCTACGAGAAGCAGACCGGCCTGACCAGCGCCTACGGCATCACCACCACCGACCGCGAGGCCGATGCGCTGGTGTTCGGCATCGACAGCAGCTACGTGCGCGATACCCAGGCGTTCTCCGAGTACCGCATGCGCGATGCGATCAGCGGCCGCGATGTGCAGGCCGCCTCGGGCATCCGCAACACCTGGGACGTGCGCGAAGGCCTGCGCCTGAGCAGCTCCGCCGAACACGTCAAGATCTACGACGGCAACACCGGCGATGCCACCGGCCTGGCGCTGGCGCTGGACTACAGCGCCAACCCGCTGTGGCGCGGCTCGGTGAGGGTGGAGCACCGCATCAGCGGCGACGTCGCCGAGACCGAGACCGACGAGGCCTTCGACACCACGCTGGTGCAGTTCATGCTGGCGCGCAAGCTCAGCCGCGACTGGACCCTGCTCGGCCGCAACTACCTGCTGCAGACCAACTACGCCGCCCGCGGCGACGTGCTGCAGAACCGTTTCCAGCTGGGCGTGGCCTACCGCGATACCGACACCAACCGGATCAACGCGCTGGCCCGCTACGAGTACAAGCTGGAACGCGACGAGAGCGGGCTGACCCTGCTCGACGGGCAGGCGGTGGACGGCAGCAGCCAGGACATCAGCAGCCGCGCGCACATCGTCTCCACCCATGCCGACTGGCATCCGTCGCGGCCGTGGTGGCTGACCGGGCGCGTGGCCGGCAAGTGGCAGCAGGACCGCTTCGCCTATGCCGACGGCGGCCGCGTGGACAGCCGCTTCCATGCGGTGCTGGTGTCCGCGCGCGTGGTCTACGACATCACCGAGAACTGGGACATCGGCGTGCTCGGCTCCACCTTCCGTGGCCAGCTCGGTTCCAACCAGTACGCCTACGGCCTGGAAGTGGGCCGGCTGCTGCGCCAGAACCTGTGGCTGTCGGCCGGCTACAACTGGTCCGGCTTCGAGGGCGACCGCGACCTGTCCGGCTACGAGTACACCCAGCAGGGCGCGTTCCTGCGCCTGCGCTTCAAATTCGACGAAGACCTGTTCCGCCGGGATCCGGTCCGTTACCGCGACCCGGCGCGCTGAGGAATCCATGATGACCACGACCCATACCCGCTTCGTCCTGTCCCGCACCGTCGCCGCCGCCCTGCTGCTGGGCGCCTGTGCCGCCGGCAACGCGCAGACCCAGTTGCTGCCGCAGCAGCAGCGCATCAGCGACGAGGCCATCGCCGCCGACCTGCAGGGCTACCAGTCCGTGCAGGACCGCATCCAGGCGCTCAACGACGGCGGCCGCCCGGTACGCGACTACGCCTTGTCCAAGGCGCAGTGCTGGCTGGACGTGTCCTTCCACGAGTACACCCGCAACGACCGCAGCGCGTTCCCGCAGGGCGCGCTCGGCGAGTCGGAGAAGCTGGTGCAGCTGATGGAGCAGCGCGCCACCACGATCCCGACCAAGACCCCGCTGGTCAACGACGCCAAGTACCTGCGCGACGACCTGTGGCAGCGCCTGCGCGCGCTGCACGGCAGCGCCGGCTTCAGCTGCGCGCAGCAGGCGGTGGCCTGCGGCGAGGTCGAGCTGGTGCATGCCGGCAACGAGTTCAACCAGCAGCAGTGGCGCCATTCCAAGCCGTACATCCAGATCGCCGAGGACATGGTCAACGACGCCGAGGCGCTGGCCCGGCAGTGCGGCGGCCCGGAGCGTCCGGACACGCCGGCGGCGGCGCCGATCCCGCTGGTGGCCAACGTGCTGTTCGAGTTCGACCGCGACGGCTACAAGGACATCCGCACCCATTCGCTGGAGAGCCTGGACCGCGCGCTGGCGCGCATCGCCGAAGAGAAGCTGACCTTACAGAAGGTGGAGCTGGTCGGCCACGCCGACCGCATGGACGGCCGCGGCCACGACTACAACCAGGGCCTGTCCGAGCGCCGCGCGCGCACCGTGCGCGAGCTGCTGATCGGCCGCGGCGTGCCCGCCGACCGCATCCGCTACGAGTACCGCGGCGACAGCCAACAGGTCCAGCAATGCACCGGCGTGAAGCCGCGCGCGGCGCTGCTGGAATGCCTGCTGCCGAACCGCCGCGTCGAAGTGCGCCTGGTGGTCGGCCGCGGCGACTGACCGCCGCGAGCTTCGGCCCCTCTCCCCCGGGAGAGGGGGTGGGGTGAGGGTATGTGCCCAAGCCCTGGCACCGTTCAAGCCGCACCAGGCTTCGCCCGCACCCAGTCACGGCCCCATTCAAGCCAAGCTGCCGCCAGCGAGACGCCATGGCCGCCGCCGCGCTCAAGAATCCCCGGCCGCCGCCGCCATCATGGACAAGCGAAGCCGCTTCGCCGCCCGCATCGGCCGTCCATGAGGTCACGCGCATGTTGTCCCTGCCACGCCTGCTGGGTCGCCACCTGGCCAAGTTCCTGTCCAAGCCGCGGCGGCACCGTTCGGAACTGCCGACCAGCCCGCCGCCGTTGCTGCGGGCGGCGCTTCGCAAGGGCGACGTGCTGCTGGTGGAAGGCAACAGCCGCTTCTCGACCGCGATCAAGTACCTGAGCCAGTCCACCTGGTCGCACGCGGCGCTGTACATCGGCGATCACCTGGGGCCGGCGACGGACGAGGACGCGCCGACCTTCTGCGACGTGGACATCAACGTCGGCGTGCGCCTGGTCGGGCTGGGCGAGTTCGCCGGCCTGCACACGCGCATCTGCCGGCCGGTGGGCCTGGGCGCCGAGGAGATCGAGGCGGTGGTCGACTACATGGTCAGCCGCGTCGGCAACAGCTACGACCTGAAGAACATCTTCGACCTGGCGCGCTACCTGATCCGCACCCCGCCGCTGCCGTCGTCGGTGAAGCGGCGGTTCCTGGAGCTGGGCAGCGGCGAGCCGACCAAGGCGATCTGCTCGACCCTGCTGGCGCAGGCCTTCGGCGCCATCCGCTATCCGATCCTGCCGGAGATCGGCCACGCGCCGGTGGCCGACGCGCAGGACGCGGAAATCCTGCACAACCGCCATCACAGCCTGTACCTGCCGCGCGACTTCGACGTCTCGCCGTACTTCAACGTGGTCAAGCCGCGGCTGCAGGCCGGCTTCGATTTCCATCGGCTGGTGTGGCATGGCGACGCCGGCGACACCGTGGCCGGGCGCAGACGCGAGCGCCAGCCCGACGAGCAGCACGCCTCTGCCGCCACCGGCTAGCGCCCGCACGGGCGCCGTTCCGGCACGGCGGCCGCCTGTACCGCCGCTGCGTGGAATCCGGCATCCGGTCACAACGCTTCAGGCTTCCTGTCACCCGGGCGTCAAGTTTGAAATGCCTACGGCCGATATCAACGGACATACCTCACCGGCATCGTCCCCAGGATCGCTATGAATCCCCTCCATTTCCTGCGCCGCCGCATCGCCAACCTGCCGATGACGCGCAAGTTCGTGGTGCTGTGCACCCTGCTCGCCATCGGCGTGGTCCTGCTCGCCGTCGCCGCCGCGCGCCTGCAGTACCTGGACCTAGTCGCCGCGCGCAAGCAGAGTGTGAAGACCCAGGTCGACATGGGCATCAGCGTGATCGAGCACTACGCCGCCAAGGCCAAGCGCGGCGAACTCACCCAGGCGCAGGCCCAGGACGCGGCCAAGGCGGCGCTGGCCGACATGAAGACCAACGGCGGCGTGGACTACTTCTTCATGCTCGACCCGCAGATGCGCATCCTGATGCATCCCAAGCGCAAGGTCGGCACCGACATGTCCGACTACAAGAGCGATGCCGGCGAGTTCGTGTACCGCGACATCCGCACCGCGGTGACCAGCGGCGACGGCTTCAGCTACTACAGCGCGCCCAAGCCGGGCAAGGACGAGCAGCTGCCGAAGATCAGCTACGCCAAGCTGTACCCGCAGTGGAACTGGGTGCTGGTGATGGGCGTCTATGCCGAGGACATCCAGGTCGAGGCGCTGGGCTTCACCAAGATCCTCACCGCGATCGGCGCCGCGCTGGTCGGCCTGGTGGTCGGGCTGTGCTGGCTGATCGCCAGCGCCATCGTCACCCCGCTGCGCGCCGCCACCCGCACCGCCGAGGCCATCGCCTCGGGCCGCTTCGACAACGCGATCAAGGTGGAGTCGCGCGACGAGACCGGGCAGCTGATGAGCAGCATGCAGCAGATGCAGACCCAGCTGCAGCGCTTCAACGGCGAAATGCAGACCCTGGTGCAGCTGCAGCAGGGCGAGGACATCAGCCACCGCATGCCGGAGGATTTCCCCGGCGACTACGGCACGCTGGCGCGCGGCATGAACACCGCGCTGTTCGAGCACCTGGACGCGATCATCGAGGCGATGGCGATCATGGGCGAGTACGGCCGCGGCGACCTGCGTCGCGACATGCGCCGCCTGCCCGGCCAGCGCGCCGCGCTGCACGAGGCGCTGGACGCGGTGAAGACCAACCTGTCGGCGATCAACGGCGACATCGCGCGCCTGGCCGACGCGGCCGCGCGCGGCGATTTCTCCGCGCGCGGCGACGAGGCGCGCTACCAGTTCGCGTTCAAGGAAATGGTGGAAGCGCTGAACCGGCTGATGCTGCAGGCCGAAAGCGGCCTGGCCGACGTCGGCCGGATCATGGGCGCGATCGCCGACGGCGACCTGTCGCAGCGCGTGGACGCGCGCTACGAGGGTGCGTTCGGCCAACTGGCCGACGCCGCCAACCGCACCGCCGAGCAGCTGACCGCGATCGTGCAGGGCATCCAGCGCTCGGCCGAGTCGATCAACACCGCCGCCGGCGAGATCGCCAGCGGCAACAGCGACCTGTCGGTGCGCACCGAGCAGCAGGCGGCGAGCCTGGAAGAGACCGCCGCGTCGATGGAGGAGCTGACCTCCACGGTCAAGCAGAACGCCGACAGCGCGCGCCAGGCCAACCAGCTGGTGCTGGGCGCCGGCGAAGTGGCCGAGAGCGGCGGCCGCGTGGTCGAGGACGTGGTCACCACGATGGCGTCGATCAGCGCCGCTTCGGCGCGCATCGCCGATATCATCGGGGTCATCGACGGCATCGCCTTCCAGACCAACATCCTGGCGCTCAACGCCGCGGTGGAAGCGGCGCGCGCCGGCGAGCAGGGCCGCGGCTTCGCCGTGGTCGCCTCGGAAGTGCGCTCGCTGGCGCAGCGCTCGGCGGCGGCGGCCAAGGAGATCAAGACGCTGATCTCCGACTCGGTGCAGGAAGTGGAGCAGGGCTCGACCCTGGTCGCGCGCGCCGGCACCACCATGGCCGAGGTGGTGACCTCGGTGAAGCGGGTCACCGACATCATGGCCGAAATCTCCGCGGCCAGCGCCGAGCAGAGCTCGGGCATCGAGCAGGTCAGCAAGACGGTGATGCAGCTGGACGAAACCACCCAGCAGAACGCGGCGCTGGTGGAGGAAGCCACCGCGGCGGCCAAGAGCCTGGAAGACCAGGCCTCGGACCTGACCCGCGCGGTGGCGGTGTTCCGCCTCGCCGGCGGCGCCCAGCCGGTCGTGGCCGCGCCCAGGGCAGCGGCCGTGCAGGCGCCGGTCCGTGTAGTCGCCCCCGCGCGCGCGCCGCTCAAGAAGGCGCCGGCCGCGGCGGCGCGCCCGCTCGCGCGCGGCAAGACCAGCGGCGCGCTGGCCGAAAGCTCGGAGTGGGAAGAGTTCTGAGCCTGCGCCACGGCGCCGGCAACGCACGCCATTGCCGACAACGACGCCGATGCCTTGGTGCATCGGCGTCGCCGTTTCTGCGCAGGCCGCGGTCGCGGCCGCGGAACGCCTGTGGCCGACGGCCTCGGCCGCAAGCTCGATGCCGGGCGATGCCGTTTGTGGGAGCGGCTTCGGTCGCGACGGGCCTTCCCGGTAGAGCCCGTCGCGACTGAAGTCGCTCCCGCATGGGTTTGCGCCAGGGCCAGTCCGAGTGCGCTGCAGGAAAGGTGGCGCGGCCCTCATGCGGCACGCGCGGTGCGTCGTGCGATCCAGTTGCGGGGGCGCCACGAGACCGCTCCGCGGCCGCATCTGCCACACTGGGCCGCCCCGTTCAAGGAAGGACTCGCCTGATGCAGCTTCGTGCCGTGCTCGCCGCCGTACTCGCCGTGCCCAGTTCCATCGCCGCGGCGCAGGAGCCGCCCGCATCCGCTGTCGCGCCGCTGCTCACCCAGGTCGGGTTCGCCGGTGGCGACGTGCGGTTGGGCGAGCGCGGCGGCCGCTGCGTACTGCTGCGCGGCGAGACCGAACTGCTGGCGCTGGCGATCCCGGCGCCGTGCGGGTTCAGTCCAGACCGCCACGGCAAGGTGCGCGTCGAGCCGTTCGATCGCGGCAGCCGCATCGTCCTGGTCGAGCACGTCCGCGCGGATCGGCGACCGCCGCTGCGCGGCAGCGTGGGACCGGACTGTCTCCGCGAGGCGCAGGCCGTGCGCGAGATCGGCGGCACGCTGGAGGCCGGCCATGTGATCGCCTCGGCCGGCTGTGGTCGCGGCCCGACCGACCAGAAGATGTTCGTCGGCGGTTTCGATTGGTGAGATTCGCGCGCGCGGCGCGAGCATGCCGCTGGGCGTGTCACTCGTCTTCGTCGTACTCGTCCTCGTCCGCGTCGGCAACATCGCCGGGCCGGGCGGCAGTGGCATCCACAGGCTCCAGCAAGGTGTAGTCGTTGCGTTCGCGGCGCTGGTAGGCCGAGGACACCGGATAGGCCAGCAGCCGCGGCTGCGGCGCGCCGCTCAGGAATGCGCTGGGAAACAGCCGCGGTCCGCGCAGCCAGCTGCGCCAGCGCTCGCCGCTCAGGAAGATCGGCCCGTCCGCGGTCAGCGGCGCGGGGATGGCGGGATTGGCGTGGGTCAGCACGCTGAAGCTGAGCAGCGCCGGTTCGCCGCGTTCCCAGCGTTCCCACAGCCCCGCCGCCAGCAGCACCTCGCCTTCGGCGTGATGGATGTAGTAGGGCTGCGTCGGTTTGCGGCTGCGGTCCCACTTGTAATAGCCGGACAGCGGGATCACGCAGTGCTGGCTCTTCCACGGCGCGGCGAAGATGCGGCTGCGCGCCGCCCGCTCCAGCCGCGCGGTGACGGTGGTGTAGGGCGTGTCCGGGGTCTTCGACCAGCGCGGCACGATGCCCCATTGCAGGCGTTCCACCTGGGCGACGCCCTCGCGGCACACGATCACGGTCGCGACGTCGCCCTTGCCGAGGTTGTAGTCGTCCGGATACGCGGCGAGCGCCTCGCGCAGCGGCGGGTCCAGCTGTGCGGGCAGGGCGTCTTCGATGCCGAAGGCTTGTACGAAACGTCTCATCGGTTCCTCGCACGGTACGCATCGGCACCTTAGAGCGCGGGCCGGGCAGTGCAGGTGAAGAACGCGGCTCGCACCGCTGCGTGGCCGCTGCGAATGCATTGCTGCAGCGCGGCTGCTTCTTCATCCGCTCTTCCCGCGCGCGCTTGCATATTCCCTGCCACCCGCGATCGCACGCCGTCGCACGCGGCGCAGCAAGGAGACATCCGCTCATGTTCTGGAAACGCAATGGTTTGTCGCTGGTGCTGCTGGGGCTGACGCTGCTGTTCATGGCCGGCCAGGCGCTCAGCGGCCACCTCGCCTACAACGACGAACTGCGCCAACAGGGCCTGGCGCCGCTGATGTTCTGGGAATACCTGCGCAGCGGCCATTTCGTCGGCGCGTTGTTCGAGAACTGGGAAAGCGAATTCCTGCAGATGGGCATGTACGTGGTGCTGACGGTCAAGCTGCGGCAGTGGGGATCGGCCGAATCGCGGCCGCTGTCGCCCGAAGAGGAAGACGACAGCGTCGCGCCCGGTACGCCGCCGTGGCCGGTCCGCGCCGGCGGGATCTGGCTGAAGCTGTACGAGCGTTCGTTGGCGCTGGCCTTCGGCCTGCTGTTCGTGACCAGCTTCGTGCTGCATGCGCTGGGCAGCTGGCGACACGAGCTGGCCGAGCGCGCGATGCAGCGGCTGCCGTCGGTGTCGCTGCTGGAGCATCTGACCGGCGCGCAGTTCTGGTTCGAGTCGATGCAGAACTGGCAGAGCGAATTCCTGGCGGTCTTCGCGCTGGTGGTGCTGACCATCTGGCTGCGGCAGAAGGATTCCCCGCAATCCAAGCCGGTGCATGCGCCGCATTCGCAGACTGGGGATTGATCGAGGGGAGTGCCGATCATTTGCAGTGTCGCGTGGGCAGTGGCGGACGCATGGCCGTACTCCCGGCTCACGCACTGCCGGCCCGCCGGTTCAATGCGTTTGATGCAAGCGACGCCAGTGAATCATGCGTGCCGTCGCCATGGACGATGCCGCTGCGATGGGTTTGGTTGAAATTCGATAGGCAATGCGAACGTGGCGGGTCGGGCGCATTTTCATAGATTAGATGCAACTGTAGGAGCGACTTCAGTCGCGACGGGCTTCACCGGCAAGGCCCGTCGCGACTGAAGTCGCTCCTACAAAAGTGCTTGCTTAGCCGTTTCTCTCAGCGCCACCGATCTTTGCACGGTGCCTTGCACCGAAACAGCGGCGAAGGCCTTCGCCTTCGCCGCTGCAGGCTCCACGATTACAGCTTGATGTTGCCCTTGGTCGAACCGGCGCCCGGGCCTGCGCCCAGATCGGCGCCGGTGGTCGGGTCGCTGTCCGGCTGCGACATGGTGCGTCCCGCCAATGCCTTCAGCGCGCTTTCCTCGGCCTTGCTTAGGCCGACGCTGGGCACGCCGCTGCCGCCGTCCACCGCCGCCTGGCGGTTGCGGTCGGAGATCTTCTCCCACTGGCTGCCGCTGTTCCACGGGCCGTTGATGTCGCCGTCGCCCTGCGACATGTCGTAGAACTTGTCGGTGAACGCCGGATCGCCCGGCAGCTTGCCCGACGGGAAGTTCGGCTCGATCGCATACAGCGCCTTCTCGAACGACTTCTGGTGCGCCACCTCGCGGGTCATCAGGAAGGTCAGCGCATCGACGATGCCCGGATCGTCGGTGACGTTGATCAGGCGCTCGTAGACGATCTTGGCGCGCGCCTCGGCGGCGATGTTGGAGCGCAGGTCGGCGGTCGGTTCGCCGATGGAATCCACATAGGCCGCACTCCACGGCACGCCGCTGGAGTTCACCAGGGCCGGGCCGCCGCCGTACAGGATCTGCTGGGTCTGGCTGGTGTTGTTGTTCATGGTCAGGTTGCGCATCTCCTCGGCCTCGACCATGCCTTCGGACAGCACCGCCTTGGGTCCCTGGTTGAGCATGGCGATGATCGAACCGATGATCTCCAGGTGGCTCAGTTCCTCGGTGGCGATGTCGTAGAGCAGGTCCTTGCGGCCCGGATCGACCTCGCCGATGGCCTGGGTGAAATAGCGCATGGCTGCGGCCAGCTCGCCTTGCGGCCCGCCGAACTGCTCGAGCATCAGCGAGGCCAGCGCCGGATCCGGCTGCGCCACGCGTACCGTGTACATCAGCCGCTTGTTGTGCATGAACATCGAAACTCTCCTGGAGTACCGCCCACGGCAAGGCCACGACGACGAACGATCGGGCGTCGTGGCCAGGGGGTGGCGTCTGGGTAAAACGCGGCGCCGAGGATCGGCGCCGCGGTCGTGCGGTTATGCGGCCTTGCGCTTCTGCGCGGCGGCCTCGTTGCCGCCCTGTTCGGCGAGCATGGTCAGCTTCTCGTCGGTGGACTTCTCTTCTTCCAGCGTTTCCAGCAGCAGCTTGAGCGCGTCGGTCTTGCCCAGCTGCTTGGCCATGGCGGCCAGCGTGCCGTAGGAGGCGATCTCGTAGTGCTCGACCTTCTGCGCGCCGCCGATCAGGGCCGCATCGCGCACCGGGCCGGCTTCGATCGTCTCGATCACTTCCTTGCCCTCTTCCACCAGGCCTTCCATTGCCGCGCACTTGATGCGCTTCAGGCGCAGGTCGAGGATCTCCACGATCTGGTCCAGGCGCTCGATCTGGCCCTGGGTTTCTTCCAGGTGGGTCTCGAAGGCCGCGCGCAGCGCCGGGTTGGTGGACGCACGCGCCAGCTTCGGCAGCGCCTTGGTCAGCTGCTTCTCGGCGCTGTAGATGTCGGAAAGCTCGTGCAGGAACAGTTCGTCGATGGTCTTGATAGCCATGGCGTTGGATCTCCGTAGTGGGTAGTTGGTTGGATGGTGGGATGTCGCAGGGAAGCGCACGGACTCAGTGCTTGGCGGTCTGGCCTTCGGTCCGTTCGCGTTTCAGGAAGGACAGGATGACGGCCTCCTGATGTTCGATCAGCCACTCGGCCATGGCGATTTCCTGGTCGAGGATGGCGGCGCAAATGTCGGCGATCTGCGGTTGCCCGGCCTCCTTGGCGGCGATGACCAGCGCGCGATAGCTGGCGACTTCCATGTGTTCGAACGCGTAGCTGACACCGAGGCTCTTGGCCACTTCGTCGCTCATCATCGAATTGCCGGCGGCGTGCACCGTCGCCATCACGCTGGCCACGGCGCCCTTGATCGTCGGCAGCGAGCCGTCGAGCAGTTCGATGCAGCGCTTCACCTGCTCGGACTGGTCGCGGGTCTCGTTGATGTGCTGCTCGATCCGCGCCTTGAGTTCCGGGTAGTGCTCCAGGCGGCCGGCGGTGGCGGTCAGCATCGTGTTGGCCTCCTGCTCCATCGCATAGGCGTCCTGCAGCCATTTCAGCAAGCGCTCGGTATTGCTTCGCGTCATGAAAATCTCTCCAAAATGATGTGGCTCCAACTTGGGCGCACGACGCGGTGGATGCGTCGCGTGTCCGGTGTTTTTTGCCCCTGTGGACGCCAACCTAGACTGCGTGGCGTTAGTGCCGATTCAATGAAGGGTGAACGCTTTGCGAGGAGCGCGCGCTTTCTTCCCACGCTGAATGCGCGCGCGGCCCCTGCCAGTTGCGCGGCGACCGTGCGTTCACGGCGGCCACGCCAGGCTCGTGCCGGCCACCCCTACAGGAGACCCATGTGCCGAAACTCGATCACGCCGACTGGCCGCAACGTCTGTGGCTGGTGCGGCATGGACAGAGCGCGGGCAACGTCGCCCGCGACCTCGCCGAGGCATCCGGGCAGGAGTTGATCGACATCGCCACCCGCGACGCCGATACGCCGTTGTCCGATCTGGGCCTGCAGCAATCGCAGCAGCTGGGCCGCTGGTTCGCGGCGCTGCCGGAGAACCAGCGGCCCAACATCCTGCTGACCTCGCCGTTCCTGCGCGCGCAACAGACCTGCGCGGCGATCGGCGAGGCGCTGGCGCTGCCGACGGCGGCGCCGGCGCTGGACGAGCGCCTGCGCGAGAAGGAATTCGGCATCCTCGACCGCTACACCCGGCATGGCATCGTCAGCCGCTTCCCGGAACTGGCCGAACAGCGCGCCTCGGTCGGCAAGTTCTATTTCCGCCCGCCCGGCGGCGAGAGCTGGTGCGACGTGATCCTGCGCCTGCGCAGCGTGGTCGAGGAACTGCGCCGCGACCACGCCGGCGAGCGCGTGCTGATCGTGGCCCACCAGGTCATCGTCAACTGCATGCGCTACCTGCTCGAACGCCTGGACGAGAAGGCGATCCTGGACATCGACCGCGGCGGCGACGTGCCCAACTGCAGCGTCACCGAATACGCCATCGGCGACGCCGACGGCACGCCGCGCTTCGACCTGGTCCAGGCCAACGCGGTGCCGTTCGAGGTGCCGGTGACCACCGCGGCCGACCAGCCGGGCGGGCCGCGATGACCCGGGCGCGCGCGATCGCGGTGACGGCGACGCTGCTGCGGCGCTGGCCGTTGCCGAGCGCCGCCGGCGTCACCGGCAAGGAACAGCGCGGGCGCGTGCTGGTGATCGGCGGCAGCAGCGAGATCCCCGGCGCGGCGTTGCTGGCGGCGGAGGCGGCCCTGCGCGCCGGCGCCGGCAAGCTGCAGGTCGCCACCGCGCGTCCGGTGGCCACGGCGATGGCGATCGCCTTGCCCGAGGCGCGGGTGGTGGGGCTGCCGGTGGCCGCCGATGGCGAACTGCGCCTCGGCGGCAAGGCGTTGGAGGACGATGCCGCGCGCGCCGATGCGCTGCTGATCGGTCCCGGCATGCGCGGCCGGCCGGCGCTGCGCAGACAGATCGCGCAGCTGCTGGCGGCCGCCCGCTGCGGCGTGGTGCTGGATGCCGGTGCGCTGGTGGACACGCGCGGCATGGCCGATCCGGGGCGGATCGTGCTGACCCCGCACCATGGCGAGATGGCCGCGTTGAGCGGCGTGCCGATCGAACGCATCGCCGCCGATCCGGCGGCGATGGCGCTGCGCCACGCGCGCCACAGCGGCGCGGTGGTGGTGCTGAAGTCGGCGACCACGGTGATCGCCGCGCCCGACGGCACGCACTGGGTGCACCGCGGCGGCAGCGTGTCCCTGGGCACCTCCGGCTCCGGCGACGTGCTCGCCGGCATCATTTGCGGCCTGCTGGCGCGCGGCGCCGGCAGCGCGCAGGCGGCGGTCTGGGGCGTGCACCTGCACGCGCGCGCCGGCGCCCTGCTGGCCCGCCAGCTCGGCCCGCTCGGCCCCCTGGCCCGCGAGATCGCGGCCCACCTCCCAGGCCTGCTCGCCACCCGCTGATCCAGGCCCAGCGTCCAAAACGGCAACGGCGGCGCCAAAACCGCAGCGCCGCCATCGTCTATCGCTAATCCAGGATCCGGGCTTCCAATCCCGAATCCCCAATCCCAACTCCCGGCCCTACAGCGTGACCGCCCCACCGGCAATGGTGATCAGCGTCCCGGAGGTATAGCTGGACGTGTCGGAGGCGAGCAGCACATAGGTCGACGCCAGTTCCACCGGCTGCCCGGGGCGGCCGAACGGGGTCTGCGAACCGAAGTCCTTCACCGACTCCTCGTCCATGCCGGCGGGAATGAACGGGGTCCAGATCGGGCCCGGCAGCACCGCGTTGACCCGGATCTTCTTGTCGGCGAGCAACCCGGCCAGGCCGATGGTCAGGTTGGCGACCGCGCCCTTGGTGGTGGAGTAGGGCAGGATGTTCGGGGTCGGCTTCTTCGAGTTGACCGAGGCGGTGTTGATGATCGAACCGCCCTCGGGCATGTGCGGCACCGCCAGCTGCACCAGGTGGAACGGCGCGTGCACGTTGGTGGCGAAGGTCCTCTCCCACTCGTCGAGGGTGATCTCCTCGAAGCTGTGGAAGTAGCGCTGGTAGGCGGCGTTGTTGACCAGCACGTCGAGCCCGCCGAAACGTTCGACCACGGTCTGGACCAGCGCCTGCGCCTGCGCGCGGTCGCTGATGTCGCAAGGGTGCAGCAGCACGCGCACGCCGGCGGCCTCGACCAGCTTGCCGATGCGCTCGGCGTCGTCCTGCTCGCTGGGCAGGTAGGCGATGGCCACGTCGGCGCCTTCGCGCGCGTAGGCAATCGCCACCGCGGCACCGATGCCGCTGTCGCCGCCGGTGATCAGCGTGCGCTTGCCCTGCAGCAGGCCGTGGCCGACGTAGCTGTCCTCGCCATGGTCCGGTTTCGGGTCCATCTTGTCGGTCAGGCCCGGGAACGACTGCTGCTGCGGCTTGAACGGCGGATACGGATAGTTCGGAATCGGCATGGCGATGGTTCCTGCGTCGGGGGAACACGCAGCCTGCCGTCGCACAGGTAAAGGATCGGCCAAGGCCATGTCGTCGCCGCGTGTGCGGCCGCGCCGGACCCGTTGCGGCGCGGGCGTCTGCGCCGGGTTTACAGCGGCAGCGATACGCTGAACGCGCTGCCGCGATTCAGGCCGTCGCTGCCGGCCAGCACCGTGCCGCCGTGCGCGTTCACGATCTCGCGCACCACGGTCAGTCCGATCCCCATGCCGGCGCTGTTGAAGCCGACCGCGTGCGCGTCCTGCACGAACGGCTCGAACACCAGCGGCAGGGCCTGTGCGGAGATGCCGATGCCGGTGTCGGAGACGACCAGCAGCGCCTGGCCCGCGCGCTGCTGCAGGTCCAACGCCACGCGGCCGTGCTCGGGCGTGTATTTGGATGCGTTGTCGAGCAGATTGCGCACCACCTGCGACAGCCGCACGCGATCGCCCTGCATCTGCAGCGCGTGGCCGGGCAGCTGCACCGCCAGCGACTGCATGCGTGCGCCGATCGCCGGGCGGCAGGCGGCGACCGCTTCCTCCACCGCCTCGCACAGGTCCATCGGCCGCATGACCAGGCGCAGCTTGCCGGTGCGCACCCGCGACAGGTCCAGCAGGTCGCCGACCAGGCGGGTCATGTGCACGACCTCGTGTTCGATGATCCGTTGCATGCGCAGCAGGTCGTCCGGCGGCAGGGTGGCGAGCATCGACCCGGCCAGGCGGATCGGGGTCAGCGGATTGCGCAGTTCGTGCGCCACGAAGGCCAGGAATTCGCTCTGCCGCTGGTAGGCCCGCTCGGCGCTCGCCTGCAGCTCCTGCGCGCTCAACGCGGCCAGCACCAGGTGCTCGTTGGCCTGGCGCAGCTGCGCATGCTGGTCGCCACCGGGCGCGGTCTCCGTCGCCCCCGCATTCAGCGCCTGCGCCTTGGCGGTCAACGCGTTGCGGTGCGCGTGCAGTTCGCCGACGCGGCGCGGGTCGTAGAACTCGAAGCACGTGGTCGACAGGCGCTTGGCGCAATACATCGCATCGTCGGCATGGGACAGCAGGGCCTCGGCATTGTCGGCATCGTCCGGATACAGGCTGATGCCGATGCTCACGCCCAGCCGCAGCGCGTCCTCGCCGGCGACCGCGGGCCGTTCGAAGGCCCCGATCAGCGCGGTCGCCGTCGCCGCGGCATAGGCATTGGCGCTGAGCCCGGTCAGCACCACCACGAACTCGTCGCCGCCGTAGCGCGCCACGGTGGCATGCGCATCGACGATGTCGCTGATGCGCTCGGCGGCCACGCGCAGGAACATGTCGCCGGTGGCGTGCCCGAGCAGGTCGTTGACCTGCTTGAATTCGTTCAGATCCAGGAACAGCACGGCAATGCGGCTGCGCTGCGCATGCGCCGCGGTGATGGCCAGATTGAGCCGCTCGAACAGCAGTTCGCGGTTGGGCAGCCCGGTCAGCGCGTCGCGCTTGGCATGGCGCGTGGCGTCCGCCAGCGCCAGTTCGTAGGTCGCCACCTGCGCCTGGGCGCGCAGCGTGGACAACACCAGTTGCTCGTTGGCCGCCTGCAGGTCGCTGGCGACGCCGCGCGGAACCTGCTCCTTCAGTGCGTTCAGGTCCGCCTGCAGCCGGTCCAGCTCTAGCCGCGCGACCAGCGACTGGCGGCGCAGGTGCGACAGTTCGAGGCGGGCCACGTCGACGGCGGGCTGCTCGGAAGGCGGCTGCATGCGCTCAACCCGTGTCGAGCGCGCCGCGCGCGCCGTGCTTGCGCGTCGGCCGGCCGCCGAGCAGGCCTTCCTGGTCCGGCAGCGCCGCGCCGATGCGGATGCCGCTGTCGTCGATGTGGAATTCCCGCAAGGCGTCCGAGTGCGCGCTGGCGCGGACCTTGACCACCGCCATGACCCGGCGCAGCCGGCTTTCGACCTCGATGTAGCGCTGCACGATGATCGCATCGGTCATGAAGGCGGTGCCGTAGGGGCTGAAGCGCAGGTCGGTGTAGCGGTCTTCCAGTTCGGAGGTCATCAGCACGGTGGCCCCGGTCGCGGCCAACGCCACCACCATCCGCGACAGCGATTCGCGGAAGTCCTCGCGGAAGGTCGGCGCCAGCGCCAGCTCGAACGCCGACAGCGAATCGATCACCACGCGGGTGGCGCCGAGCCGCTCGATCTCCGAGACCAGCGCCAGCAGGATCTCGTCGATCGACAGGTCCGGCGCGCGGCTGTCGACGACGCCGACCTGGCCGCTGGCGATCAGCGCCGCCAGCGTGGGAGCGCGCACGCGCTGCGGCTGCTGCTCGAAGGCGACCAGCACGCCGGTGTCGCCCTGGCGTGCGCCCTCGGCCAGGAACGCGGTGGCGAGCAGGCTCTTGCCGGAACCGGACGGACCGGCGACCAGCAGCGAATAGCCTTGCGGCAGGCCGCCGCCGAGCATCGTGTCCAGTTCCGGCACGCCCATCGGCAGGCGCGTGCCGGTCAGCCGCGCCGGTGCGTTCGGCGCCAGCGCCGGCATCGGCGCGAACACGCGCACCCCGGAGCGGTCGATGCGGAACGTGTGCAGTCCCGGCAGCGACGGCTTGCCGCGCATCTTCATGATCTCCATCTTGCGCACCATCGAGTTGCGCTGCACGCTCTGGCGCAACCAGATCAGCCCGTCGGCCACGGTGAACACCGGGTTGGGATCGGATTCCACGAAGTATTCGCCGATCAGGAACGTGGTCGCCTGCCAGCTGGTCATCAGCATGCCCAGCTGCTGGATGAAGCGCTGCAGGTTGTTGTGCAGGTTGCCGTCGGCGGTGCTGGCCAGCGCCACCGAGCGGAACGAATCGACGAACACCAGCGCCGGGCGATGCGTCTCCACCTCGGCGACGATGCGCGCCAGCACCCGGTCCAGGTCGCCGGCCAGGGTTTCCTCGGAGAGGTTGACGAAGTGGATCGTGGCGTTGATCGCGGCGGCATCGAAGAAGTCGAACTGCTGTTGGTAGCGCAGCATCTTCAGCGGCGGCTCGCCGAGCACGGTGAAGTACAGCGCCGGGCGTTCGGGCGAGGCCAGCGCGAACATCATCTGGTGCGCCAGCGTGGTCTTGCCGCAGCCGGGCGGCCCGGCGATCAGGTTGAACGAGAATTCCGGCAACCCTCCGCCCAGCACCTGGTCGAGTCCGGGCACGCCGGTCGCCAGGGCGCGGAGGATGACTTTACTGCTCATGGGGAGATGTCCTGGGCGGGCGTGGCCGCGGAGAGGGGAGTCCAGACCGGGCGCAACAGGCGCTCGGTCAGTTCCGTGCCGATCATGCCAACCAGCAGGTCATGGAAGCTGTGCAGGAGCGCGCCGCCGCCTGCGGCCGCGGCCGGCGCGGGTTGCTCGGCCAGCACGCGGCGCAGCACGTCGATGACGCCGCGGTCGCTGGAAATTTCGCTCGCCGCGTACGTCTCGGCCAGCCACGGAAAATGGTCCTTGCAGACGAACAGCGTGCGCCTGAGCAACGCCGCGACTCCGCGCGCGCCGAGGATCGGCGTCAGCGCATCGTCCATCTGCTGCCACACCTGCACGATCGCGGCGGCGACATCTTCGGCACTGGCGCGCGCGGCCCGTCGCTCCAGCGTTGCGACAGCGGCCGATAACGCTGGGTTGCCCATTGGCGCTACGTCCAGCCTAGGGAATGTATGCAGCCACTGTATACCCTTCCGCACATGAGCAACGCGTTGGTGCGCGCCGGCGCGTATACAGAAATGCGCAGGCGCAAACCGTCGGCACGGTGCCTGGGGGCGCAAAACGCCAGAACGCCAACGCGCGCGCTGGAACGGCTGTCGCGACGCTGCGCCGAACCCGGCGCGCGGATTCAGGCCGACGCGGCGATCGTGCGCGAGCCGAGGATGATCATGCGCAGCATCGCGCTGATCTGCCGCACCAGTTCCGGGTCCTTCTCCGGCGGCAGGTCCATCGCGGTGGCGCCCATCGCGAACACCAGCCGGGTGATCGCCTTGGACACCAGCGCCGGCTCGTGCAGCGGCGCGTTGTCGATCGCTGCCAGGCGGATCAGGTCCACCCGCAGTTCTTCCTCGAAGTAGTTCAGTTCGCGATCCACCGCGCGCTTGAACGCGTCCGAGCCGACCGTGCCCTCGCGCAGCAGCACGTGCAGCAGCTTGTCGTCGGCGCGCAGCTGCTCCATGAAGGTTTCCACCGAGCTGAGGATCACGCTGCGGTTGCTGCCGGCCGCGCGCTGCCGCGCCTGGCCGATGATGGTGCGCAGCGAACTGCCGGCCAGGTCGATCAGCGCCACCGCCAGTTCGTCCATGTCGCGGAACTGGCGGTAGAAGCTGTTGGGGGCGATGCCGGCCTCGCGGGTCACTTCGCGCAGGCTCAGCGTGGACACGCTGCGGTGCGGCCCGATCAGCTTCAATGCCGCCGCCAGCAGGTCTTCGCGCGAGATCGCGCTCTTGCGCGCGGGCAGCGCGTCCTCGGGCAGGGGCAGGGGAGTGGAGGTCATGGACGGGCTGAGCCAGGCAAGACAGGGATCATAGCGCCTTCGCTGAATATACAAGTGTATAGACATCTGTATCTGCGCCTGTATAGTGGGCCCATGAACGCTGCCCGCCGTCCTGCCTCCCCCCGCTCCGCCACCCGCGCCCTGCGCGCCTGGGTGCAGCCGGAGGTGTTCGATTTCTGGTCCACGCGCATCCATCCGCTGTGGACCTGGCAGCGCCCGCGCGCGCGGCTGCTGCAGCGCGAGCGCGCCAGCAGCGATGCGGTGACCCTGGTCCTCAAGGCCAACCGCCACTGGCGCGGCCTGCGCGCCGGCCAGCATGTGCAGCTGGGCGTGGAGATCGACGGGCGCCGCCTGAGCCGCAGCTACAGCCCCACGCCGCTGCCGGGCGGGCGCCTGGCGATCACGGTCAAGGCGATCGACGGCGGCCGCGTCAGCCAGTACCTGGCCGACACGGCGCGGATCGGCGAGGTGTTCGAACTGGGCCAGGCGTTCGGCGACATGGTGCTGCCGGCCGCGCCGCACGGGCGCTGGCTGCTGCTTGCCGCCGGCAGCGGCATCACCCCGATGCGCGCGCTGCTGCGGCAGCTGGGCGACGCCGGCATGCCCGCCGACGTGGACCTGATCTACTGGGCGCGGCATCGCGCGCAGCTGTGCTTCGTCGACGAACTGCAGGCGCTGTCCGCCGCACACCCGCGGTTCCGCCTGCAGCTGGCGATCACCGGCGAAGGCGATGCGCCGGCGCCGCGCGTGGACAGCATGTCGCTGGCGCACCTGGCCGGGCTGGAGCAGGCGCAGGTGCTGGCCTGCGGCCCGGGCGGATTCGTGCAGGCCGCGCGTGCGCGGCTGGACGGCCGCGTCGCCCGCTTCCAGGCCGAGGCGTTCAGCGCGCCGCTGCTGGCCGATGCCGAACACGGCACGGTCGCGGTGACCCTGGCGCGCAGCGGCCGCGTGCTGCAGCTGCCGCGCGGGCAATCGCTGCTCACCGCGCTGGAAGCCGAAGGCCTGCGCCCGAAGCACGGCTGCCGCATGGGCATCTGCAACAGCTGCGCCTGCGGCAAGCAGTCCGGGGCCACCCGCGACCTGCTCACCGGCGCGCACGCCACCGAACCGGGGTCGATGCTGAAGCTGTGCATCAACAGCGCCAGCAGCGACCTGATCCTGGACCTCTGAAGGACTTCCCCATGGCTGCTCCCCGCAACCGCGCACTGACCCCGGCCGAACTGCAGGCCTTCGGCGACGAACTGGACGCGCTGCGCGTGCGCACCGTCGCCACCCTGGGCGAAGCCGACGCGCGCTACATCCGCCGCATCGTCGCCGCGGTGCGCTACACCGGCCTGGCCGGGCGCGCGCTGCTGTTCCTGGGCGCGTTCGTGCACAGCGTGCTGTGGCCGGCGTGGATCGCCGGCGTGGCGCTGCTGACCCTGTCCAAGATCCTGGAGAACATGGAGCTGGGCCACAACGTGATGCATGGCCAGTACGACTGGATGGGCGATGCGCACTTGAACGGCAACACCTACGAGTGGGACATCGTCGCCACCGGCGACAACTGGCGCAAGACGCACAACTTCAAGCACCACACCTACACCAACGTGCGCGGCATGGACGACGACATCGGCTACGGCCTGCTGCGGATCTTCCCCGAGCAGCGCTGGCGCCCGTTCTACCTGGCGCAGCCGTTCATCGCGGTGGTGTTCGCGCTGCTGTTCGAATGGGGCGTGGCGATCCAGGACCTGCGCCTGGGCCGCTGGTTCGCCGGCAAGATGAAGCGCGGCGAGCTGCGCCGCACCTTCCTGCCGGTCGGGCGCAAGATGGGCCGGCAGATCCTGAAGGACTACGTGGTGTTCCCGGCGCTGGCCGGCCCGTTCTTCCTGCCGGTGCTGCTGGGCAACCTCGCCGCCAACGTGCTGCGCAGCATCTGGACCTTCGTGATCATCTTCTGCGGCCACTTCACCGCCGATGCGGAGACATTCCCGAAGGAGTCGATCAAGAACGAGTCGCGCGGCCACTGGTACCTGCGCCAGCTGCGCGGTTCCTCCAACCTGGCCGGCGGCAAGCTGCTGAACGTGCTGTCGGGCAACCTGAGCCACCAGATCGAGCACCATTTCTACCCGGACATCCCGGCCAACCGCTACGCGGCGCTGGCGGTGGAGGTCAAGGCGATCTGCGCGCGCTACGGCCAGCACTACAACACCGGCTCGCTGCCGCGCCAGTTCGGCCAGGTGATGTGGCGGATCGTGCGCCACGCCTTCCCGAGCCGGCCGCGGCCGGTGCGCCAGACGCGGCCGGCCGAGGCGGTGCAGCAGACGGGTTGAGCGCCGGCGCGCGCAGCGGCGCGCATGGGTCGCATGAGACAGGCGGGGTTTCCCCGCCTGTTTCGTTTTGCGCTCCGGAATCTGGAGCCGCCTTCCACGCCTCGCTCACGCCGCGCCGCCGATCATCCGCGCTGCCCGCGCATCGCCGCCTGGTGCGCCGGTCCATTCGACTGTGCGAGGTCCGCGATGAAGCCTGCCAACCTGTTCAATGTGGTCGCCAAGAAGGCGTCGTACGCGGCCGGCACGCCATGGACGTTCTGCATCGCGGTCGGCATCGTGGTGCTGTGGGGCGCCACCGGCCCGGTGTTCGGCTTCAACGACACCTGGCAGCTGGTGATCAACACCGGCACCACCATCATCACCTTCCTGATGGTGTTCCTGATCCAGCACACCCAGAACGCCGACACCGCGGCGATGCAGATCAAGCTGGACGAACTGATCCGGGTCACTGCGAAAGCCAACGACGAGCTGCTCGATCTCGAAGAACTGGACGAGAAGCGGCTGGAGGAGATCCGCAAGCAGTACGAGACGCTGGCGCACAAGGCGGGCGAAGCGCTGCGCTCGCGCAACGCGAATCGCGGCGCGGCTGGCAAGGAAGGGAGGTCCACGCGCGGCGACGGCGACTGACGTCGCGATCCGTTGTTTGCCGCGAGACGTGGCGGGCATGCCTGCAGCGGGCATGCGCGCGTCCGATGCATCATCGGAACGCACGCACATGGTCTGCGTGGCGTCGCTGCCGCTCGCTCGGCAGACAAACGCGCGATCGGCGCCTTACGTCAGCGCCGGCCCGCTATACAGGCCAGCCGCGTTCTCTCCGTTCTCTCCACCACGCCGCGCTTCGGTGGCGGACACCACGTCGCCGTGCGGCGGCGTGAACGTGCCATCGTCCGGTACGGCGCGGTAGGCCCCATCCTGCGAAAACGCCACGCCTTGTTGCGCGCTGCCGCGACGGCGATACGCCCTGGCCGCCGCGACGGCGGCGCCAGCGATCGCCAGTTTCCAAAGTAGTCCGCTCATGTTCGGCTCCTGTGCCAGATGAAGCCCGATCGTCGGCGCACGCCGGTTAGCACTGCGTGGAAGGCGTGCGACTGCGCCGTGCATTCGTCTTCCGCAAAACGGCGCCATTCATGCAGGACGTGGTGTTCGCGCCGTGTTCATCCCGCCTTATGCCGTCGCTAACACGCGTACGCCCAGGCTTGGTCGCACGCCGTGTCGTCGCGCATGGCATCGGAGCATCGAGGAGATCTTTCATGAGCAATCACGATTCCCGCACACCGGTGGGGCACGACGTCCGTCAGGCCGGCGATCGCGGCGGTGCCGAGGCCACGCGCGACAACGGCAGCCATGGCGGCGGCGCGTCCGCTGCGCCGTCCCGCACGGCATCCGGGCAGGCGCCACAGGACCCGCCGGCGGACGCTGCAGGCGCCGACCGCAGTGGCCAGACCCAGCCGAATTTCGGCCAGGCCGGCACCTATGGCGCCACCGGCGAACATGCTGGCGGGGCGCACGGCAGGGCGGCGAGCGGCGGCTATCACGAGGATGCCTCCGGCGAAGGCGGCGGCCGCGACGAGCGCGCCGGCGGCAGCGAAAACCAGTGACACCGCCCGCGCCGGGGTGAGTGCAGGCGGCACCGGCGCGCCGGTGGGGGGCGCCGGGACCACGCCTGTGTAACGGATCGCGTGCCAGCATCTCCGCTTCCTCATGTGGAGATGATCATGTCCAAGCCGAACGTGGCCCGCCTGCTCGCCGAGACGCTGCATAGCGCGGGGGTGGAACGCATCTGGGGCGTCACCGGCGACAGCCTCAACGGGCTCACCGATGCGTTGCGGCAGATGGACAGCATCGAGTGGATGCACGTGCGCCACGAAGAGGTGGCCGCGTTCGCCGCCGGCGCCGAGGCGGCGCTGAGCGGCAAGCTCGCGGTCTGCGCCGGCAGCTGCGGCCCGGGCAACCTGCACCTGATCAATGGCCTGTTCGACTGCCACCGCAGCCACCAGCCGGTGCTGGCGATCGCCGCGCATATCCCGTCCTCGGAGATCGGCCTGGGCTACTTCCAGGAGACCCATCCGCAGGAACTGTTCCGCGAATGCAGCCACTACGTCGAACTGGTCACCAACCCGGCGCAGATGCCGGAGGTGCTGCATCGGGCGATGCGCACCGCCATCCTGAAACAAGGCGTGGCGGTGGTGGTGATTCCCGGCGACGTGGCGCTGCTGGAGCTGCCCAAGGCCACGCCGACCGCGTGGCCGGCGTTGGCGCCGCCGCGGATCCTGCCGGCCGATGCCGACCTGGCGCGTCTGGCCGAATTGCTGCAGGCGAGCAAGGCCACCACGCTGCTGTGCGGCAGCGGCTGCGCCGGCGCGCATGACGAAGTGGTGGCGCTGGCCGACCTGCTCGGCGCGCCGGTCGTGCACGCGCTGCGCGGCAAGGAATACGTGGAGTGGGACAACCCGTTCGACGTCGGCATGACCGGCCTGATCGGTTTCAGTTCCGGCTACCAGGCCATGCTCAACTGCGACACGCTGCTGATGCTCGGCACCGATTTCCCGTATCGCCAGTTCTACCCGAAGGATGCGGCGATCGTCCAGGTCGACCGCGACCCGTCCGCGCTGGGCCGGCGCACGCCGCTGCAGCTGGGCATCGCCGCCGACGTGCGCGAGACCATCGCCGCGCTGCTGCCGAAGCTGCAGCGGCGCGAGGAGCGCGGCTTCCTGGACAAGTCGCTGGCGCACTACCGCAAGGCGCGCGAGGGCCTGGACGAACTGGCCGTGGCGGCCGCGCCCGGCGAACCGCTGCACCCGCAGTTCGTGACCAGCATGATCGACCTGCTGGCCGAGGAGGACGCGATCTTCAGCTGCGACGTCGGCACGCCGACGGTGTGGGCGGCGCGCTACCTGCGCATGAACGGCAAGCGCCGCCTGCTCGGCTCGTTCAACCACGGCTCGATGGCCAACGCGATGCCGCAGGCGCTGGGCGCGCAGGCGCAGTTCCCGCGCCGGCAGGTGATCTCGCTGTCCGGCGACGGCGGCTTCAGCATGCTGATGGGTGACTTCATTTCCCTGGCGCAGCTCGGCCTGCCGGTGAAGGTGGTGGTCTACAACAACGGCTCGCTCGGCTTCGTGGCGATGGAAATGAAGTCGGCCGGGTACCTGGACACCGGCACCGACCTGAGCAACCCGGACTTCGCCGCGATGAGCAACGCGATGGGCATCCTCGGCCTGCGCGTGGACGAATCGGCACAGCTGGAACCGGCGCTGCGCGAGGCATTCGCGCATCCGGGGCCGGTGCTGGTCGACGTGCGCGTGGCCACCCAGGAACTGGTGATCCCGCCGGCGATCAAGCTGGAGCAGGCCAAGGGCATGGGCCTGTACCTGTTGCGCGCGGTGATGAGCGGACGCGGCGACGAGGTGATCGAACTGGTCAAGACCAACCTGCGCTGAGCCGTCGATGGCGGCGCCGCGCCGTTTCCGCGCAACCTTTCGCATCTGTGGACACTACGGCTGATCTGGAGCGTCATCCTCGCCGCCTGCCCGGGCATGGCGGCGGTGGTGCGGTGCTGGCCGGTGCCGCGGGCGTGGAAGGCGGGGATCTGGGGCGGCAGTGCGGCGGCGTCGCCTACGCCTGTCCCACCTGCGACGGTGCGCTGAATCAGTCCGCCGCCACGCCCGCGACCACGTCGCAGGCGATCCCGGCCGCGGCCAGCTGCGCGGCCAACTGCGCGTGCGGCGCCCGCCGGAACGCATCGCCCGGCTTCAGGCTGACCACGCGCTGCCCGGCCTGCACCTGTTCGATCAGCAAGGCCAGATGCGCGGCATCGTCGGCCGGCAGCGGTTGCCGTGTCGCATCGCGGCGCGCCAGGCCCAGCACCGCCGCGCTCACCGCGGGGTCGCACAGCAGCAGGTCGGCCTGGTTCAACGCGCGCAGCGCCTTCAGCGTCAGCGCGCCGGGATCGCCGTTGCCGGTGCCGACCAGCCACACGCTGCCGCGCCGCGGCACGTCCTCCCCGCTGCGTTGCAGGGCATCGTGGAAGGCCTGCTCGGCGGCCTGGGTCTGCCCGCTTTGCAGCAACACCTGCACCGGGCCTTCCAGCACCTGTTCGAACCAGCGCCGGCGCTGCGCCAGCTGCGGCAGGCGCGCGCGGATCGCCTCGCGGTGGCGCGCGAACAGCTGCGCCAGCTGCGCGTAGGAATGGTCCAGTTCGGTCTCCCAGCGCTCGCGCAGGCGCCGCGCCAGCATCGGCGCCGCGCCGCTGGAGGAGATCGCCACCAGCAACGGATCGCGGTCGATGATCGCCGGCACCTGGAACGTGGACAGCTCGGCATCGTCGACCACGTTGACCAGCTTGCGGCGCTGCCCGGCCTGCGCGGCGAGATCGCGGTTGAAGGCGGTGTCGTCGGTGGCGGCGATCACCAGCCAGGCGCCGTCCAGCCACTGCGGGTCGAACGCGCCGTCGACCCGCTGCAGCCGGCCCTGCGCCAGCCATTGCGCCACCGTGGCGTTGAGCGCGTGCGCGTACACCTGCACCTGCGCGCCGGCGTGCAGCAGCGCCTCGATCTTGCGCATCGCCACCTCGCCGCCGCCGACCACCAGCACGCGGCGCCCGGCCAGGTCGGCGAACAAGGGATACAGCGGCATGCGGACTCCTGCGGGGTGGGGGCGGCTCGCGGCGGGCGCTTGTTGCATGGCACCATGCGGCTCAGCCAACTTCCGTTAGCCAGGTCCGAATGCTGCGCGTCCTGCTGGTCAACGATACCGAAAAGCCGATCGGGCAGCTGCGCCAGGCGCTGCTGGACGCCGGCTACGAGGTGTTGGACGAGGTCGCGGCGGCGCCGGCATTGCTCAAGGCGGTGTCCACCCAGCAGCCGGACGTGGTCATCATCGACGTCGATTCGCCCTCGCGCGATACCCTCGAGCAACTGGCGCTGATCCACCGCCAGGCGCCGCGCCCGGTGGTGATGTTCTCCGCCGACGGCGACGACCAGCTGATCCGCGCGGCGGTGGGCGCCGGCGTCACCACCTACGTGGTCGACGGCCTGGCGCCGGCGCGGCTGGCGCCGATCGTGCAGGTGGCGCTGGCGCGCTTCGAGCAGGAAGCGGGCATGCGCCGGCAGCTGGACGAAGTGCAGGGCAAGCTGCGCGATCGCGAACAGATCGATCGCGCCAAGCGCCTGCTGATGGACAAGCGCGGCATGAGCGAGAACGAGGCCTACGCCGCGCTGCGGCAGCAGGCGATGAAACAGGGACTGAAGCTGGCCGAGGTCGCCCAGCGCATCCTCGCGATGGCCGACCTGCTGGGATGAGGAAGCGATGAGCGCACCACTGCACCGCGAACCGCGCACGCTGCGCCTGGGCTACCTGCCGCTGATCGACTGCGCGCCGCTGATCGCCGCGGTGCGGCTGGGCCTGGACCGCCGCCACGGCCTGCGCCTGGAACTGCAACGGCAGGCGTCGTGGGCGGCGGTGCGCGACAAGCTGCTGTCCGGCGAACTGGACGCGGCGCACGCGCTGGCCGGCCTGATCTACGGCGTGGAGTGCGGCATCGGCGGCCCGCAGGCCGACCTGGCGATCCTGCTGACCCTCAACCAGAACGGCCAGGCCATCGCCCTGGCGCCGGCGCTGGCCGACGCGGTTGCGCAGGGCACGCCGCTGCGCGTGGCCTTGGCCGCGCTGGGGCGCCCGCCGGTGTTCGCGCAGACCTTCCCCACCGGCACCCACGCGATGTGGCTGTACTACTGGCTGGCGGCGCAGGGCGTGGACCCGATCGGCGCCATCCAGGCGGTGACCCTGCCGCCGTCGCAGATGCCCGACGCGCTGGCGCGCGGCGAACTGGACGGCTACTGCGCCGGCGAACCGTGGGCGGCGCAGGCCGAAGCGATAGGCGTGGGCCGGCGCGTGATCCGCAGCGGCGACCTGTGGCCCGGACATCCGGAGAAGGTGCTGGCCTGCCGCCGCGCGTTCGCGGCGTTGCAGCCGGAGCTGGCGACCGCGCTGACCGCCACGCTGCTGGAGGCCTGCCGCTGGCTCGACGCTGCCGCGCATCGCCGCCAGGCAGTGGCGTGGCTGGCCGATGCGGAGGTGATCGGGTTGCCGGCCGAGCGCATCGCCGCGTGCCTGCTGCCGGGCGGCGCCGCCGACGATGGCGCCGATCCGCAGGGGCTGCGCTTCCATGCCGATGGTGTGGCGAACATGCCGTGGCTGTCGGACGGGCGCTGGTTCCTGCAGCAGTTCCGGCGCTGGGGGTGGTTGCCGGCGAGCGCGGCGGGCGCCGCACAGGATGCGGTGCACGATGCGCAGGTCGTGGCGCGGGTGCATCGGTTGGACATCTACCGTGCTGCCGCTGCGCAGTCGGGCGTGGCGCTGCCGGCGCACGACGCGCGCGACGACGGGTTGCCGGATTGGCATGCCGTGCGCGCACCCAAGTAGCCAGGTTCTTTGAGCGACGGACCGGTACCCGGGCGAAAGCGCGAGAGAACGTCCAGGGACCGCGTTGGACTATCCTCGCGACGTCGAAACCGTCCCGGTCGAACGCATCGACCGTGGCATGGCCGGCATGTCATGGCGGCGCGCCGTTGTCGCGGCGTGCGCGATGGCGCTCGATGGAATGTCTCGATCCAAGCGACCATGCGCAGCGAATGCCAGCTGCGCCTCGCGCGCGAAGGCCTCCGCATGCCGCGAAGCGCCGCGGAGCCGCCGCGTCGATGTCGTGGATCGGATGCCTTTCTTGGGGACCGGCGGCGGCACCGTGGCGACGGTGTGACGGTTCGGCAGGCGCACGGCCGTGCTGGCCCAGCGCTTTTGCAACGACCGTTTCGATGCGCGTTCCCGCGCGCAGCGGATGTGCTGAAAGCAAAGGATGCGGTTGCCGCGGCGCACAATAACGGTGCATGGCGCACCAACTTGTGTTCGCTGCAGCCTGCAAGCCTCGCCTCGATGGCGCCGAGGCGCACGCCGAGATGCCGCCATGCCGCTGAATTTCCTGGAAATTCGAGGTAATCCAGGCGCGGCCGAAAACCTGGCACGCCGATTGCGATAGTCCTCCTGCGGACGCAACGGGGTGTCCGCACCAACTCGATTCGGCAGGCGGGCCAACGGCGGTCCGCCTGCCCAGACAACGGCGTCTTCCGGTGCGAACCGGACGGCGCCGTTTTCGTTTTTCCCTTCCTCAACTACCGCGCGCGGCGGGTGGTGTGCAGCGCTGCGGCCCAACGTTTCTCGGAGATGGCGCGGATGAACCGATCGTTCTGGCAAGCCGGGCATACGCCCACGCTGTTGTCGGCGTTCCTGTATTTCGACCTGAGCTTCATGGTCTGGTACCTGCTCGGTCCGCTGCAGGTGCAGATCGCCGCGGCGCTGCAGCTGGATACGCAGCAGCGGGCGCTGATGGTGGCGGTGCCGATCCTGTGCGGGGCGGTGCTGCGGCTGGTCCTGGGCATGCTCGCCGACGTGATCGGCGCCAAGCGCGCAGGCATGCTGGCGCAGGTGCTGGTGATCGCGGCGCTGGCGGTGGCATGGCAGCTGGGCGTGCACAGTTTCGCGCAGGTGCTGCTGCTGGGGCTGATGCTGGGCGTGGCCGGGGCCTCGTTCGCGGTGGCGCTGCCGCTGGCCTCGCGCTGGTATCCGCCGCAGCACCAGGGCACGGCGATGGGCATCGCCGGCGCCGGCAATTCCGGCACGGTGTTCGCGGCGCTGTTCGCGCCGGTGCTGGCCACCGCGTTCGGCTACCAGGCGGTGTTCGGGCTGGCCTGCATTCCGTTGCTGCTGACCTTACTGGTGTTCGCGCTGTGCGCCAGGGACGCGCCGGTGGAGGTGCCGCGCAAGCACCTGGGCGACTACGCGCGGGTGCTGGTCGGCAACCGCGATTCGTGGTGGTTCATGCTGTTCTACGCGATCACCTTCGGCGGCTTCGCCGGGTTCGCCAGCGCCTTGCCCGGCTACTTCCACGACCAGTTCGACTTCTCGCCCAAGCTCGCCGGCTGGGCCACCGCGGCGTGCGTGCTGGCCGGATCGGTGATGCGCCCGCTGGGCGGTGCGCTGGCCGACCGCGTCGGCGGCACCCGCACATTGCTGTCGATCTATCTGCTGGTGGCGCTGCTGGTGGCTGCCGCGGCGGTCGGCGTCGGCGGTCCGGCGGCGACGGTGGCGCTGTTCGTGCTGACCCTGCTGTGCCTGGGCACCGGCAACGGCGCGGTGTTCCAGCTGGTGCCGCAGCGCTTCGGCCGCGACATCGGGCTGATGACCGGGCTGATCGGCATGGCCGGCGGCATCGGCGGCTTCCTGCTCGCGGCGGGGCTGGGCATCGTCAAGCAGCACACCGGCAGCTATGCGCTGGGGCTGTGGCTGTTCGCCGGCTGCGCGCTGCTGGCCTGGGGCCTGCTGTCCAACGTCAAGCAGCACTGGCGCAGCCAGTGGGCCGCGGCCGGCGCGGCGCGCGTCTGATCCCCTCCATCGAAGCGAGACTCGCATGAACAAGCCAAGACTGGTGGTGGTGGGCAACGGCATGGCCGGCATCCGCACCGTGGAAGAACTGCTCAAGCTGATGCCGGGGATGTACGACATCACCGTGTTCGGCGCCGAGCCGCATCCGAACTACAACCGCATCCTGCTCTCGCCGGTGCTGGCCGGCGAGCAGCGGTTCGAGGAGATCGTGCTCAATCCGCTGGACTGGTACGCCGAGCACGGCATCCGCCTGCACGTGGGCAAGGAAGTGACCCGCATCGACCGGATCAGGCGCAAGGTGATCGCCGCCGACGGCACCGAGGCCGGCTACGACCGCCTGCTGCTGGCCACCGGCTCGCTGCCGATCGTGCTGCCGGTGCCGGGCAAGGAGCTGAAGGGCGTGATCGGCTACCGCGACATGCACGACACCCAGACCATGATCGACACCGCCACGCGCAAGCGCCACGCGGTGGTGATCGGCGGCGGCCTGCTCGGGCTGGAGGCGGCCAACGGGCTGAAGCAGCGCGGCATGCAGGTGACCGTGGTGCACCTGGCCGACTGGCTGCTGGAGCGCCAGCTCGACCCGGTCGCCGGGCAGCTGTTGCAGCGCTCGCTCGGCGAACGCGGCCTGGACTTCCGCCTCGGCACCTCCACCACCGAACTGGTCGGCAACGCCGATGGCGAAGTGGTCGCGGTGAAGTTCTCCGACGGCAGCGAGGTGCCGGCCGACCTGGTGGTGATGGCCGCCGGCATCCGCCCCAACATCGCGCTGGCGCAGGCCGCCGGCATCCACTGCACGCGCGGCATCGTGGTCAACGACACGCTGCAGACCTTCGATCCGCGGGTGTACGCGGTCGGCGAATGCGCCAGCCACCGCGGCATCGCCTACGGCCTGGTCGCGCCGCTGTTCGAGCAGGCCAAGATCTGCGCCAACCACCTGGCCGGGTTCGGCATCGGCATCTACCGCGGCTCGGTGGCCTCGACCAAGCTCAAGGTCACCGGCATCGACCTGTTCTCGGCCGGCGACTTCATGGGCGGGGAGGGCAGCGAGGAGATCGTGCTGTCCGACCCGGCCGGCGGCGTCTACAAGAAGCTGGTGCTGAAGGACGACAGGCTGGTCGGCGCCTGCCTGTACGGCGACACCAACGACGGCGCCTGGTATTTCCAGCTGCTCAAGGACGCCAGCCCGATCGGCGAGCGCCGCGAACGGCTGATGTTCGGCGAGAGCGCGCTCGGCGACGCCGGCACCGCCGGGCAGGACCGCGCCAGCACGATGCGCGACAGCGACGAGGTGTGCGGCTGCAACGGCGTGTGCAAGGGCGCCATCGTCAAGGCGATCAACGCGCAGGGCCTGTTCACCGTGGACGAGGTCAAGAAGCAGACCAAGGCGGCCAGTTCCTGCGGATCGTGCACCGGCTTGGTCGAGCAGATCCTGATGAACTGCCTGGGTTCCAACTTCCAGCCCACGCCCAAGACCAAGGCGGTGTGCGGCTGCACCGACCTCAGCCACGGCGAGGTGCGCCAGGCGATCCGCGAGGGCCGGCTGCTCACCCATGCCGCGGTGTACGCGCAACTGCAGTGGCGCAGCCCGAACGGCTGCGCGACGTGCCGCCCGGCGATCAACTACTACCTGCTGTCGACCTGGCCGCGCGAGGCGGTGGACGATCCGCAGTCGCGCTTCATCAACGAGCGCGCCCACGCCAACATCCAGAAGGACGGCACCTTCTCGGTGATCCCGCAGATGAAGGGCGGGGTGACCAACGCCTCGGAACTGCGCCGCATCGCCGACGTGGCCGACAAGTACGAAGTGCCGATGGTCAAGGTCACCGGCGGCCAGCGCATCGACCTGCTCGGGATCCGCAAGGAAGACCTGGTGAGCGTGTGGAAGGACCTGGGGATGAATTCCGGGCATGCCTACGGCAAGTCGATCCGCACGGTGAAGACCTGCGTGGGCAGCGAGTTCTGCCGCTTCGGCACGCAGAACAGCACGCAGATGGGCATCGACCTGGAGACCATGCTGGCCAACATGTGGAGCCCGCACAAGGTGAAGCTGGCGGTGTCCGGCTGCCCGCGCAACTGCGCCGAGTCCGGGATCAAGGACGTGGGCATCATCGCGGTGGAGTCCGGCTGGGAGCTGCACATCGGCGGCAACGGCGGCATGAAGACCGAGGTCGCCAAGTTCCTGGTCAAGGTCAAGAGCGCCGAGGAGGTGAAGGAGTACACCGGCGCGTTCCTGCAGCTGTACCGCGAGGAGGCCTACTACCTGGACCGCACCGTGCACTACATCGAGCGCGTGGGCATGGACTACATCCGCCAGCGCGTGGTCGAGGACGCGGCCAACCGCCGCGCCTTGTACGAGCGCCTGCTGTACGCGCTGGAAGGCCTGCCCGATCCGTGGGCCGAACGCATCGCCGGGGCCAGGCAGCGCGAATTCCAGCCGCTGCGCGTGGCCGCGCCGCTGGCGCTGGTGGAGGACTGAGCCATGCAGGCCGCGACCGATCTCATCGCCCCCGACAGCGGCGCGTCCGCCGCGAACGTGCAGCACTGGATCCGCATCTGCCGCCTCGACGACATTCCCGCGCTCGGCGCGCGCGTGCTGCAGATCGCCGGCGCCGACCCGATCGCGCTGTTCCGCACCGACGGCGACCGCGTGTTCGCGCTGGTCGATCGATGCCCGCACAAGGGCGGGCCGCTGTCGCAGGGCATCGTCGCCGGCGACAGCGTCACCTGCCCGCTGCACAACTGGAACATCGCCCTGGACAGCGGCCAGGCCTGCGCGCCGGACGTGGGCTGCGCGCGCCGCTTCCCGGTGCGGGTGGACGACGGCGAGGTATGGCTGTCGTTGCGGGGCGCCGCGTGATGGACGGCGCGCACGTGCCTGCAGCGAACGTGGCGGCGGGCAACGCGGCGCGGCGCACGCTGACCCGGTCCACCTGCTGCTACTGCGGCGTCGGCTGCGGCGTGCTGATCGAAACCGAGCACGCCGCCGACGGCGCCGCGCGCATCGTCGGCATCGACGGCGACCCCGAGCATCCGGCCAATTACGGCCGCCTGTGCAGCAAGGGCCGCACCTTGCCGGACACCGTGCGCAGCACGCACGGCCGCGCGCTGCAGCCGGAACTGCGCACGCACCGCGACGCGCCGCGGCGCGCGGTGGACTGGGCGGTGGCGCTGGACAGCGTGGCCGACCGCCTGGCCGGCATCGTCGAGCGGCATGGGCCGGACGCGGTGGCGTTCTACCTGTCCGGGCAGCTGCTGACCGAGGACTACTACGTCTTCAACAAGCTGGCCAAGGGCCTGCTCGGCACCAACAACATCGACACCAATTCGCGGCTGTGCATGTCCAGCGCGGTCGCCGGCTACAAGCTGGCGCTGGGCGCGGACGGCCCGCCGACCTGCTACGAGGACCTGGACCTGGCCAGGACCGTGCTGCTGGCCGGCAGCAACATGGCCTATGCGCATCCGGTGCTGTTCCGCCGGCTCGAGGAGGCGCGCGCGCGCGATCCGGACGTGCGCTGGATCGTGGTCGATCCGCGCCGCACCGACACCGCGGCGATGGCGGACCTGCACCTGCCGATCCAGCCCGGCACCGACGTGGCGCTGTTCAACGGCATGCTGCACCACCTGATCTGGGAAGACCGCATCGACCGCGCGTTCATCGCCGCGCACACGCAGGGCTTCGCCGAACTGCGGCAGACCTTGCGCGAATACACCCCGGCGATGGCGGCCGACCTCTGCGGCATCCCGGTCGCCGACCTGGTGCAGGCGGCGGAATGGTTCGGCCGCGAGGCGCCCGCGCTGTCGCTGTACTGCATGGGCCTGAACCAGTCCGCGCACGGCACCGACAAGAACCTGGCGCTGATCCACCTGCACCTGGCCACCGCGCAGATCGGCAAGCCCGGCGCCGGCCCGTTCTCGCTGACCGGGCAGCCGAACGCCATGGGCGGGCGCGAGGTCGGCGGCATGGCGACGATGCTGGCCGCGCATCGCGAGATCGACAACGCCGCCGACCGCGCCGAACTGGAACGGCTGTGGCAGCTGCCGGCCGAGCGGCTGTCGGCGCGTCCCGGGCTGCCGGCGGTGGCGCTGTTCGAGGCGCTGCGCAACGGCCGGGTCAAGGCGGTGTGGATTGCCTGCACCAATCCCGTGCACTCGATGCCGGACGTCGCGCAGGTGCGCGACGCGCTGCGCCAGGCCGAACTGGTGATCGTGCAGGACGCCTTCGTGCACACCGACACGGTGCCGTTCGCCGACGTGCTGTTGCCGGCGGCGAGCTGGGGCGAGAAGGACGGCACGGTGACCAATTCCGAGCGCCGCATCTCGCGCGTGCGCCAGGCGCTGCCGGCGCCGGGCGCGGCCAGGCCGGACTGGTGGATCGCCAACGAGGTGGCGCGGCGGCTGGAAGCGCGCCTGGACGCGCCGGCGGCCGGCTCGCGCTTCGGCTTCGCCGATCCCGCGGCGGTGTTCGCCGAGCATTGCGCGCTGAGCGTCGGCCGCGACCTGGACATCGGCGGGCTCGACCACGCGCGGCTGGACGCGCAGGGCCCGCAGCAATGGCCGCTGCCGGCCGGCGCCGCGCACGGCCAGGCGCGGCGCTACGCCGACGGCGTGTTCGCCACCGCCGATGGCCGCGCGCGCTTCCATCCCATGCCCTACAGGCCGGTCGCCGAGCCGACTTCGGCACGCTTTCCGCTGCGCCTGCTGACTGGGCGGCTGCGCGACCAGTGGCACGGCATGTCGCGCAGCGGCAGGGTGCCGGGGCTGTTCGCGCACAGCCCGCAGCCGGGCCTGCGCATGCACCCGCAGGACGCGGCGCGGCGCGGGCTGTCCGCCGGCGACCTGGTGCGCGTGACCAGCAAGCGCGGCAGCCTGGTGCTGCCGCTGGAACCGTGCGAGGAAATGCGCTCGGGCGACGTGTTCGCCGCGATGCACTGGAACGCGCAGTTCCTGGACAGCGGCGGCATCAACGAACTCAGCCTGGCGACGGTGGACGCGCGCTCGCAGCAACCCGAGCTCAAGCACGCCGCGGTGCGCGTGGAGAAGGCCGAGTTCGGCTGGCACCTGCTGCTGGCGCGGCGCGGCGACGCGCTGGCGCTGCAGGCCGTCGCGCAGCCATGGCTGCGCACCTTCGGCTACGCCGCGTTGAGCCTGCAGGCCGAGACCGGCGGGCAGGACCAGGCCTGGCTGGTGCTGCGTGCCGCCGCCGAGCAGGCGCCGGCCCCTGCGCAACTGGAGGCGCTGGCGGCGGCGCTGGCGCTGGCCGGCGGCGATGCCGACACCCTCGAATACCGCGACGCGCGCCGCGGCCTGCTCAAGCGCGTCGCCTGGCGCGGCGCCGCGCCGGCCAGCCATCTCGACGGCCTGCTGCTGGCCGGCGCGCAGCGCGATGCCGGCGGCGAAGCGCTGCTGGAGCGCGCGCTGAGCGGCGAGGTCTGGTACGGCGCGCGGCTGGCGGCGTTCGCCCAGGCCGGCGGCGCACGCGATCCGGTGGTGTGCCAATGCACCCAGGTGCGCGAATCGGCGATCCGCGCCGAAGCCGCGCGCGGCGCCGCCCCGGCCGAGATCCGCACCCGGCTGGGCTGCGGCAGCGTGTGCGGCTCGTGCATGCCGCAGGTGCTGCGGCTGTGCGCCACGGCCGCAAGCGCATGAGCGCGGTTGCGGCCTCTGCCGGCTTGGCGCAGTCCGCGACCAATGGTGCGTGCGTGGCCCGCGCGCTCGGCGGTAGGGGCGCAGTGGCGCGAACGCGCGTGCGGCTCGTCCATGCCACAGGTGCTCCCGTGGGTGCGAATCCTCCTGTTCTATTTCTTCTTCCTCTGCGGAGTCTTCGATGAGCGATGCGAGCATGTCCGGCCTGCGCCACGGCGGTGGCGAAGTGGTGCTGCTGTCGGCCGGTCCTGGCGACCTGGAGTTGCTGACGCTGAAGGCGGTCAAGGCGCTGGCCGCGGCGCAGGTGCTGCTGCTCGACGACCTGGTCAACCCGGACATCGTGCAGTTCGCGCCGCAGGCGCGGGTGATCCGGGTCGGCAAGCGCGGCGGCTGCCGCTCCACGCCGCAGGACTTCATCTGCCGGCTGATGCGGCGCTATGCGCTGCAGGGCGCACAGGTGGTGCGCGCCAAGGGCGGCGAGGCCCTGCTGTTCGGCCGCGCCGGCGAGGAGATCGCGTTCCTGCGCGCTTCCGGCGTGGCGGTGCGCATCGTCAACGGCGTCAGCGCCGGGTTCGCCGCCGCGGCCGGGCTGGGCCTGTCGCTGACCCATCGCGACCACTGCCATGGCATCACCTTCGTCACCGCGCACACCCAGGACCATGGCGAGCCGGACTGGGCGGCACTGTGCGCCACCGGCACCACGCTGGCGATCTACATGGGCATGGGCCGCATCGCGGCGCTCGGCGCCGCCCTGCTGCGGCACCTGCCCGGCGATACCCCGGCCGCGGTAGTGCAATCGGCGAGCCTGCCGCAGCAGGCGCAGCTGCTGACCACGCTCCAGCGGCTGGCCGTCGATGCCGAAGGCCTCGGCATGGGCGCCCCGGGAGTGATCCTGATCGGCGGCGCGGTGGGCGAGGCGCGGGTGCAGGCGCAGGTCGCGCAGTTGCAGGCGATGCAAGCGACGGCATGATCCCTTGTGGGAGCGGCTTCGGTCGCGACGGGCCTTGCCGGTAGAGCCCGTCGCGACTGAAGTCGCTCCTACAGAGTCCCGCGGCTTGAACGGCATGGCGAAGAGACGCCCTCCCTTGTAGGAGCGGCTTCAGCCGCGACGAGCGAAGCCGGGTAACTTGGTGTCACATAACGTGTCCGACCGATGACGCGCGGCGTACATATAGGCCGCCATGCCGCCGCCATGACGCAAACGACGCAGGCGACTGCATGGTCCCTGTGGGAGCGACTTCAGTCGCGACAGGCTCTACCGGTAGGGCCCGTCGCGACTGAAGTCGCTCCTACAGGATTCCGCGGCTTGAACGGCATGGCGAAGAGACGCGCTCCCTTGTAGGAGCGGCTTCAGCCGCGACGAGCGGAGCCGACAGCGTCTCGGCGCCGGACAACGTGCCAAGTCGATGCGGCGAGGCCATGGGGTATCCGAAAGCGGATAAATCCAAGGCTTCGGATGCAGTCGGGGCCCAAGCCCCTCTCTGCAGTGCAACTGCGCCCGCCGCGCCCGCTGCCGCCGAAGCGGCTCGAACCCCGTGCTCCAGCCGAGGCTCGAAGAGCGCGGCGGCGCGCGATGCCTCCGGCGCGCTGCCGCCATCGCGAGTCCGGCGCGGAACCGTCGATTGGTTGCGCGTCCGGCGCGCTTATGCCCCCGCTCGCCCTTCTGCCGGCGCCTGGACCATTTCAGGCCGCCGGCGTCGGCGACGGCGCCGCGTTCTGGTGCTGGGCGGCGGCGACCTTGCCGTCGCGTTCGGCGGCCAGCAGGGTCAGCGAGCGGCCGATGCCGTGCCATTGCGAGCCGCCGGGCAGGCCGTGCTCGTGGTCGCGTTCGGCGGTGTCGATCAGCACGCGCCAGTGTTCGCCCTCGACCAGGGGCAGGGTGAAGGTCACGTCCTCGGCGGCGCCGTTGACGATCATCAGCAAGGTCACGTTCGACGCCGCCTGACGCAGGCCGCTGGCCGGCGCCCTGCCGTCCAGGCGCATCATCATCGCCCGCGCGTGCGGGTCGTGCCACGACGCCTCGGTCATCTCCTCGCCGTCCGGCGCCAGCCAGCTGACGTCCTTGATGCCCAGCTCCTCGTCGTAGACGCCGTCGAAGAAGCGCGCGCGATGCAGCAGCGGATAGTGCGCGCGCAGGTGGGTCAGGCGCGCCACGAACGCGGTCAGCCGCTGCGCGCGCTCGTCGTCGTCCCAGTTCAGCCAGGTCAGTTCGTTGTCCTGGCAGTAGGTGTTGTTGTTGCCGCCCTTGCTGCGCCCGAATTCGTCGCCGGCCAGCAGCATCGGCGTGCCCTGCGACAGCAGCAGCGTGGCCAGGATGTTGCGCATCTGCCGCTGGCGCAGCGCGTTGATCTGCTCGTCGTCGGTCTCGCCCTCCACGCCGTAGTTGGCCGAGATGTTGTTGTCCGAGCCGTCGCGGTTGTCCTCGCCGTTGGCCTCGTTGTGCTTGTGCTCGTAGCTGACCAGGTCGTGCAGGGTGAAGCCGTCGTGGGCGGTGACGAAGTTGACCGAGGCGGTGGGGCGGCGGCCGCGATGGTTGAACAGGTCGGCCGAGCCGGTCAGGCGCGTGGCCAGTTCGGCCAGCTGGCCTTCGTCGCCGCGCCAGAACGCGCGCACGGTGTCGCGGAACTTGTCGTTCCATTCCGACCAGCCCGGCGGGAAGCCGCCGACCTGGTAGCCGCCCGGGCCCACGTCCCACGGCTCGGCGATCAGCTTGACCTGGCTCAGCAACGGGTCCTGGCGGCAGGCGTCGAGGAAGCCGCCCTTGGGATCGAAGCCGTGGTGCTCGCGGCCGAGGATGGTCGCCAGGTCGAAGCGGAACCCGTCCACGTGCATTTCCGACACCCAGTAGCGCAGCGAGTCGTTGACCATGCGCAGCGCGCCGGCGTTGGTCAGGTCGAAGGTGTTGCCGGTGCCGGTGTCGTTGATGTAGAAGCGGCGGTCCTGCGCCAGGCGGTAGTAGCTGGCGTTGTCGATGCCCTTGAACGACAACGTCGGCCCCAGCTCGTTGCCTTCGGCGGTGTGGTTGTAGACCACGTCCAGGATCACCTCCAGCCCGGCATGGTGCAGCCGCGCCACCATCTGCTTGAACTCGGCGACCGTGCGCGTGGCCATGTAGCGCGGCTGCGGCGCGAAGAAGCCGATGGTGTTGTAGCCCCAGTAGTTGCGCAGGCCCTGCTTGAGCAGGTATTCGTCGTCGACGAAGGCGTGCACCGGCAGCAGTTCCACCGCGGTCATGCCGAGCCGCTTGATGTGCTCCACCACGTCGTCGACCTTGAGCCCGGAGAAGGTACCGCGCCAGGCTTCGGGCACCGACGGGTGGCGCATGGTGGTGCCGCGCACGTGGGTCTCGTAGATCACGGTGCGGTCCCACGGCGTCTGCAGGCGCTGGTCCTTGCCCCAGGTGAAGGCCGGATCGATCACCGCGCACTTGGGCATGTAGGCGGCGCTGTCGCGGCGGTCGAAGCTCAGGTCCGCGTCCTTGTGGCCGATGGTGTAGCCGAACAGCGCCGGCGCCCATTTCAGTTCGCCGACCAGCTGCTTGGCGTAGGGATCGAGCAGCAGCTTGTTGGGATTGAAGCGGTGCCCGGCGTCGGGCGCGTACGGGCCGTACACGCGGTAGCCGTACAGCTGGCCGGGGCGCGCGTCGGGCAGGTAGCCGTGCCAGATCTCGTCGGTGTATTCGGGCAGGACGATGCGCTCGACCTCGCGCCCGCGCTCGTCGAACAGGCACAGCTCCACCTTGGTGGCGTTGCTCGAGTACAGCGCGAAATTGACGCCCAGGCCGTCCCAGGTGGCGCCCAGCGGATACGAGCGGCCCTCGCGGATGCGGGAGCGGCGGGCGAGCTTGCGGAGGGGCATGCGGAGATCCTTACGACGTGGCGGGGCCGTTGCCGGCCGGAGAAAGCGGTTGGTCCTGCGGGGCGGCGTGGGCTTCGGCGTCGACCAGGCGTTCGGCCATCGCCCAGTGGCGGGCGGCGCGGCCGTCGGGCCGGCCCTCGGCCTCCCAGATTTCGTGTGCGAGTTGTTCGATGCGGCGCTTGCGTGTTTCTGCGTCCATGGCGGTCTTGTCAGGGGAAGGTGGCCAGTACGGCGACCGGGAAGTCGGCGAGCAGCTCGGACACCGGCATCGCCGCCGAGGCCGCGAGCGTGCGCCCGCCCAACACATGCCGGTACTGTGCCGTGGGCAGCGTCAGCAAGGTGTTATGCCAGTCCAGCGGGGCGCGCAGCGGCGCGGCCGGATCCAGCGCCTGCCGCGCCGCGGTCAGGCGCGGCACCACCACCGCCAGGGTCTGGCCCTCGTGTTCGCGCAGGAAGCCGAGCACGTGCTCGGCCTGCGGGCCGTGCGCGGACAGCGGGCGATAGCGGCCGTGCGCGAACAGCGCCGGATGCGCGGCGCGCAGCTGCAGCAGCTGCGCGCTCAGCCAGGCCTTGACGTGGCCGCTGTGCCAGTCGCGCAGCAGCTGCGCCGGTGCGGTGGTGTCGCGCAGCCAGGCCTGGCGCTGCGCGTAGTCCACCGGGCGGCGGTTGTCCGGATCGACCAGCGACAGGTCCCAGCCTTCGCTGCCCTGGTACAGGTCCGGCACGCCGGGCACGGTCAGGCGCAGCGTGGTCTGCACCAGGCTGTTGAGCGCGCCGGCCGGCGCCAGCGCCGCCGCGGCCTGCGCCAGCGCCTGGCGCAACGGCGCGCCGGCCGGCGCCAGCAGCGCCGCGTCCAGCAGCGCGCGCGCGCCGGTTTCGTAGGCCTCGTCCGGCCAGGTCCAGTGGGTGCGCAGCTTGGCCTCGCGGGCGGCCTTCAGCTGCCACGCGGCGATGCGCTCGGCGTAGTCGCGCAACCCGTCGGCATCGTCGGCGGCCAGCTCCAGCGGCCAGGCCGCGACCAGCATCTGCCACAGCATCAGCACGTCGCCGGGCAGCGGCGCGACGCTGGCGTCCGGCAGCAGGTCGGCGGCCAGGGCCTGGAAGCGCGCGACCTGCGCGTCCCACCACGGCGCCTGCGCGCTGAGCACCGCCAGGCGCATGCGCACGTCTTCGCCGCGCTTGTGGTCGTGGGTGGCGGTGGCCAGCAGCGTGCGCGGGTGGCGCTGCGCGCGCGCGGCGTTGGCGGCGTGGAACGCGTCCGGCGCCAGCGCGAACACGTCCGGGTCGCTGCCGACCTCGTTGCGCGACAGCAGCACGCCATGGCGGTAGAACGCGGTGTCCTCGACCGACTTGGCGTTCAGCGGCGCCGACAGCTGCTCGATGCGCCGGCGCACGATGCGCCGCAGCGCCACCTGCGCCTTGCCGGTGCCGCGGCCGTCGCGGCTCCAGCGCTCGATCGCGTCGATCGCCGCGCACACCCGCGGCTCGGCGCCGGCGCGCGCGCGCTGCGCGGCCTGCGCCAGGCGCGACGCATCGCCTTCGTCCAGGCCGTCGGGGCCGGCGTAGGTGCGGTACACCTCGAACTGCCGCAGCAGCGCCATCAGCCCGCGGGCCAGCATCTGCGGGCTGAACTCGCGGGTGGCCGGGTCCAGGTGCGCGGCGGCGGCCAGCGCCTGCACGGTACGCACGAACTCGGTCTGCAGCGAGCCCTGCAGGATCTCGTCGCGCGCGGCGCGCTGTTCCTGGCCGAAATCGCCGCTGCGGCCGGTCTCGCGGCGCCACAGTGCGGTCAACGGCGCGGCGCCGGCCGGATCGTGCAGCACGCCGGCGACCTGGTCCATGAACTCGTAGCCGGTGGTGCCGTCGCACGGCCAATCGGCGCGCAGGGTTTCCTGCGGCGCCAGGATCTTC
Organism: Xanthomonas sp. AM6; assembly: GCF_025665335.1. NCBI lineage: Bacteria > Pseudomonadati > Pseudomonadota > Gammaproteobacteria > Lysobacterales > Lysobacteraceae > Xanthomonas > Xanthomonas sp. AM6. The sequence continues at coordinate 799,379 of NZ_CP106869.1, forward strand.
TCGATGTACAGCGCCACGCCGCCGGCGCCGATGCCGCGGCGGCGCCCGGCGCGGTCCAGCTGCGCGCGCAGCCGCTGCACGTAGCCGGTGGGGTCGGCCAGGCCGTCGACGTGGTCCACGCGCACGCCGTCCAGATGGCCCTCGGCGACCAGCCGCAGCGGCAGCTCGTGCACCGCGGCGAACACCTCGTTCTGCTCCACGCGCAGCGCGGCTAGCGAGGTGATGTCGAAGAAGCGCCGGTAGTTCAGCATGTCGTTGCCGACCCGCCACCACGCCAGGCGGTAGCACTGGCGCTCGATCAGCCGGTGCAGGGTGTCGTCGCCCAGCCGCGCGGCATCGTTGAGCCGCGCCGCCCAGGCCTGGCGCGTGGCGGGCGGGTCCTGCGCGACGGGGCCTTCCAGGCGGATCGGGAAACGCTGGTCGTGGTGCTCCAGCTGCACCTCGCCGTGTTCGTCGACCCGCAGCTGCAGCGCGCCTTCGCTCAGCGCCTGCGCGTACGGTCGGTCTAGCACCGGCAGCCACAGCTTGCCGTCGCGGCCGGGGGCGCGCCAGTCGATGTCGAACCAGCCGGCGTGGCGGCTCTGCCGGCCGTGCTTGAGCACGTCCCACCACCACGGATTGGCCGCGTGCGCGGCCATGTGGTTGGGCACAATGTCCAGGATCAGGCCCATGCCGTGCGCGCGCACGCGTTCGGACAGCTGCAGCAGCGCTGGCTCGCCGCCGAGTTCGGGATTGACCTGGCGCGGATCGGTGACGTCGTAGCCATGGGTGGAGCCGGGCACCGCGGTGCCGATCGGCGACAGGTACAGGTGGCTGATGCCCAGGTCGGCGTAGTAGGGCACCTGCGCGGCGGCGTCGAGCAGGGTGAAGCCGGCATGCAGTTGCAGGCGGGCGGTGGCGCGCAGCGGGATCAAGCTCATTGGTCGGTTCCTTGCGCGGCGGAGGCGGCGCGGCGGGCCTGCGCGAACGCGTCCAGGCGGGTGTCGAGCGGGGTGTCGGCGGCGGCCGCGTCCGGTGCCGGCACGCGCCGGCGCCAGTTCGGATGGCCGTCGACGGTGCCCGGCAGATTCGGTTGCTGGTCCAGGCCCAGCGCGTCCTCGGCCGGCAGCAGCGCCAGCGGCGAGGGCGTGGCGGCGACGAAGCGCAGCGCGCCCAGTTCCGGATCCTGCGCCTGCCCCCGCGCCAGCGCGGCGGCGACCGCGCCGTCCATGCTGGCCACGTCGGCGGCGCGGGCCAGGTGGTCGGCGCGCTGCTGCGCGGCGTCGGACAGCTGCAGGCGCCGGCGCCAGTCGATGTCCTCGCCGCGGCGCCAGCCGCGCAGGGTCGGCAGGTCGTGGGTGGTGGTGGTGGCGATCGCATCGCCGCGCCAGCGCGCCGGCGGCAGGAACGCGCCCTTGGCGTCGCGGGTGAACAGCAGCACGTCGATGCCCATGACCCCGCGCTGCGACAGTTCGGCGCGGATGCCGTCCGGCACCACGCCCAGGTCCTCGCCGATCACGATCGCGCGGTGCCGCCACGATTCCAGCGCCAGCAGCCGCAGCAGGTCGTGCAACGGATAGCGCAGGTACACGCCGTCGGCGGAACTGGCGCCGCGCGGGATCGTCCACAGCCGCAGCAGGCCGAGGATGTGGTCGATGCGCACGCCGCCGCGGTCGCGCAGCACCGCGCGCAACAACTCGATGAACGGCGCATAGCCGCTGGCGCGCAGGCCGGTCGGCGAGTAGCCGCCGATGCCCCAGGCCTGGCCGTCGCCGTTGAACGCATCCGGCGGCGCGCCCAGTTCCAGCCCGGCCAGCACCGCCTGCGGCCAGGCCGCGGCTTCGGCGCCGCCCGGATCGAAGCCCACCGCCAGGTCGGCGATCAGGCCGATGCCCATGCCGGCCTCGCGCGCCTGTGCCTGCACGCCGGCCCAGCTGCGCGCGGCCAGCCATTGCGCGAAGCGGTGCAGGGCCGGGTCGGCGTCGCCGAAATCGCGCGCGGCGAATGCGGCGTAGTCGCGCAAGGCGGCGCCGCGTTCGTGCTCGAATGCGGCGAAATCCGCCTGCAGGGCGGCGTCGGCCTGGGCGAAGTCGGCATGCAGCTGGCGCAGCCACTGCCACTTCGCCGCGGCCGAAGCCGGCCAGTCGATCAGCGCACGCGCCTGCGCGTCGGCGAAGGCCTGCTCCAGCCCGGCCGCCTGCAGCGCGCGCTGCGCCGCGGCGGCGCCGAGCACGCGCGCCGGCGCGGCCTGCAGCGGGTCCAGGAAGCGGCGGTCGCCGGGCGAGTACGGGCTGTAGTGGGTGCCGACCGGCCGCGCCGCGTGCACCGGGCTCAGCGCGATCGCGTCGCCGCCGGCCGCGGCGATGCGATCGGCCCAGGCGGCCACGCCGTCCGCGTCGCCGATGCCGGCGTCGCGCGGGCCTTGCGCCGAGTACACCTGCAGCGACAGGCCCCAGCGCCGTGGCGCATCGTCGCCGACCGCATCGGCCACGCCGTAGCAACGCGCCGGCGCCAGCGCCAGGGTGGTGTGGCGGTCGCCGTGCTGCAGGGTCCAGTAGCCGTGGGTGTCGAGCGCGGCCACGCGGCCCTGCGCATCGAAGCGGCCGTCGCGCTGGCTGCCGTCTTCGTGCGCGAGCCGGTACGCCGCGCCGGGGGTGCCGCCGACTTCGATCGGCGCGCCGAGGTCGGCGGTCAGCAGCGGTGCGGCGGTGGCGGTGGCCTGCAGCCGGCGCAGGCTGTCGCGGCAGGCGGCGTCGTCGCGCGCGTCCAGGCCGAGCGCGCCGAGCACGCTGCGCAGCGTGTCCGCGCCGACCGTGCGCGGCGTGTCGGAGGCGTCGATCCAGTCGACCAGCAGGCCGGCGGCGGAGGCCAGGGTGTGCAGGGGAGTATCGGTCATGGGCAAGTCGGGCCGCGGCAGGGGGAAGGAGGACGCGCCGCCGCTGCGGCCGCGCACGCGAAGGCGTGCGCGGTGTTCGGCGACGAACGGGACGGCCAGCTTGCCGGGGGCGCCGTCGCGATGGCGTCGCGACAGCGTGTGGCTACGGTGTGGAACCGGGCCGGTAGCGCGCGATGAACGCGTTGGGCGGCAGTTGCGCCGGGTCGTCGCCGGCGTTCTCTCCATGCACGGTGGTGCCGGGCAGGTCCAGCGCCACCGGCGCCTCGCCGAAGTTCGCGGCCACGTGCCATTCCCCATCGCCCAGGTTCCAGCCCGCGGCCACCGCCTTCGGCCCCAGCGTGCGTGCGCCCAGCGCGCGCGCCTGTGGCAGCGTGGGCACGAGGCGCCGTTGGCGCAGCGCCATCAGCGCCGCGAACCAGTCGCGCCAGCGCGCGCCCTCGCCGTGGGTGGCGTCGTTGATGTCGGCGATGGACGCTTCGAACGTGCTCGGCGCGTTCGGGTCGGGAATGGTCGCGCGCTGCTGCGGATCGGCGAACGCGGCGAAATGCGCGAACTCGCGGCGCCGGCCTTCGCGCACCGCTTCGTCCAGCGGCGGCGCGAAGTCGGTGAAGAACAGGAACGGGGTGCGGCTGCCCCACGGTTCGCCCATGAAGAACAGCGGGATCATCGGGGTCAGCGCGGTCAGCGCCAGCGCCGCGCGCAGCGCCGGTTCGCTCACCTGGGTGATGAGCCGGTCGCCGCGTGCGCGGTTGCCGATCTGGTCGTGGTTCTGCGCGAAGATCACGAACTTGTGCGGCGGCAGCTGCGCGCTCGGTTCGCCGCGCGCATGCCCGCGGTGGTCGGCCTGGCCCTGGTAGGCGAAGCCTTCGCCCAGTACCCGCGCCAGGTGCTGCGCCGGCGCGTCGGCGAAGCCGGCGTAGTAGCCCTCGTGCTCGCCGGTCAGCAGCACGTGCAGGCTGTTGTGGAAGTCGTCGTCCCACTGCGCGCTGTAGCCGCGCTCCAGCACGCCGGCCTGGTTGGCCTCGTTCTCCAGCACCAGGTGCACGTGGCGCCCGTCAGGCACGCTGGCCATGATCGCCTCGCGCAAGGTGTCCAGGAAGGCGTTGGGCACGATCGCGTGCACCGCGTCCAGGCGCAGGCCGTCGAAGCGGTATTCGTGCAGCCACATCAGCGCGTTGTCGATGAAGTAGCGCTGCACCGGCGCCAGCCGGAAGTCGATCGCCGCGCCCCACGGGGTCGGCGCGTCCTCGCGGAAGAACGGCGAGGCGTACTGGCCGATGTAGTTGCCGTCCGGGCCGAAGTGGTTGTAGACCACGTCCAGGAACACGCTCAGGCCCAGCCCGTGCGCCTCGTCGATCAGCGCCTTGAGTTCGTCGGGATGGCCGTAGGCGGCGGCCGGCGCGTACGGCAGCACGCCGTCGTAGCCCCAGTTGTGGCGGCCGGGGAAGGCGGCCAGCGGCATCAGCTCGATCGCGGTGACGCCGAGCGCGGCCAGCGTCTGCAACTGCGCGCGCAGCCCGGCGTAGCCGCCGCAGGCGCCCACGTGCAGTTCGTAGAACACCGTTTCCGCCCACGGCCGGCCGCGCCAGGCGTCGTGCTTCCAGCGGTAGCCGTCGCTGGCCAGCACCGCGCTGGCGCCGTGCACGCCGTCGGGCTGCCAGCGCGAAGCGGGATCGGGCACCGGCTCGCCGCCGTCGATCGCGTAGCGGTAGCGGGTGCCGGCGGCGCAGGGGAGGGTGGCGGCGAAATAGCCGTCCCCCGCAGCGGCCAGCGGACGCCGGCTGCCGTCGTCGAACACCAGTTCCACGCCGGTGGCGTCCGGCGCCCACAGCGCGAAGGCGACCTCGCCGTCGGCGGTGGGCCAGGCGCCCTGGCGCAGCGCGGCGTGCGGCGTCGTTGTCGCGGCGCCGGTCGGTGGTGCGTTCGTTGCGATGTTCACGTCAGTGCTCCGCTTGCAACCAGAGGGTGGACAGCGGCGGCAGGGTCAGCGCCAGCGATTGCGCATGCCCGTGCATCGGCTGCGCCACGGTGCGCAGGGCGCCGCCGTTGCCCTGATTGGAGCCGCCGTAGTGGCCGCTGTCGGTATTGAGGAGTTCGCGCCACTGCCCGCTGCGCGGCACGCCGAGGCAGTAGCCGTGATGCACGGTCGGGGTGAAGTTGCTCACCGCCAGCAGCGGCGGCGCGCCGCCGTCGCGGTCGTGGCGCACGAAGGCGAACACGCTGTTGCGGTGGTCGTCGGCCACGCTCCATTCGAAGCCGTCGGGCGCGCGGTCGCTGCGGTACAGCGCCGGCAGCGCGCGCAGCTGGCGGTTGAGGTCGCCGACCAGCCGCGCCACGCCGCGATGCTCCGGGCGCTGCGCCTGCGCCCAGTCCAGCGCGCGGTCGTGGTCCCATTCCTGCCACTGCCCGAACTCGCCGCCCATGAACAGCAGCTTGCGCCCCGGGTGCGCCCACATGAAGGCCAGGTAGGCGCGCAGGTTGGCGAAGCGCTGCCAGGCGTCGCCGGGCATCTTCGCCAGCAGCGAGCCCTTGCCCGGCGCCACCTCGTCGTGCGACAGCGGCAGCACGAAGTGCTCGGAGAACGCGTACACCAGGCCGAAGGTCATCTCGCTGTGGTGGTGCTGGCGGTGGATCGGGTCGCGCCGCATGTAGCTCAGCGTGTCGTGCATCCAGCCCATGTTCCACTTGTGGCTGAAGCCCAGCCCGCCCTGCTCCGGCGGCGCGGTCACGCCCGGCCAGGAAGTGGATTCCTCGGCCATCACCCGCACCCCGGGGAAGCGCTGCGCGATCTCGGCGTTGAGCCGGCGCAGGAACGCGACCGCCTCCAGGTTCTCGCGCCCGCCTGCGGCGTTGGGCACCCATTCGCCCTCGTTGCGGCCGTAGTCGCGGTACAGCATCGAGGCCACCGCATCCACGCGCAGGCCATCGACGTGGAAGCGCTCGATCCATTCCAGCGCGCTGCCGATCAGGTAGGCGACCACTTCGGCACGGCCGTAGTTGTAGATCAGGGTGTTCCACTCGCGGTGCACGCCTTCGCGCGGATCGGCGTGTTCGTACAGCGCGGTGCCGTCGAAGCGCTGCAGGCCGTGCGCGTCGTCGGGGAAGTGCGCGCCGACCCAGTCCAGGATCACCCCGATCCCGGCCTGGTGGCAGGCATCGACGAAGCGCGCGAAGCCGTCCGCGTCGCCATGCCGCGCGGTCGGCGCGTACAGGCCCAGCGGCTGGTAGCCCCAGGAGCCGCCGAACGGATACTCGGCGATCGGCAGCAGCTCGATATGGGTGAAGCCCAGTTCCTGCACGTACGGGATCAACTGCGCGGCCAGCGCGTCCCATTGCAGCGGCTGGCCGTGCGCGTCGTGGCGCCAGGAGCCGGCGTGCAGTTCGTAGATGCTCATCGGCTGCGCGGCGCCGGCGCGCGCCTGGCGCTGCGCCAGCCAGTCCGCATCGTGCCAGGCGACGGCGCCGGCACTGGGCACCACCGAGGCGGTGTCCGGGGCGCGCGTGCTGTGCCGCGCGACCGGGTCGGCCTTGCGCGGCAGCGCGGTGCCGTCGGCGGCGAGGATCTCGTACTGGTAGTGCTCGCCGCCACGCAGCCCGGGCACGAACAGTTCCCATACGCCGGCCTCGCGATGCAGGCGCATCGGATGGCGGCGGCCGTCCCAGCCGTTGAAGTCGCCGACCAGCGCGACCCGGCGCGCATGCGGCGCCCACACCGCGAAGCGCACCCCGTCCACCGCGCCGAGGCGGGCGTGGTGCGCGCCCAACGCGGTGCGCAGCGCGGCGCCGTCGCCATCGGCCATGCCGCGCAGCCAGGCCGGGTCCAGCACCGGGCCGAACGCATAGGGGTCGTCGCTTTCCTGGACCGCGTCCGGCCACACGATGCGCAGCCGGTACGGCACCGCCGTCTTCAGTTCGCCTTCGAAGAGGCCTTCGGCCTCGGGGTGGGCGCGCATCCGCGCCACCAGCTTGCCGGCGGCGTCGAGCAGGCCCACCGCGTCGGCGCCCGGCACCAGCGCGCGCACCCGCACCGTGCCATCGGCGGCGGCATGCGGACCCAGCCAGGCGAACGCATCCACCGCCTCGCCGCGCGCCAGCGCCTGCAGCGCCAGCCGTTCGTGCTCGTCGTCCGCCGCTTCCAGCGGCGCGTCCCACACCGGCGTCGCGTCCGGCGACCGCTCCCGTTCGCTCATGCCACCGCCGACGCCGGGGCCGCGGTGCGGTCGTACAGGGCCATGTACTTGCGCCCGGCCAGGTCCCAGCCGCTGGGCCGCAGCATCGCCGCGCGGCGCATCGCCTGCAGCAGGCGCGGCAGGCGGAAGGTGCGGAACACCCGCTGCAGGCAGCGGCGCAGGCCGTCGGCGGACGGGTCCTCGAACAGGAACCCGGTCACGCCGTCGTCCACGGTGTCGATCAGGCCGCCGGTGGCGTGCGCGATCGGCAGGCTGCCGAAGCGCTGCGCGTACATCTGGCTCAGCCCGCACGGCTCGAAGCGCGACGGCATCAGCAGGAAGTCCGAGCCGGCGAACATGCGCCGCGCCAGGCGTTCCTCGAAGCCGATGTGGGCGCCGACCTGGCCGGGGAAGCGCCGCGCCAGCGCCGCCACCGCCTTCTCGATCTGCGGCTCGCCGCCGCCGATCACCACGATCTGGCCGCCGGCGGCGACGATCTGCGGCGCCACCTCGCAGATCAGGTCCAGGCCCTTCTGGTGCACCAGCCGCGACACCACCGCGAACAGCGGCCCGTCGCTGTCGATCAGGCCGAACGCGCGGCGCACGTGGGCGGCGTTCTCGCGCTTGCCCTGGAACTGGTCGATGCCGAAATGGGCGTGCAGGTGGTCGTCGGTGCGCGGGTCCCAGCTGGCGTCGATGCCGTTGACGATGCCGCTGAGGCGGCCGCTGGCGGCATGCCGGGCCAGCAGCGATTCCAGGCCGCAGCCCTGCGCCGGGCCGGTGATCTGCGCGGCGTAGCTGACGCTGACCGTGTTGACGTGGTCGGCGTGGACGATGCCGGCGCGCAGGAACGACATCTGCCCGTAGAACTCCAGGTCCTGCAGGCCCTCGGTGGGGATGCCCAGGGCGCCGGCCATCGCGTACGGGAACAGGCCCTGGTAGGCCAGGTTGTGGATGGTCAGCAGGCACGGCGTGCGCCCGCCGGACCAGCGCACGTAGGCGGCGGCCAGCGCACACGGCCAGTCGTTGAGGTGCAGCAGGTCCGGGTTCCAGTCCAGCCCGGCCTGGCCGCCGGCGATCTGCGCGGCCGCGTACGACAGCGTGGCGAAGCGCAGCGCGTTGTCTTCCCAGTCGCGGCCTTCGCTGGACACGTACGGCGAGCCCTGGCGCTCGAACAGTTGCGGGCACAGCAGCACGTACACGCACAGGCCGTCGGGGCGTTCGGCGCGGCCCAGCGCGCAGGCCGGCATGCCGGCGTGCGCGGCGATGTGGCCGACGATCTCCAGCGGGCCGGTCTTGCGCAGCACCGCCGGGTAGCCCGGGATCAGCACGCGGATGTCGCAGCTGCCGCGCAGCGCGCGCGGCAGCGCCGCGGCCACGTCGCCGAGCCCGCCGGCCTTGATGAAGTCGGCCATTTCCGAGGTCACGAACAGGCTGGCGCGACGCGGCGCGGGCTGCAGCTTGACGGTGACCTCGGCGGCGCGGATGAAGCGGCCGCGCGCATCGCGATGGCGGCGCCGGGGGGCGCGCAGGACCGGATGGGTATCGCGTTGTCTATCGGGCAAATCGGCGAGCGTAGGGGGCGACATGGCAGTTCCGTCGAAGAGGGGGAGACGGGGACACGGAAAGCAACTGCCGCCGCATGCCCACAACAGGCGCGCGGCGTAAAACCAAAGATGGAAGAGGTACAGCGGACAAGCGGGTCAGCGCTTCTTCAGCAATGTACGAACGCGGCGATAAAAGGGGCGTGAAGTGCGCGTGTTGTCTACGCTACAGATGGGCTGCTGCCGCATAGTGAATCGGCCGCATCGCAGGCGGTCCCACGCAGCAGGCTCGCATGAATCGTTTAGCTTCGTTTTCCGCATCGCCGCCGGCCGCGCCGGCCGGCGTGAACCTGCGGGTTGTGGGGTCTTCATCCGGCCTGTGCTGCAATGCCGGCATGACCCAACCCGACCAACGGATGCGCCGCGAACTGGATGGCTTCGTACTGGACGCGATCCTCGCCGCAGGCCCGGACGGGGTGCTGGTGCCGCAGATCCGGATCTCGGGCGACGACGGCGCCGTACTCGGCCGGCATGCGTTCGACGGGGTCTACTTCGGCGACGTCCGCGCCGGCGAGCATTTCGTCGCCGAACGCCTGGCGGCGATCCGTTCGGCGCGGTACGGAAAGCTGGTGTTCGGCTGACCCATGCCGCGCGCCCGCGCCAGCGGCATCCGCTAGTGGGTGGGCTGCAGGCGCTGCAATGCCGCCAACAGGCCGGAATGGCTGTAGGGCTTGGACAGGAAGCCGGTATGGGTGGGCAGCGTCGCGGTCTCGGGGTTCTTCATGCCGGAGGTGAGCAGGGCGGGGATGGTCACCGCGCGCCGGCGCAGTTCGCGCACCATGGTCACGCCGTCGCAGCCGGGCATCTGCACGTCGCTGAAGATCAGGTCCACGTCCGGATGCTGCTCGAGCAACACCAGCGCCTCGTTGGCGGTCCCGGCCGACAGCACCCGATAGCCATCGGCATCGAGCATCATTGCCGCCAATTCCCGGATCGTCTGGTCGTCCTCCACCAAAAGAATCGTGGTGAGGGCGCAAGTCCCGCGCATAATGCTGGTGCCATCGGCTTCGTTGCCCGCAGCTTCGCCATTGAGCGGTGAAGCGCTGGTGACGCCACGGTGATGCCGATATGCTCGACCACCTAATCGCGAGACGTCGCTTGCCCACTCACGCCCGCTATCGACAGATCGTCGAACTCTCGCACGATTGCATCAAGGAGATCGGCCGCGACGGCGTGGTGCGCTCGATCAACGCGCACGGCCTGGTCCTGCTGGGCGCGGCGGAACCCAAGCGCATCGTCGGCCGCGAATGGGTGGCGCTGTGGCCGCAGGACATGCGCCCGCTCGCCGAAACCGCGCTGGCCGCGGCGCTGCGCAACGAACAGTACGAATTCTGGGCGCAGCGCCCGACCCTGGACGGGCGCCCGCGCTGGTGGCACGTGCTGGCCAGCCCGCTGACCAATGCCGACGCCGAAGTGGAAAGCGTGCTGGTGATCAGCCGCGACGTCACCGAGCATCGCCAGATCGAGGAAGCCCTGCGCACCCTCGGCGACCTGCCGCAGGCCCGCGCCGTGCCGCCGCTGGCGGCCAGCGAAACGCTCGGGCGGCAGCAGCTGCAGGCCGAGCACACCCAGCTGCGCGGGCAGCTGGACATCGCCCTGGCCGCGCAGCGCGTCGCCGAGCGGGCGATGACCCAGGCGCAGAAGGGCGAGGCGATCGGGCAGATGCTCGCCGGCATCGTCCACGACTTCAACAACATGCTGCAGACCGCGATGACCTCGGTGAGCATGGTCGCCGAGCATCCGCAGCGCCTGCAGCCGGACCAGCGCAAGCTGCTCGGCATCGCCAGCGAGGCGCTGCAGCACGGCGCGCGGATGACCCGGCGCCTGCTCGGCTTCGCCCGCGCGCACCCGGTCAAGCCGGAATGGCTGGACCTGTGCGAGGTGGTGGTGACCATGCAGCCGCTGCTGGCGCAGGCGCTGGGCGGGGAAATGAAATTGCAGCTGGCCACCACCGACGGCGGCGCCACCACCTATGCCGACCGCGGCTCGGTCGAGCAGGCGGTGATGAACCTGGCGCTGAACGCGCGCGATGCCTGCCGGCCGGGCGACCTGGTGTCGATCCGCTGCGGCACCCTGCAGGTGCCGCCGTCGCCGGAAGCGGCGGCGATGCGCCAGCCGGGCCGCTACGTGACCCTGTCGGTCAGCGACCAGGGCGAGGGCATGTCCGAGGAGACCAAGTCGCGGCTGTTCGAGGCCTATTTCACCACCAAGCCCGAGGGCAAGGGCACCGGCCTGGGCCTGGCCCAGGTCTACGGCCTGGTGCGCCAGGCCGGCGGCTTCGTCGATGTGGATTCGGCGCTGGGCCATGGCACCACCATCACCCTGGCGTTCCCCTACGTCGCCGAAGCGCCGCCCGGCGAAGGCGACAGCGCAGCGCACTAGGCCTCCAGCGCGGATCAGCGTGCCGGCAACCGTTCGCTCAGGCTGACCGCGAACGCCTCGTGCAACAGCCGCAACGCGCGCTGCTGGCGCGCCGCGCCGAACGTGGCGCAGCACGAGGGCGGCACCTGCACCTGGAAATCGCGCATCCGCGCATCGATCGCGGTGGCCAGCACGCAGGCGTCGGTGGCCACGCCGGTGATCAGCAGGCGCTCGGCCTGCAACCGCGACAGCAGCACCTGCAGCGCCGAATCCAGGAACGCCGAATGCTTCGGCTTGAGCACGTAGTAGTCCTGCGGCTGCGGCGCCAGCAGCCTGGCGATCCGCGCGCCGCGCTGCGCCGGGTCGGCGCACAGCGTCCACAGGCCTTCGAAATCGGTCTGCCAGTCGGCGAAGTTGTCGTTGGCGAACAGTACCGGCCAGCCGCGGCGATGGAAGCGTGCGCGCAGCTGCGCGATGCGCCCGGCCACCGGCAGCGCCGCCTTGGCCAGGCGCGCGCCGTCGGGGAAATCGAAACGGCTGACCATGTCCACGATCAGCAGCGCCGGCCGGCTCACGAGGGGTGCCCGCGTGCGTCGCGCAGGCGCCGCCGTTTCAGCGTCTGCAGCAGCTGCCCGGCCACGGCGGTCAGCAGCACCAGCGTGTTGGTGGCTACGAACACGTAGTTGCGCAGCGCCAGGCTGTAGACGATGAACAGCACCGAGGCGCTGATCTGGCCGACGAACAGCCAGGCCGACACCGCCTGCACGTCGGGCGCGCGCCATTGCTTGTGGATCTGCCGCAGCAGCGTCGCCACCAGGATCAGCGTCGCCGCCCAGCCGACCAGGTCCAGCGGCTTCATCGGGCGCTCCGTCGCGGTCGCCAAGTGCCGCACGGCAGGCGCAGTGCCTGCGCCGATGCAGCGATGCGGGCGGTGCGTGGCGCGGCCGCCGGATGGAGGGTCGGCATCGCGGGATGGAACGGTTGGCGCATGTGCGCTGCCTCGTGTACTGACCGCCTCCATGTTCTCCGCGCGCGGTGAAACGCGGGTGAGCGCCACGCAATGGCTGAACGGACCGCGGCCCGCGGCGCGGTCGCGCGCTCGGCGATCTTCGCGAAAGCTTACTATTTAAGGTTTACAGTGGCGGCCGTATTTTGCCCGCCGACAGGAGAGAACGTGGGGACCAGTGGCAATCACAACAGGGTGCCGGCCGCGGCGCCAGGGTCCGGGCCGTGGCAGTGCGCTGCCCGACGAGGCCGGCGGATCGCATGAGCATGGTCGTTCCCCCACCGACCCTGCCCGATGCGGTTTCCCTCGATGCCGGCCACGCGGTGCTGCCGCCCGAGGCGCCCTTGCCGATGCCGGTGCAGAGCCTGCGCGAGGGCAAGCTGCGCAACAGGCGCCTGCCCAGCACGCCGGTCGGCATGTTCTGGCGGCGGCTGTACGTGTTCGGCACCACTGCGCTGATGACCGCCTACGCCAGCGTGCTGATCGCCAAGGTGTTGCTGATCGGCGGCGTCAGCGTGCTGGAAGCCTGCCTGATGGCGCTGTTCATCCCGCTGTTCGCGTGGATCGCGTTCTCGTTCGTCAGCGCGCTGGCCGGATTCGTGACCCTGGTGTTCGGCGCCGGGCGCAAGCTCGGCATCGATCCGGACGCGCCGCTGCCGAACGTGCGCAGCCGTACCGCCTTGCTGATGCCGACCTACAACGAGGATCCGCACCGGCTGATGGCCGGGCTGCAGGCGATCTACGAATCGGTCGAGGCCACCGGCCAGATCGAGCACTTCGATTTCTTCATCCTCAGCGACACCACGCGCGAGCAGGTCGGCGCCGAGGAAGAGCAGGTCTACGCCGACCTGGTCGCGCGCACCGGCGGCCAGGGCCGCATCTACTACCGGCGCCGCGCCGACAACGCCGAACGCAAGGCCGGCAACATCGCCGACTGGGTGCGCCGCTTCGGCGGCGCCTACCCGCAGATGCTGATCCTGGACGCCGACAGCCTGATGACCGGCGAGACCATCGTGCGCCTGGTCGCGGGGATGGAGAACAACCCCGACGTCGGCCTGATCCAGACCCTGCCGGAAGTGGTCAACGGCAACAGCCTGTTCGCGCGCATGCAGCAGTTCGGCGGCCGCGTCTACGGCCCGGTGATCGCCTACGGCGTGGCCTGGTGGCACGGCGCGGAGAGCAATTACTGGGGCCACAACGCGGTGATCCGCACCCAGGCCTTCGCCGAACAGGCCGGCCTGCCGGCGCTGCCCGGGCGCAAGCCGTTCGGCGGGCACGTGCTCAGCCACGATTTCGTCGAGGCCGCGCTGATGCGCCGCGGCGGCTGGGCCACGCACATGGTGCCGTACCTGCAGGGCAGCTACGAGGAAGGCCCGCCGACCCTGACCGACCTGCTGGTGCGCGACCGCCGCTGGTGCCAGGGCAACCTGCAGCATTCCAAGGTGGTCGCCGCGCGCGGCCTGCACTGGATCAGCCGCCTGCACATGATGATCGGCATCGGCCACTACTTCACCGCGCCGATGTGGGGCTTGCTGATGCTGATCGGCATCGCGATCCCGCTGCAGAGCGATGGCTTCGACCTGGTCGCCTCGGTGGTGTCCCCGTTCTCGCCGGCGCGCTACTGGCACCAGCAGGACTCCACCCGGGTGTTCTGGGTGTTCGCGGTGACCATGTTCGTGCTGCTGGCGCCGAAGGTGCTGGGCTACTTCGCGATGCTGCTCAAGCCGGAGGAGCGGCGCGGCTGCGGCGGCGCGCTGCGCGCGTTGCTGAGCATGCTGCTGGAGACCGTGCTGGCGGCGCTGATGGCGCCGGTGGTGATGTACGTGCAGTCGCGCGGCGTGGCCGAAGTGCTGGCCGGCAAGGATTCGGGCTGGGACGCGCAGCAGCGCGACGACGGCCGTCTGTCGTGGCTGGCGCTGGCGCGCAGCTACGGCGGGCTCAGCGCGTTCGGGCTGTTGATGGGCGCGATGGCTTACGTGGTGTCGCCGTCGCTGGCGATGTGGATGGCGCCGGTGGTGATCGGCATGGCGCTGGCGATCCCGGTGGTCGCGGTGAGTTCCTCGCGCGCGGCCGGCCTGTGGCTGCGCCAGTTGCGCATCCTGGCCATCCCCGAGGAGCGGCAGCCGCCGGCGGTGCTGCTGCGCGCGGGCGAACTGCGCCGCGCCGCGGCCGCGCGCCGCATCGCCAGCTGACCGGGCGGCCGGTGCGGCAGGCATAATGCGCCGCATCTCGATGGGGACGCGCGCATGCTGGACACCGTAGAACACGAAACCGCCGCCTCGCCGGCCTGGACCGTCCTGTGGCTGCACGGGCTCGGCGCCGACGGCAACGACTTCGCGCCGTTGGTGCCGGAACTGCTGCGGCCGGGCTGGCCGGCGCTGCGCTTCGTGTTCCCGCACGCGCCGGTACGCGCGGTGACGATCAACAACGGCGTGCGCATGCGTGCCTGGTACGACATCGTCAGCGCCGATTTCTCCAACCGCGCCGACAGCGCCGGTGTCGCCGCCTCGGTGGCCCAGGTCGAGGAACTGATCGCGCGCGAGCACGAACGCGGCGTGCCCGCCGAGCGCCTGCTGCTGGCCGGCTTCTCGCAGGGCGGCGCCATCACCCTGGCCACCGGCCTGCGCCGCGAACGGCCGCTGGCCGGCCTGATCGGCCTGTCCACCTACCTGCCGGACGTGGCCGACGTGGCCCGCTGGCATGCGCCGGCGGCGCTGTCGCAGCCGCTGTTCATGGCCCACGGCCAGGGCGACCCGGTGATCCCGCAGCCCTACGCCGAGCAGACCGCGCAGGCGCTGCAGGCGCTGGGCATGCCGGTGCAGTGGCGCCGCTATCCGATGGCGCACCAGGTCTGCGCCGAGGAGATCGACGATCTGCGCGACTGGATGAGCGCGCGCTTCGCCGCCGGCTGAGGCGCGGCCATGGCGCCGGGCGCGCGGGCCGGGGTCGAGGCGCCGCCGCCGCGGCGCGGATGACGGCCCGCCGGCAGCGGGGCTACTATGCGGCGAGACCGCGCTCCAGCCCACTGAGGTGACGTACGTGAAGGTGGTGATCGCCGACGACGAACCCTTGGCGCGCGAGCGCCTGCGCGCGCTGCTGGCCGAGCACGCCGGCATCGAGGTGGTGGCCGAGGCCGGCAACGGCCTGGAAGCGCTGCACGCCTGCGCCGAACTGCATCCGGACCTGGTGCTGCTGGACATCGCCATGCCCGGCGTCGACGGGCTGGAGACCGCGCGCCACCTGGCCAGCTTCGAGCCGCGCCCGGCGGTGGTGTTCTGCACCGCCTACGACGCGCACGCGCTGTCCGCGTTCGAGGCCGCGGCGATCGACTACCTGATGAAGCCGGTGCGCGCCGAACGGCTGGCGGCGGCGCTGGAGCGCGCCAGCACCTTCATGGCCGGGCGCCGCGGCAGCGTCGGCGCCGCGCCGTCGGAACGGCGCCGCACCCACCTGTGCGCGCGCCTGCGCGGCAGCCTGCGGCTGATCCCGGTCGACGACATCCACTACCTGCAGGCCGAGGAAAAGTACGTGGTGGTGCACCACGCGCGCGGCGAGGACCTGATCGAGGAATCGCTGAAGTCGCTGGAAGAGGAATTCGCCGAGCGCTTCGTGCGCATCCACCGCAATTGCCTGGTCGCGCGCCACGAGCTGGTCGAGCTGCGGCGCCTGGGCGAGGGCCAGGTGCACGCGGTGCTGCGCCATGGCAAGCAGCCGCTGGAGGTGAGCCGGCGTTGCGTGGCGCAGTTGCGGCAGGGGATCCGGCATCTTTGAGGAGCCGGGAGTGGGGATTGGGGAGTCGAAAGAGCAGGCCGTTCGGCCGAAAGCCGGGATGGGCGGCGGCGGTTTCCGCGATAATGGGCCGATGAAGATCCTGCGCATCGCTACCCGCAAGAGCCCGCTCGCCCTGTGGCAGAGCGAACACGTCGCCGCGTGCCTGCGCCAGGCGCATCCGCAGCTGGAGGTGGTGCTGGTGCCGATGAGCACCCGCGGCGACGAGGTGCTGGACCGCTCGCTGGCGGCGATCGGCGGCAAGGGCCTGTTCCTGAAGGAGCTGGAGCTGGCGATGCTGCGCGGCGAGGCCGATTGCGCGGTGCATTCGCTCAAGGACGTGCCGATGGAACTGGATCCGCCGTTCGTGCTGCCGGCGATCCTGGCGCGTGCCGACCCGGCCGATGCGCTGGTCTCCAACCTGTACGCGTCGCTGGACGCATTGCCGCTGGGCGCGCGCGTGGGCACCTCGTCGCTGCGCCGGCAGGCGCAGCTGCGCGCGCGGCGCCCGGACCTGCAGTTGCAGGACCTGCGCGGCAACATCAACACGCGCCTGGCCAAGCTCGACAACGGCGGCTACGACGCGATCGTGCTGGCCTGCGCCGGCCTGCAGCGGCTGGGCCTGGAGGCGCGCATCACCCAGCGCCTGCAGCCGCCGGACTGGCTGCCGGCGCCGGCGCAGGGCGCCATCGCGGTGGAATGCCGCGGCGACGCCGCGGCCGCGCTGGACCTGTTCGCCGCGCTCGACGATGCGCCCACCCGGACCTGCGTGGAAGCCGAGCGGGCGATGAACCGCGCGCTGCATGGCAGCTGCCATGTGCCGGTGGCCGCGTTCGCGCAATGGCGCGGCGAGGACCTGCTGCTGCAAGGCCTGGTCGGCGGGGCCGACGACGGGCGCCTGGTGCGCGCCGACGCGCAACGCCCGGCACGCGATCCGGAAGCGCTCGGCCAGGCCGTCGCCGAAGCCCTGCTCGGCGCCGGCGCCCGCGAATTGCTGGACGCCGCCGCCCCGGCCTGAGGGTCCCTCGACTCATGCACGCGCCGAATCGGAAGAAGGCCGTGGCCGCATCCGACGGCACCCGCTTCAGCAAACCTGTAGGAGCGACTTCAGTCGCGACAGGGCTCTACCGGTAAAGCCCGTCGCGACTGAAGTCGCTCCCACACTGCCGCGAACGCATCAGCCAAACGACTGCGCCCCAGCGCACGCCGCTGCCAATCCCGACTCCCCAATCCCCAATCCCGGCGTCACAGGAACTTGTAGACCACGTTCATCGTCGTCAGCGTATCGGTCTTCTTCTTGTCGTCGCTGACGTCGCTGTTGTGGCGCGCCTGCCAGCCGGCCTTCAGCGCCAGCCGCGAGTTCATGCTGACCGAGATGCCCAGGTCGTTCTGCGCGAAGGTGTTGTACGAGCCCGATTCGACCAGCAGGGTATTGGCCAGCTCGGTGTTGGCGGTCAGGCCGTACTTGAAGTCGAGCAGGCCGCGGCCGATCAGCCCGGTCTCGGTGCGGTCCTCTTCCACGTCGTGGGCGCGGCGCACGCCGGGGCCGATCTGCACGTCCAGGCTCTTGCGCTCGCCGTCCATGATCCGCGTGCCGTAGCCGATGCCGATCGTGGCCAGGCGGTCGTAGGTGGCGAAATCGTCGCGCTCGTAGCGCAGCGAGGCGGTCAGCTGGCGGTGTTCGCCCAGCTGCAGCGCGCTGCCGGCGCTGCCGGTGTAGCGGTTGGAGGTGGTCTGGCGCACGCGCTCGGTGCTGCCGTCGTCGTTGGTGTTGGTGTACTCGGCGCTGGCGCGCAGCGCGAACAGGTCGATGCTGTGGATCCAGTCGCCGTCCAGGTACTGGCCCTTGAGCCGGCCGTTGAAGCTCTCGTTGGAACTGTTGCCGCGCGAGGACGCGAAGCCCAGTTCGCCGGAGCCGCTCCACGGTGAGCTGCCGGGTGCCGGCGGGGAGGACGCATCGGCGGCCCAGGCCGAGGCGGTGCACAGCAGCAGCGAGGCGAGGGCGGTGACGAGGGTGGCGCGGCGGGGCATGGCTTCTTTCTCCAGGTGTGGGGACGCAGCCTTCGGCTAACGAAATGGAAACGATTTCATCATACCGGATCCACATGACGCTCCGGCCGCAGCGCGTCCCGTGCTTCATCGTCGGTTCGGGCGGGCCGCCACGGTCCGCGGGGCGCGCCCGGCCGTGTCGCGTTTTTCCGCCACGGACTCAGACATAATCGGCGCCATGGACCGCTACGAACGCATCAACGCACTGCACCGGCTGCTCAAGTCCGCCCGCTACCCGGTGACGGTGGCGCGGCTGCAGGACGAACTGGGCTGCTCCCGCGCCACCGTGTACCGCGACCTGGCCTTCCTGCGCGATGCGCTGATGGCCCCGGTCGAGGGCGACGGCGAGGCCGGGTTCCGCTACGAGTCCGGGGAGAGCGACCGCTTCGAACTGCCGGGGCTGTGGCTCAGCTCCGAGGAGCTGCACGCGCTGCTGGCCTCGCAGCAGCTGCTGGCGCGCACCGGCGGCGGGGTGCTGTCCTCGGTGCTGGCGCCGCTGCAGCAGCGCATCGAGAGCCTGCTGGCGGCGCAGGCCGGGGCCACCCACTGGCCGGTGGAGCGGGTGCGGGTGATCCCGCACCGCGGCCGCAAGCTCGACGAGGCCAGCTTCCGCACCGTGGCCTCGGCGGTGCTGGAGCGCAAGCGGCTGTCGTTCGACTACCGCGCCCGCTCCACCGACGAATCGACCAAGCGCACGGTGTCGCCGCAGCGCATCACCCACTACCGCGACAACTGGTACCTGGACGCCTGGGACCACGGCCGCGACGCGGTGCGCAGCTTCGCGGTGGACCGCATCAACCACGCGCGGCTGCTCGACCAGCCGGCGCAGGACGTGGCCGACGAGGAACTGGATTCGCAGCTGGCGGCCAGCTACGGGATCTTCTCCGGCGCGCCCAAGGGCTGGGCGACGATCGTATTCAGCCCCAAGGCCGCGCGCTGGGTCGCCGACGAGCACTGGCATTCCAAGCAGCAGGGGCGCTTCCTGGCCGACGGCCGCTACGAACTGAAGGTGCCGTACAGCGTCTCGCGCGAGTTGCTGATGGACGTGCTGCACTACGGCTCGGATGCGGAAATCGTCGAGCCGCGCTCGCTGCGCGAGCAGGCCAAGGCGCTGCTGTCGCTGGCGCTGAGCAACTACAGCGACGACTGACGCGTTCGCTGCGCGCAAGGCGAGTGCGCCGGTGTTGGCGCTGCGCGGTCTCCCCCACTTCCGTGCGTCGTCTGTCGCGTGCAGGGGCGGCGCTGCCCTTTCCGGGGATCAGCGGAGGCAGGCGCGCCGATGGCGCCTGTCGCGGCTGAAAGCCGCTCCTACAGCGCATCCAGCGGCGCGCCGCCGCCGCGACTCAGGATGGTGCCGATGTTGGTCTCGATCCAGTCCACCAGCGCGTGCACGTGCGCCGCCGCCTCCGCGCCCAGCGGGGTCAGCGCGTATTCCACGCGCGGCGGCACCACCGGGTAGGCGGTGCGTTGCACGAATCCGTCCGCTTCCAGCGCCTGCAGGGTCTGCGCCAGCATCTTCTCGCTGACCCCCTCCAGGCTGCGGCGCAGGTCGCCGAAGCGATGCGTGCCCTTGCGCAGCGCCACCAGCACCAGCACGCCCCAGCGGCTGGTCACATGGCTGAGCACGGCGCGCGAGGGGCAATGCTGCGCGAACACCTGGCCGCGCGTGGCGTCCGCGGGCGCGGCGCGCGCGGCGTCGCAAGGAATGTCGGAAAGAACGCTGGCCAAGCGCTGCACCTGTCTGGGGGAGAGACGGCCCGATCATACGTGGGCCGGCCGGCGCTTCGCTGAGCGGCAGGTGATCGGCGCCGCGCCGAGGATGGGCTCAGGGCTCGCTGGGCACTTCGAAGCCGAGCTTGCCGACCTGGTCGCGGCGCTGCGGCACGCGCTTGAGCTTGTCGACGTTGATCCCGTAGTCGCGGTCCAGCTTGCCGATCAGTTCACGGTACTGCTTGTGGTCCATGTCCGGCTGGCGCGCGAACACCCAGGCCAGGTCGCGGCCGGGATAGTCGATCAGCGCCCAGGAATAGTCCGGCGCCACCTCGAGGATGCGGTACTTGGTCGGCACCACGGCGAACAGCCAGGTGGTCCAGCGGCGGTTGCCGCTGTCCTCCTTGACCGAGGCGCGCGAGGTGACCTCCTTGACCGGCGCGTCGAAGCCCTCGCGGTAGCGGTGGCGCACGCCGATCTTGCCGTCTTCCTTGAGCGTGTACTCGTCGCTGCTGGCGACGTGGCCGCGTTCGGCGAAGTAGGGCACGTGCGCGATCACGTACCAGCGGCCCATGAAGCGCTGCAGGTCGATCGGCGGCTGCGCGGCTTCGCGCTCCGGGGATTTCGCCCGCGCCGCCGGCAGGGGGACGGCCATGCCGAGCAGCAGCACGGAGGCGAACAGGGAGAGCAGGCGCATAAGACGGGAATCCGGAGACTTGAAGGGACACGCTAGTGAGTATCGGGCGAAAGCGATGTCAATAGTGGGTCGCAGCCGTTGAGATGGGCCCGCGGCACGCTGCGCGCCTCATCACCGTCCGGAGTCGCCGCCATGCCGATCGCCCCTTCGTCCCGTCCCGCCCACGTGCCGCATCCCGGCCTGCGCCGCCTGGTGCTGCAGGCGCTGCTCGCCGGGCTGGCCCTGGTCCTGGTGTGGCCGGCCGCGCGCGGCTCCGGCGAATGGCTAGGCTGGCGGCCGCTGTGGCTGCTGGGCATGCCGCTGAGCGCGTGGTGGGCGCTGCACCGCTTCCCGCTGCCGCTGCGGCCGCTGCGCCGGGTTCTGGCGCGGCTGCGGCCGCGGGTCCAGGCGCGCCGGCGCGCGCCGGCATGGCGGGTCAGCCGCGCGGCCTGACCTTCGGCAGGGGAGGGCCGCGACCCTGCATGCTACGGTTCGGGACTGTTCTCCTGGACCTGCCCATGCCCTCTCTTGCCCATGCCTGCCTGCTCGCCGGACTGATCGCCTCCGGTACCGCCGCAGCGAAGGAAACCGCGATGCCCCAAGATCCCCATGCCTGGCTGGAAGACGTCACCGGCGCCAAGCCGCTGGACTGGGTCAAGGCGCAGAACGCCAAGACCGAGGCGCGGCTGACCGCGCAGCCGGGCTTCCAGGCGCGCGAGGCCGGCATCCGCGAAGTGCTGGATTCGGACGCGAAGATCCCGGCGGTGCAGAAGATCGGCCCGTACTACTACAACCTGTGGAAGGACCGCGAGCACGAGCGCGGCCTGTGGCGGCGCACCACCCTGGAGGAATACCGCAAGCCCGAGCCGAAGTGGGAAACGGTGCTGGACCTGGACGCGCTGAACAAGGCCGAGGGCGAGAACTGGGTGTGGCACGGCGCCGACTGCCTGCGCCCGGACTACCGCCGCTGCCTGATCGCGCTGTCGCGCGGCGGCGCCGACGCCGACGTCACCCGCGAGTTCGACCTGGGCAGCAAGCAGTGGGTCAAGGACGGCTTCTTCCGCCCCGAGGCCAAGGGCGGGCTGGGCTGGATCGATGCCGATACCGTGTACCTCTACACCGATTTCGGCGCCGGCTCGCTGACCAGCTCCGGCTATCCGCGGGTGGTCAAGCAGTGGAAGCGCGGCACCCCGCTGCAGAGCGCGACGCTGGTCTACGAGGGCAAGCCGGAGGACATGTACATCGCCGCGATGCACGACGACACGCCCGGCTACGAGCGCGATTTCGTCAGCCGCACGCTGGCCTTCTACAACGACGAGCTGTACCTGCGGGGCGCCGACGGCCGCCTGGCCAAGATCGACGTGCCCAACTCGGCCAACAAGCGCGTGCACCGGCAGTGGCTGACCCTGGAACTGCGCGAGGCGTGGACCGTGGGCGGCACCACCTATCCGGCCGGCGCCTTGCTGGTGGCCAAGTTCGACGACTTCATGGCCGGCAAGCGCGCGTTCCGGGTGGTGTTCGCCCCGACCGAGACGACGTCGCTGGCCTCGTTCGCGTGGACCAAGTCGCACCTGGTGCTGAACGTGCTCGACAACGTCAAGAGCCGGCTGTGGGTGCTGACCCCGGGCGAAGGCGAGTGGGCGCGCGCGCCGTTCCCGGTCGGCGACCTGGCCTTCGGCAGCACCAGCGTGGAGGCGGTCGACGCCGACGAGAACGACCAGGTGTGGCTGACCTCCACCGATTTCCTGACCCCGACCACGCTGATGCTGGCCGACGTGCAGCGCGGCCCGCAGAGCATCGAGACGCTGAAGGCGATGCCGAGCTTCTTCGATGCGTCCAAGGATGAGATCGAGCAGCACTTCGCCGTGTCCAAGGACGGCACCAAGGTGCCGTACTTCCTGGTCCGGCCCAAGCAGCTCAAGCTGGACGGCAGCAATCCGACCCTGCTGTACGCCTACGGCGGCTTCGAGATCTCGATGACGCCGTTCTACTCCGGCGGCCTGGGCCGCGCCTGGCTCGACCAGGGTGGCGTGTACGCGCTGGCCAACATCCGCGGCGGCGGCGAGTACGGCCCGCGCTGGCACCAGGCGGCGCTGAAGCAGAACCGGCACAAGGCCTACGAGGACATGGCGGCGGTGGCGCAGGACCTGGCCGCGCGCAAGATCACCTCGGCCAAGCACCTGGGCGTGCAGGGCGGCAGCAACGGCGGGCTGATGGCCGGCAACATGCTGGTGCAGTACCCGCAGCTGTTCGGCGCGGTGGTGGTGCAGGTGCCGCTGCTGGACATGAAGCGCTACAGCCACCTGCTGGCCGGCGCGTCGTGGATGGCCGAGTACGGCAATCCGGACACCGACGACTGGACCTACATCCAGACCTTCTCCCCGTACCACCTGTTCGACCCGAAGAAGACCTACCCGCCGGTGATCTTCCTGACCTCCACCCGCGACGACCGGGTGCACCCGGGCCATGCGCGCAAGATGGCGGCGAAGATGATCGAGGCCGGCAAGGACGTGACCTACTACGAGAACATCGAAGGCGGCCACGGCGGCGCGGCCAACAATGCGCAGGCCGCGCACATGCAGGCGCTGGCGTACGGGTTCCTGTGGGAGCGGCTGGCCAAGTGACCGCTGCGGTCCGCTTCCGGGCACGGAAGCGGACCTTCGCCCGTTCGTCGCTACGAAGAGAAAACGATGCTGCTGCGCCTGGCGCTGGCGGCCAGCCACCGCACGGTGGAACGTGCGCGCTATGCGTTGCGACGGTCCGGCGCTCAGCGCGCGTTTCGCCGCGGTAAAGCCCGCCCCGGCGTGGCCGGCGCAACTGGCATCGCGCCTGCCGTCGGCGCGCAGCGGTCGCGCATCCTGGTTCCTGCCGGCCGATGGCGGCAGCGGCGGACGCCAGAGGCTGGCCTCGAGCACTGACCCGACCGCGTCGGGTTGGCCGGCGCCGGATCCTAACGGTGGCGCGCGTTCGCTCGGCGATGCCGGTACATCGGCACCGATGCCGACTACACCTTGCTGGCGCGAGGGCCGCGGCGCGGCGGCGATGCTCCCGCGCACTTTCCGCTGCCGGAGCTGCGCGAACTGCTCTGGTACTGTACCCCGCCGCATCGGCGCGAGGCCAGCGCGCGGCAGTTCCTCGACCAGGTGGGATGCGGCGACCGAGCGGCTGGCCTCAGAGCGACCAGCGCTCCAGCCCACGGGCAATGCGCGCCACCGCTTCCTGCAGCCGCGGCAGGCTCTGCGTGTAGGCGATGCGCACGTGCTGGCGCGCGCGGTGCTGGCCGAAGTCCACGCCCGGGGTGAACGCCACGTGCTCGGTCTCCAGGAAATGCGCGCAGAACGCCTGCGCGTCGTCGGTGAACGCGCTGACGTCGGCGTACAGGTAGAACGCGCCCTGCGGCTCGACTTCGATGCGCAGGCCGAGCGCGCGCAGCGCCGGCAGCAGGTAGTCGCGGCGTTGCGCGAACTCGGCGCGCCGCGCTTCCAGGATCTGCAGGGTGTCCGGCCGGAAGCAGGCCAGCGCCGCATGCTGGGCGATGCTCGAGGCGCTGATGTACAGGTTCTGCGCCAGCTTCTCCAGCGACGGCACGGCCGCGCGCGGCGCCACCAGCCAGCCCAGGCGCCAGCCGGTCATGCCGAAGTACTTGGAGAAGCTGTTGAGCACGTAGGCCTCGTCGTCGACCTCGAGCACGCTGGGCGCGTCGATGCCGTAGCTCAGGCCGTGGTAGATCTCGTCGACCACCAGGTGGCCGCCGCGCGCGCGCAGCGCCTGCGCCAGCGCGGCCAGTTCGGCGCGGTCCAGCAGGGTGCCGGTCGGGTTGGCCGGCGAGGCGACCAGCGCGCCGACGCTGTCGGCGTTCCAGTGCGCGTCCAGCAGCGCCGGGGTCAGCTGGTAGCGGCTGTCCGGGCCGACCGGCACCAGCTGCGCGGCGCCTTCGACCAGGCGCAGGAAATGCCGGTTGCACGGATAGCCGGGGTCGGCCATCAGCCAGCGCTTGCCCGGATCGACCAGCAGCGCGCTGGCCAGCAGCAGCGCACCGGACCCGCCGGGGGTGATCAGGATCCGCGCCGGATCCAGGTCCACGCCGTGGCGTTGCCGGTAGAACGCCGCCAGCGCCTCGCGCAGCGCCGGCAGCCCGCGCGCGGCGGTGTAGCGGGTATGCCCGGCGGCCAACGCGGCCTGGCCCGCGGCGACGATCGGCGCGGCGGTGCCGAAGTCCGGTTCGCCGATCTCCAGGTGGATCACGTCGTGGCCGGCGTGTTCCAGTTCGTTGGCGCGGGCCAGCAGCGCCATCACGTGGAACGGTTCGATGTCGCGGCTGCGTTGGCTGTAGGCGGGCGCCGCGCGCGCCGCGGTCGGGGTGTCGGTCGGGGAGGAAGCCATGGCCCGATGATAGAGGAGCGCGGCGCACAAAGTCGTTGCGCGCGCTTGCCAGGATGCGGCGTTGCGCGGAGACTCGGCCGGCACCGTGCGGCGCCGCCGCACTGCCGCCTCCCGGCCCGGGCGGCGCGTCCCCAGTTGCGTTGCCGCCGCCGGAGCCCCATTAGATGCATCCCCGTCCCTTGCTAGCGAGCTTCTTCCTGCTCATGACCGCGCCCTTCGCTTCCGCCCTCGCCACCGATGCCACGCCGCCGCACCCGGCCAAGCAGCCGCATACGGTCAAGGCGCCGTTCGGCGCCACCCGCCAGGACGACTACTACTGGCTGCGCGACGACAAGCGCGAAAACCCGCAGATGCTGGCCTATCTCAACGCCGAGAACGCCTACGCCGACCAGTTGCTGAAGCCGCTCAAGCCGCTGGAGGACACGCTGTACAAGGAGATCGTCGGCCGCATCAAGCAGGACGACAGCAGCGTGCCATACCGCGAGCGCGGCTACTGGTACTACACGCGCTACGAGAGCGGCAAGGACTACCCGGTGCATGCGCGGCGCAAGGGCAGCATGGAGGCGCCGGAGGAAATCCTGCTCGACGTCAACGCGATGGCCGCGGGCAAGGGCTATTTCAGCGTCGGCGACGCGGTGGTCAGCCAGGACAACCGCCTCCTGGCCTGGACCGAGGACGACGTCGGCCGCCGCCAGTACGTGGTGCGCTTCAAGAACCTGGACACCGGCGAGGTCTACGCCGACCGCGTGCCCGGGGTGTCGCCGGACCTGGTCTGGGCCGACGACAACAAGACCCTGTTCTACGTCGAGAACGACCCGGAAACGCTGCTCACCGTGCGCGTCAGGAAGCACGTGCTGGGCACGCCGGCCGCGCAGGACGCGCTGGTCTACGAGGAGAAGGACGACAGCTTCTACATGGGCCTGGGCCGCACCCGCGACGACAAGTACATCCTCATCGGCGTGGAGAGCACCGTGTCCTCCGAGCAGCGCTACGCGCCGGCCGCCGACCCGCAGCATTTCACCGTGCTGGCGCCGCGCGAGCGCGACGTCGAATACAGCGCCGACCATTTCGACGGGCGCTGGGTGATCCGCACCAACTGGAAGGCCAAGAACTACGCGCTGATGACCGCGCCCGACGGCGCCACCAAGCGCGCGCAATGGCAGGCCTGGCTGCCCTACGACGAGAAGGTGTTCATCGACAGTTTCGAGCTGTTCGACGGCTTCACCGCGATCGCCGAGCGCTCCAACGGCCTGGAGCGGATCCGCCTGCACTTCGCCGACGGCAAGGAAGACTACGTCCAGGCCGACGAGCCGGCGTACTCGATGGGGCTGTCGGTCAATCCCGAACCGGACACGCCGTGGCTGCGCTACGGCTACACCTCGCTGACCACCCCGGCCACCACCTACGAACTCAACACCCGCACCGGCGAGCGCAGGCTGCTCAAGCAGCAGCCGGTGATCGGCTACGACGCGAGCAAGTACCAGACCGAGCGCGTGTGGGTGACCGCGCGCGACGGGGTCAAGGTGCCGGTGTCGCTGGTGTACAGGAAGGGCTTCAAGAAGGACGGCAGCGCGGCGCTGTACCAGTACGCCTACGGCAGCTACGGCATGTCCACCGATCCCAACTTCAACCTGCCGGTGGTCAGCCTGCTCGACCGCGGCGTGGTCTACGCCATCGCGCACATCCGCGGCGGCCAGGAGATGGGCCGCGACTGGTACGACCAGGGCAAGCTGCTCAACAAGAAGAACACCTTCACCGACTTCATCGACGTGACCCGCGGCCTGGTCAAGCTGGGCTATGCGGCGCCGGACCGCGTCGCCGCGGCCGGCGGCAGCGCCGGCGGCCTGCTGATGGGCGCGATCGCGAACATGGCGCCGCAGGATTACCGGGTGCTGGTGGCGCAGGTGCCGTTCGTCGACGTGGTCACCACCATGCTCGACCCGAGCATCCCGCTGACCACCAACGAGTACGACGAGTGGGGCAACCCGGAGAAGAAGACGTACTACGACTACATGCTCGCCTATTCGCCGTACGACAACGTCGCGCGCCAGGCGTACCCGGCGCTGTTCGTCGGCACCGGCCTGTGGGATTCGCAGGTGCAGTACTGGGAGCCGGCGAAGTGGGTGGCCAAGCTGCGCGAAGCCAACACCGGCACCGCGCCGATCGTGTTCCGGGTCAACATGGAAGCCGGCCACGGCGGCAAGTCCGGGCGGTTCCGCCGCTACCGCGAGCAGGCCGAATCGTACGCGTTCATGCTGGACCAGCTGGGCGTGGCGCACGCGGCGAAGTAGCGCGGGCTGCCCGGCATCCTGTCGCGGCTGAAGCCGCTGCTGCAGAACCCGGCGGCGCGCCGGCCGGTCGCACTGTAGGAGCGGCTTCAGCCGCGACCGACCGGTTCCGGAGCCTGCCAGGTTTCCGGCTTCGCTCGTCGCGGCTGAAGCCGCTCCTACAGTCGCATGCGCTCGGCTGGCTGGGTGCACTGTGGGAGGGACTTCAGTCCCGACTGCAGGACGGTGCGGCAGCCGCGCCGTGTCGCGCGTCGCGACCGATGGCCCGGGGCCGTGCGGGCGCCTCCACGGGAGCGAAGGCGCCCAGCGGCACAGGGGCCGCATCGGCATCCGGCCGCGGCTTTATCATGCGCCGATGGAACCCCCTTCCCGTTTCCGCTGGGCATGGTGGCTGCTGGCCTATGTCAGCCTGGCGACGGGCATCGTCGGCATCTTCGTGCCGGGGTTGCCGACCACGGTGTTCGTGCTGATCTCGGCCTACGCCGCTTCGCGCGGCTCCGAGCGGCTGCGCCGGCGGCTGCTGGAGGATCCGCGCTTCGGCCCCAGCATCCGCGACTGGGAGACGCACGGCGCGGTCAGCCGCCGCGGCAAGTGGATGGCGACGCTGACCATGGCGGCGTGCGCGCTGGTGCTGCTGCTGTTCGTGCACAAGCCGTGGGTGCAGGCGCTGGCGATCGGCTGCATGAGCTGCGTGGCGCTGTGGCTGTGGCTGCGCCCGGAGCCGCCGCGCGATTGACGCCGCCAGCCGCACCCGGCACAGCCGATTCATGCCCTTCTGGCTATACTCGGCGCATGAGCACATCGTTCCGTCATCCGATCCGTATCGCCCTGTTCGGTGCCGCCTTGCTGGCGCTGTCCGGGTGCGGCAACAAGGGCCCGCTGGTGATGCCGCAGAAGCCGGTCCCGGTGGAAGCCGCGCCGGCCACGCCGTCCGACGCCACGCCGCCGGCCACCACCGACCCCGCCGGCCAGGCGCAGCCGGTCGATGGCCAGCAGCAGCCGGTCGACGACACCACCACCACGCCCACCGATGGGAATGAGTGAGGCCAACGCCGCGGCGCGCCTGCGCTTTTCCAAGATGCAGGGCGCGGGCAACGATTTCGTGGTGCTCGACCTGCGCGACGGCACCCCGGCGCCGGACGCCGCGCTGGCGATGCGCATGGCCGACCGGCATTTCGGCATCGGCTGCGACCAACTGCTGACCATCGAGGCGCCGCGCAGCGCCGAGGCGGTGGCCAGCTACCGCATCTGGAACACCGACGGCAGCCTGGCCGGGCAGTGCGGCAACGGCGCGCGCTGCGTCGCCGCCTGGCTGGTGCGCGACGGCGCCGCCGGCAGCGACCCGTTCGTCATCGACAGCCCGTTCGCCTCGCACCGCATCGAGCGCGGCGCCGATGGCCAGTTCGCGGTGGCGATGGGCGTGCCGCGCTTCGCCCCGGAGGACGTGCCGCTGATCGGCTTCCCGCGCGCGCGCGAGGAATACGTGCTGCCGCTGCAGGGCGGCAGCGTGCGCTTCGGCGCGGTGTCGATGGGCAATCCGCATGCGGTGCTGGAAGTGGGTTTGGTGGACGCGGCGCCGGTCGAGCGGCTGGGGCCGTTGCTGCAGCAGCACGCGTCGTTTCCCGATTCGGTCAACGTCGGCTTCGCCCAGGTGATCGACCGCGGCCACGTGCGCCTGCGCGTGTACGAGCGCGGCGTCGGCGAGACCCTGGCCTGCGGCAGCGGCGCCTGCGCGGCCGCGGCGGTGCTGATCCAGCGCGGCCGCGTGGAGCGCGACGTGCGCGTGGTGCTGCCCGGCGGCGAGCTGCGCATCCGCTGGCCGCACGACGACGCGCCGGTGGTGATGTCCGGGCCGGCCGCGTTCGTTTTCGATGGGGAGTGGATCCGATGAGCGACACCCAGGACAAGATCGGCGCGCACGAGATCGCCGCATGGCTGCGCCGCCACCCGGCGTTCCTGAAGCAGTTCCCCGACCTGGCGCTGACCCTGGTGGTGCCGCGCGACGACGGCCCGACCGCATCGCTGGCCAGCTACCAGCTGGAAGTGCTGCGCGACAAGAACCGCGAACTGGCGCGGCGCCTGTCCGAGCTGGCCGGCAACGCCCAGGTCAACGAGCGCCTGGCGGTGCGCACCCACCAGCTGACCCTGGCGCTGATGCGCCAGACCAGCGCCGCCGACAGCGTGCGCGCGATGGCCGCCTCGCTGCAGGAGGATTTCCAGGGCGACCTGGTCAGCATCGTGCTGCTGCGGCCGCTGCCCGGGCTGGAGCAGGCGCCGTGGCTGCAGATCCTGGCCCAGGACGATCCGCGGCTGGCGCCGTTCCGCGACTGCCTGCAGGACGGCGAGCCGATCTGCGGCCGCCTGCAGCCGGAAAAGCAGGCGCTGCTGTACGCCGAACGCATCGAGGAAGTGCAGTCCACCGCGCTGCTGCCGCTGCCGGGCGTGGGCCTGCTCGCGGTCGGCAGCCGCGATCCGAACCGCTTCTATCCCGGCATGGGCACCTTGTTCCTGCGCATGATGGGCGAGTCGCTGACGGTGGCGTTGCAGCGCTTCGCATGAACGCCGGGACGCAGGACGCGGGACGCGGGGCGCGAAAAGCGCGATCGGGCGCGCCGGCCGGTGCTGCCGCCGTTGAAGCCGCGTCCCGCGTCCCGGATCCCGCGTCCCGCTTCCTCGCCTACCTGCAGGTCGAGCGGCGCATGTCCGCGCACACGCTGGACGCGTACCGCCGCGACCTGGCCGCGCTGGCGGCCTGGGCGGCGGACAATGCCGGCGGCGACATCGCCGCGCTCGGCGCCGAGCAGCTGCGCCATTTCATCGCCGCCGAACACCGCCGCGGGCTGTCGCCGAAGAGCCTGCAGCGGCGCTTGTCGGCCTGCCGCAGTTTCTACGCATGGCTGCTCAAGCACGGTGCCATCGCCGCCAGCCCGGCCGCCGCGCTGCGCGCGCCGAAGGCGCCGCGCAAGCTGCCGCAGGTGCTGGACGCGGACGAGGCGGTGCGCCTGGTCGAAGTGCCGACCGACGTGCCGCTGGGCCTGCGCGACCGCGCGCTGCTGGAACTGTTCTATTCCTCCGGGCTGCGCCTGAGCGAGCTGTGCGCGCTGCGCTGGCGCGACCTGGATTTCGCCAGCGGCCTGGTCCGCGTGCTCGGCAAGGGCAACAAGCAGCGGCTGGTGCCGGTCGGCTCGCACGCGCGCAAGGCGCTGCTGGAATGGCAGGCGGAGACCAGGGCGGCGGCCGAGGCGCCGGTGTTTCCGGGCCGTGGCGGCGCGCCGATCGGCGCGCGCGCGGTGCAGATCCGGATCAAGCAGCTGGCCGGGCGCCAGGGCCTGTTCAAGCACGTGCACCCGCACATGCTGCGGCACAGTTTCGCCAGCCACATCCTCGAATCCTCCGGCGACCTGCGCGGCGTGCAGGAACTGCTCGGCCACGCCGACATCGCCACCACGCAGATCTACACCCATCTGGATTTCCAGCACCTGGCCAAGGTCTACGACGCCGCGCATCCGCGCGCCAAGCGCAAGTCCTGACGGCGGAATCCTGCCCGCGCTTGTTCTCGATCAAGGCGCGCCGCGCCGCCGCTGCGGACACTGCCCGCTCCAGTGCAGCGACTAGGCGTCCCGATGGCCAAACCCTTTCCATTGAAACCCGCGCATCCCGAGCGGATCTGCTGGGGCTGCGACCGCTATTGCGCTGCGCAGGATCTGGCCTGCGGCAACGGCTCCGGGCGCGTCATGCACCCGCTCGAGATGCAAGGCGAGGACTGGTACCTGCTGTGGGGCGTCGCGCCCGAGCCCGGGCACCCGGGCCGCGCCAAGATCGGCGACGATCGAAAGCCGACGCTTGAACCGGCCGCGGCCTGCCCCCACACCTGAAGAACCGCTCAGGAGGCCGCATGGACCCCAGTCAGAACCCCAACGTTTTCCACGCCACCACGATCCTGTCGGTGCGCCGCAATGGCCGCGTCGCCGTGGCCGGCGATGGCCAGGTGACGCTGGGCCATACCGTGATGAAAGGCAACGCGCGCAAGGTGCGCCGGCTCGGCCGCGACGGCCAGGTGCTGGCCGGTTTCGCCGGCGCCGCCGCCGATGCCTTCACCCTGTTCGAACTGTTCGAGGCCAAGCTCGACAAGCACGGCCAGCTGACCCGCGCGGCGGTGGAACTGGCCAAGGATTGGCGCACCGAGCGCCGCCTGGGCAAGCTCGAGGCGCTGCTGGCGGTGGCCGACAAGGAAACCTCGCTGATCATCAGCGGCACCGGCGACGTGATCGAGCCGGAGGACGGCATCATCGCCATCGGCTCGGGCGGTTCCTACGCGCTGTCGGCGGCGCGCGCGCTGCTCGGCCACACCGACCTCGACGCCAAGACCATCGCGGTCGAAGCGCTGAACATCGCCGGCGACATCTGCATCTATACCAATCGCAACGTGGTGGTCGAAGAGCTGTGAATCGGGAATGGGGAATGGGGAATCGCAACCGCGGTTCCTGTCTCCGTTGCCGATGACGCCTGCTCTTCCCACTCCCGATTCTCCATACCCGATTCCCTCTTCGATTTCCCGACCATGACTGATACCCATAGCACCATGACCCCGCGCGAGATCGTGCAGGAACTGGACCGCCACATCGTCGGCCAGCACGACGCCAAGCGCGCGGTGGCGATCGCGCTGCGCAACCGCTGGCGGCGCATGCAGCTGCCCGATGCGCTGCGCAACGAAGTGATGCCCAAGAACATCCTGATGATCGGTCCCACCGGCGTCGGCAAGACCGAGATCGCGCGGCGCCTGGCGACGCTGGCCAATGCGCCGTTCGTCAAGGTCGAGGCCACGCGTTTCACCGAGGTCGGCTACGTCGGCAAGGACGTGGAGCAGATCGTGCGCGACCTGGCCGACACCGCGGTCAAGCTGTACCGCGAGCAGGCCAAGACCCGCGTGCGCACCCAGGCCGAGGACCGCGCCGAGGACCGCATCCTCGACGCGCTGCTGCCGCGGCGCAGCGCCGGCATCGGCTTCGATCCGGAGGCCGCGCGCAACGAGCCCTCGGCGCAGGACAACGACACCCGCAGCAAGTTCCGGCGCATGCTGCGCGCCGGCGAGCTGGACGAGCGCGAGATCGAACTGGACGTGGCGGTCAACGTCAGCATGGACATCATGACCCCGCCGGGCATGGAGGAAATGGGCCAGCAGCTGCGGCAGATGTTCTCCAACCTGGGCGGCGCCAAGTCGCAGTCGCGCAAGCTGACGATCAAGGCGGCGCGGCCGCTGCTGATCGAGGAAGAGGCCGGCAAGCTGGTCAACGAGGAAGACGTGCGCGCCGCGGCGATCGAGGCCTGCGAACAGCACGGCATCGTGTTCATCGACGAGATCGACAAAGTCGCCAAGCGCGGCGAGGCGGGATCGTCCGGCGGCGACGTGTCGCGCGAAGGCGTGCAGCGCGACCTGCTGCCGCTGGTCGAAGGCTCCAACGTCAGCACCAAGTACGGCACGGTCAAGACCGACCACATCCTGTTCATCGCCTCCGGCGCGTTCCACCTGGCCAAGCCCAGCGACCTGATCCCCGAGCTGCAGGGCCGCTTCCCGATCCGGGTGGAGCTGTCGGCGCTGTCCAAGGAGGACTTCATCCGCATCCTCACCGAGCCGAAGGCGGCGCTGACCAAGCAGTACGAAGCGCTGCTGCTGACCGAAGGGGTGACCCTGCGCTTCACCGACGATGCGATCGACCGCCTCGCCGAGATCGCGTTCCTGGTCAACGAGCGCCAGGAGAACATCGGCGCGCGGCGCCTGCACACCGTGCTCGAGCGCCTGCTCGACACGCTGAGCTACGAGGCCCCGGACCGCGACGGGCAGAGCGTCACCGTCGATGCGGCATACGTCGATGCGCACCTGGGCGAGCTGGTGCAGGATCCGGATCTGAGCCGCTACATCCTGTAGCAGCGCGCGTGCCGGTACGCAGCAGGCGAACCGGCACCTTGTGTGAGCGACTTCAGTCGCGACGGGCATTCCCGGTGAAGCCTCGTCGCGACCGAAGTCGCTCCTGCAGACGTTCCATCGGCAGACCGGATACGCAAGAAGGCACCGGCGCAGTGCGGCAGCGCGGCGCCGGTGCCGCGTGTTACGCGGCCACGACTGCCTGCCAGACGTCGGTTTCCCGGAAAACGTGTAGGAGCGGCTTCAGCCGCGACGAGGCTCCACCGGTAAAGCCTGTCGCGGCTGAAGCCGCTCCTACAGCCAAACATGCGTGCCCGGCGCCGCCTCACTGCGGGCATCCCCACACTCAATACAACGGCGTCCCCGCCTGGTACGCGGCCACGAAGCCCTGCCAGTCGAGCTGTACCTGCGCGGCATAGTCGAACGCGAACTGGCGCAGTTCGGCTTTCAGCCCGCTCTTGCTGCTGGCCGCCGCGTCGATCTGCTTGTCGATGCTGTAGCTCACCACCGCCGGATCGTAGTCCTGGTCGGCCAGCGCGTGCGCCGAGGCCAGCGCCTGGCCCAGGTAGGTGGCGGCGGTGGCCAGCTTGCCGGCGCTGCTCAGCGCGGCCGGGTCCAGGTCTTCCTGGAACGGCGATTTCTCGTGCACGTAGAACGGCACGCCGGCGACGCTGGCGTAGCCGATCAGCACGTCGGCATCCAGGGTCTGCGCCTTGGCGGTGCGCGCCACGCGCGCGCCTTCGTGGTTGTCGTAGCTGGAAGCGGGCATCTGCGACGGTGCGGCGGCGGCGACCACGCTGGCCGCTTCCTGCTTCCATTCCAGGATCACGTCGTCGCCGGTCGCGGCGCTGGCGCCTTCGACCAGCACGTACAGCCGCTTGCGGCCGAGGCTGCCGGTGCCCGAGCCGAGTTTCTGGCGCACGTCCTTGACCGTGTAGTAGCTCGCTGCATGGCGCTTGGACGCGGCGATCGAGGCGACATAGCCGTTCATCGCGGCGCCGACCGCGGCGTAGGTGGCGCTGTCCACCGCGACCAGGTTGTCCAGGGACTGGAACGTGCGCTTGCCGCCACTGACGGCGGTGTACTTGCCCAGCAGGCCGCTGCGGCTCTTGCCGTCGGCGCTGTCGATGGCCTTGGCCACCACGCCGCTGGTGTTGCTCTTGCCGAGCTGGAAGCTCTTCTCGGCGTCGCTGCCCTTGAAGTCGCCGATCTTGTCCAGGTAGGCGCCGACCATGGTGTCGATCGCGCTGCCGATGTCGCTGTCGGACAGGCCGTTGTCGCGACCGGCCAGGACCATGCTCGCCGCCAGCCGGCGCAGGTCCCACACGTACTGGCCGAGATGGCCCTCGTCGAAGTCGGCGACGTGGAACACCGCCTTGCCGCTGCTGTCGCGCGCGGCGTCGAAGTTGCCGACGTGGGTGTCGCCGCCGAGCCAGGTGTAGCCGGTCTGCGGCGTGGTCCACAGCGAGGCCGGCCAGGTGGTCATGTCCTGGTAGAACAGATGATCGGTGCCGCGATAGAACGCGTAGGCGCTGCCGGCCATCGTCGCCATCTTGGTGTCCAGCTCGGCCTGCTGCGCGGCGTAGGGATGGTTGTAGTCGCGGATCTGCTGCACCACCCAGGCGTCGCGCTGGCTGGCGGCGGTGGCGCAGCCGGCGGTGGCGGCCAGGATCAGGCCGATCAGCAGCAGGCGCGGCAGGCGGGTGGGCATCGTGGGTCTCCAGGCGCGGACAGGGACGCCAGTCGAGCATGCCGGCATTGCACGGCGATGAATCGCCGGCCGCCGCGCCGCGTCGCCCGCTAGAGGTAGCGCAGCCAGGCCAGGTCGCGGCGCCGCGCCTTCAGCCGCGCGAACGCGGCGACCGGCCAGTACAGCGCCAGCCCCAGCACCGCGGCGATCGCCCACAGCGCGGCCACGCTGTCCACGCCGAACAGCGTGCCCTGGTTCGGCCCCCAATGCGCCAGCGCGGCCAGGTACAGCAGCCTCAGCACGTACAGGTGCAGCAGGTAGAAGAACATCGGCGCCGCGCCGATCGTGGCCAGCGGCGCCAGCGCCCGCGCCAGCCGCGGCTGCTCGTACAGGCGCAGCAACAGCAGGCCCACGCCCAGGGTCAGCAGCAGGAACAGCAGCGACGGCGGGTACTTGGTCACGTTGAAGAAGCGCATCGCGGTATGCACGACGTCGGCATCGGCATGCCATGGCGCATCGCCGTAGCCGTTGTGCCAGCGCACCAGGTGGAACAGCGCCAGCGCGCCGAGCCCGCAGGCCAGCAGCCGGCGCTGCCGTTGCGCCGGCGCGGTGGCGGCGCCGTACCAGGGGCCGGCCGCATAGCCCAGCGCGATCACCCCGATCCACGGCAGCAGCGGATACGAGGTGCGCAGGCGCAGTTCGCCCAGCTGCAGCCAGCCGCGATCGTGCAGCACCGCCCAGGCCGTGGCCAGCGGGCCGTCGCCGGCCACGTGCACGCCATCGAGCAGGTTGTGCCCGGCCACCAGCGCCGCGCCGAGCAGCGCCAGCAGCGGCCGCGGCAGCCACAGCAAGGCCGCCAGCGCCAGCATGCTCAGCCCGATCGCCCAGATCACCTGCAGGTAGACCACCTGCGGCGGGAAGGCGAAGGTCCAGGCGAAGTTGACCAGGGTCAGTTCCAGCACGACCAGGAACAGCCCGCGCTTGAGCAGGAACCCCGCCGCCGCGGCGCGGCCGTGCGGCTGCCGCGCCGCGTACAGCCACGCCGACAGCCCGGTCAGGAACACGAACACCGGCGCGCACAGGTGCGCCAGCAGGCGCGCCACGAACAGCGCCGGCGCGGTGCGCTCCACGTCCAGCGGATCGCCGACCGGGTGGTGCAGGTAGAAGGTCTCGCGCACGTGGTCGAGCAGCATCAGCAGCATCACCGTGCCGCGCAGCAGATCGATCGAGGCCAGGCGCGAGGAGGGGAGGGAGGGCGGAGCGGCGAGGGAAGCAGAAGACATGCGGTGCGGTTCGTGCGAGTATTGAAATAATATAACATTACTTCTCAGGTGCCTCGCTCCATGTCGCCACGTTCGCCGCATTCCCTGTCCCTTGTCGCCGCACTGCTGGCCGGCCTGAGCGCCGGCCCGGCCGAGGCCGATGCGCTCGCCGACGCCGCGGCGGAGTCGGCCGCGGAGGCCGACCCAACCGAACTGGATGCGGTGCGCGTGGTCGGGCGCCGCGACTCGGGCACCTACTACGCCGACGCCACCCAGGGCAGCAAGACCGGCCTGAGCCTGCGCCAGCTGCCGCAGTCGGTGCGGGTGCTGCCGCGGCAGGCGATCGACGACCTGGGCGCGGCGCACCTGGACGGCACGCTGGACTACGTCGGCGGTATTTCGCGGCAGAACGGCTTCGGCGGGCTGTGGGACAACTTCGCGGTGCGCGGCCTGCCAGGCAACGAGAACACCGGCAGCGCGACCCTGCTCAACGGCCTGTCCGGCAACCGCGGCTACAACGCCCCGCGCGACACCGCCAACGTCGAGGCGATCGAGTTCCTGAAGGGGCCGGCCGCCGCGCTGTACGGCAGCAGCGAACCCGGCGGCACGCTCAACGTCGTCACCAAGCTGCCGCAGTGGCGGCCGGCCACCGCGCTGGAGCTGTATGCCGGCTCCCACGATGCGTACCGGGCCGCGGTCGACAGCACCGGCCCGCTCGGCGCCGACGTCGCCTACCGGCTCAACCTCGCCGCCGAGGAAAAGCACAGCTTCCGCGATGTCGTGCACATCCGGCGCCGTTTCCTCGCGCCGGCCCTCACCTGGCGCCTGGGCGAGGCCACCACCTTGAACTACAACGGCGAGTGGCTGCGGCACCGCGCGCCGCTGGACCGCGGCACGGTCGCGGTGCGCGGCGACCTGCGCGCGCTGCCGCGCTCGCGCTTCCTCGGCGAGCCGGGCGACGGCGACGTGCAGGTCGAGAACCGCAACCATCAGCTGCTGCTGCGGCACGACTTCTCCGATGCGTGGAGCGGGCTGCTCGCCGCCTCGCGCCGCGACGGTTCGCTGCGCGGCCATTCCACCGAACCCAGCGCGGTGCAGGCCGACGGCCGCACGCTGTGGCGGCAGCGGCGCTGGCGCGACTTCGCCTCGCACGACAGCGCGCTGCAGGCCGAACTGCGCGGCCAGGCGCGCAGCGGCGCCTGGCGTCACGATCTGCTGGTGGGGATGGAGGCGTACGACTTCGTGCTCGACCAGCGCATGCTGCGGGTCCGCCCGACCGCGGCCGCGCCGTATGCGCTGGACCTGTTCGCGCCGGTCTACGGTCAGCCGCTGCCGACGCCGCTGCCGTTCGTCGACACCCACGAGCGCCAGCGCAACGCCGCGCTGTACCTGCAGGATGCGGTGGCGTTGAACGCGCAGTGGACGCTGCTGCTGGGCCTGCGCCACGACCGCTACCGGCAGACCCTGCGCGACGCGCGCAGCGGCGGCCGCTACACGCAGACTCCGGCTAGGACCACGCCGCGGATCGGGCTCAGCTATGCGCCGGGCGAGCAGTGGTCGTGGTACCTCAACGCCGGGCGCTCGTTCCGCCCCAACAACGGCTCCGACGTGTGGTACGGCACCGCCACCACCAGCGCGCCGGCGCCGGAGACCGGGCGCGCGCTGGAGCTGGGCGGCAAATGGCAGGCGCGCGACGGCCGCCTGGGCGGCACCCTGGCGCTGTACGAGATCGTCAAGGACAACGTGCTCACCGGCGATCCGCGCAACCCCGGCAACCAGATCGCCGCCGGCCGCGTGCGCAGCCGCGGCGCCGAGGCCGACCTGTCCGGCCAGCTCGGCGCGCACTGGCGGATCAACGCCAGCGCCTCGTGGAACCGGGTGCAGGTGCTGCGCGACAACACGCTGCAGGTCGGCGGCGGCCTGATCAACGTGCCCAGGCTCAACGGCAGCCTGCTGGCGGTGCACGAGACGCCGCTGCCCGGCGGTGGCCTGCTTGGCGTCGGCGGCGGCATCACCCATACCGGCGCGCGGCTGGCCGAGGCCTACACCCAGGCGCAGGCCGATGCCGGCGTCGCGCCGGCGCGGCTGCCGGCCTACACCGTGGCCAAGCTGCTGGCGTACTGGCGCGTCGACGCGCGGCTGCGGGTGTCGCTGGACGTGGACAACGTGTTCGACCGCGGCTACTACACCAGTTCGGTCGCGGCGACGCCGTGGGTGGCGGTCGGCGCGGCGCGCACGCTCACCCTCGGCGCGCAGTACCGGTTCTGAGTCCGCTGCCGCCGGCCTCGCGCGGGCGCCGCGCGGCGCCTGCGGGCAGGCTGGCGCGCCGCGCTCAGTCCTCGCCGATGTCCTCGTTCCACACGTCCGGATGGGCGGCGATGTAGCCGCCGAGCAGGTCGATGCATTCCTGGCTGTGCAGGTCGATCACCTCGACCCCGCTGTCGCGCAGCCAGTCGATGCCGCCCTGGAAGGTCACCGATTCGCCGACCACCACGGTGCCGATGTTGAACTGGCGCACCAGGCCGCTGCAGTACCAGCACGGCGCCAGCGTGGTGACCATGATGGTGTCCCTGTAGCGGCGCTGGCGCCCGGCCTTGCGGAACGCGTCGGTCTCGCCATGCACGGAAGGATCGCCTTCCTGCACGCGGCGGTTGTGGCCGCAGCCGAGCAGGCGACCGTCGTTGTGGTACAGCGCCGCGCCGATCGGGATGCCGCCCTCGGCCAGGCCCTGGCGGGCCTCGGCGATGGCGGTGTCGAGCAGGGCGCGGTAATCGGGCGTGGCGATCATCGAGTGCGGCTTCCGTGGTGTGAGGATCGCCATAGTGCGCACGGCCGCGCGGGCTGTCACCACCGGTCGCGGGCGGGAGGCGGGATCTGCGCACGGTCTTCGCGCACGGCGCCGGCCTGCGTGCGCCGCCGGTACGCATGCGGCCGGCGTCGGCGTGCTGCTTTACTTGCCGCGCAAATAGGACTATGAACGCTCTACCCCACCCCCCGCACCGCCGGCTCGGCGCAGGCCGTGCTGCAGAAACGCTGTTGTCCGATTGCAGGAGACACGCGATGCATACCACGATGTGGAAAGGGCTCGGCGGTCTGGCCGTGGCCGCAGGGGTGGCGACCGGCGCGCAGGCGCAGGACCAGGACCAGGAAAAGGCGCAGGGGCTGCAGTGGAGCGACGGCGCGGCCAGCGCCTCGCTGTACGGCACGCTGGACATCGGCTACGTCGGCCGTCGCGGCGGCAACGGCGCGGTCGCCGATACCGGCACCGAGCACGACCTGCAGAGCGCGGCCGGCTCGGACGGCAGCAACGTCGGCCTCAAGCTCGGCTACGCGCTGGGCGGCGGCACCCGCCTGATCGGCGAGGTCGAGGTCGGCGTCAACCTGGCCGGCGACGAGGAGGCCGGCAGCGGCGGCGATACGTTCTACACCCGCCATGCCTGGCTGGGCGCGACCGGCGGCTGGGGCACGCTGCTCGGCGGCACCGTCGACGGCGGGCGCGCCGCGGTGCTCAAGCAGTACGACCCGTTCAAGGGCCGCTCCGTGGCCAGCGCCGGTGCGCTGCAGGTGGTGGTGTCGCGGGCCAAGGACGCGGTGGTCTACGTCACGCCCACCTGGCGCGGCTTCAACGCCACTTTCGCCTATACGCCCAACCTGCTCGGCGTGAGCGACCGCGACAGCCGCAGCCCGCTGTATGCGGTGATCCTGGCCTACAACAAGGGGCCGCTGAGCATCGGCTACGACCACGAGGAAGAATGGTGGGAGGACGTGCCCGGCCTGACCCGGCTCAAGATCAATCTGCTCGGCGCCAGTTACGATTTCGGTCCGCTCAAGCTGTACGGGTTCTACGAGCGCATCGACATCCAGCAGCCGTTCGACGTCGCCGCGCTCGGCTTCTACCACGAGCACAAGGGCTATCTGCTGGGGTTCACCGCGCCGATGGGCGCCAACGGACTGTGGAAGGCGGCATGGAGCCGGCGCGATTCGTCCTACGTGGACAACACCTGCGACAAGTGGGGCGTGGGCTACCAGCACGCGCTGTCGGCCAAGGCCTATCTCTACGCCGACTACGCGCGCATCCACAACGACGCCGGCGGCACCTGCACGATCGCCTACAGCAACGAGCAGACCTCGGCCGACCTCGGCCAGGGCGATGCCGGCGGCTACGGCATCGAGGGCGTGGACTTCGGCCTGGTGCTGAAGTTCTGAGGACCGCGCCGACGGCCGCGCGCGCCTTGCCGCGCGCGGCGCTGGCGTGCGCGCGCCGGGGCAGGCGTCGCGCGGCTGGCGGGCCGCCGGTCGGCTCAGTGGCGGCTGCGACCGACCGCCGCGGGCCACGGCGGCGCCAGCAGTGCGATAATCCCGGCATGAGCGAATCCCCCTACAAGACCGGCACCACCCATTTCGGCTTCCGCGACGTCGCCGCCAAGGACAAGCAGAAGCTGGTCGGCGAGGTGTTCACCTCGGTCGCCGGCAACTACGACCTGATGAACGACCTGATGAGCCTGGGCATCCATCGGGCCTGGAAGCGCTATTTCGTGGCCACCGCGCAGGTCAAGCCGGGCGACCGCGTGCTCGACCTGGCCGGCGGCACCGGCGACATCGCCGCGCTGCTGAAGGAGCGGGTCGGCGACGAGGGCGCGGTGGTGCTGGGCGACATCAACGCCGGCATGCTCTCGGTGGGCCGCGACCGGCTGACCAACCGCGGCCTGGTCGCGGGCCTGGACTACGTGCAGTGCAATGCCGAGGCGCTGCCGTTCCCGGACCAGAGCTTCGACCTGGTGACCATCGCCTTCGGCCTGCGCAACGTCACCGACAAGGACGCGGCGCTGCGCGAGATGTACCGGGTGCTGAAGGTCGGCGGGCAGGCGCGGGTGCTGGAGTTCTCCGCGGTCACCGCCGACTGGTTCAAGCCGATCTACGACTTCCATTCGTTCAAGATCCTGCCGCGCCTGGGCCAGCTGTTCGCCAAGGACGCCGACAGCTACCAGTACCTGGCCGAGAGCATCCGCAAGCACCCGCCGCAGGACGCG
This sequence comes from Xanthomonas sp. AM6, assembly GCF_025665335.1. Classification (NCBI taxonomy): domain Bacteria; kingdom Pseudomonadati; phylum Pseudomonadota; class Gammaproteobacteria; order Lysobacterales; family Lysobacteraceae; genus Xanthomonas; species Xanthomonas sp. AM6. The sequence goes on from NZ_CP106869.1 coordinate 840,173, forward strand.
CTGAAGGGCATGATGGCCGAGGCCGGCTTCGAGCGCAGCCACTACAAGAACCTGACCGGCGGCATCGTCGCGATCCACTCCGGCTATCGGATTTAGGCCGGGATTGGGGATTCGGGAGTGGGGATTCGCAAAAGCAGCGCGCTTCTACGAATCCCCACTCCCGAATCCCCAATCCCCGCTTCCAGTAAACTGCCGGTTTCCCCGATCCGGTGCTGTCCGCCATGCGTTCCCCGTTCCTGTTGCTGTCCCTGGCCGCGGTCATCGCGACCGGGTGTTCCCGCGAAGCTCCGACCGAAGCCGCCGCTCCCGCCGCCAAGCCCGCGCCCGCCGCCGCCGTGAAACCCGCCGACCGCAGCCACGACGAAAGCTCCTACGCCGAGCCGGGCAAGGTCGTGATCAAGGACCTGGCGCTGGACCTGAAGCTGGATTTCGACAGCAAGCAGATCGGCGGCACCGCCACCTACACGCTGGACTGGAAGGACAAGGGCGCCAAGCAGCTGCTGCTGGACACGCGCGAGCTGACCATCGAGAACGTGCAGGGCGACGACGGCAAGGGCAACCTGGCGCCGCTGCAGTACGCGCTGGCGCCGGCCGACAAGATCTACGGCAGCAAGCTGACCATCGAAGCGCCGAACCAGCCGCAGAAGGTCACCATCGCCTACCACACCGCGCCGACCGCTTCGGGCCTGCAGTGGCTGGAACCGTCGATGACCGAGGGCAAGCAGCTGCCCTTCATGTTCAGCCAGTCGCAGGCGATCCACGCGCGCAGCTGGGTGCCGCTGCAGGACACGCCGAGCGTGCGCTTCACCTACAGCGCGCACGTGACCTCGCGTCCCGACGTGATGGTGCTGATGAGCGCCGACAACGATCCGAAGGTGGCGCGCGACGGCGACTACACGTTCAAGATGCCGCAGCCGATCCCGTCCTACCTGCTGGCCATCGCCGCCGGCGACCTGGTGTTCAAGCCGGTCTCGGCGCGCTCGGGCATCTGGGCCGAACCGTCCATGGCCGACAAGGCGGCCAAGGAGTTCGAGGACACCGAGAAGATGATCGTCGCCGCCGAAACGCTGTACGGTCCGTACCGCTGGGGCCGCTACGACATGCTGGTGCTGCCGCCGTCGTTCCCGTTCGGCGGCATGGAGAACCCGCGCCTGACCTTCGCCACCCCGACCGTGATCGTCGGCGACAAGTCGCTGGTGTCGCTGATCGCGCACGAACTGGCGCACAGCTGGTCCGGCAACCTGGTGACCAATGCCAGCTGGAAGGACATCTGGCTCAACGAAGGCTTCACCACCTACGTGCAGGCGCGCATCACCGAGGCGCTGTACGGCGCCGAAGCGGCGGAGATGGAGCGCGAGATCGACCAGACCGACCTGCTCGCCGAGGTCAAGGACATGAGCCCGGCCGACCAGGCGCTGGCGCTGCCGGCGCTGACCGAGCGCGATCCGGACGATGCGCTGAGCCAGGTCGCCTACGTCAAGGGCGCGTGGTTCCTGCAGTTCCTGGAGCAGCGCTTCGGCCGCGCCACCTTCGATCCGTTCCTGCGCGGCTGGTTCGACGACCACGCGTTCCAGAGCGCCAACACCGACCAGTTCGTCGCGTATCTGAAGAAGAACCTGCTGGCCAAGAAGCCCGACGCGGTGAGCGAGGCCGAACTGCACGCGTGGCTGGACGAGCCGGGCATCCCGGCGTTCGCGCAGAAGGCGCGTTCGCGCAGCTTCGCGATGGTCGATACCGCGCGCATCGCCTGGACCGGCAGCGGCACCTTGCCGACCAAGCAGGTCACCGACGCCTGGACCACCCAGGAGTGGGTGCGTTTCCTCAGCGGCCTGGGCGCCACGCTCACCCCCGAGCAGCTCAAGCAGCTCGACGGCGCCTACCACTTCACCGGCACCGCCAACGGCGAGATCGCGATGCGCTGGTATCCGCTGGCGATCCGCAGCGGCTACGCCGAGGCGCGTCCGGCCGCCGGCGAGTTCATCGCCCGCGTCGGCCGCCGCAAGCTGATCCTGCCGATCTACGCCGAGCTGGTGAAGACCCCGGATGGCCTGGCCTTCGCCAAGCAGGTCTTCGCCCAGGCCAAGCCCGGCTACCACCCGATCACCACGGTGTCGGTGGAGGACATGCTGGCCAAGGCCGACAAGGGCGCCGCCGCGTACTGAGGCGGCGCGCCGAGAGAGGCAGCCTCCTGTGGGAGCGACTTCGGTCGCGACGGCTTTACCGATAAAGCCCGTCGCGACCGAAGCCGCTCCCACATTGGTTGGTAAATGCCCCGAAGGTTGGTAGAACGCCCCGAGCGTCCGCCATGACAGGCCGTCCCATGCAGGACTTGGCGCAGGCCGGGGCCGCATGCGAAGGTAGGCGCATGCCACGTTTCCGGTTCCCGGCTCTTCCATGTTGCTGACGGCGGTGTTGCTGCTGTTGCTGGGCCTCGTCGTGGCCGTGCTCGTGGTGCTGCTGCTCGGCCTGCTGTTCGCCGTGCATCGCGATCCGTTCCTGCTGGTGCGCCTGGAAGGCCTGCGCCTGCGCCGCGGCAGCGGCCTGCAGCGCGGCCAGGCGCAGGTCGCCGGGCATCGCTGGACCTATCTGCATCGCGCCGCGGCCGACCCCGCCGCGCCGACCCTGTTGCTGGTGCATGGCTTCACCGGCAGCAAGGAGAACTGGTTGCCGCTGGCGCGCGTGCTCGGCGCGCGCTATCACCTGTTCATTCCCGACCTGCCCGGCTGGGCCGAGAGCCAGCGCATCGACGGGCAGGACTACGGCTTCGCCGCGCAGGCCGAGCGCGTGGCCGCGTTCGCTGCGCAGTGCGTGCGCCGCGCCGGCAGCGAATGCGTGCTGGTCGGGCATTCGATGGGCGGCGGCATCGCCGCGCTGGCCGCCGCGCGCCACCCCGACGTGTTCGATCGCGTCGGCCTGCTCAATGCGGCCGGCGTGCGCTTTTCCGACAACGCCTTCGGCCAGGCGGTGCTGGACGGCGACAATCCGTTCGCGGTGCACGACGCCGATTCGCTGCGCCGCTACATCGACACGGTGTTCCTGCTGGAGCCGAGCAAGCCGCGCATCCCGTCCTGGGCGGTGCCGTCGATCGTCGCCTGGCGCCGCCGCGAGGCCGGCTTCGAACAGCAGGTGCTGGCGCGGATCGGCCGCAGCGACGAAGCGTTCCTGCCGTTCGACGACGCGGCGCAGATCCGCCAGCCGGCGCTGCTGCTGAACTGCGTGCAGGACGCGGTGATCGATGCCAGCGCGCTGGCGCTGTACGCCACGCGCGTGCCGCAGGCGATCCAGGTGCTGCTCGACGGCAGCGGCCACATGTCCATCGTCGAGAAACCGAACGAGGTCGCGCAGGCGATCGATGACTTGATCCAACGAGGAGTCCCCCGATGAAACGCATCTTGCTCGGCGCGTTGTGCGCCGTCGCCCTGGCCGGTTGCGGCGACCACGAGGCCGAGCGCAAGGCGCAGGCCGCCGCCGAGGCGCAGGCCAAGGCGCAGGCCGCCGAGGACCTGGCCAAGCAGTACGACGCCGCGGTGAAGTCCGGCAACTGGGACCTGGCGCGGATCCATGGCGCGGCGCTGCTGCAGCAGTATCCCGGCACCGACGCGGCCGAGCGCATCGAGCCGGGTTACGCCGAGGTCAAGGCCAAGGGCGAGGCGGCGCGCGAACTGCGGCGCATGCAGGCGGCCTGGGAGTATTCGCAGGTGCCGGCCGGCAAGGGCACGCAGCGCTCGGCGATGCTGTACAGCCGCGACAAGGTCGACGTGGACGGCAGCGGGCCCAAGCCGGTGCAGCTGGTGTTCCGCGATCACCCGGAGTGGAAGCGCAGTGCCTACCTGGTGCTGCAGGCCGGCGATTTCCGCTGCGCCGGCGGCTGCAAGGTGCAGCTGAAGGCCGACGACGCGGCGCCGCGCGCGGCCGCGGCGTGGCGCCCGAACACCGACGAGGCGATCGCGATGTTCATCAGCGACGACAAGGCGCTGTGGAAGCTGGCGCGCAAGACCACGGTGCTGCAGATCGAATTCCCGGTGAAGGCCGGCGGCACGCGCACGGCGGTATTCGAGACCGGCGGCCTGGACGGATCGCAGATGCCGGGATGGGATTGAGCGCGACCCCAGCCGCCGCGCGCCTGCGGCAGGTGCGGCACTGGGTGTTCGACATGGACGGCACGCTGACCTGCGCGGTGCACGATTTCGCGCTGATCCGCCGCGAGCTGCAGATCCCGGAACAGGCCGACATCCTGCAGCACCTGGCCGCGCTGCCGGCCGGGCAGGGCGCGGCCAAGCACGCCTGGCTGCTGGAGCACGAGCGCACACTGGCGTTGCAGGCGGTCGCCGCGCCCGGCGCGCCGGCGCTGTTGCGCACGTTGCACGCGGCCGGTTGCCGGCTGGCGGTGCTGACCCGCAATGCGCAGGAACTGGCGCGGTTGACGCTGCAGGAGATCGGGGTCGAGGACCTGTTCGAGCCGGCCGCCATCCTCGGCCGCGACGAGGCGCCGCCCAAGCCGCATCCGGGTGGCCTGCAGCAGCTGGCCGCGCACTGGGGCGTGGCGCCGCACGCGCTGGCGATGGTCGGCGACCATGCCTACGACCTGCAATGCGGGCGCGATGCCGGCGCGACGACGGTGCTGTTGCATGCGGACAATGCGTGGCCGGCGTTGGCCGATCTGCATTTCGCGGACTGTGCTTCGTTGTTGGCGTGGTGGCGGGACGTGGCCGGGTAGGGTGTTCGGGAGCGGCGGCGTAGCATTGCGGTCGCGCTGGGTGCCGTTCGGTAACCTGGTAACACGTCAGTAGGAGGGACCTCAGTCCCGACGCTACCGCCGTGCGGACCGGCTTCCCGGGCCCATGCGTCGTCTGGATTGCCAATCTTTGCATCCTTCGGACCGTAGAAGGGGATGCAAGCAAGGCAAAGCAAGGCAAAGCAAAGCAAGGCAAAAGCTTTCGCCTGCGGCGAGTTACTTTTCTTTGCTTGTGCAAAGAAAAGTAACCAAAAGAAGCGCTTCACCACAGCCGAAGGCTGGTCAAGCACACCCCGCCTCCGCGCCCTCCGCGCTGCGCGCTCCGGGTCCGCGAATAGGCCGGGATTCGCGGAAGGGGCATCCTGCCCCTGCCGCGAACGGCGCACATCCATGTGCGCCGCCCTTCGGGTTTTTCCCGGCCTATTCGCCGCTGCGTAAGGGACCCCGAAAGCCCAAGGCAACAGCAACAACAAATGCCAGAGCCGTAGCCGTAGCCGAAGCCGAAGCCGAAGCCGTAGCCGTAGCCGTAGCCGTAGCCGAAGAGCCTACGGCTGCGGGCGTAGCGATTTGTCGCCGCTGGGGTTTTTCGGCGCTGCCGATGCAGCAATCCCTGTGGCGCAGCAGTGGCGCTCAATCCTGCAAGGAGCCAGGCACATACCTGTAGATGCGCATCAGTAGCCTGGTTTGCGGATCGGTTCGGCGCCTGCACTGGATTCTTCCGGGCATCCGGTCGTTTCTGCTTGGCACACGCTCTTCTCCCGGTTGCGCCAACCGCGATACAGGCGGGTGGCACAAAGTGTGCCGTTCCCGATACAGCGCGGCCAGGGCGCGAGGGCGCATGTGCGCCTTCGCAACGTCCGACCCCTGCGGCGCCTGGGATGGCGCGGTGCAGCAGGGCGATGGCACGTCGATTGCTCGCTCTCTCCCGATGTTTCCGCATCCCGCCGCGCCGGCCGTCCGACGGTGAGCGCCACGGCACTTCAACGAGGGGAGTAGAACGATGCACAGTCTTCCATGTCGTACCCGTACCTGGACGCTGCTCGCGCTGGCCACCGCGCTGGTGCTGGCCGGTTGCAAGAAGCAGGAAGAGGCCGCGGCGCCCGCCGCGCCCGCAGCGCAGCAACCGGCCGCCGCCGCGCCGGCCGCGGTGGCCGACACCGACAGCGAGTTCGCCACCACCGCCAGCAATCCCGACAACTGGGGCGGCATCGGCCGCGATTTCGCGCTGACCCGGCACAGCCCGCTGGCCGAGATCAACCGCGACAACGTCAAGAACCTGAAGATGTCGTGGGAAATGAAGACTGACGCCACGCGCGGCCACGAAGGCCAGCCGCTGGTGATCGGCAACATCATGTACATGGTCAGCGCCTATCCGAACAATGTGTTCGCGATCGACCTGGCGGCGCAGGAGGACGGCGGCAAGGTGCTGTGGAAATACACCCCGCAGCAGGACGAGCGCTCGGTGGCGGTGGCGTGCTGCGACACGGTCAACCGCGGCGCCTCCTACGCCGACGGCAAGCTGGTGTTCGGCAGCCTAAGCGGCGACGTGATCGCACTCGACGCCAAGACCGGCAAGGAAGTGTGGAAGCAGAAGATGGCGCACCCGGACAAGGGCGAGACCATCACCATGGCGCCGATCGTCGCCGACGGCAAGGTCGTCGCCGGCATCAGCGGCAACGAGTTCGGCGTGCTTGGCCGCGTCGCGGCGTATTCGCTGGCCGACGGCAAGCAGGTGTGGTCGTGCGACGCCGCCGGCAGCGACAAGGCGATCTGCCTGGGCGCGGACTTCAACAAGGCCAATCCGCAGCACGGCCAGCTCGGCGACCTGGGCATCAAGACCTTCCCCAACGAGGAATGGAAGCGCGGCGGCGGCGCCGCCTGGGGCTGGTACAGCTACGACCCGAAGCTGAAGCTGGTCTACTACGGCACCGGCAATCCCGGCCTGTGGAGCCCGTCGTACCGCTGCGGCAAGACCACGCAGGAGGAGTGCAACAACGGCGAGCACGACAACAAGTGGTCGATGACCCTGTTCGCGCGCAAGATCGACACCGGCGAAGCGGTGTGGGGCTACCAGAAGACGCCGTTCGACCAGTGGGACTACGACGGCATCAACGAGCCGATCCTGGTCGACCTGACCATCGACGGCAAGCAGGTGCCCTCGGTGGTGCAGTTCGACCGCAACGGCTTCGCCTACGTGCTCGACCGCCGCGACGGCACGCTGCTGCGCGCGCACAAGTTCGTGCCGGCCAACTGGGCCGAGAGCATCGACATGAAGACCGGCCGCCCGATCAAGGTCGCCGCGCATTCGCCGCTGGAGCGCGGCAAGAAGGTGCAGGCGTTCCCGTCGGCGATGGGCGGCAAGGACCAGCAGCCGTGCTCGGTGGATCCGGCCAATGCGGCGGTGTTCTTCTGCGGCACCAACAACTGGCACATGGAACTGGAGCCGCAGGAGCGCGGCAACACCATGATGGGCCTGCCGTACGTGTTCGCCAACGTGATGATGAAGCCCAACGAGCCCGGCGCGCTGGGCATCGTCAAGGCGTTCGACGTGGTCGAAGGCAAGTCCAAGTGGGAGATCAAGGAGAAGTTCCCGGTGTGGAGCGGGACCCTGGTCACCGACGGTGGGCTGGTGTTCTACGGCACGCTCGACGGCTGGTTCCGCGCGGTGGACAAGGACACCGGCAAGAAGCTGTGGGAGGCCAAGCTGCCGTCGGGCATCATCGGCAACCCGATCGCCTACAAGGCCAACGGCCACCAGTACGTGGCGGTGTTCTCCGGCATCGGCGGCTGGATCGGCCTGCCGGTCGCCGGCGGCCTGGACCCGGGCGATCCGTACGGCGCGCTGGGCGCGGCCGGGCTGGCCTTCAGCAACGGCTTCGACAAGATCCCGTTGGGCGGCATGGTGCACACCTTCCGCCTCGACGGCGCCGGCAAGACCGTCACCCCGACCGCCACCGCCACCGCTGCGGCGGGCGGGGCGCCGGCCGCCGTGGCCAAGACCGCGCGATGAGCCGGCGGCCACGCGCCCCCGTCGCCAGCGGCCGCCGTGAGGCGGTCGCTGCGCGACGCCCGTACCAGGGCGCGCGCGCCGTGTTGCTGCTTTGCAGCCTCGGACTCGTCGCCGCAGGTTGCACGCGCGAGCCGTCGTCCGCGACGGCTCGCGTTCCTGAGGCCGCGTCCGCTGCGGCCGCCAAGCCGGCGCCGGCGACGCCCGCCACCGCGCTCCCCGCCGATGCGGCGGTGCTGCGGGTCTGCGCCGATCCGGGCAACATGCCGTTGTCCAACCGTGCCGGCGAAGGCTTCCAGAACAAGATCGCGCAGGTCCTCGCCGAGGCGATGGGCCGGCGCCTGCAGTACGAGTGGCGCACCTACTACCAACGCGGGTTGGCGCGCAGCACGATCAACGCCGGCAAGTGCGACGTGCTGATGGACATGAACAGCGATTTCGAGATGGGCCTGCCCACGCGTCCGCTGTACCGCTCCACCTATGTGCTGGTGACCCGCAAGGGCCTGGCGCTGCAGCCGGCGTCGCTGGACGATCCGGCGCTGAAGAAGCTGAAGATCGGCGTGTTCCAGAGTTCGCCGGCGCGGCAGGCGCTGTACGACCACGGCGTGACCGGCGAGGTGCAATACCTGTTCTACGATTCGGCGACCGCGCCGGAAGAGCATCCCGGCAAGCTGGCCGAACGCGTCGCCGGCGGCCAGCTCGACGCCGCCGAATCGTGGGGGCCGGTCGCCGGCTACTACGCCGCGCGCGGCGGCCTGGGCGTGGTGCCGTTGAACGTCGTCGACGACGAAGTGCTGGAGTATTCGATGGCGTGGGCGGTGTCGCGCAAGAACGCCGCGTTGCGCGATGCGCTGAACGAGGCGATGCAGCGCAGCGCCGGCAGGATCGAGGCGATCCTGCGCGAGTACCACGTGCCGCTGGTGGCCTGCGCCGATTGCGTCGTCGACGGCGACCTGCGCTCGCACGGCAGCTATGCCGCGCCGGCCGAGGACACCGCGACGCCGAGTCCGCAGGCATCCTCGGACATGCTGGCAAAACTGCAGCTGCGCATCGCCGACGGCGCCGACCCGAACCAGGAACTGGCGCATGCGCTCGACGCCGGCGATGGCGTGCGCGTGGCCTGGCTGCTGCGCCACGGCGCCAATGCCGACCGGCCCAACCTGCTGGGCGAGCCGCCGCTGCACCAGGCGATCCGCAACCAGGCGCCGGTGCTGGTCGGCGAACTGCTGGCCGCCGGCGCCAACGTGGAGACCCGCGACGGCAACGGCTGGACGCCACTGATGAAGGCAGCGTGGTCCAACGACGCGCAGAGCCTGAAGCAACTGCTGGCGCGCCGGGCCAAGGTCGAGGTGGTGTCCCACGACGGCTGGACCGCGCTGGATCTGGCGATCTCCTATGCCGACGCCGACCTGGTGCAGGCGCTGCTCGGCGCCGGCGCCAACGTGCGCCGCAGCAATCCGGCCGGGTTCACCCCGGTGATGTTCGCGGTGGCACGCAACGATCCGAAGATCCTCGACGCGCTGCTGGCGCGCGGCGCCGAGGCCGACCGGCCCAACCGCGCCGGCGTCACCCCGCTGATGCTGGCCGCCGCCGCCGGCCGCGAGGAGGCCACCCGCCGCCTGCTCGCCGCCGGCGCCAATGCCGGCACCCGCGACGCCGACGGCAAGACCCCGGCGGCGCTGGCGCAGCAGCGCGGCGACGCGCAACTGGCGCAACTGCTGACGGAGGCCGAACACCGACGCACGCAATGACCGCCGTTCCCGTCCTGCGCATGCCGCGTCCGCGGCATGCCATTCCCCACAGACCGTCCCGCCAAGGTTCTTCTCCCATGCGCAATGCCGTCGTCCGTTCCTGCATCGTCCCGAAACTGCTGCACCTGCCCCTGTTCGCACTGACCCTGGCCCTGGCCGCCTGCGGCAAGGAGCCTGCGCCTTCCGCGTCCGCCGCCGCGCCAGCGCCCGCTGCGGCTGCACCCGCCGCACCCGCGCCTGCGCCCGGCGCCGCCCCGGCGGCTGCGCCGGCCGCTGCGGCTGCGACCCCGCCGCCGGCCGCGGTCACCCCGATCCCGAAGGGCGCCCCGGTGAAGGTGACCCCGGAACTCGCCGCCGAGGGCAAGAAGATCTTCCTGTCGGCCGGTTGCAGCGCCTGCCACGGCGGCACCGGTGGCGGCGGCATGTGCCCGCCGCTGACCAACGACGTGTGGATCTACGGCCACGACGACGACACCCTGCGCGCGCTGATCAACGAAGGCACCGCCGGCATGACCGCGCACGGCAAGGTCCGGGTCGGCCACGAGAAGGTGGTGGGGCAGATGCCGCCGTTCGCGCCGGTGCTCAAGGAGGGCGACACCGAGAAACTGCTGGCCTTCATCCACTCGGTCAACAAGACCGCGGGTTCGGCTCCATGACGCCAGGGGCACGACGCACGCTCACGGCGCTGGCGCTGCTGCTGGCCGCGGCGGCCTGCCAGCGCGCGCCGGCGCCCGCCGCCGGCGCCGACGCCGGGCAGTCCGCCACGCCGGCGGCGGCGCTGGCGTACGTGCCGAACCAGCGCGCCGGCACCATTTCGGTGATCGACACCGGCAAGGACGTGGTGCTGCGCACCTTGTCCGCGCAGGGCCAGCTCGGCAAGCGCCTGCAGCAGGTCCTGCCCGGGCCGGCCGGGCACCTGTACGTGATCGACGCGCAGGGCCACCGGCTGCTGGAACTGGATACGGTGCAGGACCGGATCCTGCGCAGCGTGGACATCGGCGAGAACGCCGAGGGCATCGCGCTGTCGCCGAACGGCGACCAGTTCGCGGTGTGCGTGGAAGGGCAGAACCAGGTGATGCTGATCGATCCGGCCAGCTTCGCGATCGGCGCGCGCATCGCCACCCAGGGCCAGGCGCCGGAGCACTGCGTGTACAGCCCCGACGGCGCGCTGCTGCTGACCAGCAACGAAGGTTCCGACGATCTGGACGTGATCGACCTGAAGGCGGGCAAGTCCACCGGCGTCATCGCCACCAGCGGCCATCCGCGCGGCATGGCGTTCGCCCCGGACGGCAACACCGCGTACGTGGCGCAGGAATCGGCCAGCGTGGTCGACGTGGTCGACCTGGTCGCGCGCCGGCGCGTGGCCAGCATCCCGGCCGGGCAACGCACCGCCGGCATCGCCATCTCGCGCGACGGCAGCCGCGTCTACGCCTCCAACGGCGGCGCCGGCACGGTCAGCGTGATCGATCCGGCGGCGCGCAGCTCCCTGGCCGAGATCCCGGTCGGGCAGCGTCCGTGGAATCCGGCGCTCAGCGCCGACGGCAAGAAGCTGTACGTGGCCAATGGCCGCTCCAACAGCGTGAGCGTCATCGATACGGCGACGATGAAGGAGATCAAGCAGATTGCGGTGGGCGAGATGCCCTGGGGCGTGGTCATCGCGCGCTGAGGCGAGGGGCGCATGCGGCGCGGCAGCAGGATGTGGGGAGAGGTGAATGAAGACGCGAGCCGCGGTCGCCTGGGCGGCGAACCAGCCGCTGGCCATCGAGGAAGTGGATCTGCAGCCGCCCAAGGCCGGCGAAGTGCTGGTGCGCATGGTCGCCAGCGGCGTCTGCCAGAGCGACGCCAGCACCCTGTCCGGCGCCGATCCCGATGCCGCGTTCCCGGTGATCCTGGGCCAGGAAGGCGCCGGCGTGGTCGAGGAGGTCGGCATCGGCGTGGGCAGCGTGCGCCCCGGCGACCACGTGATCCCGCTGTACATGCCCGAATGCGGCGTGTGCAAGTTCTGCCGTTCCGGGCGCACCAACCTGTGCCAGGCGATCCGCGCCAGCCAGGACCGCGGGCTGATGCCCGACGGCAGCAGCCGCTTCTCGCACCGCGGGCGGCCGATCCTGCACTACATGGGCACCAGCACCTTCGCCGAGTACACCGTGCTGCCGGAGATCGCGGTGGCCAAGATCCATCCGTCGGCGCCGCTGGACAAGGTGTGCCTGCTCGGCTGCACGGTCACCACCGGCATCGGCGCGGTGCTCAACACCGCGCGGGTGCGGCCCGGCGACAGCGTGGCGGTGTTCGGGCTGGGCGGCATCGGCCTGTCGGTGGTGCAGGGCGCGGTGATGGCGCGCGCCGGGCGCATCATCGTGGTCGACATCAACCGCGACAAGTTCGAACTGGCGCGCGCGCTGGGCGCCACCGATTGCCTGGACCCGAAGGATTTCGGCGCGCCGGTGCAGCAGGTGATCGTCGATCTCACCGACGGCGGCGCCGACCACAGCTTCGAATGCGTCGGCGACGTGCGCGCGATGCGCGCGGCGCTGGAGTGCTGCCACAAGGGCTGGGGCGAGAGCATCATCCTGGGCGTGGCGCCGAGCGCGCAGGAGATCAGCACGCGGCCGCTGCAGCTGGTCACCGGCCGCGCCTGGCGCGGCAGTGCGTTCGGCGGGGTCAAGGGCCGCAGCGAACTGCCGGCCTACGCCGAGCGCTACCTGGCCGGCGAGATCCGCATCGACGAACTGATCAGCGAGACGCTGCCGCTGCAGGACATCAACCGCGCCTTCGATGCGATCCGCGAGGGCCGCGGCATCAAGTCGGTTGTACTCTACTGAAACCAAGGAGCAGGCATGCGCAGACGAAATGGACGCACCATCCCGCAGGCCAGCGCGCTGGCGCTGGCCGTCGCCGCCTCGGTCGCCCTGGCGCCGGCCGCCGCGCAGACCACGGTCAATGCCGGCGATGCGCAGATCACCGCATTGGACCGGGTCGAGGTCACCGCCACGCCGATCCCCGGCACGCTGATCGACGCCGACCACCTGCCGTACACGGTGCAGACCGCCAACGCCGACGACATCGCGCGCAGCCAGGCCGGCAACCTCACCGACTTCCTGCTGCGGCAGATGAACGGCGTGGACACCAACGAAGTGCAGGGCAGCCCGTTCCAGACCGACCTCACCTTCCGCGGCTTCCGCGCCTCGGCGCTGCCCGGTGCCTCGCAGGGCGTGTCGGTGTACCTGGACGGGGTGCGCATGAACGAGCCGTTCGCCGACATCGTCAGCTGGGACATGATGCCGGAGGCGGCGATCCGCAGCGTCGCGCTGATGCCCGGCTCCAATCCGCTGTTCGGTCCCAACACGCTCGGCGGCGCGCTGGCGTTCACCACCCAGTCCGGCCTGACCGCGCCGGGCCTGCGCGCGGACCTGTCGTTCGGCAGCGGCGCGCGCAAGCGCCTGGACGCGTCCTACGGCTATGCCGGCAGCGACGGCCTGCACGCCTTCGTCGCGGTCACCGGCTTCGACGAGGACGGCTGGCGCGACGCCTCCGAAGGCCGCCTGGGCACCGTGTTCGGCAAGCTGGGGCGGCAGGGCGAGACCACCGACTGGGACGTGTCGCTGCTGCATGGGCGCAGCCGCCTGATCGGCAACGGCCTGCTGCCCAGCGGCCGCTACACCGACGACGGCGTCGCGCCGGGCCTGTACGAAGCCGACCGCGAGGCGGTCTACACCTCGCCGGACCTGACCCGCAACCGCAACACGCTGCTGACCGCGCAGTTCGACCACCGCTTCGATGCGGACACTGCGCTGCACCTGCTGGCGTACTACCGCGAAGGTCGCCGCAACACGGTCAACGGCGACATCAACGAGGACTACGAGGAATTCGTCGAGGAATGCGCCGACGGCTATGCCGCCGACGGCACCCCGCTGGACGACGACTGCGAGGTGCCGCGCGACGAGGCCGACGCGCTGCACAGCGGCGTGCTCAACACCACGCAGATGCGCCAGCGCGCCGAGGGCGTGGCACTGAATTTCAGCCGCCAGGCCGGCGCGCATGCGCTCAGCCTCGGCGCCACCTACGACCGCAACCGGGTGCGCTACCGGCAGTACGAACAGGAGGGTTTCGTGCAGGACGACCGCTCGGTCGCCGCCGATCCGGACGAGGAGCGCGAGTTCTTCTCCGGGGTCAGCGGCCGCAGCAGCACGCTGGGCGTGTTCGTCGCCGACACCTGGGAAGTGAGCGAGGCCACGCACGTGACCGGCGCGCTGCGCTGGAACCGGGTCGAGGTCAGCAACGTGCTGTCCACCGCCGAGGACGGCGCGCTGCCGCGCGAGCGTTTCGTGTTCGCCAAGGCCAACCCGTCGCTGGGCATCACCCAGCGCCTGGGCGGCGGCTTCACCGCCTTCGCCTCGGCCTCGCAGAACAGCCGCGCGCCGACCGCGATCGAACTGGGTTGCGCCGATCCGGAACAGCCGTGCCGGCTGCCGACCGGGCTGCAGGCCGACCCGCGCCTGGAGCAGATCGTCTCGCGCACCTACGAAGTGGGGCTGCGCTGGAACCCGTCGCCGGACCAGGCCTTCAACGCCTCGCTGTACCGGGCCGACAACCGCGACGACATCCTGTTCCTGCGCGCGCCGAACACCCAGCTGGGCTACTTCGACAACGTCGACCGCACCCGCTACCAGGGCGCGGACCTGAGCTACCGCGCCAACAGCGGCGCGCTGCGCTGGTTCGCCGGCTACAGCTACCTGGATGCGACCTACCGCAGCGACGGCGAACTGCAATCGGGCGAACGCACCATCGACCTGCATCCGGGCATGCGCATCGCCGGCCTGCCGCGCAACACGCTGAAGCTGGGCCTGGAATGGCAGGCGCTGGCGCACCTGGCGCTGGGCGCGGACCTGCGCGCGTTCTCGCCGCGCGTGGCCAGCGGCAACGAGGACGGCCTGGTCGAGAATGCGGAGGAGGGCGAGGACACGGCGCGCCACGACCTGTCCACCGGCGGCTACGCATTGATCGACGTGCACGGCACCTGGCAGATCGCCGAGGGCCTGTCGCTGTACCTGCGCGTCAACAACCTGTTCGATCGCCGCTACGAGACCTATGCGGCGATCGCCGAGGACCTGTTCCCCGACGGCGCGCTGGCGCGCCCGCAGGACGCCGCGGTCGAGGACGGCCCCTCGCGCTTCGTCGCCCCCGGCGCGCCACGCCAATACCAGCTCGGCCTGCGCTGGCGGTTCTAGGCGGGCGCGCAGCGCTTGCGCCGGTTCGCGGTGCCGCGCAGCACGGGCGTGCGGCTGTTGCTCGCGAACGCGTCACGCCGCCCTCGGCCCGCCAAGCCAAGGATTCTTGTAGGAGCGGCTTCAGCCGCGACATCGCAGCCGGAGAGCATCCGGCTCCGGCGGCAGTCGGGACTGACGTCCCTCCCACAAGAGCCGTGCAGATGGCCTCGACGTGTTGATTCCGTGGAAGCACGAGAACAGCCCGCCGCGGCTTCCCGGACGACGCTTCGCCAGGCCGAGGCTTTTGTAGGAGCGGCTTCAGCCGCGACATCGCAGCCGGGAGAGCATCCGGCTCCGGTGCCAGTCGGGACTGAAGTCCCTCCCACAAGAGCCATGCAGATGGCCTCGACCTGGTGATTCGTGGAAGCACTTAGAACAGCCCCGTCGCGGCTTCCCGGACGACAGTTCGCCAGGCCCGGGCTTTTTGTAGGAGCTGCTTCAGCCGCGACATCGCAGCCGGAGAGCATCCGGCTCCGGTGCCAGTCGGGACTGAAGTCCCTCCCACAAGCGCCGTGCAGATGGCCTCGAACTGTTGATTCCGTGGAAGCACGAGAACAGCCCCGCCGCGGCATCCCGGGCGACAGTTCGCCAGGCCCGGGCTTTTTGTAGGAGCGGCTTCAGCCGCGACATCGCAGCCGGAGAGCATCCGGCTCCGGCGGCAGTCGGGACTGAAGTCCCTCCCACAAGAGCCATGCAGATGGCCTCGACGTGTTGATTCCGTGGAAGCACGAGAACATCCCGCCGCGGCTTCCTGGACGACGCTTCGCCAGACCAAGGACGTGTTGTGGGAGCGACTTCAGTCGCGACATCGAAGCCGAAATGCAGCCGGCTTCGGTAGCGGTCGGGACGGCCGCTCCCCCGGCGACGGTGTGGACGAACATCGCCCATGGACGAGGGCTTTTTGTAGGAGCGGCTTCAGCCGCGACCGTCGAAGCCAAAGAGGTGTCCGGCCTCATGTCGCGGCTGAAGCCGCTCCTACAGGTGGGATGGAGAGATCGACCGGCGCGGCGCTTGCGCTCAGACCGTCGCCAACCCGTGCTTGCGCAGCTTGCGGTACAGGGTGTTGCGGCTGATGCCCAATGCGTCGGCGGTGCGGCTGACGTTCCAGCGGTGCCGTTCCAGCTGCTGTTGCAGCACGCTGCGCTCGGCGCTGTCCAGGGCGGCGCGGCCGGGCATGTCGTCGGCGGCGACCGCGTCGCCGTTGACCAGGCACGGGCCGCTGTCGGCGTCGACGATTTCCTGCGGCAGGTTGGAGATGCGGATCATGCCGTCGGCGCACAGCACCGCGGCGGTGCGCAGCACGTTGCGCAGCTGCCGCAGGTTGCCCGGCCAGGCGTAGCTGAGCAGCTTGTGCAGCGCGTCCTCGCTGATGCGCACGTGGCGCTCGCCGCTTTCCTCGCGCAGCAGGGTGCGGATCAGTTCGGCCTTGTCGCTGCGCTCGCGCAGCGGCGGCAGGTGCAGCACCACGCCGTTGAGCCGGTAGTACAGGTCCTCGCGGAACTCGCCGGCCGCCACCATCTGCCCCAGGTCGCGGTGGCTGGCGCTGATCACGTGCAGTTCCAGCGGCATCGCGCGGTCGCTGCCCAGCGGGGTCACGCTCTGTTCCTCCAGCACGCGCAGCAGGCGCGTCTGCAGCGGCAGCGGCATGTCGCCGATCTCGTCCAGGAACAGGGTGCCGCCGCTGGCCTGCAGCAGCTTGCCGTGGCGGCCCTCGCGCGCGGCATCGGTGAACGCGCCGCGGGCGTAGCCGAACAGCTCGCTCTCGATCAGCGCTTCGGGGATCGCCGCGCAGTTCACCGCCACGAACGGCCGCGCCGCCCACGGCGAGCTGCGGTGCACCGCCTTGGCGAATTCCTCCTTGCCGGTGCCGGTGGCGCCGCACAGCAGGATCGACACGCGGTGCGCGGCCAGCTTCAGCGCGTTGTCCAGGTTGTGGCGCATGCGTGGATCGGAGCCGACGTGTTCGTGCGCATAGGCGGCCTCGCCGCTGTCGGCGCTGGCGGCATGGGCGCGTGCGGCGGCGTCGTGCCGCGGCGGTTGCGCCAGGGCGAAGAAGCGGCGCCCGTGGCAGGCGCAGCGGATCGACCACAGCGTGCTGGCGTCGTTGCGCGCGCGCTGCTCCACCGTATCGAAGTCCAGCTGCATCACCTGCGAGATGTCGCGCCCGACCAGCAGGTTGCGCTCGCCCTTGCCGAGCTGGTCCAGCGCCGCCTCGTTGACCGCGAGCACGCGGCCGTCGCCGCCGATCGCCATCAGCGCCTCGTGCAGCAGGCCGGCGAATTCCGGGCGGCTGTGGAAGCGCAGGATCCACGCATGCCGGTACTGTTCCAGGAAATACGAACGGGCGATCTGCGCCGCCGACATGCGCACCAGCGCGCTGGTATGGCGCTGCACCAGCTTGGTGTCGCGCGCGTCCGGGGTGGAGGCGTCCAGCACCGCCAGCAACTGCCCGTGCGGGTCCAGGATCGGCGCGCCGCTGCACGACAGCGGCAGGTGCCGCAGCAGGTAGTGCTCGCCGCGGTGCACGCCGAGCGCGCTGCATTCCACCGCGCAGGTGCCGATGCCGTTGGTGCCCTGGTAGCGCTCGGCCCAGCTGGCGCCGCAGAACAGGCCGGTCTCGCGGAACTCGCGCAGCAGCGCCGGATCCTGCACGCTGTGCAGCACGGTCGCCTCGGCGTCGGCGACCACCACCGCGTAGCCGCCGCCGGCGATCTGCTCGTAGAGGTTCTCCATCTCCACCTTGGCGATGCGCAGCACCTCTTCCAGCCGCTGCTGGCGCTCACGCAGCCCGCTGCCGTCGTGGACCATCGGCGACGGCGTGGTGTCCGGGTTCAGCCCGTACTCGTCCAGGCAGCGCTGCCAGGAGCGCAGCAAGGCCGGCGGCAGCGGTTCGATCTGGCGGAAACGGCGCATCCGCGCCAGCAAGGCCGGTTCGACCTCGGCGGGCGACGCCTCGGCCGCGGCCTGCAGGAGGTTGGCTACAGTCAGCTCCGACACGTGGCGCCCCTCGACCCGACCCCGGATCAGGCGGCCAGTGACGCACAAACCGCCGCTGCGCTCAAACCGCACTGCAGCAAAAAGCCGGGATTGGGGAGTTGGGATTGGGGATTGGCAAGGGCCGGTGGCCCGCGGCGGACCGGTGCCGAACCCGCCAAACGAAAACCTCGCACGCGCGGCCCCCGTAAAAAGCCAAGCCCAGGCCCCGCTTTTACGATCTCCAATCCCCAATCCCGCCTCCCGAAGCCCGACCCGGCGCCGGCCAGCTCCAGCCCGCCAAAACGAAAAACCGCGCAACTGCGCGGTTCCCGTGAAAACCAAGCGGCGGGACCCGGCTGTTGCGAATCCCCACTCCCCAATCCCGAATCCCGGCCCTACAGCGCGTAGCCGAACTGCTGCTTGAACTGGTCGTTGAACTCGGCGAAGTCGAAGCGCTGGTTCTGGGTGCCGGGGTGTTCGACCTTCAGCGCGCCCATCAGGTTACCCATGCGGCCGATGGTCAGCCAGTCGCAGCCGCGCTGGATGCCGAAGATCAGGCCGGCGCGGAAGGCGTCGCCGCAGCCGGTCGGGTCGACCACGCGGCGCTCGTGCGCCGGCGGGATGTCGTAGGTCTTGCCGGGGGTGTACACCAGCGCGCCCTTCGGGCCCTGGGTGGTGATGTAGGCCTGCACCCGCGAGACGATGTCCTGCTCGCTCCAGCCGGTGCGCTCCTGCAGCAGGTTGGATTCGTAGTCGTTGACCACCACGTAGTCGGCCTGTTCGATGAAGGCGCGCAGTTCGGCGCCGTTGAACAGCGGCATCGCCTGGCCGGGGTCGAAGATGAAGGGAATGCCGTCGGCGGCGAATTCCTCGGCGTTCTGGATCATGCCCTCGCGCCCGTCCGGGCCGACCAGGCCCAGGGTCACGCCCGGCACGTCCTTCACGTGGTTCTCGTGGCTGCGCATCATCGCGCCGGGGTGGAACGCCCAGATCTGGTTGTTGTCGTGGTCGGTGACCACGAAGCCCTGCGGGGTGAACATGTCCTCGATCACCCGGACCCGCGACAGGTCGATGCCCAGCGTCTCGAAATGCTCGCGGTACGGGCCGAAGTCCTGGCCCACCGTGCCCATCGGGATCGGGTCGCCGCCCAGCAGGTGCAGGTTGTAGGCGATGTTGCCGGCGCAGCCGCCGAACTCGCGGCGCATCCGCGGCACCAGGAACGACACGTTCAGGATGTGCACCTTGTCCGGCAGGATGTGGTTCTTGAACTGGTCCGGGAACACCATGATGGTGTCGAAAGCGAGGGAACCACAGATCAGTACGGACATCGGGCAGGCCTTGGCGGAGGGATGAGCCCGCATTCAGGCGGGCGACGTGCGGGGTCGCCGCGGCGCAAAGGGTAACGGCTGCGGCCGGGCAGGGCCAGAACCACGATGCGCGGCGGTCCGGCCGCCGCGCGCAAGGCGCGGTTTTAGCGAGAATTTTCCTTGCCCGCACCCAGGTGGGTTGCTAGGCTAGCGGACTTCGTTTTCTGCCCATTTTTTCGCCATTCGGCGACGGCACGCGCCTCCCAGGACCCAATCCCCCGATGTTCAAGAAACTCCGCGGCATGTTCTCCAACGACCTGTCCATCGACCTGGGCACGGCCAACACCCTCATCTACGTGCGTGGCCAGGGCATCGTGCTGAACGAGCCGTCGGTGGTGGCGGTGCGCCAGGACCGCGCGATCGGCGGCACCCGTTCGGTGGCCGCGGTCGGCGCCGAGGCCAAGCAGATGCTCGGCCGCACCCCGGGCCACATCACCACCATCCGCCCGATGAAGGACGGCGTCATCGCCGACTTCACCTACACCGAGGCGATGCTGAAGCACTTCATCAAGAAGGTGCACAAGTCGCGCTTCCTGCGCCCGAGCCCGCGCGTGCTGGTGTGCGTGCCGGCCGGTTCGACCCAGGTCGAGCGCCGCGCGATCAAGGAATCGGCCGAGGAGGCCGGCGCGCGCGACGTGTACCTGATCGAGGAACCGATGGCCGCGGCGATCGGCGCCGGCATGCCGGTCACCGAGGCGCGCGGCTCGATGGTCATCGACATCGGCGGCGGCACCACCGAGGTGGCGGTGATCTCGCTGAACGGCATCGTCTACTCGCAGTCGGTGCGCATCGGCGGCGACCGCTTCGACGAGTCGATCACCAACTACGTGCGCCGCAACCACGGCATGCTGATCGGCGAGGCCACCGCCGAGCGGATCAAGCTGGAGATCGGCTGCGCCTACCCGCAGTCGGAAGTGCAGGAAATGGAGATCTCCGGCCGCAACCTCGCCGAGGGCGTGCCGAAGATGATCAAGATCAACTCCAACGAGGTGCTGGAGGCGCTGCACGAGCCGCTGTCGGGCATCGTCTCGGCGGTCAAGCTGGCGCTGGAGCAGACCCCGCCGGAACTGTGCGCCGACGTCGCCGAGCGCGGCATCGTGCTGACCGGCGGCGGCGCGCTGCTGCGCGACCTGGACCGGCTGATTTCCGAGGAGACCGGCCTGCACGTGCAGGTCGCCGACGACCCGCTGACCTGCGTGGCCCGCGGCGGCGGCCGCGCGCTGGAGCTGGTGGACATGCACGGCAACGAGTTCTTCGCGCCGGAGTGATCGTGAAGCCGGGAATGGGGAGTGGGGAATGGGCAATCGAACGGCCCCTCCGCACAGACATTGCCGGCTCCGCAGCCGCTACCTTGCCTGCGCCCCGGCCTGATCAAGCCGGGGATGCGCTGTTGCTTTCCGGTTCCCCCTTCCCGATTCCCCAATCCCGGCTTTAACTGTGCCTCCCTACGCCGGTCCTCCCGTCACTGCCCGCCCGGGCGAAGCCGCCAGCACGCCGCGCCTGCTGGCGTACCTGGCCCTGGCGGTGGTGCTGATCGTGCTCGACGCGCAGGCCGGCTGGCTGGCCCAGCTGCGCAGCCAGACCAACCTGCTGGTGCAGCCGCTGTGGGCGCTGGCCGGGCTGCCCGGCCGGCTCGGCTCGCAGGTGCAGGAGAACGCCGCCAGCCATGCGCAGCTGGTCAGGGAGAACCGCGCGCTGCGCAACGAGCTGCTGATCGCCAAGGCGCGCCTGACCCGGCTGCAGACCGCGGCGCTGGACAACGCGCAGCTGCGCGAGCTGCTCGGCGTGGCCGAGCGCCGCGGCCTGGACGTGCAGCTGGCGCCGATCCTGGACATCGACCTGGACCCGACCCGGCAGCGCCTGGTGCTCGACGCCGGCAGCCGCGACGGCGTGCATGTCGGCCAGGCGGTGATCGACGCCGGCGGCCTGATGGGCCAGGTGATCGAGGTGACCCCGCTGCATTCCACCGTGCTGCTGCTGACCGACCCCGACCATGCGGTGCCGGTGACCGTGGCGCGCAACGGCGTGCGCCTGATCGTCTACGGCCGCGGCGATACCCTGCAGCTGCGCGACGTGCCGCTCAGCGCCGGGGTCGAGGTGGGCGACGAGATCGTCACCTCCGGCCTGGGCGGCCGCTTCCCGGCCGGCTTCCCGGTCGGCACCGTCTCGGCGCTGCGCCCGGACGACACCCACGCCTTCCTGGTCGGCGACCTGAAGCCGGCGGCGAAGCTGGACCGGGGGCGGGATGTGTTGCTGCTGCGACCTTCGGTCGCCGCAGCGGGATTGGGGATTGGGGATTCGGGATCGGGTAAAAGCGGCGCCAGCGGTGGCGGTGGCAATGCCCATGGGCCATCCACGGCGTCCGCCGCGCCCGAACAGCCGGCGTCCCACCCGAGCCCCAATCCCCAATCCCCGATCCCGGCCTCTCCGCGATCGGCCGCCTCCCAGCCTTCCGCGCGCCCCGCGACTGCTCCCGCGGCGTCCACCGCGCCCGCCGCCCCCCAACAGCCGGTGCCTTCCCCAATCCCCACTCCCGACTCCCCAATCCCGGCGTCTCCGCAGGAGACGCAGCAATGAGCCGCCCCCGCAGCAAAGGCTGGGTGCTGCCGGTCAGCGTGATCCTGGCGCTGGTGCTGGGCTTGCTGCCGTTGCCGCTGGTGCTGCAGCCGCTGCGCCCGTATTTCCTGGCGCTGGTGGTGGCGTACTGGGTGATCGAGACGCCGGACAAGGTCGGGCTGGGCTTCGCCTTCGCCATCGGCGTGGTCGCCGACCTGCTGTACGGCGGGGTGCTCGGCGAGCAGGCGCTGCGGCTGGTGATCCTGGGCTTCATCCTGCAGCGCTTCCGCGCGCGCATCCGCTTCTTCCCGATGTCGCAGCAGGCCTTGTCGATCGGCGGGCTGCTCGTCAACGACCGCATCGTCGCCGCTGCCGTGCACCTGGCGGTGGGCGAGCCGCCGCTGCCGTGGAACTACTGGTGGGCGCCGCTGCTGGGCATGGCGCTGTGGCCGCCGCTGTTCGTGCTGCTGGACGCGCTGCGGCTGGGCCGGCGGAGCAAGTAGCGTGGCCCTGACCACCCGCCGCACGCACAAGAACCCGCACGCCGAGGCCGAGCAGTTCCGGCGCCGCGCGGCGCTGGGCTTCCTCGGCGTGCTGGTCGCGCTGGTCGCGCTGGGCGCCTGGTACTTCAAGCTGCAGGTGCTGGACCACGACATCTACGCCACGCGCTCGGACGCCAACCGGATCAAGCCGCGGCCGGTGGTGCCCGGGCGCGGCATGATCTACGACCGCAACGGCCGCCTGCTGGCCGAGAACGTGCCCGCGTTCCGGCTCGACGTGACCCCTGACAAGGTCGCCGACATGGACGCGCTGCTGGCCGAGCTGGGCAAGGTCATCGCGCTGGCGCCGGAGGACATCGAACGCTTCCAGGCCGCGCGCAAGGCCAGCCGCAGCTTCCGCCCGATCACCCTGAAGCTGCGGGTCAGCGAGGAGGAGCGCGCGCGCTTCGCGGTGGACCGCTGGCGCTTCCCGGGCGTGGAACTGGAACCGTACCTGACCCGCCACTATCCCTACGGCGAGCTGTTCGCGCACGTCATCGGCTACGTCGGCCGCATCGACGAGAAGGACCTGGAGACGCTGGGCGAGGGCAACGCGGCGTTGACCCACATCGGCAAGTCCGGGCTGGAACGCTATTACGAAGAGGCGCTGCGCGGCAAGGTCGGCTACGAGCAGGTCGAGACCAACGTGCAGGGCCGCGCGATCCGCACCGTGGGCCGGGTGCCGGCGCAATCGGGCGCCGACCTGCGCCTGTCCATCGACGCCGACCTGCAGCGCGCGATGGTCGCCGCGTTCGGCGAGTACCAGGGCTCGGCGGTGGCGATCGACCCGCGCACCGGCGAGATCCTGGCGATGGTCAGCCTGCCGTCCTACGACCCCAACCTGTTCGTCAACGGCATCTCGCATGCCGATTTCCAGGCGCTCAACGGCGACCTGTCGCGGCCGCAGTTCAACCGGCTGGTGCTGGGCGGGGTGGCGCCCGGCTCGACCATCAAGCCGTTCATGGGCCTGGCCGGGCTGGACAGCGGCACGCGCCGCCCGGAGGACAAGATCCTGTCCACCGGCATGTTCTACCTGCCCGGGGTCAGCCGCGGCTGGGGCGACTCGCACCGCGGCGGGCACGGCTGGACCGACCTGCGCAAGTCGATCTCGCAGTCGGTCAACACGTACTACTACAAGCTGGCCATCGACATGGGCATCGGCAAGGTCGACCAGTACATGTCGCGCTACGGCTTCGGCGCGCCCACCGGCATCGACCTGATCGGCGAGAGCGGCGGCATCGTGCCGTCGCCGGCGTACAAGGCGAAAAGCCGCAAGGAGGCGTGGTACCCGGGCGACACGGTCAACATCGCCATCGGCCAGGGCGACTGGAAGGTGACCCCGCTGCAGCTGGTGCGCGCGGTGGCGGGCATCGCCGACGGCCAGCTGCGCACGCCGCACCTGGTGATGGCGCGGCGCGGCGCCTTCGACCAGCCGTGGACGCCGGTGCCGCTCGGCCCGGGCAAGCCGATCAGCGACAATCCCGGCAACCTGCAGGCGGTGCGCGAAGGCATGATGGACACCATGCGCCCGGGCGGCAGCGGCCATGCGATCGCGGTCAGCGCGCCGTACCAGATGGCCGGCAAGACCGGCACCGCGCAGGTGGTCAGCCGCAAGGGCACCGCCGCGGTGGATCCGCGCAGCCTGCCGATGCACCTGCGCCACCGCTCGCTGTTCGAAGGCTTCGCCCCGGCCGAGCAGCCGACCATCGCGCTGGCGATCGCGGTGGAGGGCGGCGGCTACGGCGCCAGCACCGCCGCGCCGATCGCGCGCAAGATCTTCGATGCCTGGCTGCTCGGCCGCCTGCCCGCCGGCATCGAGCCGCTGGACAGCCTGCGCGGCGCCACCGCGTTCGGCAGCCAGCTGTACTACGCCGAGGACCCGGGCTCGCGCGCCGCCGCCGACGCGGTGGCGCTGGCCGCCGGCGAGCTGCCGGTGCTGGTCGGCCCGGTCGCGGTGGATGCGGCCAGCGTGCCGTCGCCGGCCGCGCCGCCGCCGATCCCCGACGAGATCCCGGACGAACGATGAAGGACTTCCTGCGCTGGCTGGCCGATCTCGGCGGCCGTTTCGCCCGCACCCTGGACTGGCCGCTGTGCCTGGCCCTGGGCGCGCTGATGGTGATCGGCCTGGCGGTGCTCAAGAGCGCCGGCGGCCAGACCGGCGGCAACCACCTGATGCTGGCGCAGGGCATCCGCTTCGCGATCGGCGCGGCGGCGATGTGGGGCCTGTCGCGGGTCTCGGCGCTGCGCCTGCGCGCCTGGACGCCGCTGATCTACGCGCTGTCGATGCTGCCGCTGCTGGCGGTGTTCGCGCTGGGCACCGGCAAGTACGGCCGGCAGTGGCTGGACCTGAAGGTGTTCTACCTGCAGCCGGCCGAGTTGCTGAAGATCAGCATGCCGATGATGGTGGCCTGGTACCTGCACCGCATGCCGCTGCCGCCGCGCGTGCCCACGGTGCTGGTCAGCGCGGTGATCATCGGCCTGCCGACCGCGCTGATCATGCTGCAGCCGGATTTCGGCACCGGCGTGCTGATCGCCGCCAGCGGCGCCTTCGTGCTGCTGCTGGCGGGGCTGCCGTGGTGGTGGGTGGGCATCGCGGTCGGCGGCGTCGCCGCGGCCGCGCCGGTGGCCTGGCTGTGGCTGCTGCGGCCGTACCAGAAGGACCGGATCATGATGTTCCTCAATCCGGAGAACGATGCGCTCGGCGCCGGCTGGAACATCATCCAGTCCAAGATCGCGATCGGCTCCGGCGGCCTGCACGGCAAGGGCTGGGGGCTGGGCTCGCAGTCGCACCTGAACTTCATTCCCGAGCAGACCACCGACTTCGCGTTCTCGGTGCTCAGCGAGGAATTCGGCTGGATCGGCGTGGCCACGGTGCTGACCCTGTACCTGGTGGTGATCGGGCGCTGCCTGTGGATCGCGGTGCAGGCGCGCGACACGTACTCGCGGTTGCTCGCCGGCGCCACCGGGCTGTCGTTCTTCGTCTACGTGCTGGTCAACGGCGGCATGATCTCCGGGCTGTTGCCGGTGGTCGGCGTGCCGATGCCGCTGATGAGCTACGGCGGCACCTCGGCGGTGTCGCTGCTGGCCGGGCTGGGCCTGGTGATGGCGGTCAAGGCGCACCGCCCGGTGCACGGCTACTAGTCTTCGCGCGCGGCTGTCCGCGTGCGCGCGTGCGTGGCGCGGTTGCCTGCGACCGCAGGTGTCGGCAGCCGGCGCGCGCTGGCTTAACCGCGAGCAAGCGCGGACGTGGCACCCGATTGCGGCGTATGTCGGCGCTGCGCACAATCCGCACCGATGCCACGCCGCGGTGCCGCTCGTTTCGGTCCGCCGCGCGCGCAGGACCCGTTCCGGGTGAGCCATGCGCGCGTCGACGCCGCCTGGCGCCCGCGTCCACCGAGGGAGCCTCGCGCAACGTCGATCCGGGCCTGGCCCGTGTCGTCCACCTGCGTCCGCCCGTTTGCGGCAGTCCCTTTCTTCTCTTGCTGGTTCCTGTCCGCTCGGCCGTGCCGGCATGGATGCGTGTTGATGAAATTCCCGCGATCGTGGTTGCTGGCGTGCCTGCTGCTGGGTCTGCTCGGCTATGGCGTGGCGCATGTCTATTTCGCGCCGGGCATCGTGCATTGCTGCGGCTACGGCCGCGTGGCGCTGACCCAGCCGCCGGGGCCGGTGCGGGGCATGGTGATCCTGCTCGCCAGCGGCACGCCGGCGCAGCGGCGGGCGGCGGCCGCGCGCATCGCCGCCACCGGCGCGCTGGTGGCGGCGGTCGACGGCGATCGCTACCAGGCGCGGCTGCAGCGCGCCGGCCGCGGTTGCGGCCACGCCTGGCACGATGCCGAGCAACTGAGCCGGCGCCTGCAGCGCGACCTGCGCGGCGAGCGCTATTTCCTGCCGATGCTGGCCGGGACCGGCGCCGGCGCGACCGTGGCCGAACGCATCGTCGGCGATGCACCGGCTGCGACCCTGGGCGGCGCGATCGGCGTCGCACCGGCGCCGAGCGAGGTCTGCGCCGGCACCGCGCGCGCCGTCGCCGCGCAGGGCTTCGTCGATATCGCGGCGGCACCGGCGGACTCTGCGCCGGACACGGCGCTGGCCGCCCGCGTGGCCGCGCACCTGCACGCGCCGGCCAGCGGCGGCGCGCTCGACGACCTGCCGCTGACCGAACTGCCGGTGCGCACGCCGGGCGCGCCGCTGGCGATCGTGCTGTCCGGCGACGGCGGCTGGCGCGATATCGACAAGGGCATGGCCGAGGCCCTGCAGCATCGCGGCATCGCCGTGGTGGGCTGGGACAGCCTGCGCTATTTCTGGCATGCCAAGCCGCCGGCGCAGTCCAGCGCCGACCTGGGGCGGGTCATCGCCTACTACCGGCAGCGCTGGCATCCGCAGAAGATCCTGCTGGTCGGCTATTCCTTCGGCGCCACCGCGATGCCGTTCATGTACAACCGGCTGCCGCCGGCGCAGCGCGCGCAGGTCGGGCTGCTGGCGCTGTTCGGCGTCGACCACAAGGCCGATTTCCAGATCCGCGTGCGCAACTGGCTGAACCTGGGCGATGCCGACGACGCCGAACCGGTGCTGCCGGAGATCGCGCGCATCGCGCCATCGCAGCTGCTGTGCGTCTACGGCGACCAGGAGAAGGACACGGTGTGCCCGGAACTGCGCGAGCGCGGCGTGCAGCTCGTCGCGCTGCACGGCGGCCACCATTTCGACCAGCGCCCGGCCGGCTTGGCGACGATCGTCGAGACGCGCTGGCGGCAGCTCGCGGAGGAGGCACACGGCCCGATCGTCGCGCTCGACGCCGGGCGTTCCCGCGCGGCCGCGGTGCAGCCGGCGCCGCTGCGCACGTCGAGCGGGGCGCTTTCGCGCTGATATCCGGCGCGGGCCGGTGCGGCGCCGGGCTGGACGGTGGCTTGCCGGCAGGGGCGGTCGTGGCGGCGCGCGATGCAGCGCGTGCCGCAGCGCCCATGTCTGCCCGGTCCGTCGTTTCCGGTGGTTGCGGGTAGCCATCGGCCTGCCGCCGAGAAACGCCGCGCTGGCCAGAGCGGCGTACGGGACGGCCGTGCACCACGTTTGCCAACCCACGGAGCACACGGTGGACATTGCCCGCGGCCAACGCAACGCCCGCGGCCTTGCGGTGCGACGGGGGAATGCCACCGGCACTGCCCGCGCCGCGCCGCCGCTGGCCGCCGGGATCAGCGCGGCATGAATACGCCAGTGCGCTTGACTCCAGGCAAAGTTCTTTTGTTTCATGGCGTTATTGGTGGAAATTCATCTGGACTCTGTTAACCTGCCGGCATGATTCGACGCTCGCTGATTTGCCTGATCACGCTTGGCCTGGTCGCATGCGCGACCCAGCCCAAGGCTCCGACGCCGCCGCCGCAGGCCAATGCATTGCCGCAGTCGGCGCCGCCGCCGGCGACCCCGGTGCTGCCCGCCGGCACGGCGCCCGAGGCGGCGCCCGCGCCGCCGGTCGACCTGACCCCGGTGCCGTTCGAGATCGCGCGCGCCAACTTCATCCGCGACACCGCGGCCAAGTACGGGCTGGACCCGGCGCAGATCGAGGCGACGCTGGCGCAGGCGCAGTTCAAGGATCCGATCGTGGCGGCGATGTCGCGCCCGGCCGAGCGGGTCAAGCCGTGGAACGAATACCGGCCGATGTTCATCAGCCAGGCGCGGATCGACGGCGGCCGCGCGTTCCTGGCCACGCACCGCGACGAGCTGATGCGGGTGCAGGCGCGCACCGGCGTGCCGGCCGAGATCATCGTCGCGATCATCGGCGTGGAGACCAGCTACGGCAAGAACGCCGGCAGCTACCGCGTGCTCGATGCGCTGTACACGCTGGCGTTCCGCTATCCGCGCAGCGGCGATCCGGCCAAGCTCGAACGCGAGGTGCGCCGCGAACTGTTCTTCCGCGACGAACTCGGCCAGCTGTTCGCGCTCGGCCGCGAAGAGAACCTGGACGTCACCAAGCTGATCGGCAGCTACGCCGGCGCGATGGGCCTGGGCCAGTTCATGCCGTCCAGCTACCGCCAGTTCGCGGTCGACGGCGATGGCGACGGCAAGCGCAACCTGTTCACCGACTACGACGACGCGTTCTCCTCGATCGCCAACTACTTCGTCAAGAAGGGCGGCTGGGTGCGCGACGGCCTGGTCGCGGTGCCGGCCACGCTGCGCCCCGGCGCCGAGGAATTCAATCCCACCGACTGGACCCCGAACCATTCGCTGGCCGACCTGGCCGCGCGCGGCTACCAGCCCAGCGCGCCGGTCCCGGCCGGCGCCACCGCCACGCCGATCGCGCTCGACGACGGCAGCGCCGGCAAGCAGTACTGGCTGGGCTTCCAGAACTACTACGCGATCACCCGTTACAACATTTCCAAGATGTACGCGATGGCCGTGTACCAGTTGTCCCAGGCCATCGCCGGCAAGGAGTTACCCCCGGCATGAACCCGAACGCGCTGCTCCGGATCGCCCCCGTCGTCGCACTGCTGGCGCTGGCCGCCTGCAGCAGCGCCCCGAAGAAGACCACCGGCGCCGCGGCCGCAGCGCCCGGGGTCAAGGTGGAAGGCCGCGGGCCGGCGCACGTCGCCACCGGCTGCCCGTCCACCTCGCCGTACGCACCGGCCAAGGAGGACCCGTCCACGCGCGGCAACTACACCGCCGGCGGCCTGTACGCGCCGGGGGTCAGCGACAGCACGCCCGACTACGTGCCCAACGTCGCCTGCATCCCCGAGCCGCTGGTCACCGACGAGCCGCGCTCGGCGATCGGCAACCGCTCGCCGTACATGGTGCTGGGCCGCGAATACAGGATCATCGACGACCCGCACCGCTACGTCGAACGCGGCACCGCCTCGTACTACGGCAGCAAGTTCCACGGCCGGCTGACCTCCAACCGCGAGGTCTACGACATGTACGCGTTCACCGCCGCGCACAAGACCCTGCCGCTGCCGAGCTTCGCCCTGGTCACCAACCTGGACAACGGCGAATCGGTGGTGGTGCGGGTCAACGACCGCGGCCCGTTTCACGACGACCGGGTCATCGACCTGAGCTATGCGGCGGCGGTCAAGCTCGGCATCACCGGCAAGGGCACCGGCCGGGTCGAAGTGCGCGGGCTGACCCCGGCCGACAACGGCAACCTGCTCGCCGCGCGCCGTGCCGGCAAGCAGGTCGCGACCGGCACCATGCTGGCCAGCGCGGCGCCGGGCGCCGGCACCGCCGCGCCGTCCGCCGCGGCGCGCCGCGCCACCGACATGGACAACCTGGTCAAGGCACTGCCGGCCAAGTCGGCCGCCGTCGCCGCGGCCAAGGCGCCGGCGCGCAGCGCGGCGGCGGCCGCGCCCACCGCTACCAGTGCCGCCGCGACCGCGGCGGCCTTGCCGGAAGGCGAGCGCTGGCGCTACCGCGTGCAGGCCGATGCCGACACCGCGGCCAATGCCGACCATTTCGACGACTGGATGAAATCGCGCGGCGTGCGCGTGGCCACCGGCAAGCCGGCCAAGCTCGACACGCCGGCCAAGGCCGGAGCGAGCGTGGCCGCTGCGCCGCCGCGGCGCGCCACCGCGACGGCTGCGCCAGCTCCCAGCGTTGCGGCAGCCGTGACACCGGCCCCGGCCGCGCCGGCACCGCGCGCGCTCGCCGACAACGCAGGCGCGCGCGGCCCGCTCGGCATCCTGCTGCAGGTGGCCAGTTTCGCCAGCCGCGAGAACGCCAACCGCGCGCTGTCGCAGCTGGCCTCGGCCGGCATCGCCGGCGCCAGCGTCAGCGACATCGTCTCCGGCGGGCGCACGCTGTGGCGGCTGCGGGTCGCGGCCGAGGACCATGGCCGCGCCGCGGAACTGGCCAGCCGCATCGCCGGCCTCGGTTTCGGGCGTCCGCAGATCGTCAAGGACTGAGCGCGCGCGGATCGCACGCCACGCCGAGGCGTGCGCAGCGCTCGCTCGGTGTTTACCCGGCGCTCGGCCGCCGATCGCTTAACGCCGGCTCCTGCCTGCGCCGCCGCCGCGCCTGGCCAGGCGCCGGCTGGCCCTACAATGCCTCGTTTACCATCGGCCCTCGGGCCCGCCAGGAGTCGTGTTAGATGAAATTCCGCTTCGCCGTCGCCGCCGTGGCCACCTTCGCCGTGGGCCTGGTTTCCGCGCAGACCCCCGGCCCGGTGCCGGCACAGCCTGCTGCCGCTGCCGCCGCGCCCGCTGCCGTGGCGATCCCGCCGGCGCCCAGGCCGGCCGTGTCCAAGTCCTGGGTGCTGATGGACTACGCCACCGGCCAGGTGCTGGCCGGCGAGAACGAACACGTGCAGGTGGCCCCGGCCAGCATCACCAAGGTGATGACGTCCTACGTGGTCGCCGCCGAACTGAAACTGGGCAAGATCAAGCGCGACGACCAGGTCATGCTCAGCGAACGCGCCTGGCGCGAGGGCGGCGCCGGCACCGACGGCAGCTACAGCGGCTTCCCGGTCAACCAGACCGCGCGCCTGGAGGACATGGAAAAGGGCATGGCGATCCAGTCCGGCAACGACGCGGCGATCGCGCTGGCCGAGCACACCGCCGGCAGCGAGGAAGCCTTCGCCGCGCTGATGAACAACTACGCGGCCAAGCTCGGCATGACCGGTTCGCACTTCGTCAACGCCCACGGCCTGTCCGCCGAAGGCCACCACACCACCGCCTACGACCTGGCGCTGCTGGGCCGGGCGATGGTGCGCGACTATCCGGAAACCTACGCCTACAACAAGATCAAGGAATTCAAGGTCGGCGACATCACCCAGCAGAACCGCAACCTGCTGCTGTGGCGCGACCCCAGCGTGGACGGCATCAAGACCGGCCACACCTCCGAGGCCGGCTACTGCCTGCTCAGCTCCGCGCAGCGCGGCGACCAGCGCCTGATCGCGGTGGTGATGGGCGACAGCTCCGAGAAGCAGCGCGCCGACGACAGCCTGGCGCTGTTGAACTGGGGCTTCCGCTTCTTCGAGACCCACCGCCTGTACGAACCGGGCAAGCAGGTCGCGCAGCAGCGCGTGTGGAAGGGCACCGAGAAGGAAGTGCTGCTGGGCGTGGCGCAGCCGCTGCTGGTCGGCGTGCCGCGCGGCCGCTACAACGAACTGAAGCCGTCGATCGACGTGCCCAAGACCCTGGAAGCGCCGATCAAGCAGGGCCAGGCGATCGGCACGGTCAAGGTCTCGCTGGACGGCAAGGTGGTCGCGCAGGCCCCGCTGGTGGCGCTGAAGGCGGTCGAGGAGGCCGGCTTCTTCAAGCGCCTGTGGGACAGCTTCTGGATGTGGTGGGAAGCCGAGTGAGTTGAAAAAAAGCCGGCTTGCGCCGGCTTTTTCGGGATTGGGGATTCGGGATTGGGGATTCGTTGAAGCCGGGAGCGCTTTCCAATCCCCAATCCCGAATCCCCAATCCCGGCCTTTCAGAGACGCCGACTGATCGTGAAGCTGCCGAACACCGGGGTCTGCTTCTGCAGGTCGAATTCGCGGGTGCTCCAGTAGCGCGCCAGGGCGAACTTCCACTTGCCGCGCATCACCGCCAGGCCGAAGCCGGCTTCGCCGACGAAGGGGCGCTTCTTCACGCTGTGGCTGTCGCGGAAGGTGTTGCCGTCCAGGGTGATGTCGCGCAGCACCCAGCGCGCGTCGCTGGTCAGGAACAGGTGCGCCGACCAGCCGCGGCCCATGCCGTAGCGGGGCGGGGCGGTGTTCTCGCCGGCCGGGCGCAGCGGCGAGCTGCCGAAATCGTCCGGCAGCTTCCAGCCGAAGCGCACTTCGGCGCCGGCGTTGGCATGGGTCTCCAGGGTGCCGAGCGCGCCGCCCCAGTGGCTGATCGCGTCCCAGCCCCAGCCGTCGGCGTTGACCGCCGCGTCGCCGGGCCAGCGGCGCATGCGTTCGTGCAGCACGCGGAACACCGGTTCGTCGTGCAGCTGGTTGTCCCAGCCGAGGAACTTCTCGTCGCCGAGCGCATCGTGCACCATGTCCTGCACCTGCTTGCCCTGCGCCGAGGGGCCGACCATGCCCAGCAGCAACTGGGTGGTGCGCAGGCGGTCCTGGTTGCGCGCGTTGTAGCCGAAACTCATCGCCAGCACGCCGACGTAGGGGCGGTCGTCCTTGATCAGGTCGCGGCGGGTCTTGTCGGTCGGGGTGTAGATGGCCTGGCCGAAGCTGAAGACCATGTTCTGCTGCTCGAACTCGCCCGGGTGCAGGCGTTCCAGGTAGCGGTTGACCGCCCGTGCCAGCCGCGGCAGGCAGGGGTCGTCGGTGAAGTCGACCAGGTTCGGCGAGACCAGGGTCACGCCGAACCCGTTGGTATAGCCCTGGTCCTGGCCGGCACCGCCGAACAGGTCGTTGTCGACCCGCAGGTTCACCGTGGGCGGCGTGTCCTGCAGGGCGCTGCCGGTGCAACGGTCGGCGGCGGCGGCGGGCAGCGAGGCGATGGCGAGAACAGCGGCGACGGCAACGGCGAGAGGCAGGCGCGATGACAGCATGGCGACGTCCCTGTGCAAGGAAGGGGGGAGGGTGTGGCGACGCTAGCGGGCCGGCTGCGCGGATGCCGTGAAAGCCTGCCGCGGAAGGGGCTGAAGCCCAGCATAGGATGCCGTGCCGGCCGGGGGAAAGCCATGCGGCCGTATCGCTTCGTCCCACTGGCGCCGCTTGCCAACATCGCGCGCATGCCGACGATGCGAGGCTGCCGCCGCATGACGGTCCGCCGCGGCCGCCGCCCGCGCGGCGCGGCCTTGGGTTTGCCCGGCGGCGGCCCGATAATGCAGCCATGGACATCACCTCCGACAATCCCGAACACGGCTTCCAGTTCCCCGGCGTCTTCGAGCTCAGCGCGATGGGCACCGCCAACACCGGGCTGGAGACCGAGCTGCCGCGCCTGCTCGCGCAGGCCGGCGTGGACGTGCTGGAAGAGCGCATCAGCTGGAAGCATTCGTCCAACGGCAAGTACGTGTCGGTGCGGATCGCCTTCCGCGCCGCCGACCGCGCCCAGTACGACGCCGCGCACGTGGCGCTGCGCGAGCATCCGGAAGTGAAGTGGACGCTGTAGCCGGCGACCGCGCAGCGTCGCCGGAACCGGCCTCGGCATTGCCGCCGTGCCGGGTCCGCGATCTCGGCCGCCAGCCCTACGAACCGGTGTGGCGGGCGATGCAGCGCTTCACCGATGCGCGCGGCGAGGCCAGCGCCGACGAGCTGTGGGTGGTGGAGCACGACCCGGTGTTCACCCTCGGCCAGGCCGGCAAGCCCGAACACGTGCTGGCGCCGGGCCAGATCCCGGTGCTGCACGTGGACCGCGGCGGCCAGGTCACCTACCACGGCCCCGGCCAGCTGGTGGTGTACCCGCTGCTGGACCTGCGCCGGCTGAAGATCGGCGTGCGCGACTACGTGTGCCGGATCGAGCAGGCGATCATCGACACGCTGGACGAATGGAACATCCTCGGCCAGCGCCGCGACGGCGCGCCCGGCGTCTACGTCGGCGCGGCCAAGGTCGCCGCGCTGGGCATCCGCGTGCGCCGCGGCTGCACCTTCCACGGCCTGTCGTTCAACGTGGCGATGGACCTGGAGCCGTTCCACCGCATCAACCCCTGCGGCTACCAGGGCCTGCAGGTGACCTCGGTGCTAGACTTGGGCGGTCCCTCCGGCATGCAGGCCGTCAAACCGGTGCTGCTGGCCCAACTGGCGCGCCAGTTCGGGCTGACCCTGCAGCCGCTCGACGCCCTGCCCGACCTCACGCTCACGCACGCGGCCTGACCGCCTGCCCGCCGACGACGCCATGACCCAGCCCAGCGCACGCACCATCCCCTTGCAGGTCCTTTCCGGCGACAGCGCGCCCGCGCCGCTGCAGGCCGGCGTCAAGCAGCTGGGCGGGGACAAGATCAACCGCTCGCCGGTGCAGTTCGCCGACGCGCCGGTGCTGCGCAAGCCGTCGTGGATCCGGGTGCGGATCCCGTCTGGCAACGCGGTGCAGACCCTCAAGGCCAAGCTGCGCGAGAACCGCCTGGTCACGGTCTGCGAGGAAGCCAGCTGCCCGAACATCCACGAGTGCTTCAGCCACGGCACCGCCACCTTCATGATCCTGGGCGAGGTCTGCACCCGCCGCTGCTCGTTCTGCGACGTCGCCCACGGCCGGCCCAAGCCGCCGGACGCGAGCGAGCCGGCCAGCCTGGCGCAGACCGTGGCCGACATGGGCCTGCGCTACGTGGTGGTGACCAGCGTCGACCGCGACGACCTGCGCGACGGCGGCGCCCAGCACTTCGCCGACTGCATCGGCGCGATCCGCGCCAAGGCCCCGGCCACGCGCATCGAGATCCTGACCCCGGACTTCCGCGGCAAGGGCCGCATGGACCGCGCGCTGGAGATCCTGGCAACCAATCCGCCGGACGTGTTCAACCACAACATCGAGACGGTGCCGGACCTGTACCCGAACGTGCGCCCCGGCGCCGACTACCAGTGGTCGCTGACCCTGCTGCAGAAGTTCAAGGCGCAGCACCCGGCCATCGCCACCAAGTCCGGGATCATGCTCGGCCTGGGCGAGACCATGGAGCAGGTGCAGGCCACGCTGCGCGACCTGCGCGCGCACGACGTGGACATGGTCACCATCGGCCAGTACCTGCAGCCCACCGCGCACCACCACCCGGTGATGCGCTACTGGACGCCGGAGGAATACAAGGCGCTGGAGGAGTACGGCAACGCGCTGGGCTTCAGCCACGTCGCCTCCGGGCCGATGGTGCGCTCGTCCTACCACGCCGACCGCCAGGCGGCAGGGGCCGGCGTCGCCGCCTGAGCCGGCGCGGCGGCGGCGCTGCCGCCCTTCGACAGCGGCGCGTCGGGTTCGCCCGGCGCGCGCCGCATGCCCGCTGCGCCTGCCTGTGCGCACGCCCGTGGTGCCCGCACCGGCGCCATTCACACTTCGCTACCGAGCCGCCGCTAGTCTGGTTCAGGAACAGGTGACACGGCCTGCAACTTGCGGCACTGTCGTGTTGTCTCACGCAATCTGCAGCCCCCCTGACGGCCTGGTGCCGAGAGTACGTAGATGAAATTCAAAGCTTCTGCCGTTCTGCTGGCGTTCGCGCTGACCGCGCCGCTGGCGCTGTTCGCCCGCACCGACGCGCCGGCGCTGCCGGCGGCCTCGACCGCCGACCAGGCCACCACCGCCAAGCTAGTGTACGGGCTGCTCTCCGACAGCCGCTACGCCTACCGGCCGCGCGCGCTCGACGAGGCGACCTCCAAGGAAGTCTTCAAGAAGTACCTGGAGACGCTGGACGGCAGCAAGCAGTTCTTCACCCAGGCCGACGTGGACAGGTTCGCCCCGTTCCAGACCAACCTCGGCGCCAACATCGCCTCCGGTCAGCTGGAGCCGGCGTTCCAGGTGTTCGCCGTGTACCGCCAGCGCGTGGACGAGCGCATCGGCTATGCGCGCAAGCTGCTCAAGCAGGACTTCGATTTCAACGGCACGGAGAAGTTCGAGTACGACCGCAAGGACGTGCCGTGGCCCAAGGACAACCAGGAGCTGGACGATCTGTGGCGCAAGTCGGTGATGAACGACTGGCTGCGGCTCAAGCTGGCCGGCAAGAAGCCCGAGGACATCCGCAAGACCCTGGACAAGCGCTACGCCAACCTCGCCGACTCGGTGAAGGAGCTCAAGAGCGAGGACGTGTTCCAGTTCTTCATGAACGCCTACACCAACACCGTCGACCCGCACACGGACTACTTCACCCCGCGCACCGCCGAGAACTTCAACCAGCAGATGTCGCTGTCGCTGGAAGGCATCGGCGCGCAGCTGCAGAAGCAGGACGACATGGTGGTGATCCGCGAGGTCATCCCGGGCGGCCCGGCCGCGGTGGACGGCACGCTGAAGGCGGGCGACCGCATCGTCGGCGTCGGCCAGGGCAAGTCCGGCCAGGTCGAGGACGTGATCGGCTGGCGCATCGACGACGTCGTGGCCAAGATCCGCGGCGACAAGGACACCCAGGTGCGGCTGGAATACATCCCGGCCGAGGCCGGCGTGGACGGCAAGCACCGCCAGCTGCTGCTGACCCGGCAGAAGGTGCGCCTGGCCGAACAGGCCGCCAAGGCCGAGACCATCGCCTTGCCGGCGAAGGACGGGGTGCCGGCGCGGCGCGTCGGCGTGATCAAGCTGCCGGCGTTCTACCAGGACTTCGAAGGCCGCCGCCGCAACGCCAGCGACTACGCCTCGGCGACCCGCGACGTGGCCAAGCTGCTGGCCGGCTTCAAGACCGACAAGGTCGACGGCGTGGTGCTGGACCTGCGCAACAACGGCGGCGGCTCGCTGGACGAGGCGATCGAACTGACCGGCCTGTTCATCGAGCAGGGCCCGGTGGTGCAGGTGCGCGAATCCGGCGGCCGCGTCACCGTCAACAGCGACGACAAGCCGGGCGTGGCCTGGGACGGCCCGCTGGCGGTGCTGATCAACCGCGGTTCGGCCTCGGCCTCGGAGATCTTCGCCGGCGCCATCCAGGACTACGGCCGCGGCCTGGTCATCGGCGAGACCAGCTTCGGCAAGGGCACGGTGCAGAACATCGTCGACCTGGACCGCTGGCCGGCCAACGAGACCGACCGCTTCGGCCAGGTCAAGCTGACCATCGCCCAGTTCTTCCGGGTCAGCGGCAGCAGCACCCAGCACAAGGGCGTGGTGCCGGACATCGCGTTCCCGGCCAGCGTGGATGCCACCGAGTTCGGCGAGAGCACCTACGACAACGCCCTGCCGTGGACCCGCATCGCCGCGGTGCCGCACACCCAGTACGGCAACTTCGCGCCGCTGCTGCCGCGGCTGGAGACGCTGCATGCCAGCCGCATCGCCAGCGACAAGGAATTCCAGTGGTGGGAAGAGGACGTGCAGCAGTTCCGCACCGAGGCGGCGAAGAAGTACGTGGTGCTCAACGAGGCCGAGCGCCGCGCCGAGCGCGAGAAGCAGGACGTGCAGCGCAAGCAGCGCCAGGAGATGCGCAAGCAGCTCGGCTTGCCGCTGGACCCGCTCGCCGACGACAGCAGCGACGACGGCCTGACCGGCAACGAGCGCGACATCGTCAAGGACGCCGCGCGCGAGAAGCTGGTCGACAAGCGCCCGGATCCGCTGCTGCGCGAATCGGCGGCGATCCTGGCCGACGCGCTGAACCTGCTGGAGAAGGACCGCCCGCTGTCGGTGCAGGTGCTGCCGCAGTCCACCGGCCCGGGGCGCTGGGCGGACTGAGCCTGGCGTCCACTGCCGCGCGAAGACAGACGCGCCATCGCCTAGCGGTGGCGCGTTTTTCGTTGGCCGTTCGCAGGGCCGCGGCATCGTATGCACGCTGCGCTGCCGGTGCCGAACGCGACGGCAGCGCGACCAGCGAGGCACCGGCGATCGCGCTGAAGGAGGGGCTCCGGATTGCCTCGGACCATGAGCGCCGTCAGGCGGCCTGACAGGCTCGTCGTAGGAGCGGCTTCAGCCGCGACCGGCCTTACCGGTAACGCCCGGTCGCGGCTGAAGCCGCTCCTACAAGCGCGCATCAGCTTGATCGAAAGCGGTCCTAGCCCCACGCCTGCCACGCCTGGTGCAACCCCAGCCCCAGCAGGGTCGCGAAGAACACGCGGCGGAACGCCTCGGCGGAAATGCGCTGGCGGAGCCGCGCACCGAGCCACATGCCCGCCACGGTCGGCAGCAGCGCCAGCAGCGACGGCCCCAGCGCGCCGCGCGCAAACGCGCCGTGCCAGGCCAGCGCCGCGGCCAGCGCCAATGTGGCGGTGCCGAAGCAGTAGCCCAGCGCGCGCATCAGCGCATCGCGCGGCAGGCCCAGCGCGACCAGGTAGGGCAGCGACGGCAGCACGAACACGCCGGTGGCGCCGGTCAGCAGGCCGGTCGCCAGCCCGGCCGCCGGGCCGGCCCAGGGTTCGTGCCGCGGCGGCAACCGGCCCTGCCAGCGGCTCAGGCCGAGCAGTGCGTACAGCGCCAGCAAGGCGCCGAGCCCGCCGCGGGCCAGCGCCGGATCGGCGCCGACCAGGATGCCGGCGCTGAGCCAGGTGCCGGCCACGATCGTCGCCAGCAATGGCCACAGCCGCCGCAGCAGCGCCGCCGCGCCGGCGCCCCAGGCCTGCTGCAGGTTGGTCAGCAGCGACGGCAGCACCAGCAGCGCGGCCGCCTCCGGCGGCGCCAGCCACAGGCCGAGCAGGCCCATCGCCACGGTCGGCAGGCCGGTGCCGGCGACGCCCTTGACGAAGCCGGCCAGGCAGAACACCGCGGCGATCGGCAACAGGTGCGGGATGAGCGATTGCATGCCTGCAGCATCGGCGCTGCGCCGGCGCCGGACAATGCGCGATCGCTTCAGGCAGACTTCGGCAACGACGAAGGCTGGAGCGGGCATGCACCTGGATTTCATCGACTTGCGGCTGTTCGCGGCGGTGGCCGAGGCCGGCAGCATCACCGCCGGCGCCGACCGCGCCGCGCTGTCGCTGGCCGCGGCCAGCGCGCGCATCCGCGCGCTGGAAGTGCAAGCCGGGTCAGCGCTGTTCGAGCGCGGCCGCCGCGGCGTGACCCTGACCGCGGCCGGCGCGGCGCTGCTGCGGCACGCGCGGCAGCTGCTGCGCCAGGCCGAGGCGATGCGCGCCGAACTGGGCGAGCATGCCGGCGCCAACCAGGCCACGGTGCGGCTGCTGGCCAACACCGCGGCGCTGTACGAATGGCTGCCCGAACTGCTGGCCGAGTTCCTGGTCGCGCATCCGCGCATCGACCTGGCCCTGCGCGAGCAGGGCAGCATGGCCGCCGCCGACGCCGTGCGCGAGGAACGCGCCGACCTGGCGGTGATCGCCGACCACGCCGACCTGGCCGGCCTGCACGCGCAGCCGTTCCGCCAGGACCGGCTGGTGCTGGTGGCCGCGGCCACGCATCCGCTGGCGCAGGCGCCGCAGCTGCGCCTGGCGCAGCTGTGGCAGGCGCAGTTCCTGGGCCTGGCCGACGACAGCGCGCTGCAGCGGCACCTGCGCACGCAGGCCGCGCGCGCCGGCGGCCAGTTGCGCGTGCGCGCGCACGTGCACGGCATCGAACCGCTGTGCCGGATGCTGGCGCGCGGCGCCGGCGTGGCGATCCTGCCGCAGGCCGCGCTGGCCCGGGTCAGCGTGCGCGCGCAGCTGGTCGCAGTGCCGCTGCACGAAGCGTGGGCGGCGCGGCAGCTGTCGATCGTGTGGCGGCCGGCCCCGGCGCCGGCGCCGGCGGTGCGTCAGGTGTTGGACTGGCTGTGCGCGCACGCCGACGGCGCCGCGCCGGCACGGGCGCAGTGACGCCCGGCGCGCCGATCGCGAAAACTCAGTGCGGCCAGGCGAACTCGGCGACGACCGGGAAGTGGTCCGACGGCCAATGGCCCTGCGGGCGTGCGTCCAGCGTGGCGAAACGCGTCGCGCGCAGCCCGCGCGACAGGATCCAGTCGATGCGCCGGTCCGGATGGCCGGTGAAGTCATGGAAGGTCGCCTGCGGCCCTTGCGGCTGCGGCGCCTGCGCGCGCGCGTCGGCCAGCGCCGGGACCAGGGTGCGGTAGGTGGGCGAATCGGGCGCGGTGTTGAAGTCGCCGGTGAGCACCACCGGCACGTCGGCGGGCAAGGCCTGCAGCCGCGCGAGGATCAACGCGGCGCCCTTGGCGCGCGCCGCCTCGTCCTCGTCGCGATACGGCAGGTGGGTGTCGAACAGGTAGAAGCGGCGGCCGTCGGCGATGCGCTCGAACAGCCCCCAGTTCACCATGCGCGGCAGCGGGTGGCCCCAGCTGATGCTGCCGACCACCGCCGGCGTGTCCGACAGCCAGAAGTCGCCCGAGTCCACCAGCTTCAACCGGCGGCTGTCGTAGAACACGCCCATGCGCTCGCCGTCCTCGCTGCCGTCGCGGCTGCGGCCGAACCAGCGGTAGTCGGGCAACTGCGCGGCCAGGTAGTCGGCCTGCAGCTTGACCAGTTCCTGGGTGCCGAACACGTCCGGATGCTGGGTGCGGATCAGTTCAGCCATCGCGCTGCGGCGGATCTCCCAGCGCTTGTCGCCGTCCTTGTCCACCGGCACGCGCACGTTGAAGCTCATCACCTTCAGCGGCGCCGCTGCCGGCGCGGCGCTGGCCGGGAGTGCGAGGCAGGCGGCGAACAGCGCCATGGCGAACGCGAGCGCCACGGCGCGGGCGCGGGAAGAGAGCGGGAACGTCGGCATCGGCAACATGTCTCTGGCAAAGGGAAGTGGTGCGAGCGGCGATGGTGCCATAGGCATCGTCCGGGCTCGGCATGCAGCGCAGCGGCGGCATCGCGACACGCCGGCGCGCATGGTCGCTCGCGCAGCGCTACACGATCATGACCGGGCGGTGCGTGCTGGGCAGCCGCATGTGCAGGCGCAACGCCCCGCACGTCGAGCGCATGCGGCGAACACGCGGCTGCATGCCGCGCGCGCCGCGCCGGCGAACGTCAGTCCCAGGTGTTGGGCGGCGCACCGGCGGCGGGATCGCGCATCTTGACCACGCAGAAGCGATGCCCGGTCGGCGCTTCCATCACCCACCAGCGCTTGACGAAGCCGATCCGGCGCGCGCCCAGGCCCTCCAGGCGCGCGACCTCGGCCTCGATGTCGTCGCTCTCGATGTCCAGGTGCACGCGCGAGGCGTGATCGACGCGTTGCACCTCCACCTGCAGGCCCGCGGGCGCGCCCTCCAATGCCGCGTATTCGGCGCCGAGTTCGGAATAGCCCGCCGCGGCGGAATAGCCCAGCGCCGCGCTCCAGAAGCGCGCGGCGGTGTCGGCGTCGGTGTCCTGGCAATCGATGATGAATCCGGCAAGACGGCTGCGGTGGGGCATGGTCGCGCGCTCCTGTTCGGGGGCCACGAGGCTAGCGCGATCGCGCGCGCCGCGCGCGCTGCAACGCAGCGGCCCTCGGCTGCGAGACGGACGCGGCGCAGCGTGCGGCATGTGCGCCATCGATGGGCGGGCCACGCCGCGCCACTTGACGCCTTCGCGCATCGGCGTAGCATTTGCGCCACGCCAAGGGATAGACCCGCGGCGACCCCAATCACCGTGAGGGATGCTCATGGAGTACGACTATCTTGTGTTCATCGGGCGCTTCGAGCCCTTCCACAACGGCCACGCCGCCGTTGCCCGCCACGCCCTGGCGCGTGCGCAGAAGCTCATCTTCCTGATCGGCTCGGCCGATACCCCGCGCACCATCCGCAATCCGTGGACCGTGGCCGAACGCAGCGTGATGATCCAGGCCGCGCTCGACGGCGCCGGCGAGCGCCTGATCCTGCGCCCGCTGCGCGACCATCTGTACAACGAGAGCCAGTGGATCGCCGCGGTGCAGTCGGCGGTGGCCGAGGCGGTGCGCGCCGACGGCGGCGGTGCCGAGGCGCGCATCGGCCTGGTCGGCATGGACAAGGACGCCAGCAGCTACTACCTGCGCGAATTCCCGCAATGGCCGCTGGTCGACGTGCAGCACACCGAGACGCTGTCGGCGACCGAATTGCGCCGCTACCTGTTCGAGGCCGGCAGCATCGATTTCCACGGCGCGCTGCTGATGCTGCGCGGCAACGTGCCGGCGCCGGTGTTCGACATGCTCGAGGCGTTCCGCAAGAGCTCGCCCTCGTACGCGGAGCTGCTCGCCGAGTACCAGTTCATCGAGCAGTACCGCGCGGCCTGGAAGGAGGCGCCGTATCCGCCGACCTTCGTCACCGCCGATGCGGTGGTGGTGCATTCGGGCCACGTGCTGCTGGTGCGGCGCCGCGCCGCGCCGGGCAAGGGCCTGTGGGCGCTGCCGGGCGGCTTCGTCGGCCAGCACGAGAGCATCCTCGACGCCTGCCTGCGCGAACTGCGCGAGGAGACCCGGCTGAAGATCCCGGTACCGGTGCTGAAGGGCTCGCTGAAGAACCGCCACGTGTTCGACCACCCCGAGCGCAGCCTGCGCGGGCGCACCATCACCCATGGGTTCCACTTCGAGTTCACCTTCGGCGAGCTGCCCGAGGTGCGCGGCGGCGACGACGCCGACAAGGCGCGCTGGATCC
The DNA here is from genome assembly GCF_025665335.1 of Xanthomonas sp. AM6. NCBI lineage: Bacteria > Pseudomonadati > Pseudomonadota > Gammaproteobacteria > Lysobacterales > Lysobacteraceae > Xanthomonas > Xanthomonas sp. AM6. The sequence goes on from NZ_CP106869.1 coordinate 882,348, forward strand.
CGGTCAGCGAAGTGCTGGGGATGGGCCCGAAACTGTTCGAAGACCACCTGCACCTGCTCGAATTCTTCCTGGGCCGCGGTTGACCGCGGCCTGCCCCGGCCGGCGGACAGACCGCTGGCTTTCCCTGACGCGAAGGAGCTTCCGTCATGCAATGCCTGAACAACCTGCTGCTCAACACCGATAGCTACAAGGCCAGCCACTGGCTGCAATATCCGGCCGGTACCGACGCCACGTTCTTCTACGTGGAATCGCGCGGCGGCGTCTACGACCGTACCGTGTTCTTCGGCCTGCAGGCCATCCTCAAGGAAGCGCTGGGCCGCGCCATCACCCATGCCGACGTCGACGAGGCGCGCGACCTGTTCGCCGCGCACGGCGAGCCGTTCAACGAGGCCGGCTGGCGCGACATCGTCGACCGCCTCGGCGGGCAGCTGCCGATCCGCATCCGCGCCGTGCCCGAGGGCAGCGTGGTGCCGACCCACAACGCGCTGATGACCATCGAGTCCACCGACGCGCAGGCCTACTGGGTGCCCTCGTACCTGGAAACGCTGCTGCTGCGCATCTGGTATCCGGTCACCGTGGCCACGGTCAGCTGGCACGCCAAGCAGACCATCCGCCAGTTCCTGGAGCGCACCAGCGACGACCCGGAAGGGCAGCTGCCGTTCAAGCTGCACGACTTCGGCGCGCGCGGCGTGTCCAGCCTGGAGTCGGCGGCGATCGGCGGCGCCGCGCACCTGGTCAATTTCCTCGGCACCGATACCGTGTCCGGGCTGCTGCTGGCGCGCGCGCACTACCACGAGCCGATGGCCGGCTACTCGATCCCCGCCGCCGAGCACAGCACCATCACCAGCTGGGGCCGCGCGCGCGAGGTGGACGCGTACCGCAACATGCTCAGGCAGTTCGGCAAGCCCGGCGGCATCGTCGCGGTGGTGTCCGACAGCTACGACATCTTCCACGCGATCCGCGAGCACTGGGGCACCACGCTGCGCGAGGAGGTGATCGCCTCCGGCGCCACCGTGGTGATCCGCCCCGATTCCGGCGACCCGGTGGCGGTGGTGCACCAGTGCCTGGAACTGCTCGACGAGGCCTTCGGCCACAGCGTCAACGGCAGGGGCTACAAGGTGCTCAACCACGTGCGCGTGATCCAGGGCGACGGGGTCAACCCGACCAGCATCCGCGCCATCCTGGAGCGCGTCACCAGCGCCGGCTATGCCACCGACAACGTCGCCTTCGGCATGGGCGGCGCGCTGCTGCAGCGGCTGGACCGCGACACGCAGAAGTTCGCGCTGAAGTGCTCGGCCGCGCGCGTGGACGGCGAGTGGATCGACGTCTACAAGGATCCGGTGACCGACAAGGGCAAGCTCAGCAAGCGCGGGCGCATGAGCCTGCTGCGCCATCGCGAGTACGGCGGCTACCGCACCGAGCCGGTGCCGGCCAGCGCGGCGTCGCTGGACGCGGTGGCGCGGCCTGCCGGCTACGACGATGCGATGGTCACGGTATGGGAGAACGGCCGCCTGCTGCACGACTGGAGCTTCGCGCAAGTGCGCGAGCGCGCGAACGCGGCGCGCCTGTAGGTGCGGCGATGGACGCGCGCATGGAGTTCGCGCCGCCGCTGAGCGGCGCCTCGCCGCTGTTCGCCGCGCTGCGTGCCGGCATGCCGCACCTGGAATGGCGGGTGCCGGCCGGCGACGATGCCGCACGCTGGCGCGTGCAGCGCATCGGCGGGCGCGACTACCGCGTCGCGCAGCCGGTCACCTTCACCCCGTACGCATCGGTGCGGCCGTGTTCGGCGCGCTGCCGTTTCTGTTCGGAGACCCTGCGCCCGCACGCCGGCGGCACCGCGGCGGCCAGCCTGCGGCCGCCGCCGGACTATTTCGCGATGCTGCGCGATGGGCTGGCGCAGCTGCACGGCCTGCCGCTGTCGCATTCGCTGTCGGGGCTGGAGATGACCGACGACGAGGAATGGTTCGTGCAGTTGCTGGAGACCTTGAGCGCCGCCGAACGCGACGGGCTGCTGGTCGAGCAGCGGGTGCTGTACAGCAACGGCGCCGGCTTCGCCCGCGGCCGCGGCGATGCGCTGCTGGACGCGCTGCAACGCTTCCGGCTGTCGTGGGTGGAACTGTCGCGGCACCATCCGCAGCAGGCCGGCAACGACGCGATCATGCGTTTCCGCGATGGCGAGGCGATCGCCGACGCGCAGGTGTTCGTCGCCACCGCGCGGCGCATCGCCGCGGCGCTGCCGCTGCGCCTGGTGTGCATCCTGCAGCACGGCGGCATCGCCGATGCCGACGGCGTCGCCGGCTATCTGCGCTGGGCCCGCGCGTGCGGCGCACGCACGGTGATCTTCCGCGAGTTCTCGCGGCTGGGCGACGGCTACCGCGCCACCGGCACCCAGCGCTACCTGGCGCAGGCGCGGGTCGGCGTGGAGCAGGTGCTGGCCGCATGCATGGCCACGCCGTGGTGGCGCACGCTGCGGCCGCTGCAGATCACCGAGGGCTATTACTTCTGGAACCTGCGCATGGCCACCGACGACGGCATGGAGCTGGTGTTCGAGAGTTCCGACTACGGCGCGATGCAGGCGCGCCACGACAGCGGCGACATCTACAAGCTGGTGTTCTTCGCCGACGGCCGGCTGTGCGCGGGCTGGCAGCCGGACCGCGATCTGCTGTGGCAGGCCGCGCATGGATAGCCGCAGCTGGTGGACGCCGCCGCCGGACCCGCCCGCGCACCGGCTGCCCGATGACCTGCGCCAGCGCGATCCGCTGGGCGCGCGCGACTGCGGCTGGGTCAGCCAGATGCGCCCGTTCGTGCGCCAGTTCAGCGCGCCCGATGCCTGCGTGCTGGATCCGTTCTGCGGTTTCGGCAGCACCTTGCTCGCCGCCGCGCTGGAAGGCCGGCGCGGGCTGGGGCTGGAGATCGACGCGGCGCGCGCGGCGCTGGCGCGCGAGCGGCTGCAGCGGCTCGGGCTGGCGGCGCAGGTGCGGGTCGGCGCGCTGCCGCAGCTGGCGCTGGAGGCGCCGGTGGACCTGTGCCTGACCAACGTGCCGTACTTCGGCTGCGCCTGGCCGGGCGCGGCGACGCCGGGCCAACTCTACGCCAGCACCGACTACGCGGCCTATCTGCACGGCCTGCGCGCGGTATTTCACGCGGTGCGCCGCAGCCTGCGCGAGGACGGATTCTGCATCGCGATGGTCGAGAACGTCGAACTGGACGGCGTGTTCGTGCCGCAGGCCTGGGACCTGGCGCGGGTGCTCGGCAGCCTGTTCGTGCCCTGCGCCGAGCGCGTGCTGTGCTACCCGCGCAACGGCGCGCAGCCGCTGGCGCCCGGCCAGACGCGCAGCGACCGCAGCCACGAGTACGCGTTGATCTTCCAGAAACGGCGCGAGCCGATCGACCTGGCCGGCACCGCGCAGCTGCTCGCCGCGCTGCGCACGGAGGGGTTCGATTACGCCTTGTACGGCAGCTACCCGGCCTGGCTGGCCGACCCGGCCGCGGCCGCGCGCCTGCCCGGCGACGTGGACCTGCTGCTGCCGCGCGATCCGGGCCAGCTGCAGCGGCTGCTGGACTGGCTGCGCGCGCGCGGCTTCGCGCTGAGCCTGTGGGGCGAGCCGCTGGCGGCGCCGCCGACGCTGGCCGCGCTCGATGCCCACCACTACCTGCGCGCCGAACGCCGCGACCGCGGCGGCGGCCTGCTGCGGGTGGACCTGTCGCTGCGGCCGCCGCCCGGCCCGCTAACCGCCGGATGAGCGCCGGCGGCGGCATCAAGGCCGCCTCGACACGCTTGCGGCTATCCTTGGCCGGTTCCTTCCTTCGGTCCACGGCCATGTCCGCTTCCTCCAACGTCCTCGCCCTTCCTGCGCTGCTGCTGGTCGCGATCGGCCTGAGCGGCTGCTTCGCCCGCAAGCAGGACAACCTGGTGAAGGAGACCTTCAACTCCGACAACACCTATTCGCGCAGCTATCCGGTGCAGCCGGCGCAGGCCTGCGAATCGGCGCGGCGCACCTTGCTGAGCCAGGGCTACGTGGTGTCCAAGGCCACCGCCGATGCGGTGGAAGGCACCAAGAACTTTCAGCCCAACCAGGATTCGCACGAGCAGCTGGAATTGCGCGTGTCGTGCGTGGCGCACGGCCAGGACGAATCGTGGGTGTTCGTCAGCGCGCTGCAGGACCGCTATGCGTTGAAGAAGAGCGCCAACTCGGCCAGCGTCGGGGTCGGCGTGCTCGGCTCGGTGTCGCTGCCGGTCGGCAGCAGCGACGATTCGCTGGTGCGCGTGGCCAGCAGCACGGTGCAGGACGGCGATTTCTACAAGCGCTTCTTCGAACGCATGGCGCAGTACCTGCCCAAGTCCAAGCCGGCCGCGGCCGAGCCGCCAGCGCCGGCGGCGGCGCCCAAGTCCGAACCCGAGCCCGCCGCGGCAGCGCCGGCACCTGCGCCTGCGGCGCCCGCGCCGATGCCGCACCCGGCCGAAGCGACGCCTGCGCCTGCTGCGCCGGTTGCGCCGGTGGCAGGCGACGGCACCACGCCGCGTTGACCCCTGCGTTCATGCGCCGCTGCGGAAGCTGAATAGCGCGGTTTCGCTTCACGATCCATTCGCGAACGCGGTGCAAAGGTGGCGCCTGTCGGGAGCGCGATGCGTGCAAGCGCATCGGCTCCGCCACCCAGGAGCAACCAGCATGAACACTCTCAAATCCGCGTTGTGTCTCACCGTGCTCGCCGTCGCCACTGCCGCCGCGCCGCTGGCGCAGGCGCAGCGCCACTACGGCCCGGAAGACGCCGGGCGCCGTTTCAGCGACGGCACCCGCGTGCACTGCAAGAAGGTCGCGGTGCAGAAGAACAGCACCGACCCCAATCGCATCGGCGGCACCCTGGCAGGCGCGGCGATCGGCGGCCTGCTCGGCAACCAGGTCGGCAAGGGCAACGGCAAGAAGCTGGCCACGGTCGGCGGCGCGGTCGCCGGCGGCGCCACCGGGCGCTACATCCAGGGCCAGCGCCAGCAGGCCAACGGCAACCGCCAGGTCGAGACCGTCTGCAAGCGCTATTGAGGCCACGCCGCGATCGGCCATCGCGGCGCAGCGCTCGCACACAAAAACGCCCCGGCGGACAGCCTCCGCCGGGGCGTTTTGCATTGTTGCGGGATGCGATCGCATGTACAGAGCGCCGGGATGAGGCCAGGCGGCTCGCCTGCACTTGCCAGGCCATGACACGCTTTCGTAGGAGCGGCTTCCGCCGCGACAGGGTATTACCGGTAACGCCCGGTCGCGGCTGAAGCCGCTCCTACAGTCGCTTCGGTCGTGTGCCTATCCGATCACGGCACGCAGCGCTTCACCCAACTCCGGATGGCGGAACACATAGCCTTCCTGCTGCGCACGCGCCGGCAGCGCCCGCTGGCTGCCCAGCAGCAGGTCGGCCATCTCGCCGAAGGCCAGGCGCAGCGCCGCAGCCGGTGCCGGCAGCAGCGCCGGCCGGTGCAGGGCACGGCCCAGCTGTGCGGCGAAATCGGCATTGGTCGCCGGTGCCGGCGCGGTGGCGTTGTAGGCGCCGTCGCCGCCGTGCTGCAGCAGCCACAACAACAGGCCGACGTGATCGTCGCGATGGATCCAGCTCATCCATTGCCGGCCGTCGCCCATGCGCCCGCCCAGGCCGAGCCGGAACGGCGGCAGCATCCGCGCCAGCGCGCCGCCGTCGCGGCCCAGCACCACACCCGTCCGCACCAGGCTGGTCCGCACGCCCAGCGCCTGCGCGCGCAACGCCTCGGCTTCCCAGTCGCGGCACAGCTGTGCGGCGAAATCCGCGCCGGCCGCGCTGCGTTCGTCGAGCAGGTCGCCGCCGCGGTCGCCGTAGTAGCCGATCGCCGAGCCGGAGAGCAGGCAGGCGGGCCGCTGCGCGGCGTCCAGCTGCGCAATCCAGTCGATCAGTGCGCGGGTGGTGCCGATGCGCGAGGTGCGGAAGCGGCGCTTGCGGGTCTCGTTCCAGCGGCCCTCGCTCAGCGGCTCGCCGGCGAGATTGATCACCGCGTCCGCCGGCGCGGCGCCGTGCAGGTCTTCCAGCGCCTGGATGCCCGGCAGCGCCTGCGTCGCGCGTGCCGCGTCGCGGCTGAGCACGCTGACCTGGTGCCCGGCCTGCAGCAGGGCAGGGCACAGTGCGCGGCCGATGAATCCGGTGCCGCCGGTGACGAGCACATGCATGACGCTGTTTTCCAGAAGCGGGAGCGGCAGTGTAGGGTTGGCCGGCATTGCAGCCGGGTGAACGCGCGCGCGGCGCGGCTTCGCGGTGCGTGCACGACGTGCGCGGCACGCTCCGCGTCCGCGCCCCGGCGCGCCGACCACTCTTCTCCGCCTGCCGTTTCGCATCTGCCATGCTCGCGCCATGACCGCCCCGACTGCGCTCCAGCCATCGCCGCGCCGGCATCGTATCGCCGCGCGCCTGTTGCTGGCGCTCGCGCTGAGCGCGAGCGGCGCGCTCGCCGCGGCGCCGGACCCGGCGGACCAGGCCAGCGCCGACTGCCTGGCCGCCCTGCTGCGCCAGCTCGGCTGGCGCATCGACAGCACGCCTGATGCGCAGCCGCGCCTGCTGCCGGGCGAGCCCTGCACGCGCGCCTCGCTGGCCGACGCGCAGGCGCACGGCGACCTGCAGGCGGCGCTGCCGGCGCGATGGACCGCGGCGCAACGGCGCGACGCCCTGCGCGCGCTGCTCGACACACCGGCCACGCACTGCGGCTATTTCCTGCGGCTCGGCGCGGCCACCCAGCGCGCGGTGGCGCGCCTGCAGGACAACCCGGGCTACCGCTTCTCCGCCGTGCAGCTGGGCTGGATCGGGTTCGGCCCGGGCGGCGCGCGCCGGCAGGGCTGGCAGCGCTTCCGCAGCTTCGGCCGCGGCTACCGCCCGGTGCACGGCAACGCGCGCGCGATCGAGGCGTTCTACAGCGGCCGGGTGCGCTCGGAATGCGGCGTCGGCCGGCAGATCGCGCAGCTGGCCACGCAGCGCGAACTGTACGGCGATGCCGGTTTCGATCGTGCCTTCAGCGCCGGGGAACTGTCGATCGGCACCTTCCTCACCCTGCACCGCACCGACAGCATCCTGCTCGGCGCGCATGCCGGCGAGTTCTTCGCCGACGGCAAGGCGGCCAGGACCTCGCAACTGGGCGGCGCCGCCTTCCTCGGCGCGCCCGGCTTCATCGCCCACGTGTTCGAGCGCCGCTACCTGGACGACATCAACAACCAGGCCGAGAACTTCGTGGTCGTGGCGGTCAGCGCCGAGGCGGCGTCGGCGTTGCGCGCGCATGGCGGCTTCGCCTACTACGACCGCAACAACCGGCGCATCTGGGAACTGGCGCAGGCGCTGCGCGGCCGTGGCCGCGAACGCTTCGAGAAACTGTTGTTCGACCGCGACCCGGCCCTGCGCGCGACGTTGTCGCCGGCGCAACGCAGTGTCCTGGCGCAGATCGACGCCTTGCTCGACGACCCGTTCTACCGCGGCTTCGAGGTGTACGTGCATCCGAAGGGGGTCAAACCGATCGGCTACCACGTGGCGCGCCTGCTGGACCGCAATCCGCGCACCCCGTTCGCGATCGACCTGGCCCTGCACAACCTGCACACCACCTTGTACCGGCGCTGGCGCGACCAGCAGTTGCAGGCCTGTGCGCAAGCGCCTTCGCCTTAGCTGCGCGTCAGCCGCAGTGGGGCGCTTCGTGCGACCCTAATGCTCCTCACTTCGAGCTAGGACGGACGCATGGAACTGGGACTTGTAGGGTTGGGCCGCATGGGCGCGAACATGGCCGAGCGGCTGGTGCGTGGCGGCCACCGCGTGGTCGGATTCGACCTGGGCGAGGCGGCGCGCAGCGCGGCGCAGCAGCGCGGGGTGGAGACGGCCGACAGCATGGCCGCGCTGATCGCGGCGCTGCCGGCGCCGCGCGCGGTGTGGCTGATGGTGCCGGCCGGCAAGATCGTCGACGACACCCTGGCGGTGCTGCTGCCGCTGCTGGACAAGGGCGACGTGGTCGTGGACGGCGGCAATTCGTACTACAAGGATTCGGTGCGCCGCGCCGCCGAACTGGCCGCGCACGGCATCGCCTACGTCGATTGCGGCACCAGCGGCGGCGTGTGGGGCCTGCAGGAAGGCTACAGCCTGATGATCGGCGGCGACGAAGCGGCGGTGCACCGGCTCGACCCGCTGTTCGCCACGCTGGCGCCGGCCGCCGATGCCGGCTGGGGACGGGTCGGTCCCAGCGGTGCCGGCCACTTCACCAAGATGGTCCACAACGGCATCGAGTACGGAATGATGCAGGCCTATGCCGAAGGCTTCGCGCTGATGGGGCGCAAGCAGGAGTTCGACCTGGACCTGCACCAGATCGCCGAAGTCTGGCGCCAGGGCAGCGTGGTGCGTTCCTGGCTGCTGGACCTGTGTTCCGACGCGCTGGGCAGCAACCCGGACCTGTCCGGCATCGCCCCGTACGTGGAGGATTCCGGCGAAGGCCGCTGGACCGTGGCCGAAGCGATCGACCTCAACGTGCCCGCGCCGGTGATCACCCTGTCGCTGCTGGAGCGGCTGCGTTCGCGCGACGCCGATTCGTTCACCGACAAGCTGCTGGCGGCGATGCGCAACCAGTTCGGCGGCCACGCGGTGATGCGCGAAGTGCGCGACGTGCCTTCGCACGGCGGGCCGCGCGACACGCTGCCCAAGTAACCGGCGGCGCTCGTCAGTCCAGGGCGAGGGTGCGGCCCGAGGCGGCGCTGCGCTGGCCGAGTTCCAGCAGCCGCATCACCGCCAGCGCCTGCGCCGCGTCCACCGGCGCGGGCGCGCGTCCGGCCATCGCTTCGCGGAAGCCGGCGTAGCAGTGGCGGTAGTCGCCGCGCTGCGACGGCAGCGCCTGCGTGGCGGCGCTGCCGTCGTCGCCGACCAGGGTCAGTTGGCCGGCCAGCGGGTCCTCGCCCCACTGCGGCGCGGCCGGGGTCAGCCCGGCGCGCAGCTGCGCCTCCTGCGTGTCCAGGCCGTGCTTGACGTAGCTGCCGCGCTCGCCGTGCACGGCGAAGCGCAGCCCGTTCGCCGCGACCAGCGAGCCGGCATGCAGCACCGCGCGCAGCCGCGGGTAGCGCAGCACCGCATGGAAGTAGTCGGTCGCCTGCGCGCCGTGGCGCTGCTGCGCCAGGTCCACCTGGATCGCCTCGGGCAGCCCGAACAGTTGCAGGGTCTGGTCGAGCAAGTGCGGCCCCAGGTCGAACCACAGGCCCGAACCGGGCAGCGCGTGCTCGCGCCAGCGGTCGCCGACCTGCGGGCGGTGGCGGTCGAAGTGCGAGTGGAATTCGGCGATCGCGCCCAGGCGGTTCTCCTCGAGCAGGCGCCGCACGGTGAGGAAGTCGCCGTCCCAGCGCCGGTTCTGGAACACGCTGACGACGCGCCCGGCCTGCTGCGCCTGCGCGAGCACCTGCTGCGCTTCGGCCACGTCCAGGGTGAACGGCTTGTCCACCAGCACGTGCTTGCCGTGGGCCAGCGCCGCCAGCGCCAGCGGCGCGTGGGTCTGGTTGGGCGTGGCGATGACGACCGCATCGACCTGCGGATCGGCGAAGGCCTGCTGCGCGTCGGCGACGATGCGCGCCTGCGGATAGGCCGCGGCGGCTTCGTCATGGCGGCTGGAGACGATGCTGTGCAGGCGCAGGCCGGGCGTGTGCGCGATCAGCGGCGCGTGGAAGACGCGGCCGACGAAACCGTAGCCGAGCAGGGCGAGATTGAAGGGCTGATCCATGGCGAGAAAGGCTGTGGCGGGGGAGGCCGCCAGTATCCGGCAACGACCGTCACGCCGCGTGCACGCCTTTCACGCTGCCCGCATTTGGCGGTCACGTCGCTTGTACGCCGCCTTGCAGAGACTGCGCACACACCTTCAAGGGAGGAGGACATCATGAAAAAGTTCACGTCACCCACGCTGCTCGGCGCCGCTCTCGCGTTCGGTCTGACCCTGGCCGCCGGCCAGGCGCTCGCCGTCGATCCGCCGACCACGGCGAGCAAGGACCATGACACCATGGGCCACAACGACGGCATGAAGCACGAGTCCAAGGAGCCGGTCACCGACACCTGGATCACCACCAAGGTGAAGGCCGATCTGCTCGCGACCAAGGACGTCTCCGGTACCGACATCAAGGTCGAGACGCTCAACGGCACGGTCAAGCTGTCCGGCGCGGTCGAGAACAAGACCCAGCGCGACAAGGCCGTCTCGGTCACCAAGATGATCGACGGGGTCAAGAAGGTCGACGCCTCCGGCCTGAAAGTGACCGGCGCCGCCAAGCACTGATCCATCGCGACCACGGCGGATGCGGGACGCGAGACGAGGCGCGCCCCGCAGTCCGCATGTGTGAGAACGCACCCTTCGGGGTGCGTTTTTTTTGCGCCATGCGGGTGCATGGACCGCGGCATCTGCACCGTTTCGCGCTGTATTGACATGCATTCAGCCATCATCCAGCCATGTTGGCTACCAGGCGAATCGCTATGTTGGATGCTTACTCCCATGCCGCGCCGAGTCACGCGCACGCGACGTCGCAACCCGCAGCCGTCGGCGCGGGGCCGTCCTCCGCCGAACTGCCGTTGCGGCCGTCCTCCTTGACCTTGGCCACGCGCCAGCTGGAATCGCAGTTGGGCATGCTGCTGGCCACCTTTCACGACGATGCCGGGTTCTGGCCCGCCTTCACCACGTTGATGCAGGGGTTGGAGACCGAGCTGACCCAGGCCGAGCGTTCTCGCCTGCGCAGCCATGCCGATTTCCTGCTGGTACGGGCGGGCATGTCGTCGTGGACGTTGATCGGCGCCACCCCCGGGACCACCGCGCGCGCGGTGGCGGCTGCGGCGCGCTGACCCGGACGTTACGGATCGGCTTCACCAGGACGGGCGGCTCGCAGCCGCCCGTTTCTTTGTTTCCGGGCATTAGGATAAAGTCGTATTCAGGTGCGCGAGGGGCATGACGCGCAGCCTGAATAATTCACCTGCACCGGACGGGGATCGGCGACAATCCCGCCCCGTCCCGTGCCGCTTTCGTTTCCCATTTTCCACGAACAGGTATGCAGATCACCGCCAAACATGACCCATGGGACCGCTGGCGCCTGCCGCTGCTGGCATTGGCGGTGGTGTTGATCGTGATCCTGCCTTCGTTGCTGCTGCGGCAGATGAGCGACAGCACCCTGCGCGCGGCCGACTGGGTCAGCCACAGCCAGGAAGTCACGGCAACGCTGCACGACCTGGAAGCGAACCTGCGCGACATGGAGTCGGCGGCGATGGCGATGTCGCACCAGGTCCAGTCGCCGATCCTGCATGCGCGCTTCAACGAGTCGCGCGCCGCGATCGCGCCGACCATCGCGCGCCTGGCCGAGCTGACCCGCGACAACCCCGATCAGCAGGTGCGCATCGGCCGCCTGCAGAGCACCCTGGAGCGCCGCGGCCTGCTGGCCGTGCGCATCGCGCAGAACCGCAACCCGGAGCAGGTGCGGGCGCTGATCCAGGAGATGACCGCGGACAATCCGATCCGCGGCCTGATCGCCGAACTGCAGCGGCGCGAGGACGTGCTGCTGGCCGAACGCACCGCCGATGCCGATCAGCGGCGGTTGCTGGCCTCGGTGATCAGTTGGGTGTCGCTGACGGTGCAGCTGCTGCTGCTGGGCCTGGTGATCTGGCTGCTGCAGCGGCAGATCGGCCGGCGCCTGGACGCGGAGCGGCACCTGCTGCGCGCCAACGCCCGCGCCGCCGCGGTGCTGCAGACGGTGCGCGAGCCGATCGTGCTGCTCGACGGCACCCAGCGCATGATGATGTACAACGCCGCGTTCGGCGAACTGTACGGGCTGGACCCGGAGCGCGCGCCGAAGATGCTCGGCGAGGTCGGCGACGGCGTCTGGCAGGACCCGATCATCCGCCAGCGCCTGGCCGACGTGCTGCTGCGCGGGCGCGAGCTGTGGGATTTCGAGCACGAGCAGGCCGGCGCCGACGGTGTCGGCCGCACCATGCTGCTGAACGCGCGGCGCATGCCGTTGCCGGACAGCGACGACGAGGTGGTGCTGATGACGGTCAGCGACATCAGCCTGCAGAAGGCCACGCAGCAGCGCATCCAGGTGCTGAACCGGCAGCTCGAGGGCAAGGTGGAGCAGATCTCGGAGGTCAACCGCGAACTGGAGGCCTTCAGCTACTCGGTCTCGCACGACCTGCGCGCGCCGCTGCGGCATGTCGCCGGCTTCGCCGACAAGTTGGCGCGCCATCTGGGCGACGACGCCGACGAGAAGAGCCGCCACTACCTGGAAGTGATCGGCACCTCGGCGCGGCGCATGGCCTCGCTGATCGACGACCTGCTGGTCTACTCGCGCCTGGGCCGCAGCGCGCTGCGCCTGCAGGCGGTGGACATGCAGTCGCTGGTGGCGGAGACGCGGTCGGTGCTGGACGCCAATTTCCAGTCCGACCATGCCGGCAGCGGCCGCCGCATCGAATGGAACATCGCGCCGCTGCCGATCCTGGTCGCCGACGAGAACATGATGCGCCAGCTGTGGCTGAACCTGCTCGGCAACGCGGTCAAGTACAGCGCCAAGCGCGAGCTTCCGGTGATCGAGGTCGGCTACCAGCTGCAGGCCGACGGCAGCCATCACTTCAGCGTGCGCGACAACGGCGCCGGCTTCGACATGGCCTATGCGGCCAAGCTGTTCGGCGTGTTCCAGCGCCTGCACAAGGCCAGCGAATACTCCGGCACCGGCATCGGCCTGGCCAGCGTGCGCCGGGTGCTGACCCGCCATGGCGGCCACATCTGGGCCGACGCGGCGCCGGAGCAGGGCGCGACCTTCCATTTCGTCTTACCCCCCGCGCTCGAAGCGCCCACCAATGAGTTGACCGCATGACCGCCATCCGCACCATCCTGCTTGCCGAAGACAGCCCCGCCGATGCCGAAATGGCGATCGACGCGCTGCGCGACGCGCGCCTCGCCAATCCCATCGTCCACGTCGAGGACGGCGTGGAGGCGATGGATTACCTGCTGCGCCGCGGCGCCTACGCCGACCGCGAGGAAGGCCTGCCGGCGGTGCTGCTGCTGGACATCAAGATGCCGCGCATGGACGGGCTGGAAGTGCTCAAGCTGGTGCGCACCGACGAAGCGCTCAAGCGCCTGCCGGTGGTGATCCTGTCGTCCTCGCGCGAGGAAAGCGACCTGGCGCGCAGCTGGGATCTGGGCGTCAATGCCTACGTGGTCAAGCCGGTGGACGTGGACCAGTTCTTCACCGCGGTGAAGACCCTGGGCACGTTCTGGGCGGTGATCAACCAGGCGCCGGACAAAGAGTAAGCGCGCATGCCCATGACCGGCACCAAGCTCGGACCGATCCGGATCCTGATGGTCGAGGATTCGCCGGAAGACGCCGAGCTGCTGTCCGACCAGCTGCTGGACGCCGGCCTGGAGGCGACCTTCCGCCGCGTGGAAAGCGAGTCCGCGCTGCGCGCGGCGTTGCAGGAGTTCGCGCCGGACATCGTGCTGTCGGACCTGAGCATGCCGGGCTTCTCCGGGCACCAGGCGCTGCGCGTGCTGCGCGAGCACGGCAACGCGGTGCCCTTCATCTTCGTCTCCGGCACGATCGGCGAGGAGACCGCGGTGGAGGCGCTGCGCGACGGCGCCAACGACTACATCATCAAGCACAACCCGACCCGGCTGCCGTCGGCGGTGGCGCGCGCGATCCGCGAGGCGCGCACCGAGCGCGAGCGGCAGCGGGTGGAAGGCGAGCTGATGCGCGCGCAGCGGCTGGAGAGCCTGGCGATGCTGGCCGCCGGCCTCAGCCACGACCTGCGCAACATCCTGCAGCCGCTGCTGATCGTGCCGGAGCTGATGATCGGGCGCAGCGACGATCCGCAGCTGCGGCACCTGGCCGAGGTGATCGCCGAGTGCGGCCGGCGCGGCCACGAGATGGCCGAGTCGATGCTGTCGTTCGTGCGCGGCTCGCGCCAGCCCAGCGAGCGCGTGTCCATCGCCGGCCTGTTCCAGGCGGTGCAGATGCTGCTCAAGAGCAGCATGCCCGAGCGGGTCGGCCTGCAGGTGGAGGTGGCCGATCCCGAGCTGTCGATCGAGGCCAACTACACCGAGCTGCAGCAATGCCTGCTCAACCTCGGCCTGAACGCGATCCAGGCGATGCCCGACGGCGGCACGCTGACGTTCTCGGCGGCGCCGGCGATCGGCGCCGACGGCAGCGAGCAGGTGCGGATCCTGGTCCGCGACAGCGGCCTGGGCATGGACGCGGACACGCAGGCGAACCTGTTCAGCCCGTTCTTCACCACCAAGCCGGACGGCACCGGCCTGGGCCTGATCTCGTGCAAGCGCATCGTCGAAAGCTATGGCGGCAGCATCGGCGTGGACAGCACCCCGGGCGTGGGCACCTGCTTCGAACTGCTGATCCCGCTGCGCGGCCACGCGCCCTCGGCCGAGCCGGAGCCGGCGATCCCGATGGGCAAGGGCCAGCGCGTGCTGCTGGTGGACGGCGAGGCCACGCGCCTGTCGCTGCTGGGCAATGCCCTGTCCAGCCAGGGCTATCGGCCGCAGCTGGCCTCCGACGGCGCCGCGGCGCTGCGCGACGTGCGCGAACGCGGCATGCCGGACCTGGTGATCGTGGACAGCGACATCATCCTGCTGTCGGCGGTGAGCCTGCTGCTGGCGCTGCAGGACCTGGACTACCGCGGCCCGGCGATCGTGCTGGAGGACGCCGGCACGGCGCTGCAGCGCGACCACTTCCCGCAGGACATCGCCGTGCACGTGCTGCGCAAGCCGCTGGAGATGCAGCGCGTGTTCCGCGCGGTGGCGCACGCGCTGGAAAGCGGCTGAGGAGTCGGGATCGGGGATTGGATTCGTTGCGGGCCACCCACGACAGCGGCGTTAGCGGCGTCGTCCCCACTGCAGCCGAGCGCTGCGGCGAGCGCGCGCCTTCAGGCGGCTTGACGCCGCTTTGCGAATCCCAAATCCCCAATCCCCAATCCCGGCTTCACTGCTGCGACGACTGGTCTTCCGGGTCGCGCCGGGCCGGCGTGCGGCGCGGCGGCAGCGGCGGCAGGGCGCCGCGGTTGTCGGTTTCGCTCTCGGCGGTCAGCGCCGGTTCCCAGGGGAAGCGCGGCAGCGTGCGCACCGCGTTCTCCAGCTTGCGCGACCAGGTGTCGTGGATTTCCGAGTACAGCGGCGTGTCCGCTTCCAGGCGCATGCGCTCGGTCACGCGCAGGTCGTCGCGGCGGATCAGCGCCAGGTCGATCGGCATGCCGACCGACAGGTTGGAGCGGATCGTGGAGTCCAGCGACACCAGCGCGGTGCGCGCGGCGTCCTCCAGCTGCATTTCCGGGCGGATGATGCGGTCCAGGATCGGCTTGCCGTACTTGGACTCGCCGATCTGCAGGTACGGCGTCTCCGGCGAGGTGGCGATGGCGTTGCCCAGCGGATAGATCATGTACAGCCCGGGCCGCTCGCCGGCGATCTGCCCGCCCAGGATCAGCGTGGACTGCACGCTGACGCCGCTGTGCTGGGACTGGTCGGACAGCTTGACCTGGCTGGAGACCAGCACCTCGCCGACGTACTCGGCCACCTCGAACAGGTGCCGGAACGAGCGCAGGCTGCGCGGCGCGTCCGGATCCTCGGCGTCGCGCTGTAGCCTGGAGATCGCCAGCTGGGTGGTGGCCAGGTTGCCGGCCGACATCAGCGCGAACACCGCCTGGCCCGGATACTCGAACACATGCAGCTTGCGGTGCACGCGCACGTCGTCCAGCGAGGCGTTGGTGCGCGTGTCTGCGGCGAAGACCAGGCCTTCGTCCACTTCGATGCCTACGCAATAAGTCATGTCGCTGCCGGAAGATCAGTGCGTTTGGATTCTATGCGGGGGGGACGGGCTTGGCTACCGGTTGACGGTCGCCGCCGCGGCATGCGCGAATATCGCATGACCACCGTGCTCCTCAGCCTGGGCAGCAATCTGCGCCCGCAGCATCACCTGCGCGCCGCGATCGCGGCGCTGCGGCAGCGTTTCGGCCCGATCGTGGTGTCCCCGGCCTACCGCACCGCGGCGGTCGGATTCGACGGCCCGGCGTTCCTGAACAATGCCGTGTCGCTGCAGACCGACTGGGAGCTGGCGCCGCTGGATGCGTGGCTGCATGCGCTGGAGGACGCCCACGGCCGCGACCGCAGCGGCCCGCGCTTCGGCGACCGCACCCTGGACATCGACGTGGTGTTCTACGGCGACCGCATCGTCGAGGGCCCGGGCCACCTGCGCATCCCGCGCCCGGAACTGCGCCACGCCTTCGTGCTCAAGCCGCTGGCCGACATCGCCGCCGACTTCGTCGACCCGGTCAGCGGCCGCAGCCTGGGCGCGCTGTGGCAGGCGCATGCGCAGTTCGGGGAGGCGTTCGAGGTGGTGGAGCTCGATGAGGCCGGGAATGGGGAAGAGGGACTGGGGAATCGGTAAAGGCAGACACCGGGTAGGGTCGTTGGGCTGTCATGGCGCGGTCAGGGGCGCTCAGCAACGACTGGCCTGGGCGCGCTCGCCTATTCCCATTCCCGAGCTCCCAGCCTTCAAGAAAGGCTCCGCCCCCCATCCACCCGCAGCGTCTGCCCGGTGACGAAGCCGGCGTCGTCGAGCAGCCAGCGCACCGCCTCGGCGATCTCCTCGACCTGGCCGGTCCGCGCCAGCGGGGTGCGCGCCAGCAGGGCCTGCTGCGCGGCGCTGTCCTTGCCGGCCTCCGGCCACAGGATCGCGCCCGGGGCGATGGCATTCACCCGCACCTGCGGCGCCAGCTCCAGCGCCAGCGAGCGGGTCAGCATCGCCAGCGCCGCCTTGGCGGCGCAGTACAGCGGGTGGTCGCGCAGCGGTTGCTCGGCGTGCACATCGGTGATGTTGACGATCGCCCCGGCATGCGCGCGCAGCTGCGCGGCCGCGGCCTGGGCCAGGAACAGCGGCGCGCGCGCGTTGACCGCGAACAGGTCGTCCCATTGCGCCGGCGTCGCCTCGGCCAGCGGGGTGGGGTAGAAGTTGGAGGCGTTGTTGACCAGCGCGTCGAGCCGGCCGAAGCGCTGCACGCACTGCGCCACCAGCGCCGGCAGTTGCGCGGCGTCGCGCAGGTCGGCGTGCAGGGCCAGGGCGCTGCCGGGGCGCGCCGCGTCCAGTTCCTGCGCCAGCGCCTGCAGCTCGGCCTGCGAGGTGTGCGCATGCAGCGCCACCCGGTAGCCGGCCGCGTGCAGGCGCCGCGCGATGCCGGCGCCGATGCGGCGCGCGCTGCCGGTGATCAGGGCGACTTTGCTCTCGGTCATGTCTGCATTCCACGCTCGGCTATGCTGTGCATTGTCCACGCAATCCGGCGCCGCATGCCTATCGACCTTCCCGCCCCCGACGCCGACGCGCTCGCCCACAGCGAGCGCCTGGCCGCGCACCTGCGCGCCGAGATCGCCGCCGGCGGCGGCGCCATCCCGTTCTCGCGCTTCATGGAGCTGGCCCTGTACGCGCCGGGCCTGGGCTATTACAGCGCCGGCAGCAGCAAGTTCGGCGAGGAGGGCGATTTCGTCACCGCGCCGGAACTGGGGCCGCTGTTCGCCGCCACCGTCTCCAATGCGCTGGCGCCGGTGCTGCAGCAGCTCGGGCCGCAGGCGCGGATGCTGGAGGTGGGCGGCGGCAGCGGCGCGTTCGCCGAGGTGATGCTCAAGCGCCTGCTGGCGCTGGACGCGCTGCCCGAGCGCTACGCCATCCTCGAGCCCAGCGCCGACCTGCGCGCGCGCCAGCGCGAGCGCCTGCAACGCGCACTGATCCCGCCGGTGTTCGAACTGGTGGAGTGGCTGGACCGGCCGTTCGAGGACGACTGGAACGGGGTGCTGTTCGCCAACGAGGTGATCGATGCGCTGCCGACGCCGCGCTTCGTGCTGCGCGAGGGCGAGGTGTTCGAGGAAACCGTGACCCTGGACGGCGAAGGCCGCTTCCGCCGCGGCGAACAGCCGGCCGATCCGCTGCTGGCGGCGGCGGTGCGGCACGTCGAACGCTACCTGCAGGCGCCGTTCGCCGACGGCTACCGCTCCGAACTGCTGCCGCAGCTGCCGTACTGGATCCAGGCGGTGGCCGGCGGGCTGCGCAGCGGCGCGCTGCTGTTCGTCGACTACGGCTATCCGCGCGGCGAGTTCTACCTGCCGCAGCGCGACGACGGCACCCTGCGCGCGTTCTACCGGCACCGCACCCATGCCGATCCGTACCGGTGGCCGGGCCTGCAGGACCTGACCGCGTCGGTGGACTTCACCGCGCTGGCCGAGGCCGGCACCGGCGCCGGCTTCGAGCTGGCCGGCTACTGCAACCAGGCCAGCTTCCTGCTCGGCAACGGCATCGATGCGCTGCTGGCCGAGGCCGAGGCGCGCAGCGACGAACGCGGCCGCCAGCGCCTGCACGAGCAGGTGAAGCGGCTGACCCTGCCCAGCGAGATGGGCGAGCGCTTCCAGGTGATGGGTTTCGAGCGCGACGTGTCGCTGGCGCCGGCGTTCCTGGCCGGCGACCTGACCTGGCGGCTGTGAGCGTGCGGCTGTGAACAGGCGCGCGCTGCGCGAGTTCCGGCGGCCGGCGCCGTGGCTGGGCCTGTGGCTGCTGGCGATCGCCGCGGTGATCGCGGTGTGCCTGGGGCCGCCGCCGCAACTCCCGGACCTGCCCTCGGGCAGCGACAAGATCGAGCATTTCCTGGCCTATTTCCTGCTCGCCTGGGGCGCGGTGCAATTGTTCGCGCGCCCGCGCGCGCTGCTGCTGGCCGCGCTCGGCCTGGTCGCGCTGGGCATCGGCATCGAATTCGCGCAGGGCGCGCTGACCACCGACCGCATGGCCGATCCGCGCGACGCGCTGGCCAACAGCGTGGGCGTGGCGGCCGGCATGGCGCTGCTGCCCACGCCGCTGCGCAACTGCATGCTGTGGCTGGACCGACGCCTGTTCGGCCGCCGCGCGCCGGCCTGAGCGCGGCGGCGGCTCGAACGGCCGCGCGCCCTAGCGCGGCTGCAACGTCAGCCGGTCCAGCACCCACATCGCCGGGCGCGTGTCGCCGGTGAAGTAGACGCACAGGTCGGCGGTGCGCGGTGCGTCCGTCGGCAAGGGCACGCGCAGGGTCGCGAAGCCGTCCGCGTCCGGCCGTGCGGGCAGCGCGACGTCGGCCAGGATGCGGCCCTCGCAGCCGTCGCGCACCACCAGTTCGCCGTGCGGCGTGCGCGCGGGACGGAAGCGCCGGTGCGGTTTGTCGTGCGCGAGCTGGAAGTAGTAGGGCACGCGGCCGGCGCGGACCTGCAGCGCGCCGACGCCGTCCAGCGCGGCCTGCTTCCAGGTCCAGCACGGGTCGAAGATGTCCACGTCGAAGATCGCGCGCTCGCCCTCGCGCGGACCGTCGTCCTCCAGCCGCAGGGTCAGCTTGCCGCTGCACATCGCCAGGTCTTCGTCGCGGCGGCTGCGCAGCGAGGCCAGGTCCACGCGGCGGCGCACCGGCTCGGCGAGCGGCATGCCGTCGGCGAAGGCTTGCGCGGCGAGCGTGGCCGGCAGGGCGACGGTCAGTGGCGCGGTGTAGCGCGGCGAGGCGGCGTTCGGCGCGCTGCCGTCGGTGGTGTAGCGGATGTCGCGGTAGCCGAGCGGCGTGGCCAGGCCGACCGTGGCCCGCGCCGCGGCGCTGTCGCCGCGCACCTCGAACTGCGGCTGGAACGGGGTGGCCGCGTAGGCGATGCCGAGCGCGCGGTAGTGCGCCAGCAGGTTCGGCAGGCGCTGCAGGAAGCCGTCGTAGTCCTTGGCTTGCGCCGGCGTCCAGCCGGTCTCGGCGACGGCGGCGATGCGCGGGAACACCGCGTGCTGCAGCCGCGCCCAGCTGCGCATGTGTTCGGAGAACGCGGTGGCCTGCAGGCCGAGCACGTGCTTGCGCTGGGCCTGGTCCAGCACCGCCGGCACCGGATCGAACGCATACACCTTGCGCAGTTCGGTCAGCGCCGGGCGGCCCGGCGGCTCGTCGGGCGAGGCGGTCTGCAGGTAGTCCAGGTACAGGTCGGTGACCGGCGCCATCACCACGTCGTGGCCCTGCCGCGCGGCGGTGATGCCGCCTTCGATGCCCTGCCACGACATCACCGTGGCGCGCTCGGGCAGGCCGCCGGCGAGGATCTCGTCCCAGCCGATCAGGCGCCGCCCGTGCGCGTGGAGATAGCGCTCCAGGCGCTTGATGATCCAGCCCTGCAACTGCTCCTCGTTGGCCAGGCCCAGTTGCCTGATCCGCGCCTGCGCCGCCGGCGAGGCCTTCCACTGGTCCTTGACCGCCTCGTCGCCGCCGACGTGGATGTAGGTGCCGGGGAACAGCGCGATCATCTCGCCGAGCACGTCCTCGAAGAACGCCAGGGTTTCCTCGCTGGCATTGAACAGGTTGGCGTGCACGCCCCACTCGTTGGAGACCTGCAGCGGCGTGTCGATCGAACCGAACTGCGGATACGCGGCGAGCGCGGCGGTGGCATGCCCGGGCAGGTCGAATTCCGGCACGATCGTGATGTGGCGCGCGGCGGCGTAGGCCACCAGTTCGCGGATCTGCGCCTGGCGGTAGAAGCCGCAGCTGCGCAGCGGGCGGCCGTCGGCGCCGATGCCGGCGTCGCCGGAGGCGACCCGGCAGCCGCCGATCTCGGTCAGCTTCGGATACTTCGGGATCTCGATGCGCCAGCCCTGGTCGTCGGTGAGATGCCAGTGCAGGGTGTTGAGCTTGTGCAGCGCCATCGCGTCGAGCAGCTGCTTGATCTGCTCCACGCTCTGGAACTGCCGCGCCGAATCCAGCATCAGTCCGCGCCAGCCGAAGCGCGGCGCATCGACGATGTGCGCGCCCGGCAGCACCGCCGGGCGTGGCTGGCCGGCGGCCGGGGCGAGCTGCCACAGCGTCGCCGCCGCATAGAACAGGCCGCGCGGATCGGCGGCGCGTGCGCGCACGCCGTCGCGGCCGATGTCGAGCACG
Organism: Xanthomonas sp. AM6; assembly: GCF_025665335.1. NCBI lineage: Bacteria > Pseudomonadati > Pseudomonadota > Gammaproteobacteria > Lysobacterales > Lysobacteraceae > Xanthomonas > Xanthomonas sp. AM6. The sequence goes on from NZ_CP106869.1 coordinate 903,285, forward strand.
TAGCCTTCCGGCGATGCGCTGGCCTTGGGATCGAGCGCGAACACGATGCTGCGCGCGCCGGGACGGCTCGCGGGCGGCGCGAGCTGCAGCTGCAGGCCGCTGCCGCGCGCCAGGCCGTCGATGAATTGCCGTGCGGTCGCGGCCGCGCGCGGGTCGTCGGCATGCACGCGCACGCTGGCGTCGAGCGCGAACCCGTCGCCTTCGATGCGCGCCTGCTGTGGCGCGGGAATCAGCGGCAGCGGCGCTGCGGCGGCGCTGGCGGCCGCGGACAAGGCGGCCAGTGCGATCAGCGCGGTGGCGCTGCAGCGCGCCAGCGAGAAGAAGGTGCTGCGGGTGGAACGGGCCATCGGCATCTCCCGCCGGGCGGTTGCCCGGCTGCAAGCAAAGCGGGCCCGGACGAATCCGGGCCCGCAGTGGGTCTACAGGTTGCGCATGCGTTGCCGCGATCAGAACTTGAAATGCACGGTGGCCATGTAGCGGCGCCCGTTCTTGTAGCGGCCGGCGGGATGGTCGGTGTCGCCCAGGTACTGGAAGTAGTCCTCGTCCAGCAGGTTCTGCGCGTCCACCTGTACAGACCACTGTTCGTTGATCGCATAGCCGATGCTCGCACCCAGGTCGGCGTAGTCGTCGACGCTGGCCGGGGCCGCGCCGGCCACGTAGCCGCCGGCGAGATAGCTGTCGCGCCAGTTGTAGGTGATGCGCGCGTTCAGCGGGCCCTTCTCGTAGTACGGGCTGAAGGCGATGGCGTTGCGCGACTGGTAGGGCAGGGCGTCGCCGGTGTTGTTTTCGCCGTTGGCGTAGGTGTAGTTGGCGGTGAGGCCGAAGCCGCTGTCGCCGAACGGCTGCTGGTAGGCGATGGTGAAGCCCTTGACCTTGCCGTCGCCGGCGTTGCGCGGGCGCTGGATGCTGTAGTCGCAGTAGCCGTCTGCGGTACAGCCGTTGCTGCCGAGCATCTGCGCCCAGGTCTGCGGCGAGGTGTCGCGGATCGAGTTGTACTGGCGCTCGATCGTGGCCGAGGTGTCGATGTAGTTGTCGATCTTCTTGTAGAAGATGGACCAGGCCACCATCGACTGCTCGGCGAAGTAGTACTCGGCCGACAGGTTGAAGTTCCACGACTCGTACGGCGACAGCTCGGCGTTGCCGCCGCTGCCGGTGAGCGTGGTGTCGTTGAGGAAGGTGTTGTTGACCATCTGGTTGTACGGCGCCCACGCGATGACCTTGGCCGCGGCGAAGCGGAATACCCAGTCGCTGCTGGTGTCGTAGACCAGGTTCAACGACGGCAGCACGAAGTTCTCCTTCTTGGTGCGCGTCTGCCACTTGCTGTCCAGGTCGTCCAGCGTCGGCGTGCCGCTGTAGACGAAGCCGCTGCCCTCGGTCTTGGAATCCACGTAGCGCACGCCGAGGTTGCCGCGCAGGCCGCCCTGGGAGAAGTTCAACTGCGCATAGGCGGCGTTGTTGGTCTGCTCCAGCGCCCAGCTGTTGTTGAGGAAGCTGGCCGGGTCGGGATTGCCGTAGTCCACCGGGCTGTTGCGGATCCAGTCCATCACGTTGCCGCGCCCGGCCTGCACGTGCCGGCCCTGGTCGGGATAGAAGCCCTGGATGTCGGTCAGGCCGAGGGTGCCGACGTCGGCGAGCGTGCCGGGGGTGACGCCGCCGTACACGTTGAGCTCGAAGTTCTCCTTGTGCTTGCCCTGGCGCAGGCCGAACAGCAGCTGGTTGAATACGCTGTCGAAGCGCACGTTGAAGTCGAGCTGGCCGTAGGTGTCCTTGCTCTCGGTGGAGAAGATGCCGTTGTTGCCGAACCAGCCGCCGGCCGAGCCCCAGTTGGCCGGATCGCGCGCGCCGGCCGGATCGTCGAAGCGGATGCCGCGGTCCAGGTCCCAGCTGAAGCCGCCGTTGTAGAACGGCTCGATGAAGTACTGCGCCAGGTGCTTGTTCTCCGACTTGCTCTGGCCGACCTGGCCGCCCACGCCCCAGTTCTCGCCGCGGAAGGCGCCGCGCAGGTCCACGCCCTTGGTGGTGACCTCGGACTGGCGCACGTTGTTGTCGTAGATCACGGTGCCGCCGTCGGGGTTGGCGTTGGCGCTGGAATGGCCGCTGCGGACCACGCCGTTGCGCACGCCGCCCAGCGCGTCCACCGCGTCGATGGTGCCCTGGTTCCAGGTCAGGAAGCTGTACATCGACTGGTTGTAGTTGTCGAAGTTTTCCTTGATGTACAGGCCGCTGAGGTTGAACTCCAGCGCATCGCTGGGCTTGAGCTGCAGGTTGACCACCGCGCTGTCGCGCTTGCGGTCCTGCTGGAACCACGCCGCATTGACCGAGTTTGGCACGTCGGCATCGGCCGGCACGCCGGTGGCGTTGGTGAAGGTGGAGGCCTTGGCGTAGCCGAACACCTCCATGCCCTGGCGGTCGACGCGTTCTTCGTAGTGCTGCGCGGACACCGCGATGCCGAAGGTTTCCTCCGGGTTCTTCCAGCTGTACAGCAGCGAGGCGTTCGGCTTGCCCTCGCTGGCCTGCTGGCTGTAGCTGTAGCCCACCGAGGCGGCGAGCTCGTTGGCCTTCATGTCCAGCGGCTGGCGGGTGTGCATCAGCACGGTGCCGCCGAGGCTGCCTTCGGTCAGGCGCGCCTCGGACGCCTTGATGATCTCGGCGCGGCCCAGGATCTGCGGCGACAGCAGGGTGTAGTCGAAGCCGCGGTTGGGCTGCTCGCCGTACAGCCAGATCGCCTGCGCCACCGGATGCCCGTCGAGGAACGACAGGTTCAGGCTGGGATCGGTGCCGTCGATGCTGACCCGCTCGCCCTGGCCGAAGCGGCGGTCCAGGGTGACGCCGGGAATCTGCGAGAACGCCTCGGCCACGTTGGTGCTCGGGAACTTGCCGATGTCCTCGGCGGTGATCGCCTCGGAAACGGTGACGTTGTTGCGCTTGGTGTCCAGCGACTTCTCCAGGCTGGCGCGGATGCCGACCACCTGGACGGTGTCCAGCTCGGTGGCGCCGGTGCTGGCCTGCTGCGCCTGGGCGCCGAAGACCAGGCTGCTGGCGATGGCGGCGGTCAGTACGGACTTGCGGTATTTCATGATGTCTCTCCTCATCGATGAACGGATCGACCGCGCGCCTGCGACCCCCTGCAGCGCGCGCGGCCTCGGTGCCTACTGCGGTGTTGCGTGACGCTGGCGCGTGCTCTGGCCCAGGTACCAGCTGGCGGCGCCGACGACGCCCAACTGCCCGTGCTCGACCAGCTTCACGGGAATGCGCTGCAGCGCCTCGCGCATCGGCCCCTTGTCGAGGAAGCGCTGCACGAAGCTGCTGCGGATCAGGAATGGATGGATCTTCGGCAGGATGCCGCCGGCCAGGTAGATGCCGCCTTGCGCGCCGTAGGTCAGCGCCAGGTCGCCGACCACGCTGCCGAGCAGGCCGCAGAACACCTCCAGGCTGTCCACCGCCAGCGCGTCGCTGCCGTCGAGCGCGCCGGCGGTGATCGCATCCGGCGAGGCATGCACGACGGGCGCGCCGCGCACCGCGCACAGGGCGGTGTACAGATTGAGCAGGCCAGGTCCCGACAGCGCCTGTTCCACCGACACATGGCTGCGCCCGCCCAGCATGTGCCGCAGCAACTGCATCTCCAGTTCGGTGTTGGTCGCCAGCGCGGCCTGTCCGGCCTCGGTCGCCAGTACCACCGGGCGCTCGCCGGTGGGGATCCACACGGCTGCGCCCAGCCCGGTGCCGGGACCCAGCACCAGCACCGGCGCGCGCGGCGCCTGCGCCGGCCCGGCCAACTGCACGACCTGGCTGGCATCGACGTAGGCGGCCGCGTGCGCCACCGCCTCGAAGTCGTTGACCAGGTGCACCGCATCGAAGCCGAGTTCCCCGCGGATGGCGCGCGGCGACAGCGGCCACGGCAGGTTCACGGTGATCACGGTGCCGTCGGCGAGCGGGAACCCGGCGCTGGCGATCACGCAGTCCTTCAGCGCCGGCCCGCCGCGCAGGAACTCGGCCAGGATCGCGCTCAGGCTCGGATAGTCGGCGCAGCGGTAGGTCCGATAGTCGAGCACGGCGACGGGCTGCGCGGCGTCGCTGCCGGCGCGGACGCGGCCGACGCGGACGTGCGTGCCGCCGACGTCGGCGGCCAGAAACGCGTCCGGCGTGCCGGGCACGGCGTGCCTTTCGATGGACTGGACCATTGCGACTCCCTGCCTCCCCATGTCCTGCGCTCTCCGCGTTTGTGCGGAATTCGACCCCGTTCGTGCGGATTCTTACGACGTGGTGACAACGATGTCAACGGGAATTGCGGCGAGTTGTCTGGTTATGATTTCTGTGGTCTCCAGTCCGAATCCGGGAGACGAGTTCAGGAAAACGATTTCAGGGCGCCTTTGTGATCAAACACTTGCGGTATACCTAAGCAAATCAAGCGGATCCGGCATGGGCGCTGCCGCGGCGCGGGGACATGGTGCACCGCGGAAATTGGTCTTATCCGCGGTAGACAATTTCGGCACTGGAGGTGACAACGATGCTGTTTTGCGGCACTGCAACCAGACTTTTTGTCCGCTGCTGCGCATCGGTTGGCCTGTGCCCGACCGCGGGCGCGCCGCTGCCGTTGCCGCGGCTCGGTGCGGGGCGCCGATCCTGTGCAGCGGCCGTTGCAACCTTCCCGGTCCGGCAGTGCCGGCCATGAGCGCGCCGCCCCCGATGCCGGTGGCCGGCCGCGAGCGCTTCCTGTCGCTGGACGTGTTCCGCGGCCTGACCATCGCACTGATGATCCTGGTCAACACCCCCGGGCCAGGCGCGGCGCCGTATGCGCAGCTGGAGCATGCGGCGTGGTTCGGGTTCACCCTGGCGGACCTGGTGTTCCCGTCGTTCCTGTTCGCGGTCGGCAGCGCGATGAGCTTCGCGCTGGCCGGCGATCTTCCGCTCGGCGCGTTCTGGCGCCGCGTCGGCAAGCGCGCCGCGCTGATCTTCCTGTGCGGCTTCCTGCTGTACTGGTACCCGTTCTTGCATGTGCAGGACGACGGACGCCTGGCGCTCAACGCGCTGGGCGAGACCCGCATCATGGGCGTGCTGCAGCGGATCGCGCTGTGCTACCTGCTGGCGGCGCTGCTGGTGCGCCACGCGCCGCCGCGCGCAGTGCCGTGGATCGCGGCAGCGCTGTTGTTCGGCTACTGGGCGCTGCTGTACGCGTTCGGCACGCCCGGCGCGGAACTGGACAAGCTCGGCAATGCCGGCACCCGGCTGGACCTGTGGCTGTTCGGCCGCAACCATCTGTACCGGCACGACGGCGGCTTCGATCCGGAAGGCCTGCTCGGTACGTTGCCGGCCACGGTCAACGTGCTGGGCGGTTATCTTGCCGGGCGCTTCCTGCAGCGCCGCAGCAAGACCGCGGCGGCCACGGCCCTGCTGCTCGGCATGGGCGTGGCGCTGGTCGCGCTGGCGCTGCTGTGGAACCCGTGGTGGCCGATCTCCAAGAAGCTGTGGAGCGGCGCCTTCGTCGCCTGCACGCTGGGCCTGGACCTGGTGCTGCTGGCGGCGCTGGTGTACGCGATCGAGTTGCGCGGCTGGGTGCGCGGCACGGCGGCGTTCACCGTGCTGGGGCGCAATCCGCTGGCGATCTACCTGTTCGCCGAACTGTGCATGGTGACGCTGCGGCTGCTCCCGGCCGGCGACAGCGGCCACGACCTGTACGCGTGGGCGGGCATCGAGGTGTTCCAGCGCCTGCTGCCGGGACCCGGCGGCAGCCTGCTGTGCGCTGCGGCCTACACCGGGCTGTGCTGGCTGGTGGGCTGGTGGCTGGACCGCCGCCGCCTGTACCTGCGGCTGTGACCCCGGCGTGCACAGGCCACGGATTGGTACTATATTGGACCTAACGAATTCCTGCGGTCCGGAGCGAGCACGATGACCAAGCCCAAGCCGGTGCCCGATCCCAGATTGGCGGGCTTGGCCGTGGACCCGGGCGCGCCGACCCCGCTGTACCTGCAACTGGCGAGCAAGCTGGTGGCGGCGATCAAGGACGGGCAGTGGAAGCCGGGCGAGGCCTTGCCGGCCGAGCGCCAGCTGTGCGAGCAGCTGCAGGTGTCGCGGGTGACCCTGCGCCAGGCGGTGGATGCGCTGGTCGAGCAGGGCCTGGTCTCGCGCCGGCAGGGCGCCGGCACTTTCATCACCTCGCATATCCAGCACCAGCTCAGTGGCCTGGCCAGCTTCAGCGAAACCCTGCGCATGAAGGGCCTGGAACCGGGCACGCGCTGGCTGGAGCGGCGCATCCGCCCGGCCCACGGCGAGGAGATCCTGCGCCTGGGCCTGTCGCCGGACACGGTAGTGGCATCGCTGACCCGCCTGCGCAGCGCCGACGGCCGGGTCATGGCCTACGAGAAGGCGGTGCTGCCGCAGCACGTCGTGCCCGATCCGCTGGCGATCGGCGATTCGCTGTACGCCCACCTGGACGAACACGGCCACCCCGTGGTGCGCGCGCTGCAGTACTTCCGCGCGCTCAACCTGCCGGCGCGGCTGGCCGGACACCTGGGCATGAAGGAGGGCGAGGCGATCCTGCACGTGGTGCGGGTCGGCTACACCCGCGACGGCAGCGCGATCGAACTGACCGACACCTATTGCCACAACGACTACTACGACTTCGTCGCCGAACTGCGACGTTGAGCCGTCCGCACCCACGCGCCCTCCCGGAGCCCGCCCGCCCATGACCACCGCACGGCCTGCCAGTCCCTTCGCCTCGATCGCCATCGTCGGGTTGCTGTTCTTCATCATCGGCTTCTTCACCTGGATCAACGGCCCGCTGATCACCTTCGTGCGGCTGGCGTTCGACCTCGACGAGGTCAACGCGTTCCTGGTGCTGATGGTGTTCTACCTGTCGTATTTCTTCCTGGCGCTGCCGGCGTCGTGGATCCTCAAGCGCACCGGCATGAAGAAGGGCCTGGCGCTGAGCCTGGTGGTGATGGCGGCGGGCGCGGCGGCGTTCGGCCAGTTCGCCACGCAGCGCTTCTATCCCGGCGCGCTGGCCGGCCTGTTCGTGATCGGCAGCAGCCTGGCGCTGCTGCAGACCGCGATCAATCCCTACATCAGCATCCTCGGCCCGATCGAGAGCGCGGCGCGGCGCATCGCGGTGATGGGCATCTGCAACAAGATCGCCGGCATCCTGGCGCCGTTCCTGATCGGCACGCTGGTGCTGCACGGCGTCGGCGACCTGGCCACGCAGGTGCAGGCCGCCGACCCGGTGGCCAAGGAGGCGCTGCTGGATGCGTTCGCCGCCAAGATCCACCTGCCGTACCTGGTGATGGCCGGGGTGCTGGTGCTGGTGGCGATCGGCGTGCTGTTCTCGCCGCTGCCCGAGCTCAAGGCGTCCGAGGCCAACGCCACGCCGGCCGCCGCCGGCAACGCCGCGCAGAAGACCAGCATCTTCCAGTTCCCGCACCTGTGGCTGGGCGTGCTGTGCCTGTTCGTGTACGTGGGCGTGGAAGTGATGGCCGGCGATGCGATCGGCACCTACGGCAACGGTTTCCACCTGCCGCTGGACCAGACCAAGCTGTTCACCTCGTTCACCCTGGCGGCGATGCTGGCCGGCTACGTGGCCGGCCTGCTGCTGATCCCCAAGGTGATCTCGCAGGCGCGCTACCTCAGCGTGTCGGCCGTGCTGGGCGTGCTGTTCTCGTTCGGCGCCTACGTCACCCACGGCTACATGTCGGTGGGTTTCGTCGCCGCGCTGGGCTTCGCCAACGCGATGATGTGGCCGGCGATCTTCCCGCTGGCGATCAAGGGCCTGGGCCGCTTCACCGAGATCGGCTCGGCCCTGCTGGTGATGGGCATCGCCGGCGGCGCGATCATCCCGCAGCTGTTCGCGGTGCTGAAGCAGCACTTCGATTTCCAGCTGGTGTTCCTGCTGCTGATGGTGCCCTGCTACCTGTACATCCTGTTCTATTCGCTGCTCGGCCACCGCGCCGGCCAGGCTTCCGGCGCGTGATCGCGCATCATGGGCACACTTCCCGACGTGCAGGACCGCAACATGCGTAGACCGACCATCAAGGATGTCGCCGAACGGGCGCGGGTGTCGCTGAAGACCGTCTCGCGCGTGATCAACAACGAACCGTCGGTGATGCAGGCCACGCGCGCGCGCGTGCTGCACGCCATCGCCGAGCTGGACTACGAGCCGGACCCGTCGGCGCGCAACCTGCGCAGCGGCACTCCGTTCGTGATCGGGCTGGTGTACGACAACCCCAACCCGTACCACATCATCGGCGTGCAGAACGGCGTGCTGGCGGCGTGCCGCGAGACCGGCTTCGGCCTGCAGATCCATCCCTGCGACTCGACCTCGCCGATGCTGGCCGAGGAACTGGCCGAATGGACCCAGCGCTCGCGCCTGGCCGGGCTGGTGCTGACCGCGCCGATGTCCGAGCGCGCCGAGCTGGTCGCGGCGCTGACTGCGCGCGGGATCAAGACCGTGCGCATCATCGCCGCCACCGAGGATCCCCAGGACGGCCCCTGCGTCTACGTCGACGACCGCGACGCCGCCTACGAGGTCACCGAACACCTGATCCAGCTCGGCCACCAGCGCATCGGCTTCCTGTGGGGCGGCACCTCGCACCGTTCCAGCGGCGAGCGCTACGCCGGCTATGAGGCGGCGCTGAAGGACTACGGCATCACCCTGGACAAGCACCTGGTGGTGCCCGGCGACTACACCTTCGACGACGGCTTCCGCGGCGCGCGGCGGCTGCTGGCGCTGCGCGAACCGCCGACCGCGATCTTCGGCTCCAACGACGAGATCGCCGCCGGCGTGCTCGCCGCGGCCAAGTCGGCGGGCATGAACGTGCCCTACGACCTGTCCATCGCCGGCTTCGAGGACAGCCCGTTCTCGCGCCAGTCGTGGCCGGCGCTGACCACCGCCAAGCAGGCCACCGAGGACATCGCCCGCCACGCCGCGCGGCTGCTGATCAGCCAGCTGCGCAGCGACGCCTACGAAGAGCATCCGGCGCCGATGCGCAACCAGGGCTTCGTGCCGCAGCTGGTGGTGCGCGGCTCCACCGCGCCGATGCAGCCGCAGTCGCGCCGTTCCCCTTCCCCCGACCCGACATGACCCTGCCCATGGCATTGCCCACCGAAACCGAGACCCTGATGTTCCGCGAGGCCGCGGAAACCGCCGACGTCGTCGCCGCGCAGTTCGCGCGCAACCATGCGGCGGTGAGCGCGCTGGCCGCCACGCTGCGCGCCGATCCGCCGCCGTTCGTGGTCACCTGCGCGCGCGGCAGTTCCGACCATGCCGCGACCTACGCCAAGTACCTGTTCGAGACCCAGATCGGGGTGGTCACCGCCTCGGCCTCGCCCTCGGTGGGCTCGGTGTACGCCTCGCCGCTGCAGTTGCGCGGCGCGCTGTACGTGGTGATCTCGCAGTCCGGCAAGAGCCCGGACCTGTTGCGCAACGCCGAAGCCGCCAAGGCCGCCGGCGCGCGCGTGGTGGCGCTGGTCAATGTCGAGGATTCGCCGCTGGCGCAGCTGGCCGACACGGTGATCGCGCTGGGCGCCGGCCCGGAGAAGAGCGTGGCGGCGACCAAGAGCTACCTGGCCTCGCTGGCGGCGATCCTGCAGCTCGGCGCGCACTGGAAGAACGATGCGGCGCTGCTCGCCGCGCTGGACGCGTTGCCGCAGGCGCTGCGCGCCGCCTGGCAGGCCGACTGGCGCCCGCTCACCGACGGCCTGGCCGACGCGCACAACCTGTTCGTGCTCGGCCGCGGCCTGGGCCTGGCCGCGGCGCAGGAAGCGGCGCTGAAGTTCAAGGAAACCTGCGGCCTGCATGCCGAGGCGTACAGCTCGGCGGAAGTGAAGCACGGGCCGATGGCGCTGGTCGGCCCGGGCTTCCCGGTGCTGGCCTTCGCCCAGCCGGACGAGACCGGCCCCGGCACCCGCGACCTGGCCGAGGAGTTCCGCGGCCGCGGCGCGCAGGTGTGGCTGGCCGGCGCCGACGGCGACCTGCCGCTGGTCGCCGCGCCGCATCCGGTGTGCGCGCCGCTGCTGACCATCCAGAGCTTCTACCGCGCGATCAACGCGCTGGCGCTGCGCCGCGGCTACAACCCGGACTTGCCGCCGCATCTGAACAAAGTGACGGAGACGGTGTGATGGCGACCACGGCGCTGCGCAATGCGCGCGTACTCGGCGAGGACGGATTCCTCGATGGCACGAGCGTGCTGCTCGACGGCGGCCGCATCGCCGCGCTGCTCGACGACGGCGACGCGCGCGTGGCCGCGGCGCCGGTGCAGCTGGACCTGCACGGCGGCACCCTGCTGCCGGGCTTCATCGACCTGCAGGTCAATGGCGGTGGCGGCGTGCTGTTCAACAACCGGACCGACGTCGACGCGCTGCGCCGCATCGGCCAGGCGCACCGCCGCTACGGCACCACCGGCTATCTGCCGACGCTGATCAGCGACGACGTCGCGGTGATGCGCGCGGCGATCGCCGCCACCCGCCAGGCCATCGCCGACGGCGTGCCGGGCGTGCTCGGCATCCACCTGGAAGGCCCGTACCTGGCGCCGGCGCGCAAGGGCACCCACAACGTGGACAAGTTCCGCGTGCCCGATGCCGCCGAACTGGCGTTGGCCGCCTCGCTGGACAATGGCGTCACCCTGATCACGCTGGCGCCGGAGCGGGTGCCGGCCGACAGCATCCGCGCGCTGGTCGCGGCCGGCGCGCAGGTGTTCGCCGGGCACACCGCCGCCAGCTACGAGGAGGCGCGCGCCGGCCTGGATGCGGGCATCCGCGGCTTCACCCACCTGTACAACGCGATGTCGCCGCTGCAGGGGCGCGACCCCGGCGCGGTCGGCGCGGCGCTGGAAGACCGCCACGCCTGGTGCGGGATCATCGTCGACGGCGTGCACGTGCACCCGGCGAGCCTGCGCGTGGCGCTGGCGGCCAAGCCGCGCGGCAAGCTGTTCCTGGTCACCGACGCGATGCCGATGGTCGGTGCCGACAGTCCCGACTTCGACCTGTACGGCGAAACCATCACCGCCGTGGACGGCGTGGTGCGCAACGCCGCCGGCACCCTGGCCGGCTCGGCGCTGGACATGGCCAGCGCGGTGCGCAACACCGTGCAGTGGCTCGGCGTGCCCCTGGACGAGGCCGCGCGCATGGCCTCGCTGTATCCGGCGCAATGCGTCGGCCTGGACGACCGCTACGGCCGCATCGCGCCCGGCTACCAGGCCGACCTGGTGCTGCTCGACGACGCGCTGCAGGTGCAGCGGACCTGGATCGCCGGGGCGATGGAGCAACCAGCGGCATAGCCGATCCATGCGCCTGGCGCGTCCGCCACGCGCAAACGGGGGCATTCGTCGGCGGCGTGCCGACGATTCCGATCCAGTCGTGGGAGCGACTTTGGTCGCGACGCGCTTCACCGGGAATGCCGGTCGCACCCAAGCGGAAAACCCGCTAGCCTGAGCCGATGCATGCCGCCGGTTCCGACCTGTTCGCCGTGCCGGCGCATGACGGCCTGCACCGGCTGACGCTGCGCGACGGCCGTGGCGCGATCTGCAAGCGCCGCCGCGCCCTGCCGCCCGATTTCTTCGCCGCCGAAGTGCGCGGCCTGGACGCGTTGCGTGCCGCCGGTGGCCTGCGCGTGCCGCAGGTGTATGCGCAAGGCGAGGACTGGCTGTTGCTCGAAGACCTAGGCGAAGCGCGTCCGGATCCAGCGTTCTCCCGGCTCGCCGGCGAAGGCCTGGCGCGACAGCACCGCCTGCGCGGCGAGCGCTTCGGCTTCGATCACGACGGCTATATCGGCGACAGTCCGCAGGCAAACGCGGCAGACAGCGACGGGCATCGCTTCTTCGTCGAACGACGGCTGCGCCCGCAAGGCGACCGCGCGCTGCGCAGCGGCCGCCTTGACGCCACCGCGGCGGCGCGCCTGCAGCGGCTGTACGCACGCCTGCCGCAGCTGATCCCGGCGCAGCCGCCGGTGCTGCTGCACGGCGACCTGTGGCAGGGCAACCTGCACTGCGCCGGCGACGGCCTGCCGGCGCTGATCGATGCCGGCGCCACGCACTACGGCTGGGCCGAAGCCGAGCTGGCGATGCTGACGCTGTTCGGCGAACCCGATCCGCAGCTCCTGCGCAGCTACGCCGAGCACGCGCCCTTGGCCAAGGACTGGCGCGAGCGCGCGCCGCTGTACAACCTCTACCACCTGCTCAACCACCTCAACCTGTTCGGCGGTGGCTACGCCGCGCAAGTGGAGCAGGTGCTGGCCCGCTTCGGATAGGCATGCCGAAGGACACCTTGCGGCCCGCCCGGGTCGTCGCCAAGCTTGGCCATCGGTTTCCGCGCAGCGATGGCCCAGGGGCGAGCGGTCGTTGCTTCGCTCCATGTCTCTTCCGGGGAGTGTGCATCGAATGATTCGCAACGCTGCGCTGGCGCTCCTGCTTGCAGGAATCCCGGGCACTTCCGCTGCCCGCGCCGAGGAGGCCTGGGCGCCGGTGGAGGCGCGCGTACCGTTCGCGCCCACTGCGTTCACGGGCAGCGACGGGCTCACGCACCTGGCGTACGAGCTGCACGTCACCAACTTCTACGGCGACTCCGGCGCGCTCGCGCCGCAGGGGCTGGACGTGTTCGGCGACGATGCGGCCACGCCCCTGCTGGCACTGGATGCGAAGCAGCTGGCGCAAGTGGCGAAACCTGCGCCGGCGGCGCAAGAACCCGTGGCGATACTCCCCGGCAAGCGCGCGGTGTTCTTCGTATGGTTGACCCTGCCGGCGGACGCGTCCGTGCCGCACCGCCTGCGCCATCGCATCCAATTCACCGCGGACACGCATGCGAACAGCGTGCTCGACGGCGCCACCGTCCAGGTCGGCGATGCGAAGCCCATGGTCATCGCATCGCCGTTGCGCGGTGGCCGCTGGTTGGCCCACGAAGGCCCGGGCGCCGCCCAGTCGCACCACTGGGGCAGCCTGGTGGCGGTGAACGGGCAGCTGACCATTCCGCAGCGCTACGCCCTGGATCTGGTGGGCGTCGACGATGCCGGACACGTGCTGCGATCCGGCGTGAAGGACATCCAGAAATCCCTCTACGCCGACTGGATCGGCTATGGCGCGGACGTGCTTGCCGTGGCCGATGGCGTCGTGCGCAGCGCGCGCGATGGCGAGGCCGAACACCCGCCGCTCAGCGCGCAACCGGAACCCAGCGCGCTCACCAGCAACGGCCTGTTCGGCAACTACGTGGTGCTGGAAATCGCGCCGGGCACGTTCGCAAGCTATGCGCACCTGCGGCGAGGCAGCCTCAAGGTGAAACCGGGCGACCGGGTGCGGCGGGGGCAAGTGCTCGCGCAGCTGGGACAGTCCGGCAATTCCGCCGCGCCGCATCTGCATTTTCAGCTGTCCAATGCCGTCGCGTTCGAAGGCTCGGAAGGCGTGCCTTACGTGTTCGAGCGCTTCGGCTACCTCGGCCCCGAATCCGAAGCCCAGCTGTTCGGGCAGGGCGATCCATGGAAAGCCTCGCCCATCGAATACCGCCGCTCGCAGCTGCCGCTCAACGACGTGGTGATTCGGTTTCCCGGTCCTTAGGAGATCTTTGCCGGCTTCCTGCGCCCGCCTGGGCGGCATCCAGGCCGGACACGGGAAGTGGCCGGTGTGGCCGTTGGGGGACGGCGCGCGCAGCTTCGCCCCAGCCGCTTGGGCCGGCGTTTTTTTCAGGTGGAAAGAACCGGACCGTGCCTGCGAGACGGCATGCGATGCAAGGCGCGGCCGCGTCAGTCCGCGGGTGCGCCGCGCGCCGCGGCGATCGCCTTGATCCGCGCCTTGGCCAGCGCCTCGCCGATCTGCGGGCCGCTCAGGCCCTGCGCGGCCAGGTCGCGCGCGTTCACCGCCAGCGCGGCGGCGTGCAGGCGCTGCAGTTCGCGGCCCTGCGGGTAGTCGGCGTCCTCGCTGCCGAGGCGGCCGCGCTTGTCGGCCTCGCACACCAGCGCCAGCTGCGCGATGCGCTCGGGCTTGCGGAAGCCATCGCAGCGTTGCAGCAGTTCGTGCACGGTGCGGTCGCGCAGCTCGGCCAGGCGGTGCACGTTCAGGTGCTCGCGGCAGGCGATCTCGGCCAGCTGGCGGTGCTCCTGCGGCAGCTTCAGCCGCTCGCACAGCGCGCGCAACGGGGCCACGCCGCGCTGTTCGTGCATCACGTGGCGGGGCCATTCCGCTTCCGGCGTCAGCGCCTTGCCCAGGTCGTGGGTCAGCGCGGCGAAACCGATCAGCGCATCGCCCGGCGCCAGCCGCGCGGCCATGTCGCTGACCAGTTCCTGGTGGCGGCCGGTGTCGATCTCGGGATGGTATTCGGCGCGCTGCGGCACGCCGTACAGCGCCTCCAGTTCCGGCAGCACGCTGCGCAGCGCGTCGGCTTCATGCAGCGTGCGCAGGAACGCCGAGGGCTGCGCGGAGGCCAGGCTGCGCCGCAGTTCCTGCCACACGCGCTCGGGCACCAGCGTGTCCAGTTCGCCGCTGGCCGCCATCTCGCGCATCAGCGCCAGCGTCTCCGGCGCCACGCTGAAGCCCAGCGGCGCCAGCCGCGCCATGAAGCGCGCCGCGCGCAGCACGCGCAGCGGGTCTTCGCCGAACGCAGGGCCGATGTGGCGCAGCACGCGCTGCTCGAGGTCGCGCACGCCGCCGTACGGATCGACCAGCGCGCCGCTGGCCTCGTCGCGGGCGATCGCGTTGATGGTGAAGTCGCGGCGCTGCAGGTCCTCTTCCAGCGTCACCGACGGATCGGCGTCGACGGTGAAGCCGTGGTAGCCGCGGCCGGACTTGCGCTCGGTGCGCGCCAGCGCGTATTCCTCGCCGCTGTGCGGATGCAGGAACACCGGGAAATCGCGGCCCACCTGCTTGTAGCCCAGCGCCAGCATCTGCTGCGGCGTGGCGCCGACCACGACCCAGTCGCGGTCGCCGGGCGGCTGCCCGAGCAGGCTGTCGCGGACGGCGCCGCCGACGAGGTAGATATGCATGGGCCGGGATTCGGGAATGGGGAGTGGGGATTGGCCAGGGCGGTGTCGCGCGAGCGGATGCCGCCCTGGCCTATCCCGGCGATGCTACCTGCATACGGACGCGCTGCGCTGTTGCCAATCCCGAAATCCCTAATCCCGAATCCCTGCCTCACAGACGAACTTCTTGCGCGGCGCGTCCAGCTTGCCGAGCATGCGGTCGCTGACCGGCAGGGCGTCGCCGTTGAGGCGCCAGTCGTAGATCACGCTGAAGGCGAGGATGCGCGCGACGTATTCGCGGGTTTCCTTGTAGCTGATGGTCTCGATCCAGAAATCGGCGTCGTGGCCGGGGCGCTGGCTCTGCCAGCGCTGCGCCGGGCCGGGGCCGGCGTTGTAGGCGGCGATGGTCAGGTACGGCAGGCCGTAGGTGTTCAACAGCTGGCGCAGGTAGGCGGTGCCGATGGCGATGTTGGTGTCCGGGTCGTACAGGCTGGCGGCGCCGCCGTAGCCGGCCAGGCCGAGGTTCCTGGCGACGCTGGCGCCGGTGGCCGGCAACACCTGCATCAGGCCCATCGCATTGGCCGGCGAACGCGCGTTGGGATTGAAGATGCTCTCGGCGCGGATCTCGGCGGCGACCCAGGCCGGGTCGATCGCGTTCTTGCCCGCTTCGCGGCGGATCGTGGCGTCGTGGTGCAACGGAAAGCGCAGCGAGTACAGGCGCTGTTCGTCGGGCGACTTGCCCAGCGCGAACACCGCGCGGTCGAACCAGCCATTGTCGCGCGCCACTTCCACCGCGATGCGCCGCTGGGTGTCGTCGAAGCGGCCCAGCGCGTCGTTCCATTCGGCCACCGCCCAGGACGCGCGCTCGATCTTGAACAGCTCCAGCGCGCGCACCAGCGCCGGATCGCGCGCCACCGCGGCCTGCGCCTGGGCGCTGTCGTTGGGTTCCCACGGGCACAGCGCGTAGGGCTGCTTGAGCCGGTCGGCGGCCATGAAGCCGTGGAAGGTGGCGGACTTGGCCGCCTCGCGGTACAGCCGCTGCGCCTCGCCGGCCGTGCCGGTCTTCTCCGCCAGCCGCGCCTCGAAATACTGCCAGCGCGAATCGTTGCGCTGCGCCGGCGCCATCTTGCGGATCGCCGCCAGCGCCGCCGGCCAGTCGCCGCGCGCCATCGCCTCGCGCGCGCGCCACTCGTGCAGGCGCTCGTCGTAGGCGCTGTCGGGCACGGCGTTGAGCCGGCGCGCCGAATCCGGGCCGTAGGACGCCACCGTCCACAACGCGATCTGGTACAGCACGTCGCCGCGCTGCGCCTCGCTCAGCTGCAGCGCCTGGGCGAACTGCGGCAGCTGCCGCTCGGCGGCGTCGGGATCGGTCTTGGCCAGTTTTTCCAGGCCATCCACCACCACCTTGCGGCTGCGCTCGGTCTTCGGCCAGGACAGCGCGCGCGGGTGCACCGCGTCCAGGAACGCGGCGTAGTCGTTGGCCAGGGCCAGCTCGGCGGCGGGCAGGCCGCGTGCGGCGCTGCGCATCACTGCCGGCTGCTGCGCGTCGGCCGCCGCTTCCACGCGGCTCCAGCGCAACGCGTCGGTCAGGCCGCCGCGCGCCTGCAGCACCGCGAACACCGCATCGCAGGCGTCCGGCAGCGACTTGCCGCTGCTGCGCCACAGCGCCTGCGCCTCGTCGACCCATTGCGCATCGGCGCGGCCGGTGGCCTGGCGCGCGTTGAGCTGCGCGCAGCGCAGGCCGACGTTGTCGGTGGGCTTCCAGTTGGCCAGCAGCGCCGGCCAATCCTGGCGCCGCGCCAGCGCCGGCAGCCACAGCGCGCGGAAGCTCTCGGCCACCGGCTGCCCGGCGTAGCGCTTGAGGAAATCCTGCGCCTGCGCGTCGGAGACGCGGTCGATGGTGCGGCGCAGGTTGGCGTATTCGAGCCAGCCGTACAGCGGATGCTGCCTGAATGCCGCGGCCTGGGCGGGATCGAACTGGCCGCGTTCGGCGGCGTCGATCGCCGCGCGCAGCGCCGGACGCTGGGCGTCCAGGGACTGTGCGAGGGCAGGAGCGGTGCCGCAGAGCGCGGCGGCGAGCAGCAGGAGGGACATGCGCAATTTCATGCGCAGGACTATACCGAACGCCGATGAATCGACGCGCCAGGCAAGGCGCTGCGGCAGCGCCGGCGCAGGCGGACATGGCTGCGCGGGCGCGCTCGCTGCAGCGTGCGGCGCCGATGCAGCGACGTCGGTCGGGCAGGGCAGTGGGAACCGGTGCACGGCCTGCGCCGGCTGCCTGCCGACGCCCAACCCCGTGTTCGCCGCCGGGCGCCGCCGCGCATGCGGATCGCCAGCGCGTCGACCTGCGCCATGGCCACGGCGCACCACCGTTCTTCCGACGCATCGGCCTGCCCGTGTCTACGACGTCATCCAGTCGGTCCGGGTCCGGCCGAATCCCGTTCCGATCGCTTGCTTAGCGTTTACGTTTTGTTTACAAGGTAGGCCACGCCGTCGCGGTGCAGGGGGTCGCAGCGGCCGACCCACATCCTTCCTGGAGAGAGAGACGGATGAATTTCCTGCACCGCCATCCTTTGGTTTTCGCGGTTTCCTTGTCCTTGCTCGCCGGTTCGCCCGTGCTGGCCGTCGCCCAGCAGGCCGCGCCCGCTGCCCCCGAATCCGCCACCACCCTGGACAGCGTCCAGGTCACCGGCACGCGCATCCGCAGGGCCGAGCTGGAAGGCCAGGTGCCGGTGCAGACGCTCAGCCGCGCCGACATCGAACGCACCGGGCTGAACTCGATCGGCGACGTGCTGCAGGAGCTGACCGCGTCCGGCTCGGCGTTGAACGCCAAGTTCAACTCCTCCGGCAACTTCGGCTTCCCGCCGGACGGCAGCGGCGTCGGCGCCGGCTCGGCGCAGGTCGACCTGCGCCATCTGGGCTCCAAGCGGGTGCTGGTGCTGGTCGACGGCATGCGCTGGGTCAACGAATCCTCGGCCTCGGGCGTGGGGTCGTCCACCGATCTCAACACCATCCCGCTGGCCATCGTCGAGCGCATCGAAGTGCTGGAGGACGGCGCCTCGTCGCTGTACGGCTCCGACGCCATCGCCGGCGTGGTCAACATCATCACCCGGCGCAAGTTCGACGGCGGCCAGGTCACGCTGAACTACGGCCAGTACGACAAGGGCGACGGCGCCAGCAAGGGCTTCGACCTGGCCTGGGGCCACAGCACCGAGCGCACCAGCCTGTTCCTGGGCGCCAGCTACACCAAGCAGGACCCGATCTACGCGCGCGACCGCAAGCAGTCGCTGTATCCGGTGCCCGGCACCGGGCTCAGCTTCGCCAGCTCGGCCACGCCGGACGGCCGCTTCATCTTCGTCGATCCGGTCACCGGCGCCGAGCAGGACCTGACCCTGAACAGCGGCGTGCGCGGCCCGGCCTACGACGGCAGCGCCGGTTGCACGCGCAGCGACGACTACCACTGCTTCGGCACCCCCGACCGCTACAACTTCGCCGCCTCCAACCTGTTGCTGACCCCGTCCGAACGCAAGGGCGTGTTCGGCCAGTTCCGCTACTTCTTCAACGACGACGTGCAGTGGTACCTGAAGGTGCTCGGCAACCGCCGCGAATCGACCAACCAGGCCGGGCCGGAGCCGATCTTCCTCGGCCCCGATGCCGGCACCGGCAACCCGCTGGCCGACAACATCGTCATTTCCGCGGCCAACCCGTACAACCCGTTCGGCTTCGACCTGGATTCGTCCAGCAACCTGATCATGATCGGGCGCCGGCCGGTGGAAGGCGGCGCGCGCGTGTTCGAGCAGCGCGTGGACACCCAGTACGTCGGCACCGGCTTCATCGGCAGCTTCGAGAGCGCCGACCGCACCTGGTTCTGGGACGTCAACGGCGCCTACAGCAAGAACAAGGCCGAGCAGACCAACTACGGCAGCTACAACATCTACAACATCAACCTGGCGCTGGGCGACCCGGCCGCATGCGCGGCGGTGGCCGGCTGCGTGCCGCTGGACATCTTCGGCGGCGCCGGCAGCATCACCCCGGAGATGCTGCGCTGGATCCAGCCGGTGGTGCACGACCGCAGCCAGAACGAACTGACCCAGTTCACCGCCAACCTCAGCAGCGACCTGTTCACGCTGCCGGCCGGCGCGGTGTCCTTCGCCACCGGCGTGGAATACCGCAAGTACGAGGGCTCGTACCAGCCCGATCCGCTGACCGTGATCGGCCACTACAACGGCGTGCCGTCGTTGCCGACCGAGGGCAGTTACGACGTCAAGGAGGCCTACCTCGAACTGAGCGTGCCGATCTTCGCCGACTCGCCGCTGGGCGACAAACTCGACCTGAGCCTGGCCGGGCGCTACTCCGACTACTCCACCTTCGGCGGCAAGTTCACCCCGAAGTACGGCCTGCGCTGGCAGGTGTCGCCGGACTTCGTGTTGCGCACCAGCTTCGCCGAAGGCTTCCGCGCCCCGACCATCGGCGAGCTGTACGGCTCGGCCGCGCGCGCCGACCTGACCCTGTCCGACCCGTGCTCGATCGGCCTGGGCGGCACGCCGCCGCGCGGCAGCGCGGCCAACTGCGCCACGCTCGGCGTGCCGGCCGGCTACCAGCAGGCCAACTCGCAGATCTCGGTGACCACCGGCGGCAACCGCGCGCTGGAACCGGAGGAGGCGCGCAGCTTCAGCGCCGGCTTCGTGTGGAGCCCGTGGTTCGCCAGCAACGTGCCGTGGTCGGACCGCTTCGACGTCGAGGTGACCTTCTACCGCCACGACATCGAAGGCGCGATCCAGGCGATCAACGCGCAGACCCAGCTCGACCTGTGCGTGGACACGCTGGACCCGACCTATTGCACCGGCATCACCCGCGCCTCCACCGGCGGCATCAACGGCTTCAACAACCGCCTGACCAACCTCGGCTCGATCAAGACCGACGGCTGGGACGTGGACCTGTTCTGGACCTCGCCGGAGACCGCGGCCGGGCGCTTCAAGATCGGCTGGCAGAACACCTTCGTCACCCGTTACGTCGCCACCGGCGCCGCCGGCCAGGTGCAGCCGCAGGAACCGGGCGTGGAAGTGGTGGACAGCGCGATCCCGGAATGGACCAGCAACCTGACCCTGGACTGGTCGCTCGATCGCTGGAACGCCTCGTGGACGGTGCGGCACATCTCCGAACTGACCGAACAGTGCGGCGATGCGGTGGCGTTCCCGGTGTGCAGCGACCAGGCCGCCGGCACCAACACCCTGGACGCGACCACCTACCACGACGTGCAGCTGGGCTACCGCATCGACTGGCTGAAGGGCCTGACCGTCAGCGGCGGCGTCAACAACGTCTTCGACAAGGATCCGCCGATCTGCCTGTCGTGCTCGCTCAACGGCTACGACGCGTCCACCTACGACATCCCGGGCGGCCGCTACCTGTACGTGCGCGCGGACCTAAAGTTTTAGTCGCCTTCGCCCCGGGAGCGGCCACTTGTGGGAGCGGCTGCAGTCGCGACGGGCTTCACCGAGGGCCCCGCCGCGACTGCAGTCGCTCCCACAACGTCATGCAAGCGCCGCGCTTTTTGTAGGAGCGGCTTCAGCCGCGACGCTCTACCGGGAAAGCCCGGTCGCGGCTGAAGCCGCTCCTACAGGAGACGCAGCGGTACGGGAGGCAGCGGTACAGCGGGCGCAGCAGCAGGGAGGAAGCGCGCAGTGCAGGAACCGCGGCGCTAGCGCAGCATCCCCTGCGGCACTTCGATCTCGGTCGCCACCGCCAGGTGGTCGGAGAACGCGGCGGGCAATGCGCGTTGTTCGTTGCAGCGCAGTCCGTCGCTGACCAGGATGTGGTCGATCGCGCGCTGCGGGCGCCAGCTGGGGAAGGTCGGCACCACGCAGCCCGGCGGTTGCAGCCGGGTGCGCTTGTACAGGGCCTGCATCTCGGGCCGGTCGGCGACGCAGTTGAAGTCGCCCATCAGCACCGCGTTGGGATGGTCGGACAGCAGTTCGGCGATGAACGCCAACTGCGACGCGCGCGAGTTGGCGCCCAGCGACAGGTGCGCCACCGCGATCGCCAGGCCCTCGGCGCCGTCGCCGAACTTGGCCAGCAGCACGCCGCGCCCGCCGAGCCGGCCGGGCAGGGGATGGTCCTGCACCTCGACCGGCTCCAGCCGGCTGAGCAGGCCGTTGGCGCTGGAGGCCACGCCGCCCATGCGCCGGTTCGGCTGGTGGCTCCAGTAGTTGAAGCCGGCGCGCTCGGCCAGGTAGTGGGTCTGGTTGGTGAAGCCCGAGCGCAGGCTGCCCGGATCGCTTTCCTGCAGGCCGACGATGTCGTGCTCGCGGGCCAGCTGCGCGATCGCGTCCAGGCTGCTGCGCTTGCTGCCCGCAGGCAGCGCATGCGACCAACTGCGGGTCACGTAGTCGCTGTAGCGGCGCGTGCTGGAGCCGGCCTGGATGTTGGCGGTGAGCACGCGCAGCGTGCGGGTGGCGGGGGCGGTCACGGTGGGGCGGGGCTCGGGCTTACTTGGCCAGCGCCGCGCGTTCGCGCGCGATCAGGTGATCGGCGATGCGCAGCATGTCGTCGTAGTTCTTGCCCTTGACCAGGTACTTGCCGTTGACGATCAGCGACGGCGTGCCGGTGATGCCGCTGCGCGTGGCGAACTGCTTGGCGCGGTTGGTCTTGGTGCTGACCGCGAAACTGCCCATGGTGTCGGCGAACTGCTTGGGGTCCACGCCGTACTTGGCGTAGAAGCCGGCGATGTCCTGCACCGAATCGCGGCCGCGCTCGCCCTTCAGGGTCTCGTCGATGTGGATCGCCTTGTACAGCGCCTCGTGGGTCTTTTCCTGCACGCCCAGCGCCTCGGCGGCGTAGAACGCGCGGGCGTAGTCGTCCCAGGTGCCGCCGAACATCGCCGGCACGTACACGAAGTGCACGTCCGACGGCAGGCCGGCCTTCCATGGGCCGATCAGCGGCTGGAAGCGCGCGCAGGCCGGGCACACGTAGCCGAACACCTCGGCCACCTCGATCTTGCCGTTGGTCGGCTGGAACGGCTGGCCACCGGCGATGTCGACGTAGTCGGTGCCGGCGACCGGTTCGGCGCCGCTCGGCGCGCGCGCCACGACCGGCGCGGCCGGGGTGTCGGCGGCAGGCGGCGTGGCGGCATCGGCGGCCGGGGCGGTGGCGGTGTCGGCCGCGGCCGGCGCGGCGTCGCTGGCGCCTGCAGCGGGCGCGGCAGGCGCAGCGGCCGGCGCGTTGGCGGCCGGGGCGGCGGTGTCGGCAGTGCCGTCCTGGGGCTTGCATGCGACCAGGATCGGCAGCAGGGCCATCAGGGTCAGGGCGAAGCGGGTCTTCATCGGCGGCATCTCCAGCAGGATGGGGGACAAGGCCGGCCGCGCCGGAACGCGCGGCAGGCAACCCCGTCATGATGCCATGGCGCGGATGAAGCGCCGTGCTGCCGGAATTACTTGGCCGCGCGCTCGCGCGCGACCAGCGCATCGGCGATGCGCAGCATGTCCTGGAAGTTCTTGCCCTTGATCAGGTACTTGCCGTTGACCACCAGCGCCGGGGTGCCGGGGATCTCGGTGCGCGCGGCGAAGTCGCGCGCGGCCTTGACCTGCGCGGCCACCTGCGGGCTGTTGTAGGCGGCGACGAAGTCCTGCGGCTTGACCCCGTAGGCGGCGTAGAACGCAGCCAGTTCCTCCGGCGCCACGTTCTGCACCGGCACGCTGTGCTTGTCGTGGATCGCCTCGAACAGCGCGCGATGGCTGCGGGTCTGCACGCCCAGCTTCTGCGCAGCGTAGAACGCGCTGGCGAAGCTGTCCCAGAAACCGCCGAACGCGCCCGGCACCAGCGTCACCCGCACGTCCTTGCCCTGCTTTCGGGTCCACTCTTCCAGGATCGGCTCGAAGTGCGCGCAGTGCGGGCAGGTGTAGCCGAATACCTCCACCACCTCGATCTTGCCGGCCAGCGGCGCGAACGGCTGCGGCTTGGCGATCAGCGCGTAGTCCTCGCCTTCGACCACATTGGCGGCCTTGGGCTGCGCGCAGGCGCCCAGCGGCATCAGGGTGAGCAGGCACAGCAGCAGGCGGGGCAGACGGTTCATGCGATCTCCATGGCAAAAAACGAACGCCGGTCGTGACGACCGGCGCGAGAGGGAAGCGGTCCGGCGCCGCCGCGGCGGCGCACGGTCAGGATTGTTGCGCCGGCGCCGCCGGTTGCGGCGCGGCCTGCGCCGCGGCCGCGTCGTCGGCGCGATCGTGCAGACCCTGCAGGTAGCTGCCCAGCGCCTTGATCTCCTGCTCGGTCAGCGGCTTGGCCACCTGCGCCATGATCTTGAACAGGGCCGGGTCGCGTTCCTGGGTGGCGCCGGCCTGGTATTCCTGCAGGCGCCGCGCCACGTAGTCGGCGTGCTGGCCGCCCAGGTGCGGGTACGCGGGGCCGGGATTGCCGGCGCCGGTGGGGCCGTGGCAGGCCATGCACGCCGGGATCCCGCGCGAGGCGTCGCCGCCGCGGTACAGCTGCTGGCCGACCTCGTAGAACTTCATGCCGGCGTACGGGCCGTCGGCGATCACCGCGTCGTCGGCGATGCCGGCGGCGGCCTTCTGCGTGGCGAAATAGGCGCCGATGTCGCGCATGTCCTGCGCGCTCAGCGGCTGCACGAACGGCACCATCACCGCGACCGGGCCGGAGGTGCGCTCGCCATTGGCGATCAGGGCCATCTGCCGCGCGCTGTAGCGTTCGCTCTGGCCGGCGATGCGCGGATACATCGCGACCGAGGGGTTGCCGTCGGCGCCGTGGCAGGCGGCGCAGGCCGCGGCCTTGGCCTGGCCGGCCTTGGCGTCGCCCCAGGCGACCTTGCCGACGTCGGTTTCCAGCGGCGCGGTGCGCACCGGTGCGTTGTCGGGAATGGGAACCACCGAGGTCTGCGCGAACGCGACCGCGGCGGCGACGGAAACCGCTAGACCGGCAAAGGCAAGAACGCGAGCGTGGCGCATCAGCTGAAGCTCCGTATGACCCCAGCGGGAGCCGGGCCGGCAACCGCATGTCGCGCGATTATCCCTTCGCGGCGCCGTGCCGGTCAACGAACGCCGCAGGACGGCCGCGGCGGACCCGCCAATCCCGCGCCAACGGCCGGGATCGGCGCCGAACGTGCGATCCTAGCGCCATGTCGCTCCTCATCGAACGTGCCCAGTACCTGCTTTCCGCCCACAACCACCGGCAGCTGCCGGAGGATGGGGGCTGGGAAGTCGCCTTCGCCGGCCGCTCCAACGCCGGCAAGTCCAGCGCGCTGAACGCGCTGACCCGCCAGAACGCGCTGGCGCGGGTGTCCAAGACCCCCGGCCGCACCCAGCAGCTGGTGTTCTTCCAGGTGCAGCCCGAGCGCTATCTGGTGGACCTGCCCGGCTACGGCTACGCGAAGGTGCCGCTGGAACTGCAGGCGCACTGGCAGTCGTTCATCGACACGTATTTCCGTACCCGCGAGGCCCTGCGCGGGCTGGTGGTGGTGATGGACATCCGCCACCCGCTGAAGGACTACGACCGGCAGATGCTCGGCTACGCGGTGCAGCGCGGGCTGCCGGCGCATGCGCTGCTGACCAAGGCCGACAAGCTCGGCCGCGGCCAGCAGGCGCAGGCCTTGCAGCAGGTGCGCAAGGAACTGGCCAGCGCCTTCGGCGACACGGTCAGCGTGCAGACCTTCTCCGGCGAGACCCGCCAGGGCGTGGACGAGGCGCGCGGCATCGTCGGCGGCTGGCTGGGCCTGGACGCGGAGCCGACCGCCGCGGAGTGAGCGCGGCGGGGACGGATTTCCGGCATCCGCGGCGCCGATGCCGCCTGCAGGCGATCGCAGGCGGCGGACGCGGCCGTCCTGCCTGCTTCGGGCTGCATCGGATGCGCGATGCTGGCGCCCGCAGGGGCGTACTAGGCTACGGACGCCGCCTTCGCGAGGCGCTTCGCGCCGGACCCTCACCCCGACCCCTCTCCCGACGGGAGAGGGGCCAAGCCGCGCCATTGCGGTTCTTCCTTCTCCCACCGGCAGAACGCGGCACTCAAGGCGTGGCCGGCAACGGTGCGAACTCGGCCGGCACCCAGGCGAACGCGTCGCCGTCGCGGCGCACATGGCCCAGGCCCGGGAACGGCAGGTGCGCGCCGGCGACCCACCAGCCGCCGTCGGTGGCCTGCGCCATCGTCCGCTTGCGCGCGGCGATCGCCGCATCGCGGTCGCTGTCGGCCTCGTAGGACGCCTGCGGCTGCGCGAACTGCACCGCGTGGTAGTGCACCAGGTCGCCCCACACCAGCAGCTGCTGGCCGCCGCCGCCATCGAAGCGGTAGGACACGTGGCCGGGCGTATGCCCGTGCGTATCCAGCGCCACCGCGCCGCCGGGCAGCGCATCGCCGGGCCGGAAACGGCGCAGCCGGTCCTTGGCCTGGTACGGCGCCGCCGCCGCGCGCGCCAGCGGGAACGCGAACTTCAGCATCTGCGGCGCGCCCGCCTCGCTGGCCGGATCCAGCCAGTACGCGGCATCGGCCGCGCTCAGCCACACCGTGGCATTGGGATAGGCCGCCTGGCCCTGCGCATCGAGCAGGCCGCACATGTGGTCGGGGTGGGCGTGGGTCAGCAGCACGTCGTCGACCTGCGCCGGCGCATAGCCGGCCGCGCGCAGGTTGGCCAGCACCTGGCCCAGGCCCGGGCCGAAGCAGGTGGCGGTGCCGGTATCGACCAGGGTCAGGCGCGCACCGTCCTGGATCAGGTAGGCGTTGACCGCGGTCTGCAGGCCTTTCGGGGTTTCCGGCACGTAGCGGTGGTCGAGCAGGCCCGCGATCGCGCCGGCGTCCAGGTTGGACAACTGCGCGCGCGGCAGCGGCACCGTGCCGTCGAACAGCGCGGTGACGCGCAGCGTGCCGATCGCCTGGCGGTAGACGCCGGGGACCTGCTGGGTGGGCGCGGCCGGCGCGGCGGCGTGCGCGGCGGGCGGCAGCGCGGCGGTCAGCGCGGCGGCCAGCGCCAGCAGGGCGAGCGGGCGCGAGAGGGAAACGGGCATGGGAGGTTCCGGCAGAAGCGGCGTGCGCCGCGGTACCGGCATGCTGCGCGGGCGGCGCTGCGCGATTCGCTCATTCGGCTGCGCGCGGCGCTCGCGGCGGCGCAGCGCAGCGCAGCGGCCTAGTTGCCGATGCTCGCCGGATCCAGGCCGTAGCGCTGCTGGAAGCGCTGGCTGAAGCTGCGCGTGGAGCGGTAGCCGGCGCGCGCGGCCACCGTCTTCAGCGGCCAGCGCGTGGTGTAGAGCAGTTCCATCGCATGCGCCAGGCGCGCATCGACCAGCAACTCGCGCAGCGTGGTGCCTTCGCCGGCCAGGTGCCGGCGCAGGGTCGCGCCGCTCAGGCCCAGGCTGTCTTCCAGATCGCGCGATCGCCATGCGCGCTGCGGCTGCGCCGCGATCAGCTCGCGCACCTGCGCGGCGACGCTGGGCGCGGGCGGCAGCAGCAGGCCGCCGTGGCCGCGCCGGCAGAACGCGACCACCAAGGCCGCCAGCGCCAGTCTGGCTTCGGTGTAGTGGCCGTCCTGCAGCGCCTGCCGCCACTGCAGCAGCGCGCTGCCGAACTCGATCGTACGCAGCCGTGCCAGTTCTTCGCCGGCTGCGGGCAGCGGTTCGTTCCATAGCGTGCGTGCGGCCGTCAGCGCTTCTTCGCACAACGGGATCACCACGCTCAGATAGAGGCCGCTGTGCGGGTCGGGAGCATTGACAACGTCGATGCGGCAGCGCCGGGTGATCAGGAACAGATCGCCCGGTGCGAATTCCAGCGTCTGCGTCGCCGTGCGCACCTGCTTGCGGCCTTGCAGCAGGATCGCCAGCTGCGGCCGCGGCATCTCCACCGAGCGCGCGCCGTGTTCGCGGCGCGCGCTGATGCAGGCGTAGCCCTTGGCCTGCGCGCAGGTGGCCAGGCTGGCTAGGCGCGCCAGCAGCAGGGCGTCGGGGGAAGTGGTGTCGGCCATGACAAGCGATGCTACCGCAGCGCACTGCGCGCGCGCTCAGAGTAAAGCGCCGGGCCGCTAAGTCGCAGCCGGCAGGACCACCACGACTGTGCTGGTGCCGGCCCTGCAAACTGCCGGTCTCGGCGCGCCACAGGCTGCTTCCTCGCGGGTTGGCCGTCCGCGCCGCGGGCAGCCGACGTATCTCGCCGCAAAGTGAATCACACATTTGACGATCGGCGATCGAAAGAGCCGGAGCGCTTCACACCACGCCGGATGAGACTTATCTGGAAGGTTGCATGATTTCGATGGTGATCCCATCGGGCCCGCTTACGTAAGCAACGACGGTTCCCGCGCGTGGCCCGGCCTCGATAGGCCGTGGCGATCCTTTCAAGTGCCATCCCTGCGCCTGGATCCTGGCGACAGCCACGTCGATATCCGCTACTGTGACGGCAAGATGGGCCGCGCCGATCGCGCCAGCGCTTTCGGGTGTCTTGCCCAAGGTGTGGGCTGTCGAGTATTCCAGAAGTTCGATGGGAAACCCGGCAGGCGATACCACCAGCGCCATGCGGCAACGAGGATCGTCGACGCCCGTCACCTCGCGCAGGAAATCGCCGCCCATTTGGCCTGTGCGGACAAGTTCGAAGCCCATGGCCTCGGTCCAGAACCCGATCGCCTCATCCAGCGACGAAACGGAAAATCCAATGTGGTCGACGACCATGGTGCCAGTCTTAATTTTCAGTACTCCATTTTGTTCTGTTTCGAGGGATGGGCGTGCGATGGCCTTGCATTCTGCCCTTTGCGTCTGGCTGGATCGAATGCTGCTGTTGCTGCCATCGCAGCGTTTCGATGGGCAGACATCGGCAGTGTTGCGCTGGCATAGCGCCATTCCCAGCGCCGCCAGCGCCAGCGGCACGGCCTCGGCAGAACCGATGTCGGCCATGCCGGCGATGCTGCCGTAGCGCGCGGCGCGCCTGTTCAGACATGCACGCCGAACGTATGGCCGATCGCGCCGCTGGCGAGCATCGCCGCCGCGCCCCAGAACACCACCCGCAGCGCGCCGCGCGGGCCGGAGGCGCCGCCGGCCCGCGCCGCCAGCGCGCCGGTCAGCGACAGCCCGAGCAGCGTTGCCGCGACGGTCACCCACACCTGGCGCCCGGCCGGCGCCAGCAGCGCGGCCAGGATCGGCAGCGCCGCGCCGCAGCAGAACGCGGCCGCCGACGCCAGCGCGGCCTGCAGCGGCCGCGCGCGCAGGGTCTCGGTGATGCCGAGTTCGTCGCGCGCATGCGCGCCCAGCGCGTCGTGCGCGGTCAGCTGCTCGGCGACCTGGCGCGCCAGCGCCGCGTCCAGCCCGCGCTGGCGGTAGATGCCGGCCAGTTCTTCCAGCTCGCTGTGCGGATCCTCGCGCAGTTCGCGGCGCTCGATCGCCAGGTCGGCGCGTTCGGTGTCCACCTGCGACTGCACCGAGACGTATTCGCCGGCGGCCATCGACATCGCGCCGGCGACCAGGCCGGCGATGCCGGTCGCCAGCACCGCCGGCGCCGGCGCGCCGCTGCTGGCCACGCCGACCACCAGCCCGGCCACCGACAGGATGCCGTCGTTGGCGCCGAGCACCGCGGCGCGCAGCCAGCCGGCGCGATCGGCGCGGTGCAGTTCGGAATGGGCGGGGCGCATCGGCGGCCTGCAGGGCGGGGAACAGGCCTGTAGCCTAGCCGAGCGCGACGCCGCCGGCCGTGCTGCGTCTCACTCTCGCCGGCGCCGGCCGGGCGGATCGTGGAATGCTGCAGCACTGCCGGTAGCGATGTGGGCCTGGCGCCGGTCACGCTATAGTGCGGCCCTTGCGATGGCGGCGGGCCGTCCCCACATCGCCTCACCTTCCGTGCGAGCCTGCCCTTGTCGAGCCCCAGCCACGTTGCCGAGACCCCGATCACCGACCGCACCGAGCTGGTCGAGGTGCTGGCCTCCGGAGAAAAGCCCGAAGCGCAATGGCGCATCGGCACCGAACACGAGAAGTTCGGCTTCCGCCTGGACGACCTGCGCCCGCCGGCCTTCGACGGCGAGCGCGGCATCGAGGCCCTGCTCAACGGCTTGACCCGCTTCGGCTGGGCGCCGGTGCTCGAAGGCGGGCGTACCATCGCGCTGCTGCGCGACGGCGCCTCGGTGACGCTGGAGCCGGCCGGCCAGCTGGAACTGTCCGGCGCGCCGCTGGAGACCATCCACGACACGTGCGTGGAAGTGGGCAGCCACCTCAACGAGGTCAAGCAGGTCGCCGACGAACTGGGCCTGGGTTTCCTCGGCATGGGCTTCCAGCCGAAGTGGCGCCGCGACGAGATGCCGTGGATGCCCAAGGGCCGCTACCAGATCATGAAGAACTACATGCCCAAGGTCGGTTCGCTCGGCCTGGACATGATGACCCGTACCTGCACGGTCCAGGTCAACCTGGACTACGCCAGCGAAGCGGACATGATCAAGAAGTTCCGCGTGTCGCTGGCGCTGCAGCCGATCGCCACCGCGCTGTTCGCCGACTCCCCGTTCACCGAGGGCAAGCCCAACGGCTACCTCAGCTACCGCTCGCACATCTGGACCGACACCGACGCCGACCGCACCGGCATGCTCGACTTCGTGTTCGAGGACGGCTTCGGCTACGAGCGCTACGTCGACTACCTGCTCGACGTGCCGATGTACTTCTCCTACCGCGACGGCACCTACGTCGACGCCAGCGGGCAGAGCTTCCGCGACTTCATGCAGGGCAAGCTGCCGGCGCTGCCGGGCGCGCTGCCGACGCTGCGCGACTGGTCCGACCACATGACCACCGCGTTCCCCGAAGTGCGGCTGAAGAAATACCTGGAGATGCGCGGCGCCGACGCCGGCCCGTGGGGCCGGCTGTGCGCGCTGTCGGCGTACTGGGTCGGCCTGCTGTACGACGATGCCGCCCTGGACGCGGCCTGGGACCTGGTCAAGGATTTCAGCCTGGTCGAACGCCACGCGCTGCGCGACGGCGTGCCCAGGCAGGCGCTGAAGCTGCCGTTCCGCAACGGCACCGTGCAGGACCTGGCCGCCGAGTCGGTGAAGATCGCCCTGGACGGCCTGCGCCGCCGCGCGCGCCTGAACGGCGACGGCCAGGACGAATCGCGCTTCCTGGAACCGCTGGTGGAGATCCTGCACGCCGGCGAGACCGCGGCCGAGCGCAAGCTGGCGCTGTATCACGGGGTCTGGCAGGGCGATGTGGATCCGGTGTTTCGCGAGTTTGCCTACTGAGTAGCGTGTGCCGGCTGTGTTCGACGCGGCTGGCCATGATGCGCAGCAACGCCTTGCCTGCATGTCTGTTGCTTTTGCTGGGTGCTGACGTCAGCGGGATCTCAAAGCACCCTCTGCCGCTGGCCGGCCAAGACATGGGCCTCCAAGTACGCAAGGCCGCGCGGATTTGGCGGCGCGCACGTCGCGGGAGTGGAGGAGGGCTTTTTTACGCGCTGGCGTGGCCGCGCTTCATTCACGAACCCGCTTCGCGGGCCGGCTTCATTCGGCGTCAGGGATCATGCCCAACTTTCGCGCAATTTTCGGTATCGGTATCGGCATCTGCATTGCAGTCGCCACTACTGCATGCCAACCGCAGCAAGAGGAGCCGACTGCCGCCGCGCGCGCGCCTGCCTCCCGTGATTCGGCTGCCGGCCCACCCGCTCGGCCAACCTTGCCCGCTCATGTCCGTACCATCATCGAGGCCAGCCGAGCCAGGATTTCCCTGGGAGAGGTCTACGACCCCAAGTACTACGCCATCGCCTATCCGGGTGGAGATGTCGCCAACGATCGTGGCGTTTGCACCGACGTCGTCATTCGCGCCTACAGGCACCTCGGGATCGATTTCCAGCAGCTGATCCACGAGGACATGCGCCAGCATTTCTCGGCGTATCCGCAGCTCTGGGGGAGCCAGTCGACCGACAGGAACATCGATCATCGGCGGGTGCCCAACATCGAGAGGTTCCTGGCCCGCAAGGGCGCATCGCTGCCGATCAGCGACCGTGCCGTGGACTACCGGCCCGGCGACTTGGTGACGTGGCGGCTGGCTGGCGGCTTGCCCCACATCGGGATCGTCTCGGATCGCCATGCGTCAGGAAGCGACCGCCTCCTGATACTCCACAACATCGGTGCCGGCACTGCCGAAGACGACGTCCTTTTCGCTTATCCGGTCGTCGGTCATTTCCGCTACTACCCGGATGGCACCTAGTTTCCCGGGGTTTCGTCGACCGCCTTCACCGATCACAGGCCCAGCTCTGCAGGCGGCTGCCGCATCTCGGATGGCAGGCGCCATGCTTAGCCCGCAGCCGCCTGGCACGGCAGTTCCACGCACACCCGCAACCCGCCTTCGGGGCGGTTGCTCAGGGTGATCTCGCCGCCGTGGGCGAGCGCGATGCTGTGCGCCACGGACAGGCCCAGGCCGATGCCGCCGGTGTCGCGGTTGCGCGAGTTCTCGCCGCGGAAGAACGGCAGGAACAGTTGTTCGTGCTGGGCCGGATCGATGCCGGGGCCGTCGTCGTCGATCCACAGCACGCAGTCGGCGCCGTCGCGGTGCAGCTGCAGGCGCGCGCGCTTGCCGTACTTCAGGGCGTTCTCGAGCAGGTTCATCACCATCCGCCGCAGCGACAGCGGGTCGCCGTCGAGGGTGATCGCCTGGCCGGCGACGAAGGTCGCGTCGGCGCCGGTGTCGCTGGCGTCGTCGACCACGCTTTCCACCAGCAGGCGGAAGTCCAGCGGCGCGCGGGCGCCGCGGCGGCTGTCGTTGTGGATGAAATCCAGCGCCGCGGCGATCATCGCCTTCATCTCGTCGATGTCGGCGATGGTCTTGTCGCGCAGCGGCGGTTGCAGGCCTTCCAGGCGGAACGCCAGGCGCGCGAGCGGCGTGCGCAGGTCGTGGGCGATCGCCGCGACCATGTGCGTGCGTTCGTTGACCAGCCGGTTCAGGCGCGCCTGCATCGCGTTGAACGAGTCGGCGGCCTGCACGATCTCGCTGGGGCCGCTGCGCTGTAGCGGCTGCGCGTCGGGATTGCGGCCAAGGCGGTCGGCGGCTTCGGCGAAGCGCTTGATCGGCGCGGCCAGCGCGCGC
The DNA here is from genome assembly GCF_025665335.1 of Xanthomonas sp. AM6. Taxonomy (NCBI): domain Bacteria; kingdom Pseudomonadati; phylum Pseudomonadota; class Gammaproteobacteria; order Lysobacterales; family Lysobacteraceae; genus Xanthomonas; species Xanthomonas sp. AM6. The sequence continues at coordinate 935,241 of NZ_CP106869.1, forward strand.
GAGAACCACCACGCCAGCGGCAGCATCGCCAGCAGGCCGGCGACGAACAGCAGCGCGACCTGGGTCTTGAATGCGGTGGAGAAACGCCGCGGCGGCGACACCACGCTGCGCCAGCGGCCGTCGGGTTGGCGCAGCGCGGCGGTGAAGCCGCCCAGCAGTGGCGAGGCGGGGGCGAGGCCGCGTTCGCGCCAGCGCGCGCCGGTCGCGCGCATCGCCGCGGCGACCGCGTCGCTGGCGGCAGGCGCCGGATCGCGCGGGGGCTGCTGCGCGACGGGGTCGTCGAACGGGGCTCGCGGCGGCGCGCCCTGGTCGGCGAACGGCGGGGGTTCCTCGCGCAATAAACGTGCGTCGCCGGGCGGCCCGGCGCGCGGCTGCAGGCGCGGCCGGCCTTCGGGAAACTCCGGGTTGTGCATCTTTTCGTCGCTGCTGCGATAGAAACGCACCTGCTCCGGCGCCACGTCCAGCCAGTTGCTCATCATGAATTCCGCGAAACGGTCGCGGATCTGTCCCGGCGCCGGCAGCGGCGCGTGCGCCGTGTCGTGCACCTTCAGCGTCTGCGTGCCGGCGGGCATCTTGGTGGTCAGCAGCGCGATCACTTCCGGCGGATGCACTGGCATCTCGTAGACCGGCGTGCGCAACACCAGCAGGGCGATGCCGATCAACTGCGCGGTCAGCAGCGCGGCCACCAGCAGCAGGAAGGTGCGGGCGAAGATCGAGACGCCGCGGCGGCCCCGCTTGGGCGCGTTCACAGCCGGGCGACGCTCGGCAGCAGCATGTAGCCCTCGTTGCGCACGGTGCGGATCAGCTCGGTCTGCACGCGCTCGTTGATCTTGCGCCGCAGGCGGCTGATCTGGCTGTCGATCGCGCGATCGTAGACCTCGGTGTCGCGGCCGCGCGCGTAGTCGAGCAGCTGGTCGCGGCTGAGCACGCGCTGCGGATGCTCGACGAAGGTGCGCAGCAGGGCGAACTCGCCGTCGGAGAGATTGATGAAGATGCCGGTGGGGTCGCGCAGGTCGCGGCGGATCACGTCCAGGCGCCAGCCGGCGAACTCGTAGACGTTGCCGCGCGCTTCCGGCGGCAGCGTCGCCGCCTGGCTGCGGCGCAGCAGCGCGCGTACCCGCGCCAGCAGCTCGCGCGGATTGCAGGGCTTGGCCAGGTAGTCGTCGGCGCCCACTTCCAGGCCGATGATGCGGTCGGTGTCGCTGCCCAGCGCGCTGAGCATGATCACCGCCGGCGCGCCGCGCTCGCTGGCCAGCTGCCGGGCGGCGCTGAGGCCGTCCTCGCCGGGCATCATCACGTCCAGGATCACCAGGTCGGGCTGGCGTACCGCCATCAGCCGGCGCATGTCGGCGACGTTCTCCGCGGCCTCCACCTGATAGCCATGCTCCTGCAGGAATTCGCTGATGAGCCGGCGCAGATCGGGGTCGTCGTCGACCACCAGAATGAAGGATTGCATATCCATGATCTTGAAGGGCGGCCGCTCGGAGTTCAGCCAGTCTAGACGCGGCCGCTGCCGCCTGGAACTGGTGCGGGGCGGGCCGTCGCTGCGGGGTGCAAGGCGGGCGCGTATCGCACCGCCATGATAGGCAGTGACGGCAGTGGCCTCATGGCCGGTTTGTGTCGGTCGCCGACATGCGATGACACATTGGGTGCGCCGCCATCGGGACTGCGTGGCCTTTCGTCCGTCACCGCGAGAGCATCGCTGGCGAAGGCGCATCGCCGCGGCGTGTCGGCCGATGACAATCGCATGCGAGATCGGCATGAAACCATGCCTCCATGGATGCATCGCCGGGCGCACCGCGGGGAGCGGTTGCGACAGTGCCGGCACGTCGCGTCCGTCGTCCGTTTCCTCACCCGCCATCAGGAGCAGGCATGCCGCGCATGACATCGCATCGAGTCGCCAACGGGGTATTGGCCATCGTATTGGGTACCGCGTTGAGCGGCTGCGTCACCGTGTGCGCCGGCGGCCCCGGCGCGCCGCCGCCGCCGCCGGGTGGCGCACCGCACCATGGCCCGGAGCCCGGCGAGGGCCACGACCGGCCGCCGCCGCGCGATCCGGCGGTCGAGGCGGCGATGCGCTCCTGCGCGCGCGAACTCGGGTTGCCGCTGCCGCCAGGCCATCCCCCTGGTGCGCCGTTCGCCGATGCCGGCCCTGACGCACCAGCCGACGCGTCGGCTGCGCCGTCGCCAGGCGCCAAGCCGGCTCCGGCGCCGCGGCCGGACGTCGCCAGGCTCGACGCCTGCCTGCGCGGCAAGGGCGTCGCCCCGCCGCCGTGGCGTGCGCCGCCGCAGGACGGCGCGGCGCCAGTCCCGGCCGCGCCACCCGCCCAGCGCTGAGTTCCGCGGCCCGCTGCCGCCCGCCCGCGCCATCCGGATCCTGGATGGCGTGGGCGTTTTCTTTTGCGGGCGGTGGAATATACTGTCCCCCAGTATAGTTCCGGGCCGCCGTTGCATGCCGCACACTCCCCATGAGAAGAAACGTGTCCTGGCCCGCATCCGCCGCGTGCGCGGACAGACCGAGGCGCTGGAGCGCGCGCTGGAGGGCGGTGCCGACTGCGCCGCGGTGCTGCAGCAGATCGCCGCGATCCGCGGCGCGGTCAATGGCCTGATGTCGGAAGTGATGCAGGCGCACATCCGCGAAGAATTCGGCCACGCCGCCGCCTCGGAGACGCAGCGCGCCGCGCGCGTGCGCGAGATGGGCATGCTGGTCCGCTCCTATCTCAAGTGACCCGAACCCCACGACCCAACCCGTTCTTCCAGGAGAAACCTCATGAAATCCCGTGCCGCCGTCGCTTTCGAAGCCGGCCAGCCGCTGCAGATCGTGGAGATCGACGTCGAACCGCCGCGCCAGGGCGAGGTGTTGGTCCGCATCACCCACACCGGCGTCTGCCACACCGATGCGTTCACGCTGTCCGGCGACGATCCGGAAGGCATCTTTCCCGCGGTGCTCGGCCATGAGGGCGGCGGCATCGTCGAGGCGATCGGCGAGGGCGTGACCAGCGTCAAGGTCGGCGACCACGTGATCCCGCTGTACACGGCCGAATGCCGCAAGTGCAAGTTCTGCCTGTCGGGCAAGACCAACCTGTGCCAGGCCGTGCGCGCCACCCAGGGCAAGGGCCTGATGCCCGACGGCACCACCCGTTTCTCCTACAACGGCCAGCCGATCTTCCACTACATGGGGTGCAGCACCTTCAGCGAATACACGGTGGTGCCGGAGATCTCGCTGGCGGTGGTCAACCCCGCCGCGCCGCTGGAGAAGGTGTGCCTGCTCGGCTGCGGCGTCACCACCGGCATCGGCGCGGTGCACAACACCGCCAAGGTCAAGCCGGGCGACACGGTGGCGGTGTTCGGCCTGGGCGGCATCGGCCTGGCGGTGATCCAGGGCGCGGTGCAGGCCAAGGCCGGGCGCATCCTGGCCATCGACACCAACCCGGGCAAGTTCGAGCTGGCGCGCAGCATGGGCGCCACCGACTGCATCAATCCGAAGGACTACGCCAAGCCGATCCAGGAGGTCATCGTCGAACTGACCGACGGCGGCGTGGATTTCAGCTTCGAGTGCATCGGCAACGTGCACGTGATGCGTTCGGCGCTGGAGTGCTGCCACAAGGGCTGGGGCGAGAGCGTCATCATCGGCGTGGCCGGCGCCGGCCAGGAGATCAGCACGCGTCCGTTCCAGCTGGTCACCGGCCGGGTATGGCGCGGCAGCGCGTTCGGCGGCGTCAAGGGCCGCACCCAACTGCCGGGCATGGTGGAGCAGGCGATGCATGGCGAGATCGACCTGGACCCGTTCATCACCCACACCTTGCCGCTGGAAGAGATCAACGAAGCCTTCCACCTGATGCACGAAGGCAAGTCGATCCGCACCGTGATCCATTTCTGACCTGACGGTCAGTCCGGCGCGCGGCCGCTTCCGCGCATGCAGGTACGCAACGAACCCGGGAGGGGCATGATGAGTACCGTAACGATTCATCCGTCGGTGGACGGCGGTGTGCGCGCCGGCGCGGAGAATTTCCAGGGCGGCACCCTGGAATGCCACTGCGCCAGCGACAAGGTGACCGTGGAGGTGGGGGCGCAGACCGCGCACAACCACGCCTGCGGCTGCACCAAGTGCTGGAAGCCGAAAGGCGCGACGTTCGCGGTGATCGCGGTGGTGGGCCGCGACAAGGTCAAGGTCACCGCGCATGAGGAGAAGCTCAAGGTCGTCGACGAAAGCGCCACGATCCGGCGCCATGCCTGCACCGGCTGCGGCGTGCACCTGTACGGCCGCATCGAGAACACCGAGCATCCGTTCTACGGGCTGGACTTCGTCCATACCGAGCTGTCGCCGCAGCAGGGCTGGTCGGCGCCTGGCTTCGCCGCGTTCGTGTCCTCGATCATCGAGAGCGGCACCCGCCCGGAAGCGATGGACGGCGTGCGCAGCCGGCTGCGCGAGTTGAAGCTGGAGCCCTACGACTGCCTGTCGCCGGCGTTGATGGATGCCATCTCCACCCACGTCGCGCGCAAGAGCGGCGTGTTGCAGTAGCCTCCGCTGTTCCGCAGCGTGCCGCCTGGCGGCGCGCCGCGGCAGCGTCTTCGGATGCGGCCGGCGTCTGTCCGGCCGCGTCCCCCAATCCGGGATTCCTCCAATGGAACGCATCGAACACCATGCCTGCTGCGGCGGCTGGCAGGACGTCTATCGCCACCAATCGGCCGTGCTCGGCTGCACGATGAACGTGGCCGTGTATCTGCCGCCGCAGGCCGAGCATGCCGCGCTGCCGGTGCTGTACTGGCTCAGCGGGCTGACCTGCACCGAACAGAATTTCATCACCAAGGCCGGCGCGCAGCGCTACGCCGCCGAACACGGCGTGATCCTGGTCGCGCCGGACACCAGCCCGCGCGGCGACGACGTCGCCGACGCCGAGGGCTACGACCTGGGCAAGGGCGCCGGGTTCTACGTCAACGCCACCCGCGAGCCGTGGGCCAGGCACTACCGCATGTACGACTACGTGGTGCAGGAACTGCCTGCGCTGATCGAGGCCAACGTGCGCACCAATGGCGCACGCGCGATCAGCGGCCACTCGATGGGCGGCCACGGCGCGCTGGTGATCGCGCTGAAGAATCCGGGCCGCTATCGCAGCGTGTCGGCGTTCTCGCCGATCGTGGCGCCGTCGCAGGTGCCGTGGGGCGAGAAGGCGTTCGCCGCCTACCTGGGCGAGGATCGCGCCAGCTGGAAGGCCTACGACGCCACCGCGCTGATCGGCACCGCGTCCGAACGCCTGCCGCTGCTGATCGACCAGGGCGGCGGCGACGAGTTCCTCGACAAGCAGCTGCAGCCGCAGCTGCTGCAGGCCGCGGCCGAGGCCGCCGGCTATCCGCTGACCCTGCGCGTGCAGCCTGGCTACGACCACAGCTACTACTTCATCGCCAGCTTCATCGGCGAGCACATCGCCCACCACGCGCGCGCGCTGCAGGGCTGAGTGCGCGTTGCCGCGGCGTCCGGGCGGCCTCTCCGCGCGGACGGTCGTGTCGGCGACGCGCGGTGGGTGCGTCGACCAGCATGGCGCGGACTTGAGCAGCGCGCCGTCGTTGCGGATCTGCCGCTCGCGGCCGCGCCGCGCCGGGGCCCACCCGCGGCAGGCGCGGCTGCCGCTTGCATGGCATGTGGGGGCATGGCGTCGGTGCGGTGATGCGGGGGCGCCGGCAATGGGGCGGCAGATGCTGGTCGCTGCGGTCGCCTGTATCTCAAGCGCTGGCCGGGGACGCGCATTGCATCGTGCTGCAGCTTTCTTGCCGCGTGCCGCGGCGGCACCAGCCTGGCATGCAGGGTCGCTCGCGAGTGCGCGGCCCAGTGCGCCGGTGACGCCTCCATGCTTGCGGACAGGCATGGACAGGAATGCGGCGCATTTCTCCGCCGGTACGTATGGCCAATACAACTGACGCAGGTGGTGGGGAGCGCCTTCAGTCGCGACGGGACTCCCGATAAAGCCCGTCGCGACTGAAGTCGCTCCCACAAGATTGCATCGCCTGTAGCAGGCAAGAGGGGTGGCCTTGGCGCCGCTTGCTGCGGTCGCCGGCATGACAGCGCAGGCGGGGTTGGCAGGGGCAGCGCCTTCATTGCCGCAGGGCGCCATGTCCCCGCTTTCGATGGCGCCACGGTGCCAATGCCGTGACGGTTGCATGTCGGTTGCGCTGCGCACTGGCCTGGTTCGTAAACAAATGCGCGGCGCATCGTCCAATGCGCGGATGTGCGATTGCGGTCGCGTCGGCTGAGACGGCGGGCCGCTAGATTCCTCGGCCTTCGCCATCGTGTCTTCCCGGACTGGAGTCGCGCCATGCTCGCCTGCCGCAAACCCGCCTCGTCGTTCTCGCGGCAACGCTGGCGCAGCCCGCTCAGCGCGCTCGCCATGCTTGCCTGCACCCTGATCGGCGCCTGCGCGGCGCTGGCGATCGGCGCGGCGGCGGCGTAGGCGAGCGTCGGACGGTCGCGTTGCCGGCAGGGCATTTGCTGGTCGCGGTCGACAGGCGCGGGAATGGCCTCAGGGCACTTCCGGAAGGCCTTGATCTGGAGCAACCGGTGCCGTGCAGCTCAACAGCGCGTGGGTGTTCTTCGCGGATCCGCGGGTTGTCGGAAGTTTCTTCGGTTGCCATCGATCGCTCGGGGCCGGTTCGCAGAATGGCTGCCGTAGCCAGATGAGGGAAAACACCCTGGCTTTCCTGGCTTGCCGCTGATCCGCGGCGGCGACGGACGCGATGGCGTCCGTTCGACGAGGACGGCCGTCACTGGCTTGGGCGCTCCGGCGCGTACCTCGGCACGCTGCCGTCCGTGCACTAGGGCTTGGCCAGGTCTCCGGCTCTGCACGGGGCATGGCCGGATCGCCGGTTCTGCACGGGCAGTTCCGATCGCCGGGCCTGGCGGTTCAGCGCGGCAACCGCGCGGCCAGCGCGCCCAGGCGCCGCATCGCCCGTTCCAGGGTCTCGCTCCAGGGTTGGCCGCAGGTCAGGCGCAGGTGGTCGGCGTAGTCGCCGCGGCTGGAATACAGGTGCCCGGGCGAGGTGCCGATGCCTTCGGCCAGCGCCGCTTCGAACAGCGCCTGGCCGCTGCCGGCATCGGCCAGTTGCAGCCATAGCGACAGCCCGCCGGCGGGATCGCCGACGCGGGTGCCCGCCGGCCAATGCCGCACGACCGCCTCGCGCAGGCGCTGGCCGTTGTCGGCGAGGGTGCGGCGCAGCTTGCGCAGGTGCCGTTCCAGGTCATGTTGGGCCAGGTAGTCGGCCAGCGCCAGCTGCGGCAGGCTGGCGCCGCCGATGGTGGAGAAGTACTTGGCGCGGACCAATGCGTCGGTCCATTCGCCGCCGAGCAGCCAGCCCACCCGCAGCCCGGGCGCCAGCACCTTGGAGAACGAGCCGCAGGTGATCACGTTGCGGTGGGTGTCGAAGTGGCGCAGCGGGCGCGGCCGCTGCCCGGACCAATCCAGTTCGCCGTAGATGTCGTCCTCGATCACCACGGTGCCGTGGCGCGCGCAGCTGTCGAGCACGGCGCGCTTGGCGCTATCGGGGGTGAGGCTGCCGAGCGGATTGTTGAAGTTGGGCACCAGCACCGCCGCGCGCGCGGGCGTGCGCTGCAGCAGCGCGTCCAGGCGCGCGGCGTCGATGCCGTGGCCGGCGCGGGTAGGCACTTCCAGCACCTTCAGCCGCAGCGCCGCCACCGCCTGCAGGATGCCGTGGTAGGTCGGGGTTTCCACCAGCACCACGTCGCCGGGCGCGGTCAGCGTGCGCAGCGCCAGGCTGATCGCCTCCATCGCGCCGGCGGTCACCACCACTTCCTCCGCCGCCACCGTGGTCGCGCAGTGCGCGTAGCGCTGCGCGATCTGCCGGCGCAGCGCGGCGTGGCCCTGCGGCGGCGCGTAGTCGAGGGCGACGCCGCGATGGCGGCGCAGCTGCCGCGACAGCGCGGCCGCCAGGTGCGCGCCGGGCAGCAGCGCCGGCGCCGGCGTGGCCGTGTGCAGCGGCACCAGGTCCGAGCGCGCGAGCATGTCGAGCACGCCCTGCAGCGCCGGGTTGTCGACCATGCCCGGCGCGCGCCGCCGGGCCGGCGCCGTGGCCGCCGGCAGCGGCGCCGCCACGGCCCGCACGAAGTAGCCCGAACGCGGCCGTGCCTGCACCCGCCCTTCGCGTTCCAGCTGCAGGCAGGCCTGCACCGCGGTGGCGGTGCTGATGCCGTGGCTGGCGGCCAGTTGCCGGATCGACGGCAGGCGCTCGCCGGCGCGCAGCGTGCCGCGCTCGATCTGCTGGCGCAGCTGCGTGGCGAGCGATTCGTACAAGAGCATGCGGGCGCCTCACTGTATCGGTCCATTTACAGCGTATCTGAATCTGTAATGGTTGCGCGCGGCGCCGCAGACTGGGCCCGTGCCGGCCATCGCGTCCGGCATCCCTCTCCCGTCGCGAGGCCGGTCATGCCGTTGTCCCTGTTCGTCGTCGATGCCTTCACCACGGTCCGCTTCAAGGGCAATCCGGCCGCCGTGGTGCCGCTGCAGGCCTGGCTGCCCGACGCGCTGATGCAGGCCATCGCCAGCGAGAACAACCTGTCGGAAACCGCGTTCTTCGTGCGCGATGCCGACGGCGCGTTCGCGATCCGCTGGTTCTCGCCGCTGAAGGAAGTCGGCTTCTGCGGCCACGCGACGCTGGCCAGCGCGTTCGTGATCGCCGCGCAACGGCTGGCGCCGTTCCCGCTGCGCCTGCGCGCGGCCGCGGTCGGCGAACTGGGCGTGGACCAGGTGGCCGACGGCACGTTCGAGATGCGTTTTCCGAATCAGGCGCCGGCACCGCTGGCGGAAGTGCCGCCGGCCTTGCACGCGGCCCTGTCGATCGCGCCGCAGGCGGTCTACGTCAATGGCCAGGCGTACATCGCGGTGTACGCGAACGAACGCCAGGTGCGCGACGTGGTGCCGGACCTGGCGCGGATGCTGGCGCTGGCGCCGCGCGACGTGGCGGTCACCGCGCCCGGCGGCAGCCACGACTTCGTGTCGCGCTATTTCTGGCCCGCCAACGGCGGTGCCGAGGACCCGGTGACCGGCTCCATCCACGCCGCGCTGGCGCCGTTGTGGGCGCAGCGGCTGGGCAAGCCGCAACTGACCGCGCTGCAGGCCTCGGCGCGTGGCGGCGAACTCGGCTGCCGGGTCGAGGCGCAGCACGTCTACGTGCGCGGCAGCGCGGTGCAGTACCTGCACGGGACGATCGCGCTGTGAGCGCCGCCGTCGCCGTTCCCGCCGGCGCCGCGCGGCTCGCGCTGTGGCAGTTGCTGCTGGCCGAGGTGCTGATCGGCTCGGTCGGCGTGTTCGTGCACGAGAGCGGCCAGGACCCGGTGACCGCGGTGTTCTACCGCTGCCTGTTCGGCGCGCTGCTCCTCACCGTCTGCGGCCTGCTCGGCGGCCAGCTGCGCGGGCTGTGGCGCGAGCGCACGCTGCTGCGCGACGCCGCGGTCAGCGGGGTGTTGCTGGTGTTGAACTGGGTAGCGCTGTTCGCCGGCATGGCCCGTTCTTCGATCGGCGTGGCGACGATGGTCTACCACGTGTTCCCGTTCGTGATGCTGATCCTGGCGGCGGTGCTGCAAGGCGAGCGCACGCGCCGCAGCGACCTGGGTTGGACGCTGCTGGCCTTCGTCGGTGTGGCCTGCTCGGCCGACCCGGCGCGGCTGTGGCACACGGCCGATCGCGGCTATTTGCTCGGCATCGCGCTGACCTTGCTGGCGGCGCTGCTGTGCGGCGCGTCGCTGCTGATGTCGCGGCGCATCAGCCGCGAGCGGCCGCTGGCGGTGGTGACGGTGCAGTGCTGGGTGGGCACGCTGCTGCTGGCGGGATTTTCCAGCGGCAGCGCACTGCATCCGGGCATGCACTGGCTGTGGCTGGCGGGACTGGGGGTGATCCACAGCGGCATCGTCTACGTGCTGTTCTATTCGTCCTACCGGCACCTGCACGTGGCGACGATCGCGATCCTGGCGTTCGTGTACCCGCTGGTCACGCTGCTGCTGGATTACCTGTTGTACGGGCACCGGTTGGTGCCGGTGCAATGGCTGGGACTGGCGTTGATCGTGCTGGGCACGCTGGCGGTCAACCTGAAATGGCGCTGGCCGCGGCGCGCGGCAGGCGCGGTGGCGGGCGGCGCGGCGCGCTAGAACACAGTGCACGTATCGCGGTCGGCGAAACGCTGCAGGAGCGACTTCAGTCGCGACAGGCCTTGCCGGTAGAGCCTGTCGCGACTGAAGCCGCTCCCACAGAAATCAGTCGCACCTGTTCTGGTCCGTGCCGCCGGCACGGATGCGCGGAAGAAGCGCTCAGCGCACGTTGCGCAGTTCCCAGCCGCTGCCGGCGAGCAGGCGCATGCGCTGCTTGAGGATGTCGCCGGGGATGCTGGTGGTGGCGACCAGGTCGATGCGCAGGTCGTCCTGCTTGCCGCTGACCGTGGCCGCCGGGTCGACGACGCCCAGCGACGGATCCACTTCGTCCGGCTCCGGCTGCAGCGCGCGCCAGCGCTCGAACCACGCGGGGCTGCTCAAGGCCTGCTGCAGCTGCTCGGCGAAGGCGTCGGCGCCGTTGGCGCTGAAGCTGAGCGTGGGTTCGCTGCCGCGTGCGCGGGCGGGGTCGGGCAGGCTGATCGAATAGGTCACGGCCATGGCTGTTTCTCCAGTGAAGCGGTGCGGCGCAGCCTAGCAGGCTGCGTCGTGAGTGGGCCGTCTACGCCAGTGGTCTTGTGTAGGAGCGGCTTCAGCCGCGACCGGACTTTTCCGGTAACGCGTGTCGCGGCTGAAGCCGCTCCTACAGGAGGCGGAGCGTGCGCGCGATCTGCATTGCCTAGGCGAACGTATGCGGCGCGTCGGCGAAGCCCAGCGTGATCGCGCCCTTGCCGACGTTGACCATACCGGTCAGGCTCATCACGCTTTCCAGCACTTCCACCGCATGCGCCTCGCAGATCTCGCGCAACGCCGTGTAGCCGGGCAGGGCGCGCAGCTCGCTCAGCTCGCCGCCGTAGCTCAGGCACAGCGTCGGCGTCATCAACCCGGCGGCGACGCGCTTGCCGACGAACTCGAACAGTTTCTGCACGGCGGCGTCGAAGCCCTTGATCTTGGCCACCGGCGCGGTGTCGCCGCGATAGCCGTGCAGCACCGGCTTGATGTCCAGCGCGGTGCCGAGCGCGGCGCTGAGCAGGCCGACGCTGCGGTCGCCCTTGCTGCGCGCGCGGGCGCGCATGTAGTACAGGTCGCGTGTGATCATATAGCCGTGCACGTTGCCGGCCAGTTCCTCCAGCCGTTCGCGGATCGCCTGCACGCTGGCCCCGGCCGCGCGCAGCCGCACCGCTTCCACCGCGGTCACCGCCTGCGCGGCGAACAGGTTCTGCGTGTCGATCACCCGCAACGCGAACGGCGAGGTGTGCCCGGCCGCCTGGCGGATCGGCTTGTAGTCGTTGAGGATGGCGAAGCTGGCCTGCAGCGCATGCTCGTGGATCGGGCTGCGGGTCTTGGTGATGGTCATGCAGAATACGTGGTCGAAGTCGATCACCAGCCGGCTCAGGAACAGTTCGCGGATCTGCGCCACGCTGAACGGAATGGTCTCCGCCTCGGCGCCATGCGCGGCCACGTGCGCATGCAGGAAACTCAGCGTGGCCTCCTCGTCGCGGTGGTCGGCCAGCACGGCGTCGCCGATGCGCACGCTGATCGGCAGCAACACGATGTTGTTGCGGGCGATGTAGTCCTGCGGCAAGTCGCAGGCGGAGTCCACCACGATCCCGATACGCATCTGGCCCCCTCCGGCATTGCGCTTGGTCACTGCCGGCTAGGGTAGCGCAGACGCCGTGCGGCGTCGCGCGCCCGGCTCAAGCGCCCGGCTCAAGCGCCCGGCTCAAGCGCCGCGCTGCACGCCGACCGGCAGCGCCGCCAGCCGCGCCATCTCGCCGCGCTGCAGCAACTGCGGGTCGGCCAGCACCGCCTGCATCAGCGGGTGCGCGTCGTTGCCCCACAGCAGCGCATCGCCGACCTGCAGCGTCGGTACCCCGAACACGCCGGCGGCGATCGCCCGCTCGGTGTTGTCGCGCAGCCGCGCCTTGACCTGCGGGTCGGCCAGCGCGGCCGGCGCATCGGCGATGCCCAGGGCCAGCGCCACCGGCGCCAGCGCCGCCGCGTCGTCGCCGGCATGGCCGTCGCGCCACAGCCAGTCGAAGATCGCCTCGATCGCCTGCGGCGTGCTGCCGGCCGCGATGCACAGCCGCAGCGCCGCCAGCGGATTGAACGGGTGCGCCGGCGGAAAGTGCAGCGGCACGCCCTCGTGCTGCGCCTGCCACTGCACGAACTGATAGGTGAAGCCGCGCTTGTGCGCGATCTCCGCCGGCCCGCGCGTGTGCAGGTGCTGCAGCACCGCGCCGAACACGATCGGCACCGGCTCGATCTGCGCGAATTCGGGCAGCGCCTTGAGCTTTTGCCAGTGCAGATAGGAAAACGGCGAGACGAAATCGAAATACCAGCGCAGGGTCATCGTGCTTCTCCGGCGGACGCCGCCAGCTTATCGCGCGGCGCGGCATGCCGCGCTGGCTGCGGCACGCGCATGTTGCAGTGCGAAGCGGCGCCATCGGTTCGGCATCGCGGAGGCGGCGGGCGTAGACAATGCCACGGCGCGGATCTCGCCGGCGCGCTGGAACTGGGAAGCGGCGCACGCGCGCACGCTCGACCGGATAGCGCTATTGCGCCAGCGCATGCCGCGCGCGCTTCTTTTCATAGCTCGCCGCGAAAACGCTTTGCTAGCGTCCGCCGCGGCAGCATTTCCGCTGCCGTGTGCCACCCCATCCAGGAGAGACAGCCCATGCACGATGTCCAGACCGCTTCGATCGCCAAGCCGTCCCTGCACGCAGCCGCGCATCGCGCGCCGTTGCGCCGTCGCCTGCTGCAGGCGTTGTTCGCCGTGTCGTGCCTGGCCGCCGCGCCGCTGGCGCTGGCCGGGCCCTACAAGATCTTCGGCAATCACTATGCGTGGGTCAACAATTTCAACGACCCCAACAACGTCATCCAGGGCACGTTTGGCAACGGCAGCACGCCGGAGCTGACGGTCACCTTCAGTTTCGCCAACTCCAATCTGTACGGATATCCGGCGATCGTGCGCGGCTGGCACTACGACTGGAACCCGACCAGCGATACCTTGTTCCCGCGACAGGTGTCGTCGTTGAGCACGATCCCGGTCAAGTTCACCTACAGCGCCGGCGGCAGCAATCTGGGCGGCGATTTCGCCTACGACCTGTTCTTCCGCCGCGACACCAGCAAGGGCGTGCCGCAGCTGGAAGTGATGATCTGGGGCGGCCACAATTCCTGGCCGATCGGCACGCTCAGCGCCAGCAACGTGATCAGCGCCGGCGGCCAGACCTTCGACCTGTGGGAAGGCAACAACAGCGCCGCCGGCTACTACGTCTACACCTTCATTCCGCACGGCACCGCCGGCCAGGCCAACCTGCCCACCAGCGGCACCCTCGACCTCGACGTCAAGCCGTTCCTGAACTGGCTGCAGGCCAATCGCAGCCAGGACGGCCGCTACAGCAACGCGCTGTACCTGCACGTGGTCGAAGCCGGCTTCGAGGTGGTGCGCGGCAACGGCTGGGCCAAGGTCAGCGCGACCATCGACGCGCATTGAGCGGCGCGGCGGCGGCCAGATCAGGCCGTCGTCGCCATTGCGAGATATCCCCGGCATCGAGGTCGGCGCGCCGGCGAAGGTCGGTACCCGTGCGGCAAGCGGATCGGACAGGAACGCTGCATCGCCGTCGCGGCGGGACCGCGGGCGCTTGCAGGACGGCTGCCGGGCCATGGCACGGGACGCGACGCTACGGGTCGTGTCCCGTCCCGCTTGCGCCGCCCGCTACTGCGGATACGCCCGCGGCAGCGCCCCCGCCTGCTTCATGTAGCGGTCGCGCAGTTCGGTCTGGCGCGAGCGCATCGGGATCGCGCGGCCGCCGAGCCAGACCTGCTCGGCGTAGTGCGCCACGTCCAGCGGGTCGCCTTCCCACAGCACCAGGTCGGCGAGCTTGCCGGGGGCGATGCTGCCCAGCTTGTCGCCGACGCCCAGCACTTCGGCCGGCACCTGGGTCAGGCCGGCCAGGCCGTCTTCCCAGGGCAGGCCATGCGCGACCGCGTTGCCGGCCAGCTGGCGCTGCTTGCGCGCGTTGTGCGAGCCGTCGCCGCCCTGGGTGAAGCTCACCGCGACGCCGGCCGCGCGCAGGCGCGCGGCGTTCTCCAGGGTGGCGCCGATCTGGTCGAAGCTGGCCGGCAGGTCGTCCAGTGCGTTGACGAACACCGGCACCTTCACCGCGGCCAGCAGCGGCGCCAGCTTCCACGCCTCGTCGCCGCCGGCGATGGCGATGCGCACCTTCTCGCGCTCCGCCCAGCGCAGCAGCTGGCGGATGTCGGCGGCGCGGTTCACCGCCACCACGATGCGGCCCTGGCCGGCCAGGTACCTGGCCAGCACGGCGCGGCCGGCCGGGGTCAGCAGCGCGTGCGGCGAGTCCGCGGGCATGCGTCCGCGCGCTTCGGCGACCAGTTGGTCGAGCAGCATCCACTGCGCGGCGCGCGACTTGCCGCTCAGTTCCAGCGCGTCGCTGCCCAGGCGCACGTACAGTGCGCGCGGGCCGATCGGGTCGACGCTGCCGTCCAGGCGCATCACGCCGCCCTGGCCGGCGATGAAGGCGCCGCCGCTGCTGGCGCCGAGCGCGGTGAAGCCGATGCCCTCCACGCGCGCGACCGGGATCAGCACCGACTCGGGGTTGTAGGCCAGAGTCACGTCGAATTCCGGGCGCACCGGTTGGTCGCGCGGCAGGGTCACCGCGCTGTCCACGGTGGAGGACTCGCCGGACACTTCCTCGATGCCGATCTCGGTGATGCCGCCGAACAGCGCCGGGGTCAGCGGGCGGCCCTTGGCCTCGACCACGGCGACGCCGGCCGGCGCCGTCAGGCCCGGGCCGACCGCGCGGATGGTGCCGCCCTGGACCAGCACGTCGGCGTTCTGCAAGGTGCCGCGCGCGCTGGCGGTGTGCACGGTGGCGCCGCGGATCAGCACGTCCTGGGCGAAGGCGGGGGCGCTGCCCAGGACCAGGCACGCGGCCATCGCCAGGCGATGCGCAAGGCGATACGGATGCGGAGCGGAACGGCTCATCGTGCAGCCTCCTGGCCGAGCATGAAGTCGGATGTGGGTTGCAGGCGGCGGTCGGCGCGGTCGTAGACCTGCGCGCCGTCGATGTAGACCTTCTCGGCCAGCGCGTAGGAACTGAACGGGTTGCCGTTCCACACCACCACGTCGGCCATCTTGCCCGGCGCCAGCGCGCCGGTCTGCTGGTCGATGCCCAGTGCCTTGGCGGGGTTGCTGGTGAGCCAGCGGATCGCGCGTTCGGGCGGGATGTCGATGCCGGCGCGGCGGCCGGCGGCCATCGCCTTGGCCGCTTCCTGGTTGAGCCGCTGGATGCCTTCCTCCGAATCCGAATGCACGATCGCGCAGCCGTTGGCCGGGCGATCGACCAGCGCGATGTTTTCCTGGATGCCGTCGAAGGCTTCCATCTTGAAGCCCCACCAGTCCGCCCACAGCGCGCCGCAGACATTCTCCTGGGCCAGCCGGTCGGCGATCTTGTACGCCTCCACGCCGTGGTGGAAGGCGGCGACCTTGAAGCCGAATTCCTTGGCCAGGTCGAGCATGGTGGTCATCTCGTCGGCGCGGTAGCAGTGGATGTGCACGCGGATGTCGCCGTTGATCGCGCCGGCCAGGGTGTCCAGCTTCAGGTCGCGCTTGCCGCCGCTGTCGCCGGAACTGTCGTTGTCGCCGGCGCCGCGGCTCCACCAGTGGCGCTTCTCCGGCGCCTTCTTCTTCGGCGCGTTCTTGCGCAGGTATTCGCTGGCATCGATGAACGCGGCGCGGTAGCCGGCGACGTTGCCCATGCGCGTGGCCGGGCCGCCCTTCTCGCCGTAGACGCGCTTGGGGTTCTCGCCGCAGGCCATCTTCAGGCCCCACGGCGCGCCGGGGAACTTCATCGCCTGGTAGGTGGTGGCCGGCACGTTCTTCAGGGTCACGCCGCGGCCGCCGACCAGGTTGGCCGAGCCCGGCAGCACCTGCAGCGAGGTCACGCCGCCGGCCAGCGCGGTGCCGAAGCCCGGATCCTGCGGCCATACCGAATGCTCGGCCCAGACGTTGGGCGTCACCGGCGCGGTCATCTCGTTGCCGTCGCTGTGCGCGTTGACGCCGGGGCTGGAGTACACGCCCAGGTGCGAGTGCACGTCGATGATGCCGGGGGTGACCCACTTGCCGTGGCCGTCGATACGGGTGACGTCGGCCGGGGCGGCCAGGGCGCGGCCCACGGCCTGCACGCGGCCGTCCTGCAGCAGCACGTCGGCATCGTCCAGGCGCTCGCCGGTGCCGGTGAGCACAGTGGCGTGCTCGATCAGCACGGGCGTGGACGCCAGCGCGCGGTAGGTGCTGGGATACGGGTCTTCGACGAAGCGCGAGGCTGCCGCGGCAGGGCCGCACAGCGCCACGCCCAGGCAGGCGAGCAGCAGATGACGCATCAGATTTTTCCCCGGATGGTGGATGCAGGCGTGGAGCCGCCTGCGCACGCTAGCCCGAGCCGGCGCGCTTGCCAAGTGCAGGTGGTGGCGCCGCCGCGCGCTGGCGGCGCCGCACATCGCGTGGCGACGGCGGATCGGGTATAGAAGCCGATTGCCGATCGATGGAAACGCGATGACCGAGACCCTTGCCCGCGCCGTCGTGGAGTTCTGGCGCAGCGCCGGCCGCGAGCGCTGGTTCGCCGCCAACGAGTCGTTCGATGCGAACGTGCGCCAGCAGTTCCTGGATGCGCACCACGCCGCGGCGCGCGGCGAATACGCGGCGTGGATGGACAGCGCCGAGGGCGCGCTGGCGCTGCTGCTGTTGCTCGACCAGGTGCCGCGCAACGCCTTCCGCGGCAGCGCGCACGCCTATGCCACCGATGGCCTGGCGCGGCGCTACGCGCAATGGGCGCTGGCCGCCGGCCACGACCGGCAGGTGGAGCCGGAACTGCGCATGTTCTTCTACCTGCCGTACGAGCACGCCGAGGACGCGGCGCTGCAGCGCCAGGCGGTGGAACTGTTCAGCGCGCTCGGCGATGCCGACGGCCTGCAGTGGGCCACGTTGCACGAGGACGTCATCCAGCGCTTCGGCCGCTTCCCGCACCGCAATGCGGCGCTGGGGCGGGAGACGACGCCGGAAGAGCGGCGTTTCCTGGACGAGGGCGGTTTCGCCGGCTGAGCGCGGTGTGCGTCCACGCGTGGACGTCGGCGTCTTTTGTAGGAGCGGCTTCAGCCGCGACAGGCTGTATCGGTGAAGCCTGTCGCGGCTGAAGCCGCTCCTACAGGGTTCCAGCGAAGTGCCGGCTGCGGCTGGCTACGACGACGCGCACTGGCGGACCGCCGCCGGCCGGATGCCGCGCTCAGCAGCCTCCGACCAGGTCGTCGGTGCGCCACTGGCCATCGACCAGATGCAGCAGCCAGAAGCCGTAGCTCTCGTAGCCGGCATGCTGGATCAGGAAGTCGACGTTGCCGTCGGCATCGACGTCGCCGAACTGCAGCTGTGCGTAATCGTCGTTGCGGCCCTCGCAATCGTCGCAGCCGTGGTTGGCGAAGCTCATGCGCAGGCGCCAGCCGGCGTCGCCGCGTTCCAGCACCGCCAGCAGGGAGGTCAGGGAGGACGCCTCCTCGGCCGAGGCCGGCGCCGCGTCGTTGACGCTGGCGGTCACCAGCGCCACCTCGTGGCCCGGGCGCTTGGCGTCGGTGATCACCGTCAGCGTCGGCGCGTCGTCGTCGGCGGGCGGCGCGGCCAGGTGCGCCAGCAGCCGTTTCAGCGCAGGGGCGGGCAACTGCTTGCGCACCGACGGATCGCTGCCGATGGCCTGGATCAGCGCACGCCGTTGCGTCGCGTCGGGGGCGCTGCGGGTGAAGCGCCGGCCGGGATTGAGGTCGAACGTGGCCAGCAGCGCGTCGTGGTCGAGGACCGGGCCGTGCGCGGTCTTCAGGCGCACGCGCAGGTCGCCGCCGCACATCGTCCGGTCGTCGATCGAGAACCCCAGCGGCGTCGCCACGCCGTCCTCGTCGCCCTCGTCGAACACCCGCAGCGGCGTCTTCAGCCCGCGCCATTTCCCCAGTTCGGCCTCGTCGGACGGCGCGTTGCGCACCGGCACGTAGCTCATCACCGTCTCGCCTTCGCCGACCGGCGCGACGTAGAGCACGGCCTGCGCCGGTGCCGTCTGCGGTGCGGCGGATGCTGCGTTCGCGGACAGCGCAAGGCCGATGACGGCCGCGGTACAGCGTTTCAGCATGGTCGCCATGCGGTGATTCCCCCCAGGAAAACTACGAAATGCCGGCACAAAAAAAGCGGGCGATCCCCGGATCGCCCGCCGCGGTGTCGCTGCGTCGGCTCAGTACTTCGCCACGCCGTTGTCGACCTGGTCGGCCCAGGCATCGATGCCGCCGACCACGTTGTGCACGCGGGTGAAGCCGAGCGCACGGAACTGCTCGGCGGCCTGCGCGCTGCGCCCGCCGTGGTGGCACAGGAACGCCAGCGCGGTGTCCTTCGGCAGCGCTTCCAGCTGCGCGCGCTGGTCGCCGTCGAAGGTGCGGAACGGCACGTTCACCGACGCGATCGCGCGCTCTTCCGGCGGGCGCACGTCCACCAGGATCAGGCCGCCGGCGCGGACCTGGTCGTCGGCATCGCGCACGCTCAGTTCCTGCACCGGCTTGGGCGCGTTCGGGTTGTCGATCGCCAGGCCGCGGCCGCGCAGGTCGTCCACCCAGTCGATGGTGATGCCCTCGGCGCGGCGCGCGCTGGCCAGGTCGAACTGCACGCGCAGGCCGTTGGACTCGGCGGCGATGGCGTTGGGGTCGGTCGGCGCCAGCTGGAAGTTCGGCTGGAACTGCGCATCGATCGCCAGCGCCAGGGTCGCGCCCGGGGCATCGGCCAGCGCGCCGCGCAGCATCTCGGCGGCAGCGTCGGTGATAGTGATCGACGGCGGGGTGCGGTCCGGCGCTTCCACCCCGAGCAGTTCGCTCAGCTCGCCGCTGCCGGCCATCTGCAGGATGATGTCGCTGCCGCCGACCAGTTCGCCGTCCACGTACAGCTGCGGGATCGTCGGCCAGTCGCCGTAGGCCTTGATGCCTTCGCGGATGTCCTGGTCGGCGAGCACGTTGACGTGGGCGAAGTCCACGCCCAGTTCGTTCAGCGCGCCCACCGCCTTGGCGGAGAAGCCGCACTGCGGCATGCTCGGCTGGCCTTTCATGAACAGCACGACGCGGTTGGAGCTGAGCAGCGTTTCGATGCGGGAACGCAGGGCGGGATCGAGGGACATGGCAGTGATTTCGGTCGCTGAGTCGGACCGGCCATTCTACGCCGCATGGCATCATGGGGCATGACAGTTCCGGAAACGCTGCATCGCATCCCTCGCCACCCCTACCGCTGGCTGCCCTGGGCGCTGGCGTCGCAGGCGCTGGTCGCCACGCTGTGGTGGGCCTGGGGCTGGCGGATCGGGCTGCCGGCGCTGCTGGCCTCGCATGCCGCGTTCGTGCTGCCGGTGTTCCTGCCGCGGGCCCGGCTGTACGCCCCGGTGCTCAGCCGCCTGCCCGGCAACGCGCCGCAGGTGTGGCTGACCATCGACGACGGCCCCTCCGACGACACCGCCGCGATCCTGGACCTGCTCGACCGCCACCAGGCCAAGGCCACCTTCTTTCTGGTCGGCGCGCGCGCCGCCGCGCGCCCGGAGCTGGTGCGCGAACTGCTGCGCCGCGGCCACGGCATCGGCAACCATAGCCACACCCACCCGCAGGCCTGGTTCTGGGCGCTGGGCCCGCGGCGCATGGCGCGTGAGATCGGGCAGGCGCAGCAGGCGCTGGCCGCCATCGCCGGCACCGCGCCGCGCTGGTACCGCTCGGTGGTGGGCATGACCAATCCGTTCGTCGCCGCGCCGCTGCGCCGCCACGGCCTGACCCGGGTCGCCTGGAGCGCGCGCGGCTTCGATGGCGTGCGCTGCGACCCCGCCGCCACCGTGGCGCGCATCGTGCGCGACCTGAGGCCCGGCGCGATCGTGCTGCTGCACGAGGGCGCGGCGCATGGGCACAACGTGGCGATCGTGGACGGCGTGCTGCAGGCGATGCGCGAACGCGGTTACCGCAGCGTGTTGCCGGACTAGGGCGGTCGTCGCGAGTGGAATGGCCACCGCCGGTCCCGTCTGGCCGGGAGTGAGCGAGCGGACCAGGCCGGTCGTGCCGTCTTCGACATGCTGGAGGGAATGCCGCGATGAGGCGCTGGCGCGTCATCGCAACCGGAGGGCATTGCGGCATCCCGCGACGCGACGCCGAAACGGCAACCGACAGCCCGCGGCGCTAGTCGCCCTGCATGAGCCCGAAGACGATCAGCGCGACGATGCCGATCAGGGTCGCGACCGCGAAGATCAGGCCGAGCACGCCGTACAGTTTCCGGCGGTCGCGCTGGAACAGGCTGCCGATGCCCAGCGCGGCGGCCGCCAGTTCGGCGAAGATGGTGATCATCATCGCCAGGCCGACCAGCATCGCCATCGGCGCGTCTTCGTCCAGGCTGCCGGGCTGGTAGTACGCCAGCGCCCCGCTGATGCCGATCAACACGAAGGTCAGCGCCGCGGCGATCAGGCTGACGGCGAACGAGGCGATGCCGAGGCCGGAATAGGGAGGAAGCGGCGGGGAGGTGGTCATGGGGACTCCGGGCAAGGGCAGGATCGCCCCGGCGCCGATGCGCGCAGGGCACGCGAGGGTGCGAATGAACTGCGACGGGGCGCAGTGCTCCGGCAGCGATCGGGCATGCGCATCAGGCCCGGCAAGCCGGTGCGATCGCGCTGGACGAGGGAGGCAGAACGTGTCGGACTTGCGTTTCCATCCCTGGAATCCAGGCGTTGCCGCCGCTGCGTGATCGAAGGCGCGGCAGTATAGACGTCGCGCGTACCGATCGCCGCCATCGCCCTCGATGCGAGGCGTGGCGAGTGACGAGCGAGCGACCAACCGGCGCATGGGTTTTTCGCGGTCAGGCGTTTGGCCCCGCGAGCCGTGCGACGTGCAAACGACGCGGGCTTGGACGTTCCCGGCTCGAGAGGTGCGAAGCGAACCCGCGTCAGCGCGGCTCGGCGACGATCAGCCAGTTGTTGAACGGGGTGTTGCCGTACAGCGGCGCGAACGTGGCCCGCAGCCCGGCCGCGTCGAGCTGGGCTTGCAGGCTGTCGCGGGTGGGATAGCACTTGGGCACTTCCTGCATCCAGCCGGCCAGGTGCGCGAGCACGTCGGTGATGCGGCTGGTGCGGCCGCGGCCGCTGGTATCGCCCAGCCCGCTGCGGATCACCAGCTTGGCGCCGGGCGTGAGCATCTTCGCCACGCTGCGGATCAGGTTCGCCTGCATGGCCGCGTCCAGGTATTGCAGCACGTCCAGGATCGCGACGCTGCCGCTGTGCGCGGGCCAGGCCTGGCCGAGATCGACCACCGCGAAGTGGGTGCCGGGCAGCTCGTTGCGCGCGGCGATGCGGATCGCGCGGCGGATCTTGGCCGCGTCGATGTCCACCCCGTGGTAGCGCTGGCGCTGGCCGTCGGCGCGCAGCGCGTGCGCGAGCAGGCCCAGGCCGCAGCCCAGGTCCAGCACCGGGGCGTCGGTGCCGCGCAGCGCGGCGAGCACGCCCGGATACAGCGGGTCGGTGCGCAGCTTGGTGCGGGTGTAGTAGTAGTCGTAGCGGTTGCCGAGCGGATGCGTCGGCAGGAAGGCGCGGGCGATGGCCAGGGCCTGCGGGCGGGTCATGGGCTGGATGGTGCTGGCGTCGCGCAATGTCGGTCCTTGGCAGCGGGGCGTCGTACTCCGCTAGGCTAACGCATCGCGCGCCGCGGGCAACAGCCGGGCGGTCCAGCGCGCATACATCGCCGCGGACGGATGCAGCCCGTCGGCGGCCAGCATCGCCGCGTCGCCGCCGCCGTCGCGGCTGGCCGCGGTGATGTCGACGAAGCGCACCGCGCGCGCCTGGCAGCACGCCTGCGCGGCCGCGTTGAACGCATCGATCTGCGCGCCGATGCGCGCCGGATCGTGCGCGGGCGGCTGCGCGAACGGGGTCACGCCCCAGTCCGGGATCGACACCGCCAGCACCCGCCGCGGCTGCCCATCGGCAAACCCGATCGCACGCTGCAGCAACGCGGCGAACTGTCCGCGGTAATCGTCGAGCGCGCGGCCGCGGTACTGGTTGTTGACCCCGATCAGCAGCGTCACCAGCGCGAACGGGCCCTGCGGCGCGGCCGCATCGATGCCGGCATCGAGTTCGTCGGTGGTCCAGCCGGTGGTGGCGACGATCTGCAGATCGGCGATGGCGACGCCGTCCTGGCGCAGCGCCGCGGCCAGTTGCTCCGGCCAGCGTCCGCCGTCGGCGACACCCTCGCCGATCGTGTAGGAATCGCCCAGCGCCAGATAGCGCAGCGGGGCATG
Organism: Xanthomonas sp. AM6; assembly: GCF_025665335.1. Classification (NCBI taxonomy): domain Bacteria; kingdom Pseudomonadati; phylum Pseudomonadota; class Gammaproteobacteria; order Lysobacterales; family Lysobacteraceae; genus Xanthomonas; species Xanthomonas sp. AM6. Next base: position 957,734 of record NZ_CP106869.1, read on the forward strand.
GTGGAGCGTGGCGAAGCTGGCCTGGCTCATTTGTGCAACACCGAAGGCAGCCGCGTCACCGAGGCCGGGAGTGGCGGGAACGCCTCACGCTTTGCCCATTCCCGATTCCCCATTCCCTATTCACCGCCCCCCAGCCATGCTGCGCGGCTTCAGCGGCACCACCTTGGTCGCCGCCTCGGCGCGCCGCGCCAGCACCCGGTCGATGCGCGCGAACACTTCGCGCATCACTGCCGCTTCCGGCAGCAGGGTCACCCGGAAATGGTGGCGGTAGGGCACGTTGAAGCTGGAACCGGGCACCACCAGCACGCCCTCGTCGTTCATCAGCTCCAGCGCGAAATCGTGGTCGTCGAAGCTGCGCGCCGCCGCGCCGACCACCGCCGGGAACGCGTACAGCGCGCCGGCCGGCTGCACCAGCGACAGGTGTTCGCTGGCCGCGCAGGCCTCGATCACCGCGCGGCGGGTCTCGTACAGGCGCCCGCCGGGCGCGCACAGCGGCGAGATGGTGTCCGGGCCGTTGACCGCGGCGTCGATCGCGTACTGGCCCGGCACGTTGGCGCACAGGCGCAGCGCGCCGAGCAGGTCCATCGCGTTGCGGAACTCGGTGACGCGCTCGGCGGCGCCGGACAGCAGCGCCCAGCCCACCCGCCAGCCGCAGGCGCGGTGCACCTTGCTCAGGCCGCCGAAGCTGATGCACGGATGCTCGCCGGCCAGCGGCGCGACCGGCACGAAGGCGGCGCCGTCGTACAGCACCTGGTCGTAGATCTCGTCGACCATCAGCAGCAGGTTGTGCTTGACCGCGATCGCCACGATCCTCTCCAGCAGCTCGCGCGAATAGCTGGCGCCGCTGGGGTTGTTCGGGTTGATCAGCACGATGGCGCGGGTGCGCGAGGACACCAGCGTCTCGATCTCCACCGGATCGGGCTGGAAGCCGTTCTCCGGCGCGCAGCGGTAGTACACCGGGCGGCCGTCGTTGAGGATGGTGGCGGCCGACCACAGCGGATAGTCGGGCGAGGGCACCAGCACTTCGTCGCCGGGATTGAGCAGCGCGCGCAGCGACAGGTCGATCAGTTCGCTGACCCCGTTGCCGATGAAGATCCGGTCCGGGTGCGCGTCCGGGTGCTGGCGCCGCGCATAGGCCGCGGCGATCGCCTCGCGCGCCTCCGGCAGGCCCTGCTGGTGCGTGTAGGGATCGGTGCGACCCATGTCGTCGGCGATCGCGCGCTGCAGGTGCTCCGGCGCGCGGAACCCGAACGCGCCGGGATTGCCGATGTTGAGCTTGATCAGCTTGCGCCCCTGCGCCTCCAGCTCCCGGGCTCGCCGCGCCAGTTCGCCCCGGATCTCGTAGCGGACTTCTGACAGGCGTTCGCGGATCGCGAGCGGCTTGATCGGGGGCGTGGGCATTGCGGTGGGCCGGTGGCGGGCGTTGGACTTGGCATGGTAACGGAAATGTGGTTGTGCCGCAGGTCATGGCGCGCTCTGATCGGAAAGCGTCTTCGGGCGTTGGGCGCTAGTCGCTGACAGCTCGCCATTTGGCAGGATTTTGGTGGCAGTAGGGAAAGGCAAAACCGGGCCGATATGGCGATAGCCGGATTGACGAGGCGCTCGGGCCGAAGGATCCTATGCCGAGACTTGGGCCAAAGTTGGGCCCAGAAGCAAAGGATTGTGCTATGTCAGGGGGAATGGCGTCGCTCTCGCTTGTCGAGGGCGGTGAGGCTGTGCAGGATCGACCGGATCTGGCACTGCAGGGGTTGGTACTGCTCGCGCAGTTTCATGGTATTGCCGCGGATGCCGCGCAACTGGCGCATTCGTTCGCTCGCGTAGGCGAGCCGTTCGACGAAACCACATTGCTGTTGGCAGCCAAGCAACTTGGACTCAAGGCCAAGGTGGTGTCGCAACCTGCTCCGCGGATCGGGATGGTGGCGCTTCCGGCGCTCGCGCTGGCGCCGGAAGGCGAGGCATTCATCGTCGCGAAGGTCAGTGGCGAACAAGTCCTGATCCACGATCTGGTCGAGAAGCGGCCGCGTTCGATTTCGATTGCCGAATTCGAGGCGCGCTATCAAGGCCGCCTATTGCAAGTGGCGTCTCGCGCGTCTGTGCTCGGCGACTTGGCCAAATTCGATTTCAGCTGGTTCATCCCTGCGGTGGTCAAGTATCGCAAGCTGATGCTCGAGGTGTTCGTCGTCTCGTTTTTCATCCAGATGTTCGCGCTGGTAACACCCCTGTTCTATCAGGTCGTGATGGACAAGGTGCTTGTGCACCATGGATTGACCACGTTGGACGTCATCGCGATCGGGCTGGTCTCGATGGGTGTGTTCGAGGTGGTGTTGTCAGGCTTGCGTACCTACGTATTCGCCCACACGACCAGCAAGATCGATGTGGAACTGGGGGCGCGCCTGTTTCGCCATGTACTTGCGCTGCCGCTGGCCTACTTCGAATCGCGGCGCGTAGGCGACACCATCGCGCGCGTGCGCGAGCTGGAGAATATCCGCAATTTCCTGACCGGACAGGCACTTACTTCGGTGCTGGATCTGTTTTTCACTGTGGTCTTCCTGGCGGTGATGTTCTGGTACAGCGGGTGGCTGACCTTGATTGTGGTGCTGTCCTTGCCGCTCTACGCCCTCATTTCGGCACTGGTGACGCCCGTGCTACGCACCCGGCTGAACGAAAAATTCGCCCGCGGTGCTGACAACCAATCGTTCCTGGTGGAAACCGTCAGCGGTATCGGCACGGTCAAGGCGATGGCGGTCGATCCGCGCGTCACCCGCACCTGGGACAACCAGCTCGCTGGTTACGTCAACGCCGGCTTCGGCGTTACCAGGGTCGCTACGTTGGGGCAGCAAGGCGTACAGCTGGTCCAAAAACTGACCGCTGTCGCCGTGTTGTTCTGGGGCGCCAAGCTGGTCATCGAAGGCAAGCTATCAGTCGGGCAACTGATCGCCTTCAATATGCTCTCCGGCCAAGTCACTGCGCCGATCATCCGACTTGCTCAGCTGTGGCAGGACTTCCAGCAGGTCGGCATCTCGGTCGAACGGTTGGGGGATATCCTCAATACGCGTACCGAAGTACCCGGCAGCCGTCTAGCACTGCCCCCGATACGCGGGCAGGTAACGTTCGAACGCGTGACGTTCCGCTATCGCCCCGACGCGCCGGAAGTGCTGAACAGCATCGAGTTGGATATCCGCCCAGGAGAGGTCATCGGCATCGTAGGGCGATCCGGTTCCGGCAAGAGCACCTTGACCAAGCTGGTGCAGCGGCTCTACACGCCTGAGCGTGGCCGGGTACTGATCGATGGTCAGGATCTCGCGCTGGCCGATCCTGCCTGGTTGCGCCGCCAACTGGGTGTTGTGCTGCAGGAAAACTTCCTATTCAACCGAAGTGTGCGCGAAAACATCGCACTGTCCGACCCCGGCATGTCCTTGGAGCGGGTGATCGATGCTGCCAAAATGGCGGGTGCACACGACTTCATTGTCGAGTTGCCCGAAGGCTACGACACCAAGGTAGGAGAACAAGGCGCGGGTCTGTCCGGCGGCCAGCGCCAGCGAATTGCCATCGCACGCGCATTGATCGGCGATCCACGCATTTTGATCCTGGATGAGGCGACCAGCGCCCTGGACTACGAGTCCGAGCATGCCGTGATGAGCAACATGCGTTCGATCTGCAAAGGCCGCACTGTCTTGATCATCGCCCATCGGCTATCGACGGTGCGCCAAGCCAATCGGATCGTCGTCGTGGAAAAGGGTCGTATCGTCGAAAGCGGCTCGCACAACGAACTGGTGGATCGTCCAGACGGCCACTACGCAAATCTATTCCGACTTCAGCAGGGAACCCCATGAAGCATCTGCTCCAGGGATGGCGCGATTTCTTCCTTCGATACTTCAATATTTTCAGGTCTGTCTGGTCGATCCGGAAGCAGATGGATGCGCCAGACAGGACAGCGGACGAACGCGCGTTTCTTCCCGCGCATCTTGAACTGATCGAATCACCGACATCACCCACTGCGCGCTGGACCATGCGCATCATCATTGCGTTCTTCTGCGTTGCGTTGCTGTGGGCCTGCCTGGGCAAGCTGGATATCGTCGCGGTGGCGCCCGGCAAGACCGTGGTCGATTCGAGGACCAAGGTGGTGCAGACGGCGGAGACGGCAATAGTGCGCAGGATTCTGGTGCGTGATGGACAGGCGGTGAAGCGGGGTCAGCTGCTGGTCGAACTGGATGCCACGGTAACTGGCGCGGACTTCGCCCAGGCTGGCGACTCGCTGGCCAATGCGCGTCTGATGGTGTTGCGGCAGTCGGCACTGGCCCGCGCCATTGCCAATGATCAGCCACCCAAGTTGGATCCGGCACCCGATTTGAACGCCGAACGGGTCGCAACCGAACAGCAGCTTGTCATCAGCCAGTTCGACGCCTTCCAGGCTCGCCGTCACAGCCTGCAGGCCAGCATTGCGCAACGACAGGCTGAACTGCGCACGACGCAGGATGCAATCGGTCCCTTGGCCGAATCCGCGCGTATATCCAAGGTCCGTGCGGATGACTACAGCCGCCTTGTTGAAGGCAAGTATGTGGGACGTCACGAATACCTGCTGCGCGAACAGGAGCGCATTTCCGCAGAAAGCCAACTCGCGACCCAGCGCAATCGTCTCCAGGAGATTCGCTCTGCCCTCAGTGCTGCGCAAGAAGAATTACAGGTACTGGTGACCGAAACCCGGCAGCAGGCGCTAGATGCTACGCGCCAGGCGAACGAACAAGTCGGACAGTTGACTCAGGATGTGGCAAAGACTGGGCAACGCGACAAGCTGATGGCACTGCGCGCTCCGGTGGATGGAACCGTCCAGCAATTGGCAGTGCATACAGTTGGCGGCGTAGTGACACCGGCGCAACCTTTGTTGGCCGTAGTGCCAGCAGAGGAGACATTGGAAGTGGAGGTCACGGTGTTAAATAAAGACATTGGGTTTGTGCGGCCAGGTCAGCCGGCGACGGTGAAGATCGATAGTTTCCCTTATACGCGTTATGGCTACTTAACGGGGACAGTGGCGAGTGTTTCGCATGACGCTGCACAGGACGAGAAACTTGGTTTTGTATTTCCTGCGAGGATCAAGCTGAACAAAAGTGTGTTAAATATTGATGGTCCGAAGCTGCGGATGAGTGCAGGCATGAGCTTAACGGCTGAGATCAAAACAGATAAGCGAAGGATCATTGATTATCTAATAAGTCCTTTAGGTCAATATTCGTCGGAGTCCTTTCGAGAGCGTTGACCGCGTATAGTATTAGTGCGGAGTCTAAAGGCATTAAGTTATTATAATAACTTAAATAAATAAAATGAGGACTTAAATTTGAAGGCTGAATTCCGTGATTATTTGGAAAGCCGCGGGCCCTGGCTCATGTGCGCATTCTTTTTATTCCCTGTTTTTATAAGTAAAACTATCACCTTGATGGGATTTGATGACTTGTGCCTGGGCGAGAACTGGAAGGCTTTCACTGAGGCAGCGTGGGGTGGTGCGGATGCATACTGCTCCGCAATGGCTTTATATCTATTATTATCTCCTCTTGTTTTTTTGTGGATGTACTCAAAAGCAAGGTTGCAAGAAGTCTACGATGCAAAAGCCGTCTTAATTGCCTCGGGAAATTTCGGTATATTTTTATTTCTTTTATTTCTTGCCTTGGTGGGGCCATCGGCGTCCTCGATTGAGGATCCTGCTAAAGGTCTTAAGTTGATTTTAATTTTAGGAAGGTCGCATGCTATTTTTTGCATGATGTACGGATGCCTTGTTATGGCTTGCGTCGCCACTGGTTATGTGTCTGTGAGTATTTTCTGGAAATCATTGATAAAATAGGAGTTTCGCAAATGAGTGATAATTCTGAAAACGAAGCGCCGCCACAGAATTCGTCCCCGTCCTTAAGTCTGGAGGATGTAAACAAATTTGGAAGCGCGTTCCGCGCGGGAACGTTCGCTTTTGTGGCTGAATATGAGAGACAGTACGCAAAGTCTATCGCCGATGGAGCCGACGCTCAGGTCGCAGTAAAGCAGGCGTTGGAAGCTGCACACAAAAAGCAGTCACAGATTTTCATGAGCTATGCAGCAGCGGCGAGCTCTGTCGCTGATCCAAAGTGGAAAGCCGCTTATACGGAGGCCTCCCTTGAGGCTGCGCGCCAGGCTAAAGCGTTAAGTGATGCACAGGGGCCTATGTCTGACGTGTTGGCTTCCTACTCTGCAAGTGCTACTTCCCAGTATTCCTCATTAATGAAGGCAAATCCTGCGTTGAGATTTGCCGCAAAATATGGCGGTCCAGTAGGGGATGTCGTGGATATCGGTAGCGCCGCCCTGTTCGGCACATCGGGCGATGTTGCTAAAGCAGTAATTGGTGCCGCTCTTGGTGCCGTTACTGGGGCATTAGTAACTTTCGGACTCGGCGCGGTAGGATTTGTTGGAGCTCCGGCTTTGGCGATCGCGGGCATTGCTGCCATTGGCGTAGGAGTATTTGCTCCCGATCTGGTCCCTGATAGCTGGTGGGATGGACTCGGGGAGTGGGGCAAGGAAGCTCTGAATGATGTCGCGGATTGGTTCGAAGATTCATGGTATGACACCGCTAGGTGGTGGGGAGATCGAACCGACGAGTTGGGTGACTCATTGAAAGATATGTTTGACCGTGCCAGAAACTTTGTTCCGCGCAGGGATCCACTCGTACTGGATCTTGATGGTGATGGGATAGAGACGATATCCGCTAATGGCGGCGTTCTTTTTGACCATGACGGTGACGGCGTAAAGAATGGAACCGGATGGATTGGCCCAGATGACGGGCTGGTTGTCATGGATAGGAATGGAAATGGAAGGATTGATGGTGGCTCTGAATTATTTGGAGCTGATACAAATCTTTCTTCTGGTGCTAATGGCGTATCAGGTTTTGCCGCTTTGGCTGACCTCGATAGCAATAGCGACGGAATATTTAATTATGCGGATGAACATTTTGGTGATGTTCGCATATGGCGTGATCTTAACCAGGATGGTGTATCGCAAGCGGATGAGTTATTTAGGTTTGACCAGCTTGGCGTCGCGTCGATAGTGTTAAAGCCTGTCGCTACCGAAGATGTCGACCTTGGTAATGGAAATATCGTTGACAATCGCGGTACTTATATTCGATCGGACGGCACAGCCGGCTTGGCTGGTGATCTCCAGCTGGCGATGGATTACTTCTTTCGGGACTTCACGGAATCTTTGGATCCAGTGAACGTGACAGATGAAGCCGGGCAATTACCTGATCTCAAGGGTAGCGGCGCGGTGCGCGATCTGAAAGAAGCCGCAAGCCTGTCGCAGGATTTATTGGCTGCTATTCAGGCGCTGACACCTGGTACATCACGCGACGCAATGCGGGCCGCACTGGACACGATCCTTGCGAATTGGGCAGGTACGTCGACCATGAAAAGCAGCGAGGATATTCTCGAGGCGTCTAGCTCGACAACACGCACCGTCTATTACCATGGAGCGGTACCCGCTGCTGTTGCCGATCAGGGGGCTGCCGCGGTCGAAGCATGGGAGAAGCAGCAGCACGCGCAGCTGGCGCCGATCATTGCGATTCTGGAAAAGTTCAACGGCTCAAGTTTGATCAGCTACCAGAACGACCAGGTTTCGACGGGTGGCAACACCTATAGCTGGAAGAATGCTACGCGAGCCGATGGTAGTGCGGAGCAAGTGATGAGCGTGGTGCTACAGCCCGAGCAGATCAGTGCTTTGCTCAGTGCTTACGCCAATTTGAAGGAGTCCGTGTATGCGGGGCTCGTGACTCAGACTCGTCTTCATGACTATGTTGATAGCCTTGCCATGCGCGTCGTCGACGGCAAGTTGCAGTTCGACATTTCTGGTCTAGGTGTCATGCTGGAAAGTAAGGCCCAGAGCAATCTTGGGGAGGGACTTCAGGACGTTCTTGATCTCTATAAATATGCGGGAAGTTTTCTCGCCGAGGCTGGCTGGGACGGCCCGGCGTTGCTGAACAACTGGATCGAAAGCGCCAGCGCGACGTCCGCTGGGCTTGAAGCTATCGCGTTTGCAGGCATCCAGAGCGTGTCAGGAAATTTCACGGGCACGTCTGCGAATGATCTGGTTTGGGGTGAAACGACCAAGGACATCATTCATGGAGGTGCAGGCGATGACATGCTCGGCGGAGGCGCTGAGGCGGATACCTTGTATGGCGAGGCTGGGAACGACAGGTTGTTTGGTGGTTCAAGCGACGACGCACTCTTCGGCGGTAGCGGCAACGACATTCTGTTGGGTGGCGGGGGCAACGACACATTGGACGGTGGCGCAGGCATGAACCGTCTGGAAGGCGGTGCGGGCGACGACGTACTGAGCGTGCTCTATGACTCGCAGGACAACGTGCTGGCCGGTGGGACCGGGACCGACACGCTGACTGGCAGCTATGCCTCGGACACCTATCTGTTCAACAAGGGCGATGGCCGTGACACGGTGGTGGAGACTTCTTACACCAGCGGGGCGATGGACAAGATCGTGTTCGGTGAAGGCATCGCAGCCGGCAGCGTACGGGTGTTGAGAGAGGGCGTGACGTGGTGTTGTCCGTTGGTGATGGTGCGGATGCGGTTCGGCTGAGGAACTGGCTGGACTCCAGCGGCTACGAGAGCGCGGGTGCGGGCATCGAGCAGGTTGTTTTTGCCGATGGGACGATCTGGACGCCAGCGACCATAAAGGCGGCGGGCCTGACGACGCTGGGCACGGAAGGGAACGACACGCTGACGGGCTGGGGTGGCAACGACATTCTGTTGGGTGGCGGGGGCAACGACACATTGGACGGTGGCGCAGGCATGAACCGTCTGGAAGGCGGTGCGGGCGACGACGTACTGAGCGTGCTCTATGACTCGCAAGACAACGTGCTGGCCGGTGGGACCGGGACCGACACACTGACTGGCAGCTATGCCTCGGACACCTATCTGTTCAACAAGGGCGATGGCCGTGACACGGTGGTGGAGACTTCTTACACCAGCGGGGCGATGGACAAGATCGTGTTCGGTGAAGGCATCGCAGCCGGCAGCGTACGGGTGTTGAGAGAGGGGCGTGACGTGGTGCTGTCCGTTGGTGATGGTGCGGATGCGGTTCGGCTGAGGAACTGGCTGGACTCCAGCGGCTACGAGAGCGCGGGTGCCGGCATCGAGCAGGTTGTTTTTGCCGATGGGACGATCTGGACGCCAGCGACCATAAAGGCGGCGGGCCTGACGACGCTGGGCACGGCAGGGAACGACACGCTGACGGGCTGGGGTGGCAACGACATTCTGTTGGGTGGCGAGGGCAACGACACATTGGACGGTGGCGCAGGCATGAACCGTCTGGAAGGCGGTGCGGGCGACGACGTACTGAGCGTGCTCTATGACTCGCAAGACAACGTGCTGGCCGGTGGGACCGGGACCGACACACTGACCGGCAGCTATGCCTCGGACACCTATCTGTTCAACAAGGGCGATGGCCGTGACACGGTGGTGGAGACTTCTTACACCAGCGGGGCGATGGACAAGATCGTGTTCGGTGAAGGCATCGCAGCCGGCAGCGTACGGGTGTTGAGAGAGGGCGTGACGTGGTGTTGTCCGTTGGTGATGGTGCGGATGCGGTTCGGCTGAGGAACTGGCTGGACTCCAGCGGCTACGAGAGCGCGGGTGCGGGCATCGAGCAGGTTGTTTTTGCCGATGGGACGATCTGGACGCCAGCGACCATAAAGGCGGCGGGCCTGACGACGCTGGGCACGGAAGGGAACGACACGCTGACGGGCTGGCGTGGCAACGACATTCTGTTGGGTGGCGGGGGCAACGACACATTGGACGGTGGCGCAGGCATGAACCGTCTGGAAGGCGGTGCGGGCGACGACGTACTGAGCGTGCTCTATGACTCGCAGGACAACGTGCTGGCCGGTGGGACCGGGACCGACACACTGACCGGCAGCTATGCCTCGGACACCTATCTGTTCAACAAGGGCGATGGCCGTGACACGGTGGTGGAGACTTCTTACACCAGCGGGGCGATGGACAAGATCGTGTTCGGTGAAGGCATCGCAGCCGGCAGCGTACGGGTGTTGAGAGAGGGGCGTGACGTGGTGTTGTCCGTTGGTGATGGTGCGGATGCGGTTCGGCTGAGGAACTGGCTGGACTCCAGCGGCTACGAGAGCGCGGGTGCGGGCATCGAGCAGGTTGTTTTTGCCGATGGGACGATCTGGACGCCAGCGACCATAAAGGCGGCGGGCCTGACGACGCTGGGCACGGAAGGGAACGACACGCTGACGGGCTGGGGTGGCAACGACATTCTGTTGGGTGGCGGGGGCAACGACACATTGGATGGTGGCGCAGGCATGAACCGTCTGGAAGGCGGTGCGGGCGACGACGTACTGAGCGTGCTCTATGACTCGCAAGACAACGTGCTGGCCGGTGGGACCGGGACCGACACACTGACCGGCAGCTATGCCTCGGACACCTATCTGTTCAACAAGGGCGATGGCCGTGACACGGTGGTGGAGACTTCGACTTACAGCGGCGCTACGGATCGTATTGTCTTTGACAAGGATCTTGCTGTAGACGACACCTTCTTCAGCAGATCCGGAAACGATCTGGCCATCACCATTCGGGGAAGCGACGATCAGCTGACCGTCTCTGGTTGGTTTTCTTCCAGCTCCCGCCAAGTCGAGTATTTGCAGTTCAAGGACAAGACTGTCGCGTCTAGCGAAGTGGCCGCCTTGATCGCTGCAATGGCCACTACCAGCTCCTCGTCCGCACCGTTGGTATCTTCCAACTCTCAAGAAGCAAAGCTGTTGGTTGCCAGTTCAATAGTCTGAAACTGCTTCTCAGTCCTTGCATGAGTTGTAACTAAGGAGGCCCCGCTGACGCGGGGCCTCTGTTTTTATGGGTGCTCCCTCTTCTGGGATCGGCATCTGCGGTAAGCAATCACGAATAGCAACCTTTTCGCTTCCGCTAGGGATGCTTGACGTTGCGGTGATCCTCCCCGATTCACGATTCTGGCGGCCTTCGAGTCTCGATAGCGCCACGAGTACTCGACACCCTCTAGAATCCGCTCATGACTTCCCCCCAGATCGACTTCGACGCGCTGCGCCCCATCGGCTGGCCCTGGCCCGGCATGCCGGAAGAACCGGCCTGGCTGGCGGCGATGGCCGCGCATCCGCTGGCGCGGCCGGTGCGGGTCAGCGAGCAGCACCGCACCGGCTACGTGGTGGCCGATGCGGTGGATACCGGGTTCAAGGTCGAGTCGCTGCCGGAATGGCAGCGGCCGCGCTTTCCCAGCCACGAGCGGGCGGCGGTCGGCGACTGGGTGTTGCTGGAGGACGACAAGCGCATCGTGGCATTGCTGCCGCGACGCACCGCGATCAAGCGCGGCGCGGCCGGGGAGCACTACCACCAGCAGGTGATCGCAGCCAACATCGATACGGTGTTCATCGTCTGCGGCCTGGATGCGGACTTCAATCCGCGGCGCATCGAGCGCTATCTGCTGCTGGTCGGCGGCGGTGGCGCCGAGCCGGTGGTGATCCTGACCAAGGCCGATCTCACCGAGTACGCGGACGATGCGCTGGCGGTGCTGGAGGAACTGGCCGCGCAGAACATTCCCCTGCTGACCGTCAACGCCAAGGACGCCGACAGCGTGGCGGCGCTGCGGCCGTGGCTGGGCGCGGGGCGCACCGCGGTGCTGGTCGGTTCGTCCGGCGCCGGCAAGTCCACCCTCACCAACACCTTGCTCGGGGTGCAGAAGATGCGCACCGCGGCGGTGCGCGAGAACGATTCGCGCGGCCGCCACACCACCACGCACCGGGCGCTGCTGCCGCTGCCGTCCGGCGCCTGCCTGATCGACACGCCGGGCATGCGCGAGCTCAAGCCCACCGGCGAGGAGGACCTGGCCGAGGGCGGGTTCGCCGACATCGAGGCGCTGGCGGCGCAGTGCCGTTTCAACGATTGCGCGCACCAGGCCGAGCCGGGCTGCGCGGTGCAGGCGGCGATCGAGCGCGGCGAGATCGACGAGGCGCGGCTGGCCAACTACATGAAGCTGCGCGAGGAGGTCGCCGGCGCGGCCGGCAAGCTGGCGCAGCGCCAGGCGCAGAACGCGGCTGCCGGCAGGTCGGGCAAGCCCGGCGGCAAGCGCCCGCCGCCGCGCAACCAGCGCCGCTGACGCTGCCTCCGCCACGCTCGCGATGACCGCGCTGCCCGCCGACATCCTGCACCACGCCGCGCTGGATGCGCGCTTGGTCAAGGCGGTGCGCGGCATCCGCCTGCTGGCGCTGGCGAGCTGGCCGGCGGCGCTGCAGGCGCCGTTCCTGGATAGCGTGGCGCGCGGCCAGCCGCAGCTGCCGCAGGTGCAGTGCCCGCGGCTGGAATTCGCCGACACGCGCCGCGAGCTGGCCGCGATCGGCCAGGCGGCCGATCCGGCGCATCCGCTCGGCGCCTATCTGCAGGCCTCGGCGCGCAGCTGGGACCTGGCCGCGGCCTTGCTGGAATCGCTGGGCACGCCGGCGGTCGGCAACTACTCGGCGCAGCTGTTCGGCGCGCCCGAGGACCCGATGCCCGGGCACGGCCCGACCACCCGCGACGCCGCGCGCCATTTCATCCATATCGCGCAGGAGCTGGATCGCGAACTGCTGTCGGCCGAGGAACAGGTGCCGGTGTCGGCCAGTGCGCTGCGCCTGCAACTGCAGCAGGACCTGGACGGATTCTTCGGCAAGCGGGTGATCGCGGTCGAGCTGGATCCGGAGTTGCTGGCCAAGGCCGCGGCCGGCGCGCACCGCATCCGCCTGCGCTCGGGTGCTTCCTTCAGCGACTACGACCGCGCCCAGCTGTTCCACCACGAGGCGCTGGTGCATTCGCTGACCGCGCTCAACGGCCGCGAGCAGGTGCATCTGCCGAGCCTGGCGCTGTCCTCGCCGCGGGTCACCGCGACCCAGGAGGGACTGGCGACCTTCGCCGAGCAGATCACCGGCAGCATCGACATCGCGCGGATGAAGCGGATCAGCCTGCGCATCGAGGCGATCGCGCTGGCGCGCGACGGCGCCGACTTCATCGAGGTGTTCCGCTATTTCGATGCGGCCGGGCAATCGCCGGCGGAGAGCTTCTCCTCGGCGCAACGCGTGTTCCGCGGCGTGCCCACGAGCGGCGGCGCCGCGTTCACCAAGGACACGGTGTACCTGCGCGGGCTGGTGTCGGTGCACACCTTCTTCCGCCAGGCCCTGCAGCGCGACCGCCTGCCGCTGTGCCGCTGGCTGTTCGCCGGCAAGATGGCGCTGGAGGACGTGGCCGCGTTCGCGCCGCTGTTCGAGGCCGGGGTGTTGGCGCCGCCGCGCTGGCTGCCGGACTGGGTGGCGCGCGCCAGCGGCCTGGCCGGGATGCTGGCGTTCTCGCTGTTCGCCAACCGCATCCGCATGGACCAGCTGGACGGCGCCGACGGCGCCTGAGCCGCCAAGCGGACGATGCCCGCATGCCGCACGTGTGCGGTCCAACTGCGTGTGGTGGCCAGGCGCAAGCGCGGCAGCCGCTTCGCGGGCATGCGTGCGAAGCCGGGCATCGTCCGCAGCCGGGCGCTGGAGCCGCCCTGCCGTGCAGGCGCGGCATCGCGCAGCGCGCACCGTCGCGTCATGCCATGTGCAGGCCGCCGTTGACCGCGTAGTCGGCGCCGGTGACGTAGGCGGCTTCGTCGGAGGTCAGCCAGCCGCACAGCGCGGCCACTTCCTCGGGCTTGCCGAGCCGGCGCAGCGGCACCGAGGTCGCCAGCCGGTCGAGCACGTCCGGCGGGAAGCTGCTGATCGAGGCGCTGGCGATGTAGCCGGGCGACACCGTGTTGACGGTGACCCCGCGCGAGGCCACTTCCTGCGCCAGCGCGCGGCTGAAGCCCTGCATCGCGGCCTTGGCGGTGGCGTAGTTGATCTGCCCGATCTGGCCCTTCTGCGCGCTGACCGCGCCGATGTTGACGATGCGTCCCCAACCGCGCGTGGTCATGCCGTCCACCACCTGCTTGGTGATGTTGAACAGCGAGTTGAGGTTGCTGGCGATCACCGCCTGCCAGTCCTCGCGGCTCATCTGCCGGAACAGCGTGTCGCGGCTGCCGCCGGCGTTGTTGACCAGCACGTCGATCTCGCCGACCTCGGCCCTGACCTTGGCGAACGCGGCGACGGTGGAGTCCCAGTCGGTGGCGTTGCCTTCGGAGGCGACGAAGTCGAAGCCCAGCTCGCGTTGCTCGCGCAGCCATGCCGCCTTGCGCGGCGAATTGGGGCCGCAGCCGGCGACCACGGTGTGCCCGTTGCGGGCCAGCTTCTGGCAGATCGCGGTACCGATGCTGCCCATGCCGCTGGTGACGTAGGCGATTCTTAGCGTCATGGAAGAACTCCTTCGGAGTTGGGATTCGGAAGTGGGGAGTGGGAATTGGACGAGCGGAGCGGCCCTGCGCTTTTGCGCATCCCGCATCCCGAATTCCCAATCCCGGGCGGCAGTCAACTTGCCAGCGGAAAGAGGCCGAACAACAACCCGCCGCCCATCAGCAACAACGACACCAGCACCGCCCACTTCAACGTGAAGCGCTGGTGGTCGGCGAAGTCGACCTTGGCCAGGCCGACCAGCAGATAGGTCGAGGGCACCAGCGGGCTGAGCAGGTGCACCGGCTGCCCGGCCAGCGAGGCGCGGGCCATTTCCACCGGGGTGATGCCGTAGTGGCTGGCGGCCTCGGACAGGATCGGCAGCACGCCGAAATAGAACGCGTCGTTGGACATGAAGAAGGTGAACGGCATGCTGGCCAGCGCGGTGATCACCGCCAGGTACGGGCCCCACGCGTCGGGGATCACCGCCAGGAAGCTGCGCGACATCGCCTCGACCATGCCGGTGTTGGACAGGATGCCGGTGAACACGCCGGCGGCGAAGATCAGCGACACCACCGACAGCACGTTGCCGGCATGGTTGACCAGGCGCCGGCGCTGCTCGGCCAGGTTCGGATAGTTGATCAGCAGCGCCAGCGCGAAGCCGATCATGAACAGCACCGGCATCGGCAGCACGCCGACCACCAGCGCCGCCATCAGCGCCAGGGTCAGCGCCAGGTTCACCCACAGCAGCTTCGGCCGCTTGATGTCCTCGGCGTCCTCCACGGTCGGCAGCGCGTCGCCGTCGTCGGCCACGCTGCCGTCCAGCCAGCTGTCGCCGGGCAGCGCGGCCACGCCGAGCCGGCGCCGCTCCTGCATGCCCAGGTACCAGGCCAGGACCAGGATGCCGGCGATCGCCAGCGCCATCGCCGGCACCAGCGGCACGAACACCTCGGCCGGGTCCACGTGCAGCGCGGTGGCCGCGCGCGCGGTCGGCCCGCCCCACGGGGTCAGGTTCATCACTCCGCCGGCGAGGATGGTCACGCAGGTCATGTTCAGCGCGTTCATGCCGATGCGCCGGTACAGCGGCAGCATCGCCGACACGGTGATCATGTAGGTGGTGGAGCCGTCGCCGTCGAGCGAGATCAGCAGCGCCAGTACCGCGGTGCCGACCACGATCTTCATCGGATCGCCCTTGACCAGGCGCAGGATGCGCCGCACCAGCGGATCGAACAGGCCGGCGTCGATCATCACCCCGAAGTACAGGATCGCGAACATCAGCATCACCCCGGTCGGGGCGATCTTCTTGATCCCTTCCAGCATCATCTCGTTGATGCCGGTGCCGAAACCGCCGGCCAGCGCGAACACGATCGGCACGATGATCAGCGCGACCAGCGGCGACAGCCGCTTGCTCATGATCAGGTACATGAAGGTGATGACCATTCCGAAACCGAGCGCGGTCAGCATGGGAGTTCCTCAGGGTGGCGCGTGAAAAAAATCGAACCCGGCAGCAGGAGCGGGCAGCCGTAGACCGCAAGCCGATAACGCATCAAATCGCGTAATCCCGCTTTTGCGATTCCCCAATCCCCAATCCCCAATCCCGGCTTTCAGAAGTCATACTGAAAACGCCCCGTAATCGCTCGGGTGTGGTCGAGCGTGGTGCCGGCCAGGCGGTCGCGGTTGCGGCTGTCGATCAGGTTCAGCATCAGCCGCAGGTTCGGCTTGAGGTACCAGTTGCCGGCCAGCGTCCACGACGCGGTGGAGGCATCGAGGAAATCCGCCTGGCCGTCCAGGTGCTGCGTGCCCCACATGCGGTCGTAGCGCAGCGCCAGTTCGAACGCGCCGTGCGGACTGTCGACCTGCTTGATGCGGGTGAAGCGCCCGGTCTTGCTGTCGTAGCGGCGCGATTCGCCGGTGGCGAACCAGCTGACGAAGCCGTACGCGGACAGCACCTGCGCACGCTGCGCGCCGTCGTCGAACAGGCCGCCGCTGAATTCGCCCTGCCACGACAGCGGGCCGCGCACCTGCGCGTATTCCAGCGACCACTTGTCCACGTCGGTATCGCGGCCGTCGGCGAAGCGCGCCAGGGTGATGCGGCTGTCGTCGGACAGGTGCCCGGCCGGACGCGGGCGGATGCTCAGCGCCGGCGCGCCGTTGGCGCCGGGATGGTCGTAGCGCTCGTGCGCCAGCGACAGGCCCAGGTGCAGCACGTCGCCGTCGCGCGCGCCCGGCGCCCAGGTGCCGCGGCCACCGAACGCATCGCCCTTGATATTGGATACGTCGATGCTTTCCAGGCTGTAGACGCTGGCCGCCCAGGTGTAGTCCGTGCCGGCCGCCTGCCACGACACCGCCTTGCGGTACAGCGGCGCCAGCGTGCTGGCCGCGCCGCTGCGTTCCAGGAACTGGCCGAAGTTGGAGCCGGTGCGGTCGTCCAGCGAGAAATACTGCTTGAACTGGCCGACGCTCAGCGTGCCGGCATCGAACTTGCGGGTCAGGTAGACATCCTTGGCCTCGATGCCCTTGCCGTTGAAATCGTCCTGCAGCCCGGCGAAATCGCCTTCGATCTTGTAGCCGAAGCCGAAGAACTTGCCGGACACGTCGATCCACAGCCGGCGGATCTCGGTGTCGTCGGGATTGGGCGTGCCGCGGCCGTCGTTGTCGAACTGGGCGAAGTCCCAGTGCAGGCGGCCGCCGAGTTCGGCGGTGACCGGGCCCTCGTCCCCGCCCTCGGCGGCCCGCGCCAATGCGGGCAGGGACAACAAGGCGCAGGCGCAAGCGCCGCACAGGCTCAGTTTCTTCAGGTCCACGTACCCTCCCAGGTGCGCGCAGCGCGTCGATGAGTCGGTCGCCTGCACCGTAGGGCGCAGGCCAGCGTGGCTGCAGCCTAGTGCGGCGTTGCTGTCATCGACCTGTCGGTGGGGGCCGGGATTCGGGATTCGGGATTGGGGATTCGTAAGAACACCGCGCGTCGCTGTTTCCTTTGGCGAAGGCGCGGTAGCATCCGCCGGCCGAATCGCTTTTGCGAATCCCCAATCCCGAATCCCAATGCGCCTTTTACTGGTCGAGGACAACGCCGATCTGGCCGATGCGATCGTGCGGCGCATGCGCCGCAGCGGGCATGCGGTGGATTGGCAGAGCGATGGACTGGGTGCGGCCAGCGTGCTGCGCTACCAGAGCTTCGATCTGGTCGTGCTGGACATCGGCCTGCCCGGGCTGGACGGCTTGCGGGTGCTGGCCGGCTTGCGCGAGCGCGGCGACACCACGCCGGTGCTGATGCTGACCGCGCGCGACGGCATCGAGGACCGGGTGCAGGCGCTGGACGTGGGCGCGGACGATTACCTCGGCAAGCCGTTCGATTTCCGCGAGTTCGAGGCGCGCTGCCGGGTGCTGCTGCGGCGCAACCGCGGCAACGCCAGCGAGGTGGTGCAGCTGGGCGGCTTCGCCTTCGACAACGCCGCGCATACGGTCAGCCTGGACGGTGCGCCGATCGAGCTGCCCAACCGCGAATACCGCCTGCTGGAGATCCTGATCGGTCGGCTCGGTCAGGTGGTGGGCAAGGACGAGATCGGCAACGGCCTGTTCGGCTTCGACGACGAGGCCGGGCCGAACGCGATCGAGCTGTACGTCGGGCGCCTGCGCAAGAAGCTGGCCGGCGCGCCGCTGCGCATCGTCACCGTGCGCGGGGTCGGCTACAAGCTGGAAGCGGCCGAGCTCCAGGCGCCGCCGGCGCCGAGGCCGGACGCGGGCGCCGATGGCTGAGGCCGCGCTGCCGGCGCCGTCGATCCGGCGCACGCTGCTGCTGTACCTGGGCGCGCTGTCGCTGCTCGGCGCGGTGGCGCTGTTCTTCGCCGCGCGCGACTACGGCCAGCGCGCCGCCAACCGTTCCTACGACCACCTGCTGGTGTCCTCGGCACTGTCGATCGTCGATTCGGTGGCGCTGGCCGACGGGCAATGGCAGGTGGACCTGCCGTACGCGGCGCTGGACCTGCTGGCGATGGCGCCGGAAGACCGGGTGTTCTACCGCGTGTTCGATGCGCGCGGGCGCACCATCACCGGCTACGGCGATCTGCCGAAGGCGCCGTCGCTGCCGCGCGCCAGCGCCGCGCCGCGGCTGTTCGATGCGTTCTACAGCGGCGAGCGGGTGCGCTTCGCGGTCGTGGCGCGGCGGGTGTCGTCGGCGGCGGCGCAGGACGAGGTGTGGGTGCAGGTCGGGCAGACCCGGCGCGCGCGCGAAGCGCTGGCGCAGGACGTGGTGCTGCACGCGCTGGTCGCGATCGCGCTGCTGTCGCTGCTGTCGCTGGCGCTGGTGTGGCTGGGCGTGTACCGCGCATTGCGCCCGCTGCAGCGGATCGAGCGCGACCTGTCGCGGCGCGAGCCGTCGGAACTCAAGCCGCTGGCGATGGCCGCGCCGCAGGAAATGCACCAGATGGTGGCGGCGCTGAACCGCTTCATGGCGCGCCTGGCCGGCAGCAACGAGACCCTGCGCGCATTCATGGCCGAGGCCGCGCACCAGATGCGCACGCCGCTGGCGGCGCTGCGCGCGCAGGCGCAACTGGCGCTGGACGACGACGACCCGCGCGACATGCGCCGCAGCCTGGAAGCGATCGAGCGCAACGCCACGCACATGAGCCGGCTGCTCAACCAGTTGCTCAGCGACGCCAGCGTGATCCACCGCGCCAACCTGCAGCGCTACGCCAGCGTGGACCTGGCCGAAGTGGTGCACCAGGCCTTGCACGAGGCGCTGCCGCAGTCGCAGCCGCAGCCGCGCGTGCAGCTGGCCATCGCCAGCGAGGCGGCGCTGGTGCGCGGCGACGCGCTGCTGCTGCGCGAGGCGATCAAGAACCTGATCGACAACGCCTGCAAGTACGGCGGCGACGGCGCGCTGCAGGTGGCGCTGACCTGCGAGGCGCGCGATTGCGTGGTGACCGTGGCCGACCATGGCCCCGGCATCGCCGCCGCCGATGCCGAGCGCGTGTTCGAGCGCTTCGCGCGCGGCGAGGGCGCGGCCGCCGGCGGCGCCGGGCTGGGCCTGGCGATCGTCAAGCGCGTGGTCGACAGCCATGGCGGGCGCATCGATCTGTCCAACCGCGTCGGCGGCGGCCTGATCGCCAGCCTGCGCCTGCCGAGGTTGCATCCATGACCGTGCTCCAGGCGTTTCGCGCCGCCGCGCTGCTGCTGGGCTGCGTCCTGGCCCATGCCGCTGCCGCCGCGCCCGGCGACGTGCGCCGCTTCCCGGCGCAGGGCGCGCCCGACGCGCGGCTGTGCATCCAGGGGTCGACCGACATCGAGGTGTTCGCCGCGGTGATCGGCGACTACCAGCGGCTGCATCCGCGCACCGAAGTGGTGTACCAGGACGTGATCGCCTGGGACATGTACCGGCGCTACCTGCACCCGCAACCCGGCGCACGCTGCGCCGACCTGTTGATCAGCACCAGCATGGACCTGCAGACCAAGCTGGTGAACGACGGCCACGCGCTCACGCACCGCTCGCCGCAGACCGAGGCGCTGCCGGCATGGGCGCAGTGGCGGCACGAGGTGTTCGGGATCAGCTACGAGCCGGTGGCGATCGTCTACAACAAGGCGCGGCTGCCGGCGGCGCAGGTGCCGCGCACGCGCCGCCAGCTGCTGGAGCTGCTGCGCGCGCCGGGCATGCCGCTGCGCGGCAGGATCGGCACCTACGACGTGGAGCGCAGCGGCGTCGGCTACCTGTTCGCGACCCAGGACGGGCAGATCGGCAGCATGGCCGGCGCCCTGCTGGCGGCGCTGGGCGACAACCAGGTGGTGCTGGAGGAGCGCACCGGCGTGCTGCTGGACCGGGTCAGCCGCGGCGACCTGCTGCTGGCCTACAACGTGCTCGGGTCCTATGCGCAGGCGCGGATCGACGCCGGCGCGCCGCTGGCGATCGTGCAGCCGGAGGACTACACCCTGGTCGCGCTGCGCACCGCCGTGATTCCGCGCGATACGCCGCACGCGGCCGAGGCGCGCCGCTTCCTGGACTACCTGCTGTCGCCGCGCGGCCAGCAGGTGCTGTCGCGCGAGGCGCGGCTCAAGCCGATCCTGCCGATGCCCGGCGGCCCGGGCGCCATGGCGCCGGCGGCGACCCCGGCGTTCCGCCCGATCGCGCTGGGACCGGGCTTGCTGGTGTACCTGGACGCGCTCAAGCGCCGCCAGTTCCTGGACGCCTGGCGCAGCAGCATGCGCCGCAAGCCGCCGCGCTGAGGCGCCGCTCGTCGCTGCGTTCGGCGTGCGAGGGGTGGCGGCGCGAGGGTGCGCTGGCTGCGCGCTCCGTCGCCGCGCTGCTCGGTGCGCCGCCGGCCTGCGGACCCTGCGTCTGCGTCTGCGGCCGGTCCGGCGCCGCGCGGCCCTTGTCCGGCCACCAGTCGGGCGCGCCGCGCAGGACCGATCCGCTGCGGTCGAGCCGCATAGCGCGGCCGGGGCGACACCCCTTCGCCGCGCATGCCAGACTGTCGGCATGGAGACGCCGAAGATCCTGGTCGCCGACGACCATCCCCTGTTCCGCGCCGCGGTGCTGCACGCGCTGCGCCAGGCCCTGCCGCGCGCACGGGTGACCGAGGCGGCCAGTGCCGGCACGGTGGATGCCGCGCTGGCCGCGCAGCCGGACATCGACCTGGTCCTGCTGGACCTGGCGATGCCCGGCGCGCGCGGCTTCTCGGCGCTGCTGCACGTGCGCGGAGAGCATCCGGACGTGCCGGTGGTGGTGATCTCCTCCAACGACCACCCGCGGGTGATCCGCCGCGCGCAGCAGTTCGGCGCGGCCGGGTTCATCCCCAAGTCCTCGCCGGCCGAGACCATCGGCATCGCGGTGGCGGCGGTGCTGGACGGCGGCACCTGGTTCCCGCCGCTGACCGCCGCGCGCTCGGAGGCCGACGCGCAGCTGGCCGCGCGCCTGGCGCAACTGACCCCGCAGCAGTTCCGCGTGCTGCTGTGCCTGGCCGACGGCCTGCTCAACAAGCAGATCGCCTACGAGCTGGGCCTGGCCGAGAACACGGTGAAGGTGCATGTGACGGCGATCCTGAAGAAGCTCGAATGCCACAGCCGTACCCAGGCCGCGGTGCTGGTCAAGGCGCTGGAGCCGGAAGGCGAGGCCTGAACCGCCGCGCGGCCGGCGGCCGCGCGATGCGCCGGGAGCATTTTCCGCCGCGCCCGGATACGCGATGCTATGCACTGGCGCCCGCGCTTCCTGCGGGCCGACAGGGACCCCCGACCATGCCCATCCGCAACGAGCAGATCGCCTACTACCCGTTCCTGCAGGAAATGCTGGACGACGACTACTTTCCCTCCTTCCTGGTCGGCAAGGGCCAGAAGATCCTGCTGCGGCTGTGCGAGGCGATCGAGGCGCAGGCGCCGCAGGACCTGCCCGCGCTGTACCGGCTCACCCACGCCGCCACCGAGGAATTCAACGCGCTGGCGCAGGAATTCGAGGCGCACGACAGCGAGATCGAGACCGCCGCGCGCGACAACATCGGCGTGGACTTCCTGTACATCGCCAAGACCTACGGCTTCGAAGCCGCCGACGCCGAGGAACTGATCGCCCCGCGCGAGTGGTGAGCGGGGCGGTGACGGTGCGCGCGGCCGGTGGGCCAGGGCGCGCCGCGGCTGTTCCCTTCTCCCATCGGACCATGGCCCCTTCTGGGGGGAAGGTGGCCCGCAGGGCCGGATGAGGGTACGGGCGCAGCCTCGCGCACTCGAACGCAGCGGGTCGCCTTCGCGCCGGACCCTCGCCCCAACCCCTCTCCCGGTGGGCGAGGGGCTACGGCGCGCCGCTGTGAGAAGAGGGGCTAATGCCGCGGTGGAAGAGGAGCTTGGCCGCGACGCAGCAGCATCTGCGTCATCAGTGCGCGCAGCGCCGGGGCGCGGACCGGCTTGGCCAGGAAGCCCCAGCCGCGTTCCTGGGCCAGGGCGCGCAGCGCCGGATCCGGTTCGGCGGTGACCAGGATCACCCGCGGTTCGGCGTTCCAGCGCCGGCATAGCTGTGCGAACAGGGTCGGGCCGTCGCGCTCGCCCATGCGCACGTCCAGCAGCACCAGCTCCGGCGCCTGCGCCGGCTGCGCCGCGGCCAGCGCGTCGTCCGGGCCGGCGGCCAGTTCCACCCGGCATGCCCAGCGCTCCAGCAGCGTGCGGCTGGCCTCGCACACCCGCGGGTCGTCGTCGATGCACCACACCCGGCAGCCGTGCAGGATCGGGTCGTCGCCGTTGTCGCTGGCCACCGCGGTCGGCGGCTGCACCTGCGCCGCGGCGGCGGCGTCGCCCAGCGCCACGGTGACCGCGAACACGCTGCCGCGGCCGAGCTGCGAGCGCAGCCCGATGCGGTGGCCGAGCAGGCGGCCGATGCGCTCCACGATGGCCAGGCCCAGGCCGGCGCCGCGGTCGTGGGCGACGCCGTCGCCGAGGCGGCGGAACTCCTCGAAGATCTCCTGCTGCAGCGCTTCGGGAATGCCCGGGCCCTGGTCGTGGACCTCGATGCGCAGGTGGTCGCCGTCGCGGCGGCAGCCCAGCAGCACGCGGCCGCGCGGGGTGTAGCGCAGCGCGTTGGACAGGAAGTTCTGCAGGATGCGCCGCAGCAGGGTCTCGTCGCTGCGCACCGCGGCGCGGGTCGGCACGTAGTCCAGGCGCAGCCCGCGGTCCTCTGCGACGATGCCGAATTCGTGCGCCAGGGTCTGCAGCAGCGGGCCCAGCGCGAAGTCGCGCACCTGGGTCTTCAGCGTGCCCGCTTCCAGCCGCGAGATGTCCAGCAGGCTGTTGAGGATCGCGTCCTGCGCGACCAGCGCGTTGTCCACGTGGTCGGCGATCTGCCGCGCATCGTCGTCGTGCAGCTTGCCGCGCAGCGCCGAGACGAACATGCGCGCGGCGTTGAGCGGCTGCAGCAGGTCGTGCACCGCCGAGGCGACGAAGCGGGTCTTGTAGCGGTTGGCGTTCTCGGCCTCGCGCTTGGCGTCGGCCAGGTCGCGGGTGCGCTCGGCGACGCGGTGCTCGAGCGCGTCGGCCAGCGAGCGCAGTTCGCGCGCGGCGTTCTTGTAGCTGGTGATGTCGGCATAGCTGGTGACGAAGCCGCCGTCGGGCAGCGGGTTGCCGCGGATCTCCAGCACCGTGCCGTCGTCCTTCTCGCTCTCGCGCATGTGCGGGCGGCCGCTGCGCAGGTGGTCCAGGCGCCGCTGGATCGCCGCTTCCACCGGACCGGGGCCGAGCAGGCCGCGGCGCGCGTTGTAGCGGAACACGTCCTCGATCGGGCGGCCGATGCGGATCAGTTCCGGCGGGAAGCGGAAGATCTCCAGGTAGCGCGAATTCCACGCCACCAGGCGCAGCTGCGCATCGATGATCACCACGCCCTGCGGCAGGTGCTCCAGGCTGCGGCTCAGGCCGGTGTCGGCCTGCTGCGCGGCCTGCACGATGCCGTCCTGCGCGGTGCGCAGCTCCTGCGCGTGCTGTTGCAGCAGCGACTCCAGTTCGCGCCGGCTGCGCTGACGCAGCCGCGCCAGGCGCTGGCGCTGCTGGAACAGCAGGCCCAGGAACACCAGCGCCAGCCAGACGCCGGCCGCGGCCAGCGCGGCGGCGCGGCCGGCGGCGCGGCTGCCGCCGATGTCGTGCAGCAGGTGCAGGCGCCAGCCGCTCTCCGCCAGCGGCATGCTCTGCCACAGCACGGGCGCCGGTTGCGCCGGCGCGCCGATGCGCATCACCTGGCCGCCGTCGTCCAGCGTCTCCAGGCTGCGCCGCTGCGCCGGCAGCAGCGCCTGCCGGGCGTACTGGCGGGTGGCCAGCAGCTCCTCGCGTTCGCGCGCGCTGAGCGGCTGCAGCTGGCGGTAGCGCCAGGCGTCGCGGCTGGACAGGAACACCACGCCGTGGCGGTCGCTGACCAGCACCACGTCGGGCACGCGCAGCCACTCGCGCTCCAGCGCGGCCAGCTCGATCTTGATCACGATCACGCCGAGGGTGCGCCCGGCCTCGTCGCGGATCGCCTGCGACAGGAAATAGCCGGGCACGCCAGTGGTCATGCCGATGCCGTAGAAACGGCCGCTGCCCTGCGCCAGCGCCTGTTTCACGTAAGGACGGAAGCTGTAGTCGGCGCCGACGTTGCTGCTGGCCAGGCGCCAGTTGCTGGCGGCCACGGCGACGCCGTCGGCGCCGATCAGGGTCAGCGTCGAGGAGCGGGTGACGTCGTTGGCGCGCTCCAGTTTCAGGTTCAGCCGCTGGTGCGCGGCTGGGTCCAGCGGCCGAGTCAATGCGTCGCGCAGTTCCGGATCCAGCGCCAGCACCTGCGGCAGGGTGCGGTAGCGGTCGATGCGCTGCTGCAGGGTCTGCGCGTACAGCTCCAGTTGCTGGCGCAGCTGCCGGCTCTCGGCGCGCAACGCGCGCTGTTCGGCGAAATGCCCGGCCGACAGCATCGCCAGGGCCATGCCGCCCAGGACGGCGAGCAGCAGCAGGGCGAGGTGGCGGTAGCGCGAGGCGGAATACATGCGACGTGGACGCGGGCGGACGATGGCCGTCAGCTTAGCGGCAGCAGCGGGTGCGCTGGTGGTGCGGCGTCGTGCAGGCGGCGTTGCGCCGCTGCGACCGGGCCGCCGGCCGTCGTGGCCGGGGCGCCGTGATCGGCGTTTCCCGCTGGGGCGTCACCCGAGCGGGATTGCCGATGGGGGCCGATCGGGACGCGCGGATCCGGACGTTCCGATCGGGGTGTACCGATCGGGATGTGCCGATCAGTGCACCCCGATCAGAACGCGTCGATCAGAACTGCACCTGCGCGCGCAGGTCGATCGAGTCCGGCTTGGTGTGCACGCCGGCGCGTTCGGCATCGGCGCGCACGTAGTTGGCCTGGAACTTGAAGTGGCTGGTCAGGTACCAGTTGGCGCCGAAGGTCCAGTTGTGCTCGCGGCCGCCGAGGATGCTGCCGTCGTTCAGGTCCAGGCGGCTGTAGCGGGCCAGCAGCTCGACCGCGCCGTAGGCGTTGGCCGGCTTGATGTTGGCGACGTTGCCGGCGCTGTACGGGCGCGATTCGCCGGTCAGCACGTAGCTGGCGAAGATGTACTGGCCGTCGGCGGTGTAGTCGGGGCGGCCGTTGTCGCGGGTGACCTCGGCGCGCAGCGCCTCGCCCTGCAGCGAGAACGGGCCCTTGATCCAGATCCCCTCCAGGCCGGTGCGGCGCACCTGGTCGGCATCGACCAGGGTGCCCGAATCGACCAGGCGCACGTCGGTCAGGCCGGCTTCCGGGCGCGCGCGCAGGCGCACGCGCGGGCTGAAGCTCACGTCCAGGCCGTTGTGATAGCCGCGCGGGTTCTCCTGCGAATACGCCAGGCCCAGGTGCAGCACGTCGCCCTCGGCCTTGAACGGGGTCCACACGCCGCGCACCGCCTGGGTGGTGCCGGGGTTGTCGCCCTGCAGGTCCTTGCCGCCGTACGCGCCGGCCTGCAACAGGTACTGCGGACGCTCGAAGGTCCATTCCACGCCGGTGCGGCGGCCCTGGTAGATCGCCTGGATCGGCAGCGCGGTTTCCAGGAAGCTGTCGGCGCGCGAGCTGGTCACGCCTTCCAGGCCGACCGGCACCTTGATGTAGCCCAGGCGCACCTTGCCGTAGTCGCTGCCGAACAGCGCCTTGGTCTCGAAGCGGAAGAACACGTCCAGCCACAGCTTGGACTGGAAGTCGAAGTACACCATCGCGTCGTACACGCCCTTCTTCTTCAGCGTGGCGCCGAATTCCTTGCGCCGGAACGCGTTGTCGTCCTCCAGGCGCGCGTCGTCGTCGGAGAAGTTGTTCCAGTCGTAGCCGTAGTTGCCGGTCAGGGCCAGCTCGGTGCCGTCGTTGAAGGCGACCTTGGTCGGCCAGTCGTCGAAGCCGGCGGCGGCGGCGGCGGGAGCGGCGGCGGTCAGGCACAGCGCGGCGAAGAGAAGGGTATGGCGCATGGTGTGATGTCTTCTTGATGAGGAAATGAAGCGCGCCGGCACTCGACGGACGGCAAGGCTTGCGCGGGCGGTGCAGCGTGGTGCCGACCGCGGCCGATCCTCGGCCACGGTGCGGGCGCATCCGTCGGAACAACGAGCCGCCCGCATGCATTAGCGGACGCGTCCGCCGGTTCTTTACAGCGATGTTGCGATCCTGCGACGGCGCATTCCCCTGAATACGCATGCGCCACCGGCAGCGCGGCGGCAGATCGGTGCGCAGCGCCGCGTCGGCCGGGCGGGGCCCGGCGCCGTTCGTGCGCCTCGCACGTCCCTCCCGTGAGCGTGCCGGGACACTGTAACTGCGTCGGTGGCGCCACGGACAGGGGACTAGTACCAATAGGTTATCTGCTTAGAAGCCGCTGCCGCGTACAAAGGCAGCATTCCGGGACCCGGGTCGGGTCTCCGGTCTATCCCGTTCCGGAGCGCTCTGCATGCATATCCCAACTTCCCCGGCCGACGGCCTCGTGCATCGGCATGTGCCGTTCTACCGGCAGCTGTATTTCCAGGTGGTGGTCGCCATCGTGCTCGGCGCGCTGCTCGGCCACTTCGAGCCGGCCTTCGCCGAGAAGCTCAAGCCGCTGGGCGACGCCTTCATCAAGCTGGTGAAGATGATCATCGCGCCGGTGATCTTCCTGACCATCGTCACCGGCATCGCCGGCATGACCCACCTGAAGACCGTCGGCCGCGTCTTCGTCAAGGCGATGGTGTACTTCCTGTTCTTCTCCACGCTGGCGCTGGTGGTCGGCATGGTCGTCGCGCACGTGGTGCAGCCGGGCGCGGGCATGAACATCAATCCGGCCGACCTGGACCAGAGCGCGGTGCACAGCTACGTGGAGAAGTCGCACGAGCTGACCCTGGTCGGCTTCCTGATGGACATCATCCCGAAGACGCTGCTCAGCCCGTTCGTCGGCGACAACATCCTGCAGGTGCTGTTCGTGGCGGTGCTGTTCGGCGTGTCGCTGGCGCTGGTCGGCGAGCGCGGCAGGCCGGTGCTGAACCTGCTGGAGGCGCTGGTCGCGCCGGTGTTCAAGCTGGTGCACATCCTGATGCGGGCCGCGCCGATCGGTGCGTTCGGCGCGATCGCCTTCACCATCGGCAAGTACGGCGTGGAGTCGCTGATCAACCTGGCCTGGCTGGTGGGCTCGTTTTACGTGACCGCGCTGCTGTTCGTGCTGGTGATCCTGGGCGCGGTGGCGCGCCTGTGCGGCTTCTCGATCTTCAAGCTGATCCGCTACCTGAAGGCCGAACTGCTGCTGGTGCTGGGCACGTCCTCGTCCGAGTCGGCGCTGCCGTCGCTGATGGAGAAGATGGAGAAGGCCGGCTGCGAGAAGTCGGTGGTCGGCCTGGTGGTCCCGACCGGCTATTCGTTCAACCTGGACGGCACCAACATCTACATGACCCTGGCCGCGCTGTTCATCGCCCAGGCCACCAACACCGAGCTGACCCTGGGCCACCAGATCGCGCTGCTGCTGGTGGCGATGCTCAGCTCCAAGGGCGCGGCCGGCGTGACCGGCGCCGGCTTCATCACCCTGGCGGCGACGCTGGCGGTGGTGCCGGAGGTGCCGGTGGCGGGCATGGCGCTGATCCTGGGCGTGGACCGCTTCATGAGCGAATGCCGCTCGCTGACCAACTTCATCGGCAACGCGGTGGCCACCGTGGTGGTCTCGCGCTGGGAGAACGCGCTGGACCGCGACCGCCTGCGCATCGCCCTGGACGGCGGCGAAGACGCGCTGCCGGCCGTCGCCGCCGAGCCTGCCGCGATCCGCTGAGTTCCATGACCCTGCGCGCGCGCCGGCCCCGCCGGCGCGTCGCGTTTTCCGGCACCGGCCTGCGCGGCGACAGCCGCAAGACAGGCTCGGCCCTGGCCCAGAGGGTAGAATCCTGGGTCCTCGCGCCTTTCGACCACAGAAGCCTCGATGTCAAACGACGATTTCAAACAGGCCGCCCTCGACTATCACCGCCAGCAGCCGCCGGGCAAGATCAAGGTGTCGGCGACCAAGCCGATGCTGACCCAGCGCGACCTGTCGCTGGCCTATTCGCCGGGCGTGGCGTTCGCCTGCGAGGCGATCGTCGCCGACCCGCAGCAGGCCAGCGCGCTGACCGCGCGCGGCAACCTGGTGGCGGTGATCAGCAACGGCACCGCGGTGCTGGGCTTGGGCAACATCGGCCCGCTGGCGTCCAAGCCGGTGATGGAAGGCAAGGGCGTGCTGTTCCAGAAGTTCGCCGGCATCGACGTGTTCGACATCGAGATCGACGAGAACGACCCGGACAAGCTGGTCGACATCATCGCCAGCCTGGAGCCGACCTTCGGCGGCATCAACCTGGAGGACATCAAGGCGCCGGAGTGCTTCATCGTCGAGCGCAAGCTGCGCGAGCGGATGAACATCCCGGTGTTCCACGACGACCAGCACGGCACCGCGATCATCGTCGGCGCGGCGGTGCTCAACGCGCTGGTGGTGACCGGCAAGAAGATCGAGGACGTCAAGCTCGCCACCACCGGCATGGGCGCGGCGGGCATCTCCTGCGTCAACATGCTGGTATCGCTGGGGCTGAAGCCGGAGAACATCCTGGCGCTGGACCGCGACGGCGTGATCCACACCGGCCGCACCGACCTGGACCCGGACAAGCTGCGCTACGCGCGCGACACCGACAAGCGCACCCTGGCCGAGATCGTCGAGGGCGCGGACATCTTCCTGGGCCTGTCGGCCGCCGGCATCCTCAAGCCGGAGATGGTGGCGACGATGGCGCCGCAGCCGGTGATCTTCGCGCTGGCCAATCCCAATCCGGAAATCACCCCGGAGGCGGCCAAGGCGGTGCGCCCGGACGCGATCATCGGCACCGGCCGTTCGGACTACCCGAACCAGATCAACAACGTGCTGTGCTTCCCGTACCTGTTCCGCGGCGCGCTCGACGTCGGCGCCACCGGCATCAACGAGGCGATGAAGATCGCCTGCGTCAA
Organism: Xanthomonas sp. AM6; assembly: GCF_025665335.1. Lineage (NCBI taxonomy): Bacteria > Pseudomonadati > Pseudomonadota > Gammaproteobacteria > Lysobacterales > Lysobacteraceae > Xanthomonas > Xanthomonas sp. AM6. The sequence goes on from NZ_CP106869.1 coordinate 986,968, forward strand.
GGCGATCGCGGCGATGGCGCGGCGCGAGGCCTCCGACCTGGGCGCGGCCTACGGCGGCGAGACCCCGAGCTTCGGCCCCGACTACCTGATCCCGCGGCCGCTGGACCCGCGCCTGCTGGTCGAGCTGTCCTCGGCGGTGGCGCAGGCGGCGATGGACTCGGGCGTGGCCACGCGCCCGATCGCCGACATGGCCGCCTACCGCGACACGCTCAGCCAGTTCGTCTACCGCACCAGCCTGATGATGAAGCCGGTGTACGACCGCGCCCGCGCCGACAAGCAGCGCGTGGTCTATGCCGAGGGCGAAGAGGAAGTGGTGTTGCGCGCGGTGCAGAGCGTGATCGACGAAGGCCTGGCCTTCCCGATCCTGATCGGCCGCCCGGACGTGATCGAGGCGCGCATCCAGCGCCTGGGCCTGCGCATCACCGCCGGCGTGGATTTCGAGATCACCAACATCCACGACGATCCGCGCTTCAACGACTACTGGCAGTACTACCACACGCTGACCGAGCGCCGCGGCGTCACCGTCACCGCGGCCAAGGAACTGATGCGCTCGCGGCCGACCCTGATCGCCGCGGTGATGGTCGCGCGCGGCGAAGCCGATGCGCTGCTGACCGGCGTGGTCGGCCGCTTCCACAAGAAGCTCGGCTACGTGCGCAGCGTGATCCCGCTGGAGCCGCGGGTCAGTTCGACCTCGGCGATGACCGGGGTGATCAACCAGCAGGGCGCGTTCTTCTTCCTGGACACGCACGTGCAGGAAGACCCGAGCGTGGAGCAGATCGTCGAGGCCACGCTGCAGGCCGCGTACCGGCTCAGGCTGTTCGGCATCGAGCCGAACATCGCGCTGCTGTCGCATTCCAACTTCGGCAGCCACGACTCGCGCGACGCGCTGAAGATGCGCCAGGTGCGCGAGGCGCTGCTCAAGCGCAAGCCCGAACTCAACATCGACGGCGAGATGCAGGGCGACACCGCCTGGGACGAGGCGCTGCGCAAGCAGATCATGCCCAACAGCACCCTGAAGGGCCGCGCCAACCTGTTCGTGCTGCCCAACCTGGAAGCGGCCAACATCGCCTACAACCTGGTGCGCGTGTTCACCGACGGCGTGGCGATCGGCCCGATCCTGATGGGCATCTCCAAGCCGGTGCACATCCTCACCACCAGCGCCACCTCGCGCCGGGTGATGAACATGACCGCGATCGCCGCGGTCGATGCGCAGATCCGCAAGCAGCTGGAAGCGGAGAAGAACGCGCCGTAAGCGAGCGCGTCGGGCGTTCGGTGCGAAGGCGCGCAGCCCATGGCGGTTGCGCGCGGAGGCCGGCGATCCCATGCAGGCGGCGTGTGCGGCGTCTGTCTGCGGCGAATGCCCCGGTGCCACACGTCGGGCGTTGCCGTCGCTGCAGGACTACGGCCATCGAGATCGCTGCGGCGATCGGCGGCGAGCGGCTGTGCGCAGGGTGGCGAAGCGCTGGGCTCCGATCGAGCGCGTCGTCGGCCGGGGGCGAGGGGAGGCCGATCGGCGCATGGCCGACAGGCGTCGCACAGACGCATCCCTTGCGCGCCATCGGCGCGCGCCGCATGAACGATTTAGCGGCCGGTGCGGGATGTCCGCGATTGGCCGGCCAGGCAGGGCGCCATGACGGCGCCCGCCGCGCGGTTTGCGCAGGATCGAACGCGGCGCCAGCGGCGCCGCGGAACTCTCAGGCCAGGCGCTTGCCTGCCGGCAGCGGCAGGCTTTCGTGGTCGCCCTGGTTCAGCTTGGACGGCTTGCCGGTCAGCAGCACGTAGGCATCGACGCCGGTAAGTTCGGCGATCTTCAGCAAATGCCGGGCATTGGGGACGGAACGATTGTTCTCCCAGTGACCCAGGGTGCTGTGCGCCACGCCGAGCAAGGCAGCCAGCTCGCGCAGCGTGAAACCGGCATTGCGCCGCGCCTGCATCAATCGCACACCTATATCCACGGGACACCTCAGAGCGGCAGGTTTGCGCCGCGTGTCCCCGAGCATAGTGGATGTCGTCGCCTGGCATCAAGCCGATACCTGCGGGACAGGCCTGGGCCAGGGCCGCCGACGCCATGCGCCGCTCCGGGCCCGGTCCGGCGCGCGGGACGGGCTGCTAGAATTCGCTGTCCCCTCCCGCCGTGCCACACCGCCATGAGCCATACCGCCACCGCGCCCGCCAATGCAGAGAAGCGCTACACCGTGCACCGCGCCGACCTGCCGCTGAGCTGCCCGACGCCGGAGATGGCGTTGTGGAACTCGCACCCGCGGGTCTACCTGCCGGTGGAGGAAGAACCCAGCAACGAGGCCAAGTGCCCGTACTGCGGCGCGGTCTTCGTGCTGGTCGACTGACCGCCGGCGCGATGCACCGCCTGACCGTGGTGCAACTGCTGCCGGCGCTGGAATCCGGCGGCGTCGAACGCTCGACCCTGGAAATCGCCGCGGCGCTGGTCGCGGCCGGGCACCGCGCGCTGGTGGTGTCGGCCGGCGGCCGCCTGCTGCCGGCGCTGGCGGCGACCGGCGCCGAGCACGTCGCGCTGGACATCGGCCGCAAGTCGCTGCTGACCCTGCGCCACGTGCCGGCACTGCGCCGGCTGTTCGTACGCGAGCGGGTGGACATCGTGCATGCGCGCTCGCGGCTGCCGGCCTGGCTGGGCTGGCATGCGCTGCGCGGGCTGCCGCAGGCGCAGCGGCCGCGCTTCGTCAGCACCGTGCACGGGCTCAATTCGCCGAGCCGCTACAGCGCGATCATGGCCCGCGGCGAGCGGGTGATCTGCGTGTCGGCCACGGTGCGCGACTACGTGCTGCGCCACTACCCGCGGACCGACCCGGCGCGGCTGCGGGTGATCCCGCGCGGCATCGACCCGGCGCAGTTCCCTCGCCGTGCGCAGCCCGATCCCGCCGCGCGTGCCTGGGCCGCGACCCAGGCGCCGGCCACGGCCGGCCGCGGCCCGCTGCTGCTGCTGCCCGGGCGCGGCACCCGGCTCAAGGGCCACGCCGACGCGCTGCGCCTGCTCGCCGCGCTGCGCGCCGACGGCAGCGACGCGCGGCTGTGGCTGCCCGGCGCGCGCGAGGCCGGGCGCGCGGCCTACGTGCAGGAACTGGAGGCCGAGGCCGCCGCGCTGGGCATCGCCGAGGCCGTCGCGTTCACCGCGCCGACCGCGCGCATCGCCGACGCCTATGCGGCCAGCGACCTGGTGCTGCAGCTGTCGCGCAAGCCGGAAGCGTTCGGGCGCACCGTGGTCGAGGCGCTGGCGGTAGGACGGCCGGTGCTGGGCTGGGCGCACGGCGGCGCCGGCGAACTGCTGGCGCAGCTGCAGCCCGACGGCGCGGTGCCGGCCTTCGATCCGGCGGCGCTGCACGCCGCCGCGGCGCGCCTGCTGGCGCAGCCGCCGCTGCCGCCGGCGCAGATTCCCTACACGCTGCAGGCCATGCAGCGCGCGACCCTGGCCGTGTATGACGAACTCCGCAGCTGATTCCTCCCTGCTGGCGCCGCTGACCCCGGCGCGCAACGAGCGCTGGGCGCCGGTGTGGGTGCTGGCGTTCGTGGCGCTGTGGCCGGCGCCGGGCCTGGCCGCGGGGGTGCTGGCGCTGGGCGCGCTGGTGACCCTGGCGCGATTGCTGCACAGCCGTTTCCGTGGCGGCGCCAGCCTGCTCAGCGGCCCGGCGTGGGCGCTGACCACGCTGCTGTTCCTGACCTACTGGCTGCCGCAGCCGCTGTCGGCGCTGGACGCGGTGGACGTGCCGCTGGCGCTGCGCGAATCGGCGGTGGACCTGCGTTTCCTGCCGTTCCTGTGGCTGGTGGCGATGGCGGTGGCGACGCCGCGCGGCCGCCGCACTACCTTCAACGGCCTGGCGTTCATCGCCGCGATCTGGACCGCGGATGCGCTGGCGCAGGCGCTGTTCGGCAGCAGCCCGTTGTTCTGGTCGATGGACCAGCTGAAGTGGGCGATCAGCCACCACGGCCTGTGCACGCCGCAGGAGATCGCGCTGGCCGACCGCCTCAGCGGCGTGTTCGGGCCGTGCAACCTCAAGTTCGGCCAGGTCCTGGCCAGCCTGTCGCCGTTCCTGCTGTTCCTGGCCGGGCGCCGCGGCGGCGCCTGGGGCTGGCTGCTGGCCGCCGCGGCGGTGGGCGTGGTGCTGGTGCTGGCCGGGTCGCGCGCCTCGTGGATCACCTACGCGCTGGTGCTGCTGCTGTCCGGGCGGCGGCTGCTGGGCATGCGCCGGCTGCTGGCGCTGGGCGTGGCCGCGGTGCTGGTCGCCGGCGTGCTCGGCGCGCTCTCGCCACAGGTGCGCGAACGCTTCGCCCGCACCACGCTGGCGCTGAGCGGGCGCCCGGCCGATCTCGATGCGGCGCTGGCCGGGCGCACCCGGATCTGGAACGCCTCCTGGTGCATGATCCGCCAGCATCCGCTCAACGGCGTGGGCGTGCGCGGCTTCCGCGAAGCCTATGTCGCCTGCGACCCGGACCCTGCGCGCGGCGGCGCCTGGGGCCGCGAGCCGGCCTTCCATGCCCACCAGATCGTGCTGGAAGTGCTCAGCGAGACCGGCGCGATCGGTCTGCTGCTGTGGCTGGCCGGTGCCGCGCAGGCCTGGCGCGCGTGGCGCTACGCCTCGCCGCAGGCGCGCGAACGGGCGCGGCCGGCGATGCTGGCGCTGCTGGCGACGGTGTTCCCGTTCAACACCCACCTGGCGTTCTACTCGTCGTTCTGGGGCTCGCTGGCGCTGATGCTGGTCGGGCTCTATGCCGGTGCGCTGCTGGCGGAGGACGACGGCGACGCTGCGCCGGCAGATTCGCCGACGCCGGCCTGATCGCCGCGCGCGCGTCGCGGCAGCGGCGCACGCTGGCGAACGCTGCAGGGGCGTGCGACGCGGGTCGCGAGGCTGCGCCCGTCCCCGCATCCGGCCCTGCAGGCCACATTCTCCCGAAAAGGACCATGGTCCCGATCGAAGACGGGGAACAGCCGGCTTAGCCCCGCTCCCCTCGGGAGAGGGTTGGGGCGAGGGTACGGCGCAAAGCGTCCCGCTGTATTCGGGTGCGCAAGGCTGCGCCGGAACTACCGCTCATCCGCACCGCAGATCGGCGCGCCGCGCATCCGTCGCTCAATCGCGCGCATAGAACGTGCTGCGGCCATCGGGCTGGCGCTTGAAGCGGCGGTGGATCCACAGGTACTGCGCCGGCGCCTCGCGCACCATCGCCTCGATCGCGGCATTGACCCGCGCGGTGTCGGCGATCATGTCCTGCGACGGAAAATCCTCCAGCGGCGGGGCGATGCGCAGCACGTAGTCGGCGCCTTCGCGGCGGTGGAAGTACGGCACCACCGCGCAGCCGGTCAGCCGCGCCAGCTGGTGGGTGGCGGTGATGGTGGAGGCGGGCATGCCGAAGAACGGCACGAACACGGTGTCCTTGCCGCGCATGTCCTGGTCCGGCGCGTACCACAGGAAGCCGCCGCGCTTGAGGTGGCGCACGCTGCCGCGCAGGTCCTCGTTGGCGAACATGGCGATGGCGTAGCGCAGGCGGCCGCGCTTGACCGCCCATTCGAACACCGGGTTGCGGTGGCGGCGGTACATGCCGGCCAGCGGCACGTACTGGCACAGCAGCCGCCCGCACATCTCCAGGGTCATGAAATGGCCCGATACCAGCAGCACGCCGCGGCCCTGCGCCTGCAGCGCGTGCAGGTGCTCCAGGCCCTCGATGCGGGTGCGGCGGCGGATCGGGGCGATGCTGCCCCACCAGGCGCGCGCGAACTCGAACACGCCCACGCCCAGCGCATCGAAGCTGTCGCGCAGCAGGCGCGCGCGCCAGGCCTCGCTCTGCTTGGGGAAGCACAGCTTCAGGTTCACTTCGGCGGCGTGGCGGCGGGTGCCGGCCAGGCGCAGCGCGATCCAGCCGACGCCGCGGCCGAGCGCGCGCTGCAGCAGCCACGGCAGCCGTGCCAGGGCCACGGCGATGCCGAGCAGCGCCCAGGTCGGCCAGTGCCGCGGCGAGCGCGGTGGCGGTGCGGCGGTGGTGGCGGCGGCCGGAAGGGCGGGGGAGGGATCGGACATGCGCCAAGTTTAGCCGGGCGCGGGCAAGCCGGCGTCTGCGCGGTAGCGCGCTGCCGCCGACAGGCGATGGCGGCCGCGATCGTCTGCCGCCTGCGCGGCGCAACCGGCTATGCTTTCGCGATGCGCAACGATTTCATCGAGCGGCTGCTGCGCGGCCTGTACTCGGCCGTGCTGTACATGCTGCTGCCGGTCACCGTCTATCACCTGGTCTGGCGCGGGTTCCGCGTGCGCCAGTACTTCCAGCGCTGGGACGAGCGCTACGCCTCGTACCCGCAAGCGCGCGGGCGGCCGCGGGTGTGGCTGCACGCGGTGTCGGTGGGCGAGGTCAACGTCGCCGCGCCGGTGGTCAACGCGCTGCGCGCGCAGCGCCCGGACATCCGCTGGGTGATCACCACCATCACCCCGACCGGGTCCGAGCGGGTGCGCGCGCTGTGGGGCGATGCGCTGGACCACGTGTACCTGCCGTACGACGTGCCCGGCAGCGTCGGCCGCTTCCTGCAGCATTTCCGCCCCAGCCTGGCGCTGATCCTGGAGACCGAGCTGTGGCCGAACATGCTGTTCGGCTGCCGCGACCGCGACATCCCGGTATACGTGCTCAACGCGCGGCTGTCGGCGCGCTCGCTGCGCGGCTACCGCCTGTTGCGGCCGCTGATCGGGCGCGCCCTGCGCACCGTCACCTGCGTGGCCGCGCAGTCGCAGGCCGACGCCGAACGCTTCATCGAGCTCGGCGCGCGGCCGCAGCAGGTGCGCGCGCTGGGCAACCTGAAGTTCGATATCGACGTGCCCGGGCACCTGCCGGAGTTCGTCGCCGCGTTCGCAGAGCGCGTGGCGCCGACGCGGCCGGTGTGGATCGCCGCCAGCACCCACGAGGGCGAGGAGGCGGCGGTGATCGAGATGCACCGGCAGCTGCGCCGGCAGTGGCCGGACCTGCTGCTGCTGTGGGCGCCGCGCCATCCCGAACGCTTCGCCAAGGTCGAGACGCTGGCGCGCGACCAGGGCTGGCGGGTGGCCACGCGCCGCCAGCAGCAGTGGCCCGGCGGCGAGGACGACGTGTTCGTGATCGATACGCTGGGCGAACTGATGGCGTTCTACGCCTGCGCCCGGGTCGCCTTCGTCGGCGGCAGCCTGCAACCGATCGGCGGGCACAACCTGCTGGAACCGGCCGCGGTCGGCACGCCGTCGGTGAGCGGGCCGCACCTGCACAATTTCGCCGACATCTCGCGGCGCATGCGCGAGGCCGGCGCGGTGGCGATCTGCGAGGACGCCGCGGCGGTGTGCGCGGCGCTGCGCGAGCTGCTCGGCGATGCGGCCGCGCGCGCGCGCATGGCCGAGGCCGGCTGCGCGCTGGTCGCCAACGGCCGCGGCGCGCTGCAGCGGGCGCTGCAGCTGATCGCGCGCGACCTGCCGCCGGTGGCCCACGAGCTGCCGCCGGGCGAATAGGCGTTCCGGCCGCTCGGGATCTGCGGTGTAGGGGTGTTTCCGGCTGTTGTAGGAGCGACTTCAGTCGCGACGGGCCGTACCCGCGGGGCCAGACCTGCCCGATGAGCCGAGCATCCGCAGCCTCTTCCAACAGCGGCCGCATCGCACCGGCCCACACGTGCGCAGCATCACGCAGATGCACGTTCTACCAGCGGGCGAACAAGGCGTTGCAATCGGGCGCGCAGCGGCATCCGTGATACCAGCCCCAATGCAAACGGCGGACCCGAACCGCCGCCCTTCGCAGCGTCACGCAGAGGCAGCTTTGCCGGCGAGCGAGCCGGCGTTGCGATGGGCCGTTGCGATCGGGCGCTCGAAAGCGGCAGCGGCGACAACCGCGCCCAAGCAAAACGGCGGACCCGAAGGCCCGCCGTTCGCGGTATCGCACAGACGCCGGCGCGGCGTTACTGGGTGCTGCTGCCCGAGTTGAGCTTGGATTCGGCGCTCTGCGTCAGCAGCGCGTTGATCGACTGCACCTCGGCCACGTCCAGCGAGCCCAGCGCCTGGCTCAGCAGCAGGCGGTTCTGCAGGAAGTTGTAGCGCGCCTGCGCATAGGCCAGCTGCGCCTGGTACAGGGTGCGCTGGTTCTGCACCACGTCCAGCACGGTGCGCGTGCCCACTTCCAGGCCGACCTGCGAGGCGTCGTATGCGGCCTGCGCCGAGACCACCGCCAGGCGCCGCGCCTCGATCTCGCTGATGCCGGCGACGACCGTCTGGTAGGCGTTGCGGGTGTTGCGGTCGAGCGCGCGCTTCTGCTGCTCGTAGGTGTCCTGGGCGATGTCGCGCTGCGCCAGCGCCTGGCGCACCGCCGACTGGGTGGCGCCGCCGGCGAAGATCGGGATGTTCAGGGTCACGCCGATGGTGTTGCTGTCCGAGCGCGGCGTGTTGCTGCCGGAGACGCCGTCGCCCCAGTTGGCGTCGCGGCCGACGCTGGCGGCCAGGTTCAGCGTCGGCAGGTGGCCGGCGCGCGCGGCGGAGACGCTGTTCTCGGCCGCCTGCACCTGGTACTGGTAGGCGCGCAGCGACGGGTTCTTGTCCAGCGCCGAGGCGATCAGGCCGTCGATGTTGCTGCTCTCGGCCGGCAGCTGCGGGCGGAAATCCTCCGGCAGGCTGCGCAGGTCGCGCACCGGCTGCCCGGTGATCTCGGTCAGCGCCTGGTACAGGTCCTGCAGCGAGTTGCGCGCGGTGATCGTGTCGGCGCGCGCCTGGTCGTACTCGGCGCGCGCTTCGTGCACGTCGGTGATCGGCGCCAGGCCCACTTCCAGGCGCTTGTCGGCGTAGTCGAACTGCTTCTTGGCGGCGGCCTCGTTGGTTTCCGCGGCGACCAGCGACTCGATCGCGACCAGTACGTTGAAATAGGCCGCCGAGGTGCGCACGATCAGGTCGTCGTTGGCCGATTCCAGCGTGTAGTCGGCCGCCAGGCTGTTGGCCTTCTGCGCGCGCAGGGTGGCGAACTGGGCGAAGTTGACCAGCGTCTGCTGGCCCTGGATCGCGTAGCTGCGGCTCTTGCCGGTGCCGGCCAGCTCGCCGCTGCCGCGCTCGACCTCGCTGTGGCTGCGCTGCAGCGAGGCCGAGCCGTTCAGCTGCGGCAGCAGGGCGGCGCGCGCCTGCACCTCGCCTTCCTTGTTGTACAGCCGGTTCGATTCCGCACTGGCCAGCTGCGGATCGCTGTTGCGCGCCATTTCGTAGACTTGCAGCAGGTCCGTGGCGTTGGCGGCCAGCGGAGACAGCGCGGCGGCCAGCGCCAGGACGAGGGATCGGCGGATCATTGCGGCTTCCTTGGATGGATCAGAATGTGAACTGGGGGACCGGCGCGGCGCCGCGCAGGTAGTACGCCAAATCGGTTTCGAACAGCGATTCCACGCGCGGCGCGGCGGCCTCGGCATGGACCAGCACCGCGTCCATGACCGGCGCGCGGCCGCGGACCGCGAACAGCCGGCCGCCGGGGCGCAGCCAGGCCAGGAACTGCGCCGGGATCTCGGTGACCGCGGCGGTGACGCAGACCACGTCGAAGCGGCGCTCGCTGTGCCAGGCGAACGCGTCGGCGGTCTCGATGCGCACGTTGCTGCCCAGCCCGGCGGCGTCCAGGTTGGCGCGCGCGGCGGCGGCCAGGGCCGGCTCGATCTCCAGGCTGACCACCTCGCGGCCGAGCTCGCCCAGGCAGGCGCTGATGAAGCCGCTGCCGGTGCCGATCTCCAGCACGTCCTCGCCCGGTTGCAGGTCCAGCGCCTGCAGCATGCGCCCTTCGATCACCGGCTTCATCATGTACTGGCCGTGGCCCAGCGGGATCTCCAGGTCGGCGTAGGCCACCGCGCGGTGGCTTTCCGGCACGAACAGCTCGCGCGGCAGCCGCGCCAGCACGTCGAGCACGCGCAGGTCGAGCACGTCCCAGGGACGCACCTGCTGTTCAACCATCTTTTCGCGGGCTTGGGAGTAGTCGATCGTCATCTGGGCATCCAACGCGGTGGGTCGCGCATTTTAGCCGGCCCGCGGGCCGTGCGTATGCTGCAGCATCGCCGCAGGACCGCCGCCGCGCGCAGTGCCGGAAGTCACCGGGCCTGCCGACGGCGCGGACTCAGCGCGGCGCATAGGCGCGCAGGAAGAAGTCGACGCTGGCCTGGACATGGGCCTGGATCCGGGCCTGGCTGGGGTCGCGGCACAGGCCGCACATCATCAGCGAGTGCAGTTCGCCCTTGACCAGGCAGAAGAACTGGGAGGCGGCCAGGCCCAGGTCGGGGATCTCCAGCTCGCCGGCGGCGACATGCGCCTGCAGCAGCTGCGCCAGGTCCTGCTGGGTCCGTTTCGGACCGGCATTCCAGAACATCTCGCGCACGTGCTCGTCGCCGGTGCCGGGCGCGAGCATCATGCGGTGGGTGGCCATCGCCGCCTCGCTGCTGATCATCGCGAAGAACGCCAGCCCGATCTCCACCAGCTGCGCGCGCAGCGGCCCTTTGCGTGCATGCCCGAACAGGTCGTCGGGCAGCAGCGCCTGGCATTGCGCGCGCACCGCCTCGGCGAACAGGGTCTCCTTGTCGCCGTAATGGCTGTAGACGGTGAGCTTGGACACGCCGGCCCGGGCGGCGATGCCGTCCATGCTGACCCCGCCGAAGCCCAGTTCGGTGAACAACTGCTTGGCCGCCTCCAGGATCGCCGCGCGTTTGCCCATGTCCTTCGGCCGGCCCGGCCCGGCGGCGCGGGGAGGGGATTTGGAAGCGGGGGCGACAGAGGGTTTGCTGACCATGGCGGCAATACTAGACCAGTCGGTTCGATATTTATACTATACCGTGCAGTGCACTATTTTTGTGCGATGCCGTTACGTGCGACGCGTGACTGGCTTAGCGGTTCAGCCGTGATCCATGGCGACGTTCTTTCGGCCCAAAAACGCTCGCCATGGCGAGCGCCGTCCCCGTTGTCCGCGGCGCGTGCGCATTGCCCTGCGGCCCGGCGAGGATACTGTCGCCGCATGCCACGCAGCGCGCAACGTAGGGAACGTCCTGACATCGGCGGCGAACACGCAGTGATAAATTGTGTTCCTGCATGGGGGATGCCGCGTGCCGTCGCGGCGTGATCGGAAGGCAATGGAGCAGGGGTACCACCGTCACTCGACTGCCGACGACGCGCACGCGCCGCGTCGCCGGCTGCGCGCGCGTCTGTGCCTGCTGTTGGCGCTGCTGTGCGCCTGTTGCGCGCCAGGGGCCGGCGCAGCGGCGGCGGCGCCTGCCCTGTCCGAGCGGGCGATCACCGACCGGCCCACGGTGGCGCGCTGGACCATGGACCAGGGCCTGCCGCACAACCTGGTGCATGCGCTGGCGCAGGACCGCGACGGCCTGCTGTGGATCGGTACCTGGGAGGGCGTGGCGCGCTTCGATGGCCGCGAATTCACCGTCTTCGACCGGCAGAACACCCCGGGCATGGAGATGTCCGGGGTGTTCGCGATCGTGCCCGAGCGCGACGGCGGGGTGCTGGTCGGCACCGCCTACGACGGCGTGTTCCGCTATGCCGGCGGCCGCTGGGAGCACCTGGGCGATGCGCGTGCGCGGCGGTTGCCGGTGGTCTCGATGCTGCGCGACCGCGATGGCGCGCTGTGGGTCGGCAGCGACGAGGGGCTGTTCCGGATCGAGGCCGATGGCCGCCTGAACGCCGTCGGCGCCGCCGCCGGGCTGCCGCCGACGCGGGTCGCGGCGCTGCTGCAGCAGGCCGACGGCGGCGTGCTGGTCGGCACCGCGCAGGGCCTGTTCCGGCTCGATACCGCCACCGCGCGCGCGCAGCGCTGGGGCCGCACGGCGACGATGCGCGCGGCGCCGGTGCGGCGCCTGGGCCACGACCGCGACGGCGGACTGCTGGTCGCCGGCGATGCCGGCGTGTTCTGGCTGCATGCCGACGGCACCCTGCAGTGGCTGCGCCAGGGCCAGCGGGTTGATGCCGCGCTGCAGGATCGCCAGGGCCAGCTGTGGACCAGCCTGTCCAGCGGCCAGTTGCTGCGGCGTTCGCCGGGCGGCGCCAGCGAGGAGATGCTGTCGATCTCCGGCGTGGTCAGCCCGGCGCTGATCGAGGACCGCGAAGGCCTGATCTGGGCCGGCAGCACCGACGGCCTGTTCCGTGTCGCCGCCGGCGACGCCGGCGGCCTGACCCGGCACGACGGCCTCGGCGGCGACTACGTGCGCGTGGTACGGCAGAGCGCCGACGGCGCGATCTGGATCGGCCATGCCGCCGGGCTCGATCGCTGGCAGCACGGCCGCATCGCTGCGTTGCGCATCGCCGCCGGCGGCCGCGACCCGTCGGTGCTGGCGCTGGCCGCGGCCAACGACGGCGGCATGTGGGTCGGCACCTACGACCAGGGCGTGCTGCTGCTGGCGGCCGACGGTGCGGTCCGGCAGCGCCTCGGCGCCGAGCAAGGGGTGCCGCGGACGATGGTGCGGGCGCTGCTGCAGGATGCCGACGGCGGCCTGTGGATCGGCGGCAGCGCCGGGCTGATCCATCGCAGCGGCGGCCGCACCCGCCTGTACACCGTCGCCGACGGCCTGCCGGCGCTGCAGGTGCAGGCGCTGTACCGCGACCGTGCCGGGGTGTTGTGGATCGGCACCAGCGACGGCATCGCCTCGCTGTCGGCCAACGGCGCGCTGCGCGGCTGGCCCGCGGGCGCCGCGTTCCCGGCGCACAACGCGTTCGATTTCCTGGCCGATGCCGACGGCTCGCTGTGGATCGCCAGCGACCGCGGCCTGCTGCGGCTGCGCGGCGGCCGCTTCCAGGTCTACGACCATCGCGTCGGGCTGCCGCGCGACAAGCTGTTCCGGGTCATCGACGACGGCCGCGGCCACCTGTGGGTGACCAGCAACCAGGGCGTGTTCCGCATCGCCCGCGACGGCATCGCGCAGCTCGACGCCGGCCACCGCACGCAGCTGGCGGTGGACGCGGTCGATCGCAGCGACGGCATGCCCGGCAGCCAGGGCAACGGCAGCAGCGCGCCGGCCGGCTGGCTGAGCCGCGACGGCACCTTGCTGATCCCGACCTCGGCCGGCCTGGCCCTGGTCGATCCGGCGCTGCCCAGCCGGCATGCGCTGCGCGCGCCGGCGGTGGTGATCGAGCGGCTGCAGGTCGAGGGCCGCGAGCAGCCGCTGCGCGGCGACTACCGCCTGCACGGCAGCGTCGGCCGGCTCGCCGTCGACTACGCGGGGCTGAGCTTCCGCTCGCCCGACCAGGTGCGCTACCGCTATCGCCTGCATGGCTTCGACCGGCAATGGATCGATGCCGGCAGCAGCGAGACGGCGGTCTACACCAACCTGCCACCGGGCAACTATCGCCTGGAGATCCAGGCCACGACCAGCGCGATGGACTGGTCGCGCAGCGCGCTGGTCGGGCGCACCTCGCTGCGGCTGGAGGTGGTGCCGCCGTTCTGGCAGCGCGGCCCGTTCGTGGTGCTCGCGGCGATCGCGCTCAGCGGCCTGCTGATGTGGTGGTACCGCAGCCGCAGCCATCGCTACCTGCGCCGCCAGCGCCGGCTCAACCGCATCATCGCCGAGCGCACCCACGAGCTGCGCGCGAAGAACCTGGCGCTGAAGCTGGCCGATCGCGAACGCGACGAGCTGGTGCGCAAGCTCGCCTACCAGGCCGGCCACGACGCCTTGACCGGCCTGCCGAACCGGCGCACCGCCGATCCGCACCTGACCGCGGCGCTGGAGCGCGCGCTGGCCAAGCCGGCGCCGCTGTGCGTGGCGCTGCTGGACCTGGACAACTTCAAGCGGATCAACGACACGCACGGCCACGAACTCGGCGACGAGGTGCTGCGCCGGGTCGGCGAGGTGCTGCGCGCCAGCCTCGGCGACCAGGCGTTCGCCGCGCGCCACGGCGGCGAGGAATTCCTGCTGGTGCTGCCGGGCCTGGACCGCGAGCAGGCGCGCGTGCGGCTGGACGAACTGCGCCGCCGCGTCGCCGCGGTCGTGGTCCACGACGCCGACGGCCGCGCGCTGCAATGCACCGCCAGCATCGGCTTCGCCTGCCTGGACGCGGCGCGGCAGACCCGGCGCGAACTGCTCGCCCTGGCCGACCAGCGCCTGTACCAGGCCAAACGCGAAGGCCGCGACCGGGTGATCGGCTAGGGCGTCAAGCGCGGTCGCGAGACGGCGACGGGTCCTTGCGGGAGCGGCTCTTGCGTCTGTTTCGGATCATCTGCGACATCCGTACGGCGGGCCTGCGGCGTGAGTGCCTGTCGGGGCTGAAGCCCCTCCTACAAGGGCGCGCACGCTGCCCGCATGGGCTGCTTGCGCCGCGTCCCACGCCGAGCGGCATGGGGGACGCGGCATCCTGCCACGCGCATGCGCCAGGCATGGCACTGGCCACGCGATTCCATGCGACCCGAAACCCGGCCGCTGCCTACCAGCGCCGCGGCCGAACGCCGTTGCCAATCCCCAATCCCTACTCCCGAATCCCGGCCTCAACCACCGCATGCGCCTGCAACTGCTCCACCACCGCGCGTGCCGCCGCATTGGTGGAAATGCCCTGGCCCGGCGCGGCGAGGTCGGCAGTGAAGGCCTGCGCGTTGAGCGCGGCGTCCACGGCCTGCTCGATGGCCTCGGCCTCGGCGCTCAGGCCCAGCGAATGGCGCAGCAGCAGCGCCGCGCTGAGGATGGTGGCGTAGGGATTGGCGATGCCCTTGCCGGCGATGTCCGGGGCCGAGCCGTGGATCGGCTCGTACAGGCCGATGCGGCCTTCGCCCAGCGACGCCGACGGCAGCAGGCCCAGCGAGCCGGCCAGCATCGAGGCCTCGTCGGTGAGGATGTCGCCGAACATGTTCTCGGTGACGATCACGTCGTACTCGCGCGGCTTGGCCAGCAGGTGCATGGCCATCGAATCGACCAGCTGGTGCTCCAGGCGCACGTCGGGGAACTCGTCGCGGCCGATGCGCGCGGCAACGTCGCGCCACAGCCGCGAGGTCTCCAGCACGTTGGCCTTGTCCACCGAAGTGACGTGGTTGCGGCGCTGCTGCGCCAGCCGGAACGCGCTGCGCAGCACCCGCTCGATCTCCTCGACGCTGTAGCGGCACAGGTCGCTGGCGTCGGTGGCGCTGCGGGTCTTGTCGCCGAAATAGATGCCGCCGGTCAGCTCGCGCACCACCACGATGTCCACGCCGGCGAGCAGGTGCGGCTTGATCGGCGAGGCGTCCAGCGCCGCCGGGTGCGGCTTGACCGGGCGCAGGTTGGCGAACAGGCCCAGGCCCCGGCGGATCGCCAGCAGGCCCTGCTCGGGACGGATGGCGGCATTGGGATCGGACCACTTCGGCCCGCCGACCGCGCCCAGCAGCACCGCGTCGGCCTGTTGGCAGGCGGCCAGCGTCGCCGCCGGCAGCGGCTCGCCGTGGCGGTCGATGGCGATGCCGCCGATGTCGTGCTCGTGGAACTGGAACGTGTGCTGGTAGCGGCGGGCGATGGTGCGCAGCACCGAGACCGCGGCGGCGGTGACTTCGGGGCCGATGCCGTCGCCGGGCAGGACGACGATGTCAGCGTGCATGGGCGGCCTCGTACTGTTCGATGGCGGGTTGGCGCAGCAGCAGGTAGCCCAGCTCGTCGACGCCTTCGAGCAGGCAGGTCTGCGAGAACTCGTCGAGCGGGAAGGGATAGACGCGCCCGTCCGGGGTGCGCAGTTCGCGCGCGGCCACGTCCACGGTCAGCGCGTCGTCCGGGCGCTGCATCAGCGTCTGCACGTCGGCCTCGTCCAGCACGATCGGCAGCAGCCCGTTCTTGAGGCTGTTGTTGCGGAAGATGTCGGCGATCTCGCTGCTGACGATCGCGCGCAGGCCCAGGTCGGTCAGCGCCCACGGCGCATGCTCGCGCGAGGAGCCGCAGCCGAAGTTGCGCCCGGCCAGCAGGATCTGGCGGCCGGCGTTGTGCGGCTGGTTGAACGCGAACTCCGGGTTCGGCGTGCCGTCGGCCTGCCAGCGCCAGTCGTTGAACGCGTTGCGGCCGAGGCCGGCGCGCTCGGTGGTGGACAGGAACCGCGCCGGGATGATCTGGTCGGTGTCGATGTTGGTCTGGCGCAGCACCACGCTGGCCGAGGTGAGGGCGGCGAATCCGGCCATCAGCGGGCCTCCTGGGAAACGGCGGCGGGCGTCGCCGCGTCGGGCAGCGGTGCGGGCGGCAGCGCCGGGGTGGGAACGTGCGGCGGCAGCAGCGGCTTGCCGCGATGGGCGAAGGCGCGGGTGGTGGCGGCGACGAAGGTCAGCGTGGCCGCGAACGCGGCGATGTGCGGCACCATCACGCGACCTCCGCGAACAGCGTGCGCGGATCGCTGACGTGGCCATTCACCGCCGCCCACGCCGCGGTCATTGGCGAGGCCAGCAGGGTGCGCGAGCCGGGGCCCTGGCGGCCTTCGAAGTTGCGGTTGCTGGTGCTCACCGCCAGTTGGCCCGGCGCGACCAGGTCGCCGTTCATCGCGATGCACATCGAGCAGCCGGATTCGCGCCACTCGGCGCCGGCGGCGCGCACCACTTCGTGGATGCCCTCGGCCTCGGCCTGGCGCTTGACGATCTCCGAGCCCGGCACCACCAGCATGCGCACGTTCGGCGCGACGCGGCGGCCGCGCAGCACCTGCGCCACCTCGCGCATGTCGCTGAGCCGGCCGTTGGTGCAGGAACCGACGAACACCACGTCCACCGGCGTGCCGATCAGCGCGTGGCCGGATGCGAAATGCATGTAGTCCAGGCCCTTCTGCGCGGCCGCGTCCTGCGCGGCCGGAATCGGCACGTCCACCGCGATCGCGGTGCCCGGGTGCGTGCCCCAGGTCAGGGTCGGGCGGATGTCGCGCGCGTCGATGCGCACCTCCACGTCGAAGCGCGCGCCCGGGTCGCTGCGCAGCTGCGACCAGCGCTGCACCGCGGCGTCGAAGTCCGCGCCCTTGGGGCCGCGCGGGGTCTTGGCCACCCAGTCGAAGGTGACCTGGTCCGGCGCCACCATGCCGGCGCGCGCGCCGGCCTCGATCGACATGTTGCACAGGGTCATGCGCTGCTCCATGTCCATCGCCTCGATGGTGGAGCCGCGGTACTCGAGCACGTGGCCGGTGCCGCCGTTGACGCCGATCACGCCGATGATGTGCAGGATCACGTCCTTGGCGCCGACGCCCGGCGCCAGCGGCCCGTCCACGGTGATCGCCATGGTCCTGGCCTTGCGCTGCAGCAGGCATTGCGTGGCCAGCACGTGGCCGACCTCGCTGGTGCCGATGCCGAACGCCAGCGCGCCGAACGCGCCGTGGGTGGAGGTGTGGCTGTCGCCGCAGACGATGGTCATGCCGGGCTGGGTGAAGCCCTGCTCGGGCGCGATCACGTGCACGATGCCGCGGTTGTCCGAGGCCATGTCGAACAGTTCGATGCCGTAGTCGGCGCAGTTGCGCGCGAGCATGTCCACCTGCGCCTCGGAGGCCTTGGTGTAGTAGGGCAGCTTGCCGTCGGCGCCGCGCGGCAGGGTCGGCGTGGAGTGGTCCATCGTCGCCTTGGTGCGGTCGGGCCGGCGCGGCTTGAGGCCGCGCGACTTCAGTTCGGTGAACGCCTGCGGCGAGGTCACCTCATGGATCAGGTGCAGGTCGATGTACAGCACCGCCGGGGCGGTGCCGCTTTCCGGGACGACGACGTGCGCGTCCCACAGCTTGTCGTACAGGGTACGGGGGGTCGAAGACATTGCGGGACTACCTGGCAGGGACGCTGGGCAAGGGTGGGAAACGGAAGGAAGCGTGCATCGCGACGATGACGGCGTCGTGGCCGCTCAGGCGGCTGCGGTCGCGGCGCCGGCGTGCGCGCCCTGGCGCTGGCGCAGCACGCGGTTGGCCACGTCCAGCCAGGCCAGCGCGCTGGCCTCGATGATGTCGCGGCTGGTGCCGCTGCCGTCGTACTCGGTCTCGCCGTGGCGCACGCTGAGGTTGGCCTCGCCGCGCGCGTCCGCGCCGATGCCGACGCTGTGCACCTGGTAGCTGTCCAGGGTCAGCTGCACGCCGGTGGCCGCGGCCAGCGCCGCGAACAGCGCATCCACCGGGCCGTCGCCTTCGGCGCGTTCGGTGACCCGCTGGCCGTCCGGATCGGACAGTTCGATCTGCGCGCTGGCGCGCTGGCCGCGGTCGCTGACGGTCATCGACGCGAGCCGGTAGCCCTGGCTTTCCGGCGCGTCCTGCATCATCGCCTGCAGGTCGGCGTCGTTGACCACGCGCTGCTGCTCGCACAGCGCCTTGAACGCCTCGAACGCCAGGTTCAGTTCGGCTTCCTCCAGCACGTAGCCCAGCGCGCGCAGGCGCTGCTCGACCGCGGCGCGGCCGCTGTGGCGGCCCAGCACCATCTGCGAGGACTCCCAGCCCACGTCTTCCGGGCGCATGATCTCGTAGGTGCCGCGGTGGCGCAGCATGCCGTGCTGGTGGATGCCCGACTCGTGGGCGAAGGCATTGCCGCCGACGATCGCCTTGTTGCGCTGCACCGGCATGCCGACCAGCCGCTGCAGCAACTGCGAGGTGGAGACGATGCGCGGGGTGTTGATCGCGGTGTCGATCTCGTAGAACGCGTTGCGCACCTTCAGCGCCATCGCGATCTCCTCCAGCGCGCAGTTGCCGGCGCGCTCGCCGATGCCGTTGATGGTGCACTCCACCTGCCGCGCGCCGCCTTCCACCGCGGCCAGCGAATTGGCCACGGCCAGGCCCAGGTCGTTGTGGCAGTGGGCGCTGAACACCACGCGGTCGGCACCGGGCACGCTGGCGATCAGCCGCGCGAACATGCCGCGGATCTCTTCGGGCGTGGTGAAGCCGACCGTGTCGGGCAGGTTGATGGTGGTGGCGCCGGCGGCGATCGCCACCGCGGCGACCTCGGCCAGGAAATCCTCCTCGGTGCGGGTGGCGTCCTCGGCCGAGAACTCCACGTCGTCCACGTACTGGCGCGCCAGCGACACGTGCTTGCGCACCGATTCCAGCACCTGCTCGCGGCTCATCCGCAGCTTGTGCTCGCGGTGCAGCGGGCTGGTGCTCAGGAACACGTGCAGGCGCGGCCTGGCCGCCGCCTCCAGCGCGCGCGCGGAGGTCTCGATGTCGGCGGTCAGGCAGCGCGACAGCACCGCCAGGGTCGGTTCGCGCAGTTCGCGGCCGATCAGCGCCATCGCCTCGCGGTCGGACTGCGAGCTGGCCGGGAAGCCGGTCTCGATGACGTCCACGCCCAGCTCGGCCAGCGCACGCGCCATGACCAGCTTCTGCGGCGGGGTCATGCTGCAGCCGGGGGATTGCTCGCCGTCGCGCAGGGTGGTGTCGAAGATGCGGATGCGGGGGGTCTGGGAAGAAGACGAAGTGTTCACCAGATGGTTTCCTCTACGGCGGCGGTGGCTGGCGGATGGGGCGGCGGCGTGGGCATGGGACGGCGTGGTGGAGCGGGCGGAGCGGCGGCGAGCTGGCTGCGAAGTCGCTCGGTGTTGCGGCGCCGCGGCTTGCGCGGCGTGCGCGGGCGCACCTCCGACAGCAGCGTCGCCAGCACGCCGGCGTCGATGTTGCCGCCGGACACCACCGCGCACTTGCGCTTGCCGGAGACGCGGCGGCCGGCCGCCAGCGCCAGCGCGCCGGCGCCCTCGGCGATGACGTGCTCCTCCAGCGCCAGGCGCACCAGCGTTTCGCGCAGTTCCGCCTCGCGCACGATCACCACGTCGTCGAGCAGGCTCGCGCACAGCCGGCGGGTGATGAACCCGGGGATTTTAACCTTGACGCCGTCGGCCAGGGTGGGCACCGGGTCCACGGCGCGGACATCGCCGCGGATCGCCCGCGCCATCGAGTCCACGCCCTCGACCTGCGCGCCGACGACGCGCACGCCCTGCGAGCGCAGCGCCAGGGCCACGCCGGCGGCCAGGCCGCCGCCGCCGATCGGCACGATCACCACGTCCGGGGCGTGCGCGGCCAGCTCGATGCCGACCGTGCCCTGGCCGGCGATCACGTCCGGGTCGTCGAACGCGGACAGGAAGCGGTAGCCGTTCTGTTCGGCCAGCTCGCGGGCGAAGCCGTAGGCCTCGTCGTAGCTGTTGCCGTGCTGGCGCACGGTGGCGCCCCAGTGCGCGACGCCGGCGATCTTGGTCTGCGGCGCGCCGTGCGGCATCACCGTGATCGCCTGCACGCCCAGGCGGTGCGCGGCCCAGGCCACGCCCTGCGCATGGTTGCCGGCCGAGGCGCAGATCACCGCGCGCTCGTCGCCGCGCTCCAGCCCGGCCAGCAGCGCATTGAGCGCGCCGCGGACCTTGTAGGAGCCGGTGCGCTGCAGGTTCTCCAGCTTCAGCCACACGCCGAAGCGCTCGGCGTAGTGCAGCGGCGTCGGCGGCAGGTAGCGGCGCAGCCGCGCCTGCGCGGCCAGCACGTCGGCCACGCTGACCGCTACGTCGCCTACGTCCGGCTCCTGCGCGGCGGGGCGGCCGGGGTCAGACATGCAGGGGCCGGGCGTGGGGATTGGGGAGTGGGGATTCGACGTGCGAATCCTGGGCGCGGAGAAGAGACCTCCCTGGAAGAAGACTCCTCCGCATCGTCGCGCGGCCCCGCCGCGCAGCCGGCATGAAGCCCGAGACCATGGAACTGCCAGCGCAGCCCCCCAATCCCGGATCCCGGATCCCGAATCCCGGCTTCGTCATGGCGCCCCATCCAGCGCGGTGACCCGCACCGATTCGCAGTCGTACACCTTCTCCATCTGCAGGCGCAGGCTTTCGCCGGGACGGTTGCCGTCCACGACCATCTGCAGGTGCCAGCGGCCGGCGTCGTCGGCCACCGGCGCGCCGCTGATCGACAGCGGCGCGAAACCGCGCCGCTCGGCCATGCCGATCGCGCGCAGCAGCGCGCCCTCGGCCGGCTTCAGCACCAGGTCAAGCTGGTATCGCATGGGGGATCTCCTGGCGCTGGGTCGCGGGGTTGCTCTCCAGCATGGTGCTGTTGGCGGTGTTCGGCGGCACCAGCGGCCACACGTTGGCGCGCGCGTCGATCGCCACGTGCAGCAGCGCCGGACCCGGCTGCGCCAGCAGTTCGGCCAGCCCGTCCTCGACCTGGCCGCGCGCGGTGATGCGCTTGGCCGGGATCCCGAACACCTGCGCCAGCGCGGCGAAGTCCGGGTTGTCGGACAGGTCGATCTCGCTGTAGCGCTCGGCGAAGAACAGCTCCTGCCACTGCCGCACCATGCCAAGCGAACTGTTGTCCAGCAGCACGATCTTCACCGGCAGCTTGCAGCGCGCGATGGTGACCAGCTCCTGCACGTTCATCATGAAGCTGCCGTCGCCGCTGACCAGCACCACGGTGCGGTCGGGGCAGGCGAACTGCGCGCCCATCGCCGCCGGCAGGCCGAAGCCCATCGTGCCCAGCGCGCCGCTGGTCAGGTGGTTGCGCGGGTGGTTGAAGCGGCAGTGCTGGGCCACCCACATCTGGTGCTGGCCGACGTCGCAGGCGATCACCGTGTCGGCCGGGGCCAGCTCGCTCAGCCGCTTCAGCAGGCCGGGCGCGTAGATGTCCTCGCCCGGCGCGTCGTAGCGGGCGCCGAACTTCTCGCGATGGCCGATGCAGCGCGCATGCCAGGCCTCGCAGGTGCTGGTGGCGGTGCACAGGGTGCGCAGCGCTTCGGCCACGTCGCCGGGCACGGCGATGTCGGCATGGCGCAGCTTGGAGATCTCGCAGGCATCGGCGTCCAGGTGGATGACCCGCGCGAACGGGGCGAACTCGGCCAGCTTGCCGGTGGCGCGGTCGTCGAAGCGCGCGCCGACCACGATCAGCAGGTCCGACTCCTGCACCGCCATGTTGGCCGCGCGGGTGCCGTGCATGCCGAGCATGCCCAGGTAGTGCGGATGGCCGTGCGGCAATGCGCCCAGCCCGCGCAGGGTCAGCACGGTGGGGATGCGGGTGGTGTCGACGAACTGGCGGAACGCATCCACCGCATCGGCCAGGGCGATGCCACCGCCGCCGTAGATGACCGGCTTCTCGGCGCCGGCGATCGCCGCCAGCGCTTCGGCCAGGGCCTCGGCCTGCGGCGCCGGCGGCACCGGCACCGCGGCCGGCACGTGGTCGGGCAGGTGCGAGGCGTCGCCCAGCTGCACGTCCTTGGGCAGGTCGATCAGCACCGGTCCCGGACGCCCCTCGCGGGCGATGCGGAACGCGTCGCGCACCACCTGCGGCAGATCGTCGACGCGGCGCACCAGGAAGCTGTGCTTGACGATCGGCAGGGTCAGCCCGAACACGTCCAGTTCCTGGAACGCGTCGGTGCCCAGCAGCGGCGTGGCGACCTGCCCGGTCAGGCAGATCATCGGCACCGAGTCCAGCATCGCGTCGGCGATGCCGGTGACCAGGTTGGAGGCGCCCGGCCCGGAGGTGGCGACGCACACGCCGACCCGGCCGCTGGCGCGGGCGTAGCCGTTGGCGGCCAGCGCCGCGCCCTGCTCGTGGCGGACCAGGATGTGCTTGAGCTGGCTGTCTACCAGCGCGTCGTAGAACGGCATGATGGTGCCGCCCGGATAGCCGAACAGCGTGTCCACGCCTTCGGCTTCCAGGGCCTGCGTCAGCCAGCGCGCGCCGTTGCGGGGCGTGCCGTGAGCGGAGGAGTTCATACGGTGGCGACCTTTCGGTGGAAGCGGGTGGGGAAGCCGCGGGTTACGCGGCTTGCTGGCCGGTGGCCGGCTTGGCGGCAGCCGCCTCGCCGTTCAGCCAGACCATCTTGGCGCGCAGCTGCTTGCCGACCACTTCGATCGGGTGCTCCAGGTCGGCCTGCTTGAACTTGGTGTAGTTCGGCAACCCGGCGTCGTACTCGGCCACCCAGTTCTTGGTGAAGGTGCCGTTCTGGATGTCCTTGAGCACGTCGCGCATGCGCTCCTTGGTGGCCGCATCGATGACCCGCGGGCCGCTGACGTAGTCGCCGTACTGCGCGGTCTCGGAGACGAACTCGAGCATGCGGGTGATGCCGCCTTCGTAGAACAGGTCCACGATCAGCTTCAGTTCGTGCAGCACTTCGTAGTAGGCGATCTCCGGCTGGTAGCCGGCTTCCACCAGCACTTCGAAGCCGGCCTGGACCAGCGACGAGGCGCCGCCGCACAGCACCGCCTGCTCGCCGAACAGGTCGGTCTCGGTCTCTTCCTTGAAGGTGGTCTTGATCAGGTTGGCGCGCGCCCCGCCCAGGCCGGCGGCGTATTCGAGCGCGAACTGCTCGGCCTTGCCGCTCTTGTCCTGGTACACCGCCCAGATGCACGGCACGCCGCGGCCGATCTCGTACTCGCGGCGCACCAGCGCGCCCGGGCCCTTCGGCGCGACCAGCACCACGTCCAGGTCGGCGCGCGGCTTGATCATGTCGAAATGCACGTTCAGGCCATGCGCGAACAGCAGGCACGCGCCCTGCTTCATGTTCGGCGCCAGCACCTCGTCGTACAGCTTCTTCTGCACCATGTCCGGGGTCAGCACCGCGACCAGGTCGGCGTCCTTGACCGCCTCGGCGGGGCTCTTCACCACGAAGCCGTCGGCCTGCGCCTTGGCTTCGGTCGGGCCGCCCGCGCGCAGGCCGACGGTGACGTCGAAGCCGGACTCGCGCAGGTTCAGCGCGTGCGCGCGGCCCTGGCTGCCGTAGCCGACGATGGCGATCTTGGTGGTGGGCTGGGCGGAACTGGTCATGGGGCGGATTTCCTCGGGACGGTGTGTTGGAAGGGGAGGGGCGGCTTTCGCGGTTACTAAAATGAAAAACCCCGCGCCGTTGCCGGTGCGGGGTCTGATCGAATCCAGGCTGCTTGTCGCTTACACGCCGGTTCGTCCCGCACTTGTGGGCGAGGTAATAAGCACGAGTACGAGGAGCGACGCGGCGGCGTCCGCGCGCAGCGCGGCGGGCAGGCGGGTCGGCTTCGGGCTGGTGTGGCGATGCAACATGCAGCGAGATAAACATGGGCTTTGCGGCACTGTCAACCCTGTCGCCGGTGCACCGCGGCGAATGTGCCGAAAGCCGCACCAGCACTGCTTCGTTACGCCTGAAACGGTGTGCCTGGGTGGCGCATGCAGGGCCGATTGCGCGGAAAACCGCCGCCGCGCGGCGTGCCGGACCAGGCGATGGCGGCTGCATGCCTGGCCCTGCTCGGGTAGGGTGGGGCGGTATCCGATCGAGGCCTGTCCATGTCTGCGTTGAACTGTTCCGTGGCGTTCATCACCATCGCCCTGGCGTTGCCGCCGCTGGCCGGCGCCGCCGACCGCATCACCGGCCAGCCCTTCGCCACGCGTTCGGAAGTGATCGCGCCGCACGCGATGGCCGCCACCTCGCAGCCGCTGGCCACGCAGATCGCGCTGGACACGATGCAGGCCGGCGGTTCGGCGGTGGATGCGGCGATCGCCGCCAACGCCGCGCTTGGGCTGATGGAGCCGACCGGCAACGGCGTCGGCGGCGACCTGTTCGCGATCGTGTGGGATCCCAAGACCCGGAAGCTCTACGGCTACAACGGCTCGGGCCGTTCGCCCAGGTCGCTGACCCTGGCCGAATTCCAGCGCCGCGGCTTGAAGGACATCCCGCCGACCGGGCCGCTGCCGGTGTCGGTGCCGGGCGCGGTGGACGGCTGGTTCGCGCTGCACGAACGCTTCGGGCGCCGGCCGATGGCGCAGAACCTGGCGCCGGCGATCCGCTACGCGCGCGAGGGCCACCCGGTGGCCGAGACCATCGCCTACTACTGGGACCGTTCGGTGCCGCGGCTGTCGCAATATCCCGGCTTCAAGGAGCAATTCACCCTCGACGGCCGCGCGCCGCGCAAGGGCGAGCTGTGGAAGAACCCGAACCTGGCCGACACCCTGCAGCAGATCGCCGACGGCGGCCGCGACGCGTTCTACAAGGGGCCGATCGCCCGCACCATCGACGCCTATTTCAAGGCCAACGGCGGCTTCCTGAGCTACGACGACCTGGCCAGCCACCACGGCGAATGGGTCGAGCCGGTCAGCACCAACTACCGCGGCTACGACGTGTGGGAACTGCCGCCCAACAGCCAGGGCATCGCCGCGCTGCAGATGCTCAACATCCTGGAGGGCTACGACTTCTCAAAGATCCCGTTCGGTTCGGCCGAGCACGTGCACCTGTTCGCCGAGGCCAAGAAGCTGGCCTTCGCCGACCGCGCCCGCTTCTATGCGGACCCGGCGTTCCAGCCGGCGCCGCTGGCCAAGCTGATCTCCAAGGACTACGCCGCGCAGCGCCGCGCGCTGATCTCCATGGACAAGGCGTTGAAGGAAGTGCAGCCGGGCACGCCGAAGCAGCTGGAGGAGGGCGACACCATCTACCTGACCGTGGCCGACGCCGACGGCATGATGGTGTCGCTGATCCAGTCCAACTACCGCGGCATGGGCAGCGGCATGGCGCCGCCGGGGCTGGGCTTCATCCTGCAGGATCGCGGCGAGATGTTCGTGCTGAAGAAGGACCACCCCAACGGCTACGCGCCGGGCAAGCGCCCGTTCCAGACCATCATCCCGGCGTTCGTGACCAAGGACGGCACGCCGTGGCTGAGCTTCGGCGTGATGGGCGGGGCGATGCAGCCGCAGGGCCACGTGCAGATCGTGATGAACCTGGTCGATTTCCACATGAACCTGCAGGAGGCCGGCGACGCGCCGCGGATCCAGCACGAGGGATCCACCGAGCCTACCGGCCAGGCCACGGCGATGCGCGACGGCGGCGAGCTGAACCTGGAGACCGGCTTTTCCTACGACACCATCCGCGCGCTGATGCGCAAAGGGCATCGGGTGATCTTCGCCGACGGCCCCTACGGCGGCTACCAGGCGATCGCCCGCGACCCGGCCAGCGGCGTGTACTACGGCGCCTCGGAAAGCCGCAAGGACGGCCAGGCCGCCGGCTACTGAGCCTGCGCCGCGGCCGGCCCGGAGGGCGAACGCGCGGCCCGGCCATGCGTGCAGCGCGCGTGCGGCGGGCGTGCGCGTACCGGCGCTGCCGCCGGCGCGTTCACTCCTGCGCTCGCGTGCGCGCCGCCTCCCCGCGCGCGTGGTCCTGCGCCGCCTGTTCGCGCGCGATCCACGCCTCGAGCATGTGCCGGGCGCGCTGCACGCGGCGGATCCGGTCGAGGAATCGAGAGGGAGCGCGCCGGCCCTGCAGCGATGCGCAAGGGCAGGCGGCGCGTAGCGGTTGCCGGTCCGGATCGCTGTGGCAGCGAGCGGCAACGCACGGACGAAGCCGGCGAGGATACGGAGCGGATCGTCACGGCGCCGTTATGGCGCAATCCGCTCGGCGCCCGGTGCGCGCGGTCGCCGCCGATGCGGGCGAACAACCCGGCGCGGCCGGCGTGGTGCATCCCCGCGACCTGCCCCTGCCCATCGACGCCCGCGCCGCCGTCGGCTCCCGGCCGGACGCGCTTCGCCGCCGCGACCGGCGCACCCCGATGTCCGCCGGGGCGCGGCCGGCGCCTGAATGCGCGAGACGGCGGCATGACGCCGGTCCCGGTTGCGCGCCTGCCCGCTCAGGTTGTGCGGCGGCGGCCGATACCATGGCGAAGGATGCCTGGAGGGGGAAGACGATGTCGTTGTTCACACGCAGTCCGGACGCTGATGCCGGACACGCCGCGGCCTTGCCGGATGCCCCGGTGGCGCTGCTGCGGCTGGATCCGCACGGCCGGGTGAGCGCCGCCAATCGGGCCGCGCTGGACCTGCTCGGGGTACGCGCGGAGGCCTTGCTCGGCGAACCCAGCGAGGCGGTGTGGGGCCTGCCGCTGGCGGCGCTGGCCGGCGCCGAGGGCAGCTGGCTGGCGTCGGCCGACGATCCGGCGCGGCGCGTGCGCTACCAGCGTGACCGCGACGGCGATGGCTGGCTGCTGTCGCTGCCGCATCCGGAGACCGCCGCGCTGCTGCGCGACGTCGCCCTGCTCGGCGCCGGGCAGGTACAGGGCGCGACCAGCCCGGCGCTGCAGGCGCTGGCGCAGCGGCTGCAGGCCGGCGCCGAGGCGCAGGCCTTGCTGGAACGGGTCGGCGAGCGCCTGACCGGCTGCGACCTGGACCTGGGCCTGAGCACGCCGCTGTCCGCGCAGGAGACCGAGGCGATGGCCGGGCGGCGCCTGTCGGCGGGGTTCGGCAACCTGGCCGAGGCGATCCGCCAGGCGGTGGCGCTGTCGCTGCAGATCGCCGCCGACGTGCCGCACGTGGTCGCCGAGAACGACGAGCTGGCGCGGCAGTCGCAGACCCAGATGGAGGCGCTGCAGACGGTGGTGGCGACCACCCGGCGGCTGCTGCAGGGCCTGCAGGAGATGGACCAGGAACTGCGCGCGGTGATCGCGGTGGCGGCCAGCGCCGACGACAGCGCGCGCCAGGGCGTGGAGGCGGCGCGCGCGCTGGGCCAGGCGATGCGCGAAGTGGAGCGGCGCTCGGCGCGCGCCACCGAGGTCATCGAGGTGATCGACGCGGTCGCGTTCCAGACCAACATCCTGTCGATCAACGCCAGCATCGAGGCGGTGCACGCCGGCGCCGCCGGGCGCGGCTTCGCCGTGGTCGCCAGCGAGATCCGCCGGCTGGCCGAACGCGCCGCCACCGCCGCGCGCGACGTGCGCACCATCATCGGCGAGACCGGCAGCGCCCTCAACGACAGCGCCGCCTCGGCGCAGCGCACCGAGCAGGTGCTCGGCGGCATCGGCCAACTGCTCGGCCGCGCCAGCGCGGCGATGGAGACCGTGGCCACCCGCGTCGCCGCGCAGGGCGAGGAGATCGGCGGCATCGACCGCGCGGTCGAGCACGTGGTCGGGCTCAGCCGCAGCAACCTGGAGCATGTGGCGCAGGTGGTCGAGCGCAGCGCAGCGCTGGCCGCGGGCAGCGCCACGCTGCACGACTGCGTGGGCCTGTTCCGCTTGCCGGCCGATCCGATGCAGCAGCCGCGCCACGCGCGCATCCGCGACCTGGCGACGGCGACCGCCGGCAGGATCGGCCAGGCGCTGGCCGAGGCGGTCGCGCGCGGGCGCATCGGCGAGGAGGCGCTGTTCTCCACCGACTACACGCCGATCGCCGGCATCGACCCGCCCAAGTACCGCACCGCCTTCGATGCGCTGTGCGACGAACTGCTGCCGCCGTTGCAGGAACCGCTGCTGGCGGCGCATCCGTGGATCGTGTTCGCGATCTGCGCCAATCCCGACGGCTACGTGCCGACCCACAACCTGCGCTTCAGCCAACCGCTGAGCGGCGACCGCGATCGCGACCTGGTCGGCAACCGTACCAAGCGCATGTTCGCCGACCGGGTCGGGCGCAGCGTCGGCCGCCACACCCAGCCCTATCTGCTGCAGGTGTACCGGCGCGACACCGGGCAGATCCTGTTCGACCTGTCGGTGCCGGTGTACGTGCGCGGCCGCCACTGGGGCGGCTTGCGGGTGGCCTACGTGCTGGAATGAGTGCGCGGCGGACGCCGCACAAAAAAACGCCACCGGGGATGAGCCGGCGGCAGGGAGAGAGAGACGTCGTTCTTGTGGGGCCCAGGCTAGGCCCGGCAGTTCGCCGTGGTGTGCCGCAATGCGCTGCGCGCGTGGCGAGGCTGACAAGAAGCGGGTCCGGTTGTGCGCCGATTCAGCTGCGCGCGGTTGGCTGACGCGGCGGAAACGGGTCTAATAGCCGCAGAAGCGGGGGTACCGCCGGCGCAGGCCGCGGTTGAGACAGTCCCTTCGAACCTGATCCGGTTGATACCGGCGTAGGGAAGCTTCGCAAGCCCGGTCCGTGCGCCTTTGCGCCGGGCCGTGCCCGCGCCGCCGCTTCGTCCGTGATGCGAGTTCGCTCGCAACCGCCCGCACTCGCTGCAGGCTCTCAGAACTAGGACGAATGCCGATGAATGCCGTACCCAGCCCGTTGCTGCAGCAGGCCGATACCCTGTCCGAGTCGGTGACCCGGCCGATCCCCGGTTCGCGCAAGATCTTCGTGCAAGGCACGCGCGCCGACCTGCGCGTGCCGATGCGCGAGATCGTGCTGACCCGCACCCCGACCCTGTTCGGCGGCGAGGACAATCCGCCGGTGACCGTCTACGACACCTCCGGCCCGTACACCGACCCGCACGCGACCATCGACCTGCGCGCCGGCCTGGCGCCGCTGCGCGCGGGCTGGATCGCCGAGCGCGGCGACACCGAGGCGCTGGAGCGGCTCAGCTCGGAGTTCGGCCGCGGCCGCGAGCACAACGCGCGCCTGGACGCGGTGCGCTTCCCGGCCCGGCGCCTGCCGCGGCGCGCGCTGGCCGGCGCCAACGTCACCCAGATGCACTACGCGCGGCGCGGCATCGTCACCCCGGAGATGGAGTTCGTCGCGATCCGCGAGAACCAGCGGCTGGAGGCGGTGCGCGACGCGCTGCTGCGCCAGCAGCATCCCGGCGAGGCGTTCGGCGCCAGCATCCAGCACACTATCACCCCGGAATTCGTGCGCGACGAGATCGCCCGCGGCCGCGCCATCCTGCCCAACAACATCAACCACCCGGAAAGCGAGCCGATGGTCATCGGCCGCAACTTCCTGACCAAGATCAACGCCAACATCGGCAACAGCGCGCTCAGCTCGGGCATCGCCGAGGAAGTGGAGAAGCTGGTGTGGGCGATCCGCTGGGGCGGCGACACGGTGATGGACCTGTCCACCGGCAAGCACATCCACGAGACCCGCGAGTGGATCGTGCGCAACTCGCCGGTGCCGATCGGCACGGTGCCGATCTACCAGGCGCTGGAGAAGGTCGACGGCCGCGCCGAGGAACTGACCTGGGAGATCTTCCGCGACACCCTGATCGAGCAGGCCGAGCAGGGCGTGGACTATTTCACCATCCACGCCGGGGTGCTGCTGCGCTACGTGCCGCTGACCGCCAAACGCGTCACCGGCATCGTCTCGCGCGGCGGCTCGATCCTGGCCAAGTGGTGCCTGGCGCACCACAAGGAGAACTTCCTCTACACCCACTTCGAGGACATCTGCCAGATCATGAAGGCCTACGACGTGGCCTTCTCGCTCGGCGATGGCCTGCGTCCGGGCTGCATCGCCGACGCCAACGACGCGGCGCAGTTCGGCGAGCTGGAAACCCTGGGCGAGCTGACCAAAATCGCATGGAAGCACGACGTGCAGACCATGATCGAAGGCCCCGGCCACGTGCCGATGCAGCTGATCAAGCAGAACATGGACAAGCAGCTGCGCGAGTGCGGCGAGGCGCCGTTCTACACGCTGGGGCCGCTGACCACCGACATCGCGCCCGGCTACGACCACATCACCTCGGCGATCGGCGCGGCGATGATCGGCTGGTTCGGCACCGCGATGCTGTGCTACGTGACGCCCAAGGAACACCTGGGCCTGCCCAACCGGCAGGACGTGCGCGACGGCATCATGGCCTACAAGATCGCCGCGCATGCCGCGGACCTGGCCAAAGGCCATCCCGGCGCGCAGGTGCGCGACAACGCGCTGTCCAAGGCGCGCTTCGAGTTCCGCTGGGACGACCAGTTCCACCTGGGCCTGGACCCGGAGAAGGCCAAGGAGTTCCACGACGAGACGCTGCCCAAGGACGCGCACAAGCTGGCGCACTTCTGCTCGATGTGCGGGCCGCACTTCTGTTCGATGAAGATCACCCAGGACGTGCGTGAGTACGCGACCGAGCATGGGGTCGGCGAGAGCGACGCGCTGCAGGCCGGCATGGCCGAGAAGGCGGCGCAGTTCCTGGACGCCGGCGCCGAGGTCTATCGGCAGGGGTAGCCCGCCGTGCCGCCGCCATGGCGTGCGCTTGTCTATGATGCGCGCACGTCACTTCCGGATGAATGCCGCATGCTCCGCTACGCGCTCGCCCTGCGCCGCCATCCGTCCGCGTTGCTGCTGGGCGTGCAGTTGCTGGGGCTGCTGCTGTATCCGCTGATGGAGGACACCGCGTCCGGGCGCGCGCTGTTCGGCGCCTTCGGCATCGTGGTGCTGGGCCTGGCGCTGTGGGTGGTCAACCGCAGCCCGGCGGTGCTGTGGATCGCCTGGTGCCTGGCGGTGCCGTCGGTGGTGCTGTCGATCGCGGCGGCGATGCGCGATAGCGCGGCGCTGGGCACGTTCGCGCAATCGCTGGAAAGCCTGCTGTACTTCTATACCGCGGCCAGCCTGATCGCCTACATGCTGCAGGACCACGAGGTCACCCGCGACGAACTGTATGCGGCCGGCGCGACCTTCACGCTGCTGGCGTGGGCGTTCGCCTTCGCGTTCTCGGTGTGCCAGCAGTGGCTGCCCGGCAGCTTCACCGCCGCGGTGGACGCGCAGTCGCCCAGAACCTGGATGGAACTGCTGTACCTGAGCTTCAGCGTGCTGTCCGGGGTGGGCCTGAGCGACGTGGTGCCGGTGATGCCGCTGGCGCGCGCGCTGGTGATGCTCGAGCAGTTCGCCGGCGTGATGTACATCGCGCTGGTGGTGTCGCGGCTGATTGGGCTCAGCGTCACACGCAAGCCGAAAACCTGAATCGCAGTTAAAAAAAACGCGCCAAGTGGCGCGTAATCTTGCAGCGTTTATGTGAGTTTCGTCGGCGGAGAGAGAGCCTGTAGTTGCTTCGCCGCGATTGGCGGCGGCAACGACTAGGGTAGAATTTGTCGGCCTCGCCACGCCTGGCTGCATTCGTCGCATTGGTTTGCCGAATCTGCCCGTTGGCGCCACATGGCGCGCGTGCGCCGTGCCGTGATTCCCACCCAAACGCAGATCGTCGTTGCCTTAGTCGCGCATGTCCTCGCCATCTCCTGCCACCCCGCTGCTTCCGGAACGGATGCAGGTCGGCGATTGCCTGGTGCTGCTGTCGCTGCGCGAAGTGCATGCGCCGCGCGCGCGGCGGCCGCAGCGGCTCACGCCCAAGGCGATGGGCGTGCTGCGCGTGCTGCTGGCGCAGCCGGGGCAGGTGGTGGAGCGCGAGGCGCTGCTGGCCCAGGTCTGGCCGGACACGCAGCCGACCAACGACGTGGTGACCCAGGCCATCACCCAATTGCGCAAGGCCTTCGCCGCCGGCGCCAAGGGCGACGCGCCGGCCTACATCGAGACCCTGGCCAAGACCGGCTACCGGCTGGTGGCGCCGGTGCAGGCCTTGCCGGAGGTGGAGGCCGGGACGAGCGCGCCGGCCGCTGCGGCGGTGGCCGACGGCGTCTCCCTCGACGCCGTGCCGCACGCAGCCGCCGCCGCGCCGCCTGTGGCGGTGGCACCGCCTGCGCTGCCGCGCCGCATGCAGGTGGTGCTGGCCGCTGTTGCCGGCGCCGGCCTGATGCTGCTGGCGATGCTGCTGTGGTGGTTGCCGTCCGGCAGCCAGGGCCCGGCGGACAGCGAGCAGGAGCGGGTGGTCGGCAGCCCGGAGCGGCCGTACCGGCTGATCACCACGATGCCGGGCTTCGAGCTGGAGCCAGCCTTGTCGCCGGACGGCACGCAGGTGGCGTACGCCGCCGGGATCGAGGGCCGCGCAGGCACGCAGTTGCTGGTGCAGGCGACCGGCCGTGCCGCCGGCAGCGCGCCGGCGCGGCCGCTGGTCGTGCCGGGCGTGGGCCATTCCGACCGCCTGCCGGCCTGGTCGCCGGACGGAAAGCGCATCGCCTTCGCCCGGCTGGGGCCGGACGGGCAATGCCAGGTGCTGGTGGCGGCCGCCGACGGGCACCAGGCGCCGCGCCCGGCCGTGCGCTGCGACGGCACCGAACTGCTCAGTTTCGATTGGACCCCGGACGGTCGCGGCCTGCTGTTCGGCAGCATGACCGGACGCCAGCCTGCCCGCGGGATCCGCGTGCTCGACCTGTCCAGCGGCCGCTGGCGCGCGCTGCCGTATCCGGTCGCTGCCGGCGCGTTCGACTACGCGCCGCGCTATTCCCCCGACGGGCAGTGGATCGCGTTCGTGCGCAACCCGCAGATGGGCGGCCTGTGGCGGGTGCCGGCCGCCGGCGGCCAGGCCGAGCCGCTGACCCGCGAGTTCGCCGAGATCCGCGGCTGGGACTGGACCCGCGACGGCCGCGGCATCGTGTTCGGGCGCCGGGTCGACAGCGAGACCCGCCTGTACCGGCTGGATACCGCCTCGCGGCGCCTGCGCGACCTGGGCCTGGGCGACGCGCAGTCGCCGACCGTGTCGCGCGACGGCGAGCGCCTCGCCTTCGTGCACCGGCGCCCGCAGTTCGCGCTGTACCGCATCGCCGCCGGCGATGGCCGCGGCAAGCGCGAGAGCCAGCGCCTGTTCGCCTCCACCGGGCGCGACAGCCAGCCGGTGATCGCGCCCGATGGCCGCCAGTTGGTCTTCACGTCGGACCGCTCCGGCAGCTTTGCGCTGTGGTGGGGCGACGTGACCCGGCCGCAGTCGCTGCGGCTGATCGAGGGGCTGCGCCCGGAAACGCGGCAGCCGCCGGCGTGGTCGGCCGACAGCCAGTCGCTGCTGGTCAGCGGCCGCGACGCGCAGGGGCGCTCGGTGATCTACGAAGTGCGGCCGCAATCGGGCAGCGTGGTCCCCTTGCCGGTGCCGTCCGGCGAACCGCTGCAGGCGGCGTACACCGCCGACCCGGGGCAGGTGCTGGTCCTGCTCGGCGAGCATGGCCGCACCCGCCTGCAGCTGTATGACCGCCGCAGCCTGCCGTGGCGGCGCCTGGCGGCGCTGGACGACGTCTCGCAGCTGCGCGTGGACCCGCTCGGCCGGCAGGTGCTGTTCACCCGCCTGGCGCGCAGTGGCCTGTGGCGCGCCGACGCCGCGCTGGACCCGGGCAGCGTGGCGGCGGTCGACACCGCGGTGCCGTCGCTGTGGCGCTACCGGACCTGGGCGATCGGCGCGGCCGGCGAGGTGCGCTACCTGTTCCCGACCGGCGAGTGCGCCAGCCGGCTGGCGCGGATCGGCGGCGGCCTCAGCGACAGCGTGTGCCTGGACCGCGACCGGCTCAGTTCGGTCAACGGCTTCAGCCTCGATCCGCGCAGCGGCGACGTGTATGCGTCGCTGGCGGTGGAGGACGGCAGCGACATCGGCTTCATGCGCATGCCCGCGAGCACCGGCTGGTTCTCGGTGATCACGTCCAAGTGGCTGCTGCGCAAGGAAAAATGAGCATCGTAAGTCGTTCGTGACGACTTCGTGCCGATTTCGGACAAACATCGCCACATCGTCCTGACCCTGCCGCCACATCCGGCAAGACTGCGCGCCGGTTCGAGCAAAGCGGGTGCAACGGATGCGACAGATATTCCTGGCCGATCGTGGGCAACAACTGATCCTGGACAACGAGGACGCGCCGCTCGGCTCGGCCTGCCTGGGCGTGGCGCGGCTGGGCAGCCTGCAGGCCGGGGCCGCCGCGTTCACGGTGTGGATCCAGCTGCGCGGCAGCGCCTGGATCGATGCCAAGGAAGGCCGCTTCGAACTGCGCCGCGGGCAATGGCTGGCGCTCGAGCGTGATTCGCGGCCGCTGCTGCAGGCCGATCGCGACGGGCTGTGCATCGGCCTGAGCCTGGACGCCGACGCATTGAAGGCGCTGGGGCGCATGGCCGACGCGACCCTGTACGCCGGCCGCGGCGTCCTGCCGGCGCGCGAGGCGCGGATCGCGCTGCGGCTGTGGCGGCAGGCGGCGGCGCGGCCGGGCGACGTGCTGGCGATGCGCCCGGTGCTGCTGCATCTGGCCGCGATGCAGGGCGAGCTGTCGCACCGCGTGCAGCGCTGCCCGGGCCGTTCGCGGGTGCGCAAGCGCCAGGTGTTCGGGCGCATGCAGCGCGCGCACCTGTATCTGGAAGGGCACCGCGACCGCGTGGTGCGGATCAGCGAACTGGCCGAACTGACCAACTTCTCCAGCTGGTACCTGTCCAAGACCTTCCAGAGCCTGTACGAGGAAAGCCCGCAGGCGCTGTCGGCGCGGCTGCGCCTGGAGCGCGCCGCGGACCTGCTGCGCGACACGACGATGATGATTGGCGAGGTCGCCGCAGCCAGCGGCTTCGACAATTGCTGCAGCTTCGCCCGCGCCTTCCGTGCGCGCTTCGGCGTCTCCGCTTCGCAATATCGACAGGCGGTGGCGGTGCCGCCAGATTCGGCAAAGTCTGCGAACGGCCGCGGCAAAGCAGCCATGCTCACCGGAACGTAACGTGCCGAGGGCGCTTAACACGCCCCTAACGTTACCCTGGAGAGATTGATGAACCTTCGCACTTCCGCAGTGCGGCTGGGCCTGTTGCCCGCCAGCATCGCGATCGCGTTGACGCCGGCCATCGCCGGCGCGCAAGAGTCCGCCGCCACCGATGGCAACCCGACCAACCTCGACCGCATCGAGGTCACTGGTTCGCGCATCCGTCAGGCCAGTTCCGAGACCGCGCAGCCGGTAATCGCGCTGCAGCGCGCCGACATCGAGAAGCAGGGCTACACCAGCGTCGCCGATATCGTGCAGAACCTGTCGGCGACCGGTTCGCCGGCGATCAGCCGCGCCGACGCGCTGTCCTCCGGCGAAGAAGTCGGCGGCCAGTACGTCGACCTGCGTAACCTGGGTCCGCAGCGCACCCTGGTGCTGCTGGACGGCAAGCGCATGGGCGTCAGCTCCGGCGGCTATACCGATCTGGCCTCGATCCCGACCTCGATGGTCGAGCGCGTGGAAGTGCTGACCGACGGCGCCTCGGCGCTGTACGGCTCCGACGCCATCGCCGGCGTGATCAACGTGATCACCCGCAAGAACTTCGACGGTCTGGAAGCCAGCGCCTATGTCGGCCAGTACGGCCAGGGCGACGGCCACAAGGAAACCTACAACTTCGTCTACGGCGCCAGCAACGACCGCGGTTCCCTGACCCTCGGCGCCGAGTACAGCAAGGAAGATCCGGTCTACGCCAAGGACCGCGATTACAGCGCGTCGCCGAACGGCTATTTCCACCCGGTTCCGACCGCCGATGAGTCCAACGGCTGGAGCGCGATCAGCGAGAAGGGCGTGCTGATCGACGGTTCGGGCAACATGTATTCGCTGAATCCGGGCGGCAATCCGCGCAACTTCGCCGACTACCACGAGTTCAGCAACGCCGACCTGTCCAACCCGAGCCAGCAGATGTTTCTGCAGACCGGGATCGAGCGCCGCTCGGTGTTCGCCAACGGCAACTTCGATTTCACCGACAACGTTCGCGGTACCGCCAGCGTGCTGTACACCGAGCGCGAGACGCTGCAGCAGATCGCCGGCTATCCGTACCGTTCGGTGGCCTACGACACCGCGCTGTCGGGCCAGAGCTACTTCAATCCGCTGCCGGGCCAGGACGTCGACTTCATGCGCCGTACCTGGGAAGTGCCGCGCCAGACCCGTTCGGAGCTGAACACCTTCCGCTTCAGCGGCGGGCTCGAAGGTTCGTTCCAGTTGGGCGACAACTACTGGGATTGGGACGTCGGCTACGTCTACAACCGCAATAAGGGCACCAAGACCGGCACCGGCAACCTGTTCATTCCGAATGTGCAGAACGCGGTCGGCCCGTCGTTCCTGGACAGCGACGGCGTGGTCAAGTGCGGCTCCGCCGGCAACGTGATCGCCGGCTGCATGCCGTGGAACCCGCTGTTGCCGAACGGCGCCGCCGGTGCCGGTTCGCTGTCCGATCCGGCGCTGCAGGCCTATCTGTTCCTGCCGTCGCACGACACCTCCGAAACCATCACCAAGGTCTACAGCGCCAACCTCAGCGGCACCATCATGGCGCTGCCGGCCGGCGACCTGGCGATGGCCGCCGGCATCGAGCACCGCAGCGAAGACGCGCGCTACGATCCCGACGCCCTGCTGCAGTCCGGCCTGAGCACCGACCTGGCCGGCGCGCCGACCAAGGGCGGCTACTCGCTGGACGAGGTGTACCTGGAGTTCAACATCCCGGTGCTGGCCGACATGCCGTTCGCCAAGGAACTGTCGTTCGACGTGGCCGGTCGCTATTCCGACTACGACACCTTCGGCGACACCACCAACAGCAAGTTCGGCCTGAAGTGGAAGCCGATCGACGACCTGCTGGTGCGCGGTACCTACGCCACCGGCTTCCGTGCGCCGACCGTGTCGGACCTGTACGGCGGCACCTCGCAGACCTTCGACTCCTACACCGATCCGTGCGACACCCTGTTCGGTGCCGCCACCCGCAATGCGGGCGTGGCCGGGCGCTGCGGCGCCGCGGTGCCGGCGAACTTCCGCCAGGAAGCCTCCGGTGGCGTGAATGCCAGCGGCCCCGGGTCGCAGTCGAATTACGCGTACCTGTCCGGTTCCAACCCCGAGCTGCTGCCGGAAACCTCCAAGACCTACACGCTGGGCCTGGTGTACAGCCCGAGCTACGTGAATGGCCTGGACATCAGTCTGGACTGGTGGAAGATCCGCATCGACGACGTCATCGCCGCCGAGTCGGTCACCTCCATCCTCAACCAGTGCTACGTGCAGAACATCGGCGCGGCCTGCGATCGGTTCGTGCGTGACGCCACCAGCGGCCAGGTCGTCGACGTGACCCGTACCCTGATCAACGGCGGCTACCAGGAAACCGCCGGCTACGATCTGGGCGTGCGTTATCGCCTGGCCGATACCGGCTTCGGCAACTTCGTGTTCGACTGGAAGACCACCTACGTGGACTACCAGGAATACAAGCGCGACAACGAGTCCGAAACGCCGATCGAACAGCACAATGGCTGGGGCAGCAGCGACTGGGGCTCCAACTTCCGCGTGCGTTCCAACCTGAACGTGGATTGGAGCTACGGCAACTTCGGCGTCAACTGGGGCGTGCGTTACTACTCCGGTCTGCGCGAGGCCTGCGCCTACGACCTGAGCGGCGGTTCGGAGTGCAATGAGCCGGGCTTCACCTCCGCGTACACGCTGGAGCAGCCGTCGCGCACGGTCGGTTCCAACACGTTCCACGACGTGCAGATCCGCTACAACGCGCCGTGGGATGCCACGGTGTCGCTCGGCGCCAACAACGTGTTCAATCACGAGGGCCCGATCATGTACAGCCAGCCGAACTCGAACTTCTCCTACAACGGCAGCTTCGACATCGGCCGCATGCTCTACATGAAGTACACCCAGCGCTTCTGATCCACCAGCGTCTGAGCAAGAAAAAAGACGGGCCGCAAGGCCCGTCTTTTTTTTGCGGCTCCGGCCAGCGCTGGCGAGCAGCGAGCAGCGAAAGAAGCGGCAGGAGCTGTTTTTGTAGGAGCGACTTCAGTCGCGACGGGGCATTGCCGGTGAAGCCGTCGCGACTGAAGTCGCTCCTGCAAACGGCAGCAGTGCCCGTGCCAAGGCATCGCTGGCTGAGCTGTTATGGCGGGGATGCCGCTTGCAGGTGACGGATGGGCAGTGCAGCCAAGCTGGGTGCCCGCTCGGGTCGCCCGCGAGCGATGCGGGATCGCCGAACCGCCGGAATCGTCCGAGACGCTACCTAATGGCTTCGAAGAAAATCAGCTATCCCCCGGCCGATTGGTTGCCGGAATGCCGACAGCCACTGGCAGCAGCCCCGCGTGGGGGCTGTCATGGTTCCGATACGCTCGCATGGCCCTGCCAGTTCGGGAGGCTCACTCCCACGAGCGTCCGCACAGCGAGGGCGGGCGCCGCGGCTACGCCGAAGTCAGCCCCATCAGGTTTTCCGCCTGTTCGCGCCAGGTCGGCAGCTTGTTCAGCGTACCGGTCTTGGCCAGGTAGTCCTCGTCGATCTCCGAGCCGCTGGCCAGCGCCATCGCCACGTGCACCGCGCCGGTGACCCAGAAGCTGCGGGTGCTGGAACGTTGCGGCTGGCGGTGGAACGCCACCGCCTCGATGATCGGCATCGGCAGGCCCCACACGCCGAGCAGGTAGGCGCCGGCCTCGGCATGGCCGGGACGATCGTCGTTCGGGTCGGCCGGCTCGCGCTCGTTGCGGATGCCCGGCAGCAGCAGGCCGATATCGGCCAGCAACGCCGCGGTCGCGCCCAGTTCGGCGCTGGAGGACGGCAGCATCTTCGAGGCCAGCTTCGAGGCCAGCAGCGAGCGCTGCTGCAGCGCATTGCGTTCGGCATTGGACAAGGCCTGCACCGAGAACACCTCGCTGGCCAGGACCAGGTCGCGCAGGGTGGCGATGCCCAGCCGGGTCACCGCGGTGCGCAGGTCGGACATCGTGCGCCCGTTGGAGAAGTACGCCGAGTTGCACAGCTGCAGCACCTTGGCCGCGATCGCCGGGTCGGCCGAGACCAGCTTGGCCAGGTCGGCGGCGTTGGTGCCGTCGTCCTGTTCCAGCGCATGCATCAGACTCAGGTACAGGTGCGGCGGCGAAGGCAGTTTCTCGATGCGGCCGATGCTGGCGCGCAGCGTCTGGTTGCCGAGCAGTTCCTGCAGTTCCTCGATGCTGGTGACCGCTTCCAGCAGCATCTCCGGCGACAGCGGCAGCGGCAGGAAACGGTGCGCCACACCGATGATCCGCGCCGGCGGGGCGCGATTGCTCTGCTCGGCCTCGATCAGCGCGATGCGGATGGTTTCCGGGCTCAGCGTGCGGATCTGGCCGAGCAGGGTGGCCGTGGTCAGGTCCGGCAGCGCCGGCGCGGCGATCACCGCATCCAATTGCACGGTGGCGGCGGCGGCGATGGCGGCATTGCCGTCGACCACGGTCTGGACCTGCCAGTCCTCGCCCAATTCGCGGATGTATTCGGTGACTTCGGCCGGCAGGCTCGCTTCGTCGCCGACGAACAGGATACGCAAGAGACTACCCCCCAATAGCGGCCGGTTGACGCTCGCCCGGCCCGGACATTCGATCCGCAATGTACCCCAAACCCCGCGATGCGGCAGCGTTCGCCGTCGTAAAACGTGAAGCGGGTCAGCCGCGGCGGGCAGGCGCCCGCCGCGGCGCCGGATTCAGGCGCCGGCCTTGTAGCGCTCGACCGCGTCCAGCAGGATCTGCTTGGCCTCGGCGGCGTTGCCCCAGCCGTCCAGCTTGACCCACTTGCCCTTCTCCAGGTCCTTGTAGTGCTCGAAGAAGTGGCCGATGCGCTCCATCCAGTGGCCGGAGACCTGGGTGATGTCCTCGATGTGGCCGTAGCCTTCGAACACCTTGGCCACAGGCACCGCCAGGATCTTCTCGTCGCTGCCGGCCTCGTCGCTCATCTTCAGCACGCCGACCGGGCGGCAGCGCACCACGCAGCCGGGCACCAGCGGCAGCGGCAGCACCACCAGCACGTCGGCCGGGTCGCCGTCGCCGCACAGGGTGTTGGGCACGTAGCCGTAGTTGCACGGATAGCGCATCGGCGTGGACAGGATGCGGTCGACGAAGATCGCGCCGCTGGCCTTGTCCACTTCGTACTTGACCGGCTCCGAATCCTTGGGGATTTCGATGACGACGTTGATTTCTTCCGGGAGATTCTTGCCGGAGTTGACCAGTTCCAGACCCATGCGCTAGCTCCAGTGGAGTGGCTTCTAAAGAGGCCTGCATTCTAGTCGGTTGGCTGTTGCAATGCAGCGCGGCCTATTCCTACAAGGCTTTCGGACTCCGTACCCGTGCGCACGGGGAGGATCCCGATACTGCCCGGCCGGCCGCGGCGCGACGCTGTGCCCACAGTCCACCCACCAAGGAGCAAGGCGATGAAAGGAATCCCGTTTTCGATGGGCCCGCTGCTGGCGGCCGCGCTGCTGGCCTTCGGCGCACCCGCCGCGCAGGCGCAGCAGGTCTACGTGGATGCGGTCGACTATCCCAGCCCGGGCGCCGGCTGGGAGGCGTTCTACGACCTGGAGCGGCGGCTGGCCGAGGACTTCGACCAGATCTGCGGCGACACCTTCTGCGAGGGCGAGTACAGCGATTACCAGCCGCTGCGCTACCGCTGCTCGGTGCGCCAGCGCGACGGCGTGCTCGGCCAGTGCGTGTGGACCTTCGGCGCCAGCGAGGCCAGCATCGATCCGGCCACCGGCCAGGTGCTGGTCGATGCGAAGCTGTGGCAATGCCCCACGCCGCTGCAACCGCGGACCCGGCTGGCGGCGCTGTACAAGGCGCTGGCGGTGGAGCGCCCCTTGTTCGCGCCGCTGCCGCACAGCCAGCGCAGCGTCAACGACGGCCTGATCGAGTGTCTGTAGCGGCGATGCGTGCGCACCGGCGCTGGCGGATCGCCAGCGCCGGTGCGGTCAATGCCAGCCCTACAGCAGCGGCACCATCAGCAGCGCCACGATGTTGATGATCTTGATCAGCGGATTGATCGCCGGGCCGGCGGTGTCCTTGTACGGGTCGCCGACGGTGTCGCCGGTGACCGCGGCCTTGTGCGCCTCGCTGCCCTTGCCGCCGAAGTGGCCGTCCTCGATGTACTTCTTGGCGTTGTCCCAGGCGCCGCCGCCGGTGGTCATCGAGATCGCCACGAACAGCCCGGTGACGATGGTGCCGATCAGCAGCCCGCCGAGCGCGCGCGGGCCGAGCAGCAGCCCGACCACCACCGGCACCGCCACCGGCAGCAGCGACGGCACGATCATTTCGCGGATCGCCGAGCGGGTCAGCATGTCCACTGCGCGGTCGTACTGCGGCTTGCCGGTGCCTTGCATGATGCCGGGGATCTCGCGGAACTGGCGCCGCACTTCCTCCACCACCGCGCCGGCGGCGCGGCCCACCGCTTCCATCGCCATCGCGCCGAACAGGTAGGGGATCAGCCCGCCGAGCAGCAGGCCGATGATCACCGTGTGGTCGGACAGGTCGAAGGCGAAGGTTTCGCCCGGATGCGCGGCGCGCAGGTTGTGCGTGTAGTCGGCGAACAGCACCAGCGCGGCCAGAGCGGCCGAGCCGATCGCATAGCCCTTGGTCACCGCCTTGGTGGTGTTGCCGACCGCGTCCAGCGGGTCGGTCACCGCGCGCACTTCCGGCGGCAGTTCGGCCATCTCGGCGATGCCGCCGGCGTTGTCGGTGATCGGGCCGTAGGCGTCGAGCGCCACGATCATGCCGGCCATCGACAGCATCGCGGTGGCGGCGATGGCGATGCCGTACAGACCCGACAGCGCGAACGCGCCCCAGATCGCCGCGCACACCGCGATCACCGGCAGCGCGGTCGATTTCATCGAGATGCCGAGCCCGGCGATGATGTTGGTGCCGTGGCCGGTGGTCGAGGCCTGCGCCACGTGCTGCACCGGCTTGTACTGGGTGCCGGTGTAGTACTCGGTGATCCACACGATCAGGCCGGTCAGCACCAGGCCGATCAGTGCGCAGCCGTAGAGCTTGGTCGCGCCGGCGGCGGTATCGCCCATCAGTTGCTGGGTCACCGGCCAGAACGCGATCGCGGCGAGCACCGCCGACACCAGCACGCCCTTGTACAGCGCGCCCATGATCGAGCCGCCCGGCCGCACGCGCACGAAGAAGGTGCCGACGATCGAGGCCACGATCGACACGCCGCCGAGCACCAGCGGATACAGCACCGCGTTGCGCCCGGCCTCGGCGGCCATCAGCCCGCCGAGCAGCATGGTGGCGATGACGGTGACCGCGTAGGTCTCGAACAGGTCGGCGGCCATGCCCGCGCAGTCGCCGACGTTGTCGCCGACGTTGTCGGCGATCACCGCCGGGTTGCGCGGATCGTCCTCGGGGATGCCGGCCTCGACCTTGCCGACCAGGTCCGCGCCGACGTCGGCGCCCTTGGTGAAGATGCCGCCACCCAACCGCGCGAAGATCGAGATCAGCGAACTGCCGAAGGCCAGGCCGACCAGCGCGTGCAGGCTTTCCTCGACGCTGCGCCCCAGCCATTGCAGCATGCCGTAGTAGCCGGCCACGCCGATCAGGCCCAGCCCGACCACCAGCATGCCGGTGATCGCGCCGCCGCGGAACGCCACGTCCATCGCCGGCCCCAACCCGCGCCGCGCCGCCTCGGCGGTGCGCACGTTGGCGCGCACCGACAGGTTCATGCCGATGTAGCCGGCCGCGCCCGACAGCACCGCGCCGATCGCGAAGCCGCCTGCGGTGTACCAGCTCAGGAAGAACCCGACCAGCAGCAACAGCGCCACGCCGGCGATGGCGATGGTCTGGTACTGGCGGTTGAGGTAGGCGCGGGCGCCTTCCTGGATCGCATCGGCGATCTGCCGCATGCGTTCGTTGCCGGCCGGCTGCGCCAGGATCCAGCGCGTGGACACGATGCCATAGAGAATTGCCAAGGCCGCGCACGCCAGTGCCACGGTGACCGCATATCGTTCCAGCATGACCCCTCCCAAGGATGTGGATGTCGCCCAAGCGGTGGACGTACAGCGGGATCACACCGAAAGGAGCCTGACGCATGCAACGACTCCGCGGCCGCAACGCGCCGGTGGTGCGTATCGCAATGTTCGACCTGGCCTGAACCGGGCCGAGTATGCGCCCGGGTCCTGCGCATCGCCAGCAGCGGGCCCGTGCATCGTGCCTTGGCGCCTCGTTCAGTCTGCGCGTGGCAGCGTGGCGCATCGCGTTCAAGGAGCAAGCCCATGCAATCGACGACCCCGGCGCGGGTGCGCGCACTCGCTTCGACCTTGGCCCTGGGCCTGTGCGCCTGCGCGCCGCTGGCGGCGATGGCCGCCGACCCGGTGCCGGAGCTGCAGCGCCAGCCCGGCGCCGCGCAGGCGGTGGGCGTGGTGCACACGATCCGCCAGATCCCCGAGGCCTGCGTGCGTTTCGAAGGCGTCTACACCGGCGAGGCGGCGCAGCCCTACAAGTTTTCCGCGGTGCGCAGCAGCCCCACCTGCCAGCCGCGCGCCAGGCTGGTGGAATTCGACCAGGCCAAGCCCAGCGAGGCGACGGGTTGGAAGTTCAACGACGTGATCCGCGTGCCCAGCGCCGCCTGCCCGTCGCAACAGGCGGTGGTGCGGGTGTGGCGCAAACCGGTCGCCGCGCCGACCGAGCGCGACGGCCAGGGCCAGTCGCGGATCTATCTGGAGGAGGCCAAGAAGCAGGCCGCCGCCGGCACCATTGCGCAGGTGCCGCAGTTCACCGCGCAGATGACGGTGGAAGGCAAGCCCTGCCGCTGAGCCGAGGCGTGGTGGCGGCGCGCTCGCGCCGTTGCCGGGTTGCGGCATGGCGGTTCGGCGACCCGCCGCGGTGCGCCTTGGATGCCGCGTGACCGGGCGCGTCCTGGCCAGGCACGATGGACGGGGCACGCCCGTCTTCCTGGCGATCCATCGCCGCCAATGCGCGTTTTGGAATGCGTGTTGCGCGTTCGAGCGTTGCCTTCGGTGGTCAGGTCCCCGCGCGATGCCGCGTGGCGTTATGGAACCAGGTGTAGCCGGCCTGCCGCCGGCGCATCCCGTCCTCGGCGACCTCGCCCATGTGCCTGGGCGCGCCATCCTTGATTCCTCCTTGGTCCGCGCCCTGAACGCGCAATCGAATTTGAGTTCGGCTCCGCAGGCGCGGCCGCAGCACCGGCACGCGGCCTGCGTATTCCGATAGGCCTGGTCGACCGGCATTGCGCGCGTGGTCGGGCGAGTGCGCCAAGCGAAATCCGTTCTCGCCCATGAGCGCTCAGGTCGCGCTGCGGATGCCGGTTGGCCTCCGGCATCGCGCGGCATCGCAGCGGATCTTCGCCGTGAATCCGATCCGCCCGTGCGCTTGGACAAGCCCCTTCGAGACGGGAGGGCGCCTCAGCGGACGCCTCAGGAAGGCGAGGGCACCGGGCGCGGCTTGCGCAAGCTCAGCCACAGCGCGGAGAGCAGGAAGTAGGCCCCGCCGAAGCCGGCGTAGGGCGCGAGCTGGGCGAGCGCCGGCGCCGTGCCGAACGACTGGATGACGAAGAACACGCCGGCGAGCGCCGATTGGGCGCCGCTGATCATCATGAAGACCTGGCCGCCGAGCCGGCGGCGACGGATGCCGACGGCGAGCTGGAACAGCCCGGCGAGCAGCGCCCATGCGCCGAACACCAGGACGCCGCCCGCGTTGCCGTGCAGCGCGTACGCGACGGCCATGGCAACGGCGGTGACGGCACTGACCAGCGCATTGAACGTCTGCCCCGGATTGGCCTGGCGCCCGCCGCTGCGCCGCGCATCCAGCACGTTGGCGATCGCATCCCAGGCCGGGTAGAGCACCAGCAGCGTGACGGTGAGCGCCA
Organism: Xanthomonas sp. AM6; assembly: GCF_025665335.1. NCBI lineage: Bacteria > Pseudomonadati > Pseudomonadota > Gammaproteobacteria > Lysobacterales > Lysobacteraceae > Xanthomonas > Xanthomonas sp. AM6. The sequence goes on from NZ_CP106869.1 coordinate 1,031,841, forward strand.
CCGATGCAGGTGCGGAGAGGAGGACAGCGGCCACCCAGGCAAAGGCGACGCCGGCACGCAGGAAGTAGAAGTTGCGAAGTGAATTCATGAGGTCGTCCTCGGAAAGTGCGTATCAACCTACTAGTTGGTAGATTACTAGTCAATGAATTTCGGCGCCCAGGTGAAGAATCGCATTTCTGAATCGATTGGATCTGGATGGCTACCTACCAGGTGGTAGAATCGCGCGATGACGACCCAGCAGAAACTCATCGATTCGGCCCGCTATCTGATCCAGACGCGGGGCTACAACGGATTCAGCTACGCCGACGTCGCCGAGCAGGTGCAGGTGCGCAAGGCGAGCATCCATCATCACTTTCCCGCCAAGGCCGATCTTGCGCGGGCGGTCGTGGAGGAATCCCGCGCGCTGATCCTCGCGCAGACGCGGATGCTGGAAAGCGGGGCCTTCGATCCCGAGCAACAGCTCGGCTTCTACACCGGCTACTGGGAGAAGTGCATCGCCGATGCGTCCGCGCCGTTTTGCGTCGCCGGCATGCTGGCCAGCGAATTGCCCACCTTGCCCGACGACCTGGCCGAGCAGGTGCGCGCGCATTTTCGCGACCTGTCGAACTGGCTGGAGATCGTGCTGACCAAGGGCGCGCAACTGGGCCGGTTCCAGCTGCAGGGCTCCGCCCGGGTGGAGGCGGCATCGTTCATGTCGATCGTGTACGGCGCGATGCTCACCGCGCGTGCCTATGGCGAACCGAAGGTGTTCGCGGAGATCGTCCAAGGCGGCCTGAAGAAGCTCCTGCGCCCGCCGGCCTGATGGCGCTCAGCGCTCCTCCGGCACAGCGCATCGTGGCCCGATGACTCGCGTCCAGGACCAAACTTTCCGGAGGCGGCATTGTTTTCCCGCCCCGCGCCGAGCACGCTGAAAGCCGAGTCCCGAGTCCCGAGTCCCGAGTCCCGAGTCCCGGCACCAGCACCGCCTTCACCCCTCCCAGGCCGGCAACTTCCTCTTCACCGCCACGTTCTTCAGCGCCACGTATTTCGGCAGGCCGTCGCTGCGGTCGTAGGGCGGGTAGGCCTCGCCGCGGATCAGCGGCTGCAGGTAGCGGCGCGCCTTGTCGGTGATGCCGAAGCCATCCTTGCGCAGGAACGCCGGCGGCATCTTCTTCTCGTGGTTGGCGATCTTGCTCAGCGGCGCGGCCTCGATCTTCCAGCGGTACGGCGCATCGCTGCTGCGCACGATCACCGGCATCACCGCGTTCATGCCCTTCAGCGCGAACTGCACGGCGGCCTTGCCGGCGGCCTGCGCCTGTTCCCAGTCGGTCCCGGAGGCGATGTGGCGGGCCGAGCGCTGCAGGTAGTCGGGCAGGGTCCAGTGCACCTTGTAGCCGAGTTCGGCCTTGACCTTGCCGGCCAGGTACGAGGCCACGCCGCCGAGCTGGCTGTGGCCGAACGCGTCGGTGCCGCCGCCGGCATCGGCGACGAAGCGCCCGTCGGCGGTCTGGATGCCTTCGCTGGCCACGACCACGCACCAGCCGACCCTGTCCACCACCTTGCGCACCTGCGCCAGGAACGCGGCCTCGTCGTAGGCGCGCTCGGGGAACAGGATGATCTGCGGCGCGTCGTCCGGCGACTGCGCGGCCAGCCCGGCCGCGGCGGCCAGCCAGCCGGCGTGGCGGCCCATGGCCTCGTAGACGAATACCTTGGTCGAGGTCTCGGCCATCGCCGCCACGTCCAGCGCCGCCTCGCGCACCGACACTGCGGTGTACTTGGCGGCCGAGCCGAAGCCGGGGCAGGTGTCGGTGACCGCCAGGTCGTTGTCGATGGTCTTGGGCACGCCGATGCAGTGCAGCGGGTAACCGAACGCCTCGGCCAGCTGCGACACCTTCCACGCGGTGTCGGCCGAGTCGTTGCCGCCGTTGTAGAGGAAGTAGCGCACGTCGTGCGCCTTGAACACCTCCAGCAGGCGCTCGTACTTGGCGCGGTCGGCGTCCAGCGACTTGAGCTTGTAGCGGCACGAGCCGAACGCGCCGCCGGGCGTGTGCGCCAGCGCGCGGATCGCCGCGGCCGACTCCTTGGAGGTGTCGATCAGGTCCTCGCGCAGCGCGCCGAGGATGCCGTTGCGCGCGGCCAGGACCTTGACCTTGCGCGCGCGCGCCTCGCCGATCACCGCGGCGGCGCTGGCGTTGATGACGGCGGTGACGCCGCCGGACTGGGCGTACAGCAAGGTGCCTTGGGCCATGGTCGGGACTCGCTCCTGGGGTGGGGACATTGCCGGGACATTGCCCGGATGCGGTAAGCTGGGGACCTTGCGGTACAGCGCAGGCGTGGCCCCCGAGTCTAACGCCGCCGGCCGCGCACGGTAATTTCCTCGAGGAGTCAGGTTGATGCGATTGGTTCTGTTGGGACCGCCCGGATCGGGCAAGGGCACGCAGGCGGCCCGCCTGAAGGACAAGCTGCAGATCCCGCACATCTCCACCGGCGACCTGCTGCGCGCCGAAGTCGCCGCCGGCACCGCGCTGGGCGTGCAGGCCAAGGAAGTGATGGCGCGCGGCGACCTGGTTTCCGACGACATCCTGCTCGGCATGCTCGAATCGCGCCTGGGCCGCGACGACGTCGCCAACGGTTTCATCCTCGACGGCTACCCGCGCAACCTGGCCCAGGCCTCGGCGCTGGACGACCTGCTGGCCAAGATCGGCCAGCCGCTGGACGCGGTGGTGCAGCTGGACGTGGCCACCGAGCTGCTGGTCGAGCGCATCGCCGGCCGCGCCAAGGCCGAAGGCCGCGAAGACGACAACCCCGAATCGGTGCGCAAGCGCCTGCAGGTGTACAACGATTCGACCGCGCCGGTGATCGGCTTCTACGACAAGCGCGGCACCCTGGCGCGCGTGGACGGCGTCGGTTCGCAGGACGACGTGCTGGCCCGCATCCTGGCGGCGATCGGCCGCTGAGGCGACCCTGTGCCGAGTAGCCGCAATGCGGCGCTCGGCCGATGTGGCGCTTGGTGACGGGGGTCCTGGGCCATCGAAAAGCCGGACTCCCTGATGTAGCCGTCGTTCTCAAGAGCCGTGTACGCGCTCCGCAGGGCGTGCGGGCTCCAGGCCGCAGACTTCCCACATGCTCGCTTGCGGCGTCGCGATGGATGGCCCGCCGCGACCCGAAGCGTTCCGCGCGACGGCGGCCATCTGCTGATGGGTGCACTGTGGGGGCTTCAGCCCGACAGCGAGCAACGCTGCCAACTTCCGAACTCCGCTCGTCGCGACTGAAGTCGCTCCTACAGGAAGCGGTTGTGGCGGCCATGCTGTGTGCGGTGTGGCGCTTCAGCATTCGGCGCATCCGCATTGTGCCCAGGCTCATCCGTAGCCGCCACGCCGCTGCGTTCGTCCAGGTTGAAACTGCTTGCAGGGCCTTTGCGCCTCGCCAGCCCGATGCAGTGCAGGAGGCTCTGGGTGGCCTCGGGTTATCAGCCCGACCGGGAGCGACCAAGCCGGCCAACTTCCGAGTTCCGCGCGTCGCGACTGAAGTCGCTCCCACGGGAGGCGGTTGTGGCGATCCTGCTGTGTGCAGCGCGGCGCTTCAGCCTCCAGTGCAGCCGCAGCCAGGCCCGGCGCGCGCCCGGGGCCGTAACCACCGCCACGTCTGCCGCGATTGAACCCATTCCTGCAAGGCAATCGCGCTGCGCTGGCCGGGTGCACTGTGGGAGGGGCTTCAGCCCCGACGCGGGAAGGTCTGCCGTGTCATTCGCCACGACGCGAAAGGCTGCAGCGTTGCTCCCAGGAGTGTGCGATCCCGGCCAGGTGCACGTAGGAGGGCTTCGGCCCCGACCGGCCGCAAGGAGGCGCTGGCTGCGCATTCCCGCACCAGGCCACCAAAGCCTTTTTCCCGAAGCGCTCATCATGGATCGTCGCGCGCCGTGTCGTAGGCGACCTGGTCGCGCGGCACGTCCGCCTTGTCCGAGCCCCGGGTGATCGCATCGCACAGGAACAGCCGGGAAAACCGCGCCTCCCGCCACGCTCGAGGCGGGCGGGAGGCCGGAAACCGTCAGGTGCCAGCGGACGGGCTTGCTCAGGGCCCCGCAACATGAGCTCCCTTGGGGATGGCCTCTTGGGGAGTAGGACCGTAGGGTGCTGCGGCTGGCTGGTTCATTTTCGATGTTGGCTCCCGACTTGCCTATCGGGAACTTTCTGCAGGGGGTGTGGGGGATTCCCTACTTGACGCGGTGGCGCCCCGCATGCAGCCATGTGGGCCTGGCGTGCCTTGCCGGCGGCGCCGCGCGCCGGGCCGCCGCCGTCGCGCCGGTTTGCGCGCGTCGGGGGATCGGCGACAATCGGCGCATGAGCAAGATCCATATTCTCGGCATCGCCGGTACGTTCATGGGCGGTGTCGCCGCGCTGGCGCGCGAACTCGGCCATGCGGTCGAAGGCAGCGACCAGGCGATCTATCCGCCGATGTCCACGCAACTGGAGCAGCTCGGCATCGCGCTGAAGCAGGGCTACCTGCCCGAGCACATCGCTGCCGACTGCGAACAGGTGATCGTCGGCAATGCGCTGTCGCGCGGCAACGCCGCGGTCGAGGCGGTGCTGGATGCCGGCCGCGCCTACACCTCCGGCGCGCAGTGGCTGAGCGAGCAGGTGCTGCCCGGGCGCGACACGCTGGCGGTGGCCGGCACCCACGGCAAGACCACCACCACCAGCATCCTCACCTGGCTGCTGCAGGCCGCCGGCCGCGAGCCGGGCTTCCTGATCGGCGGCGTGGCCGAGGACTTCGGCGTCTCGGCGCGGCTGGGCGGCGATCCGTCCCCGCCTGCCGCCGCGCAGCGCGGCCAGGCGCCGGAGGCCGGCGCGGCGAACGCGAACGCGGCGGCCGTCGCCGGCCCCCGCGCGGACGCCGGCGGCGACGCCGCGCCCGTGGCGCAGCGGCCGCTGTTCGTGGTCGAGGCCGACGAGTACGACACCGCGTTCTTCGACAAGCGCAGCAAGTTCGTGCACTACCGGCCGCTGGTGGCGATCCTCAACAATCTCGAATACGACCACGCCGACATCTTCCCCGACGTGGCCGCGATCCAGCGCCAGTTCCATCATCTGGTGCGCACCGTGCCGCGGCGCGGGCGGCTGATCGTCAACGGCGAGGACGCGCACCTGCGCGAGGTGCTGGCGATGGGTTGCTGGACCCCGGTGGAGCGTTTCGGCCTGGATCCGGCATTCGACTGGAGCGCGCGCCTGCTGGTGGCCGACGGCAGCCATTTCGCGGTGCTGCACCATGGCCGGGAGCTGGGCCAGGTGCGCTGGCCGCTGCTCGGCCGGCACAACGTGATGAACGCGCTTGCGGCGCTGGCCGCGGCGCACGCGGTCGGCGTGGCGCCGGCGCAGGTGATGCCGGCGCTGGCGCAGTTCCGCAGCGTCAAGCGGCGCCTGGAAGTGCTGGGGCAGGCGCAGGGCATCACCGTCTACGACGATTTCGCGCACCATCCCACCGCGATCCGCACCACGCTCGAAGGCCTGCGCGCCAAGGTCGGCGCGGCGCGCATCGTGGTGGCGATGGAGCCGCGCAGCAATTCGATGCGGCTGGGTGCGCACGCCGATGCGCTGGCGCCGGCGCTGGAGGCGGCCGACGCGGTGGTGTTCCTGCAGCGGCCGGAACTGGCCTGGGACGCGGCCAGGGTGATCGCCGACGTGCGCGGCCAGGCCTGCGCCGCGGCGGACGTGGACGAATTGCTGGCGGCGCTGCGGGCGCAGGCGCAGGCCGGTGACCATGTGGTGTTCATGTCCAACGGCGGCTTCGACGGCGCGCCGCGGCGCTTCCTGGCGGCGCTGCAGTGAGCGCCATGCGGTGCGGCGGAGTGCGCGCATGAGCGAGGAACGCAGCACGCTGCCGCTGTTCCCGCTGCAGGCGGTGCTGCTGCCGGGCGCGTCGATCAAGCTGCGCGTGTTCGAACGCCGCTACCTGGACATGGTGCGCGAATGCGGCCGCAACGGCAGCGGCTTCGGCGTATGCCTGATCCTGGAGGGCGCCGAGACCGGTGCGCCGGCGGTGCCGGCCGCCTACGGCACCGAGGCGCGCATCGTCGATTTCGATGTCGGCGCCGACGGCGTGCTGGTGCTGAGCCTGCGCGGCGAGCGCCGCTTCCACGTGCTGCGCAGCCGCGTGCGCGACAACGGCCTGGTGGTCGGCGACGTGCACTGGCGCGAGCCGGACAGCGACGACGAGTTGCAGCCGCAGCACGCGCTGCTGTCGACCGTGCTGGACAGCATCCTCGACCAGGCCGCCGACGTGTATCCGGTGGCCGGCCCGCGCCTGCTCGACCAGGCCGCCTGGGTCGGCTGGCGCCTGGCCGAACTGCTGCCGCTGGAGGAACGCCAGCGCCTGGCGCTGCTGCAGGAAGACGATCCGCACGAGCGGCTGGAGCAGTTGCTTGGCTGGATACCTTGAGGCCGGGATTCGGGATTCGGGATGGATTGGCTGGGGTATCGGTGGCGGGTGCGTGGCGAGCTGCCAGGCGCTTTCTGACGAAGCCGGGCAGTGGCGTTCTTGTAGGAGCGGCTTCAGCCGCGACATGCGCCATCCGCGACCCGGGTCGTTCCATACACGACACCGAATTTATAGGTGCGACGAGGCGGCCTCGATCATTGGGCGCGACGGGTTTCGTCGGTAGTGCCTGTCGCGACTGAAGTCGCTCCTGCAGTGCTTCGCTACGCGATCCTGGCGGTGAACGGCTGAAGAGGAGGACGTGTCACTCGGCCTCCGCCGGCGCCTGGCCCTCGCTGCGCACCAGCAACACCGGCACCTGCGATGGGTGGTGCATGTCCTTGCGCGTGGGCAGCGCGTGCAGCGCTTCGGTGACCGCGTTCAGCGCGGGATCGGCGCCGCGCAGCGGCCGCCACAGGCCGATCAGGTTGAAGTGGCGTTCGTAGCGCAGGCTCTGCGCGCTGCCCAGCCACAGCGGCACGTTGCCCGGTTGCAGCTGCGCCGGCGCCGGCCACAGGCGCAGCGCGTAGAGTTCGCCGGGGCGCGGGCCGCTGCGCAGCATCAGCAGCGATTCCACCTGGGTGTCCAGCGTCGCCGGCAGCACCGGCACCTGCTCGGGCTGGGCCTTGTAGTCGAGCAACTGCAGCGCCTGCTGCCAGCCGGCCTGCGCCTGCACGCGCCAGCCGGCGGCCTCCAGCCGGCGCTGCAGCGGCGCCAGCGGCCCAGCCACCTGCAGGTCCAGCGGCCAGCGCTGGTTGTCGTCGAACTCGTTGCGCCGCGACGGCAGCAGGCGCCATTCGTCCTGCCACCACGCGCTCGTCGCCAGGTCCATGCGCACCGGCGGCGGCGGTTCGAACTTGGCCAGCTTGCGCTCCAGGTCGCGCGGCGCGTACCACAGCGCGGCGGCGACGAAGCCGCCATAGAACAGCCACGCCAGCGGCTTCATCCAGAACGCGCGGTTGAAGCGGCGGCGGTAGGCGATGCCCAGCACCAGCAGCCAGAAGATGCCGAACAGCATGCCGCCGATCACGTCGCTGAGCCAGTGCGCGCCCAGGTACAGGCGGGCGAAGCCGATCAGCGTCACCAGCGCGCCCGACAGCAGGTACGGCCACACCCGCGAGCGCCCGGGCAGTTCGCGCGCGATCAGCACGGCGAAGAAGCCGAAGCTGATCGTGGCCATGGTCACCGCCACCGACGGGAAGCCGAAGCCGCTGCTGGCCGCCGGCGGGCGCACCACGTGCACGGTGGTGCCGAGCAGCTTGGTCAGGGCCAGGCCGAAGGCCAGCGCCGCCAGCCAGTGCGCCGCGGCCATCCAGCGCCGGCGCCAGATCAGGTAGCCCAGGCCGAGCGTGGTGGCCGGCACCAGCACCTGCCAGTCGCCGAGCGAGGCCAGCGCGGTCATCGGGTAGTCGGCCAGCGGGTTGCGCAGCGCCAGCATCAGGTCGTGCACCGCCAGGTCCAGCCGCAGCGGCTCGCCGTGGCCGACCACCACCATCAGCAGCGCGAACCAGCACCAGCCCAGCGCCAGCAGCATCACCGCCAGCATCGCCAGCGGCACCGATTCGCGCCGTTGCGGGTCGAACACCGCGATCGAGTAGCGGCCCAGCACCGGGTGCCGGCGCGACCAGTCCAGGCCGCGCGCCAGCAGCGCGTCCATGTGCCCGGCCGACCAGCGGTAGCCGTACAGCACGATCGCCCAGGCCAGGCCCAGCGCCAGCACCAGCAGGCCCACCACCAGGAACAGGCGCCCGGCGACCGCGGCGACCGCGTCGTAGGCCTGGCCGAGCAGCCAGCCCGGGCCCAGGAACAGCAGCGCCCAGGTCACCGCGGCGACGCCGCTGGCGAGGAAATAGCGGCGCAGCGGCATCTTCATCATGCCCGCCACGGCCGGCACGAACGGGCGGATCGCGCCGACGTAGCGCGCGATCAGGATGCTCTTGAAAGCATTGCGGCGGAACATGGTCTCGCCGCGGTCCAGCAGCTGCGGGTAGCGCCGGAACGGCCAGTAGTTGCGCAGCTGGTGGCCCCAGCGGTGGCCGACCCAGTAGCTGAGCGCGTCGCCGGCCAGCGCGCCGAGGGCGGCGCTGACCACCGCGTACGGCCCGGAGATCTGGCCCAGGCCGATCAGCACGCCGATCGCGAACAGCAGCGGCAGCGCCGGCACGATGGTGCCCAGCACGATGACCGCGTCGCAGAACGCGATCGCGAAGATGACCGCGCCGGCCAGGAGGGGATGCGCTGCGACCCACTCCAGCGTGGCGTCGATCCATGATGCATTCATGGGGGGATTATAGGTGGGCTCAGATGGCGTTCCGCTTAAACTGGCGCGATGACCCGCGCGCCGGCCGCTTCCACCCAGATCCTCAAGTCCGACAGCTTCGGGCGCATCCTGCTGGTGCGCGACGGCGGCGCGGGCGTGTTCGTGCGCCGCGACCTGACCGCCGCGCCCTGGTGGCTGCGGCTGCCGGCCTGGTGGCTGGCGCGGCGCGAGGCGCAGGCCCTGCAGCAGTTGTCCGGCATGGCGGCGACGCCGCAGCTGCGCGGCTGGGACGGCACCTTCCTGGACCGCAGCTACCTGGCCGGCGAGGCGATGTACCAGCGCCCGCCGCGCGGCGACCTGGCCTATTTCCGTGCCGCCCGACGCCTGCTGCAGCAGGTGCACCGGCGCGGCGTGGCGCACAACGACCTGGCCAAGGAAGCCAACTGGCTGGTGCTGGAGGACGGCAGCCCGGCGCTGATCGATTTCCAGCTGGCGGTGCGCGGCGCGCCGCGCTCGCGCTGGATGCGGCTGCTGGCGCGCGAAGACCTGCGCCACCTGCTCAAGCACAAGCGCATGTACTGCCGGCACGCGCTGACCCCGGTCGAACGGCGCCTGCTCAAGCGCCACTCCTGGGTGCGCGAGCTGTGGTTCGCCACCGGCAAGCCGGTCTACCGCTTCGTGACCCGGCGCCTGCTCAAGTGGGAAGACAACGAGGGGCAGGGGCCGAAGCCCTGAAGGCCGGGAGTGGGGATTGGGGATTGGGGATTGGTAAAGCGCATGGCTGTGTCTGGGGCTGTCCTGGCGGGGACGACAAAAGCGCTAAGCTGCGGCGAATCTCCAATCCCGAATCCCCAATCCCGTGACCCTGAACGGCAAAACCCTGTTCATCACCGGCGCCTCGCGCGGCATCGGCCTGGCGATCGCGTTGCGGGCGGCGCGCGACGGCGCCAACGTGGCGATCGCGGCCAAGTCGGCGGTGCCCAATCCGAAGCTGCCCGGCACCATCCACGACGCGGCGGCGGCGGTGGAGGCGGCCGGCGGGCGCGGCCTGGCGCTGAAGTGCGACATCCGCGAGGAGGAGCAGGTGCGCGCGGCGGTGGCGGCCACGGTCGAGGCGTTCGGCGGCATCGACATCCTGGTCAACAACGCCAGCGCGATCTGGCTGCGCGGCGCGCTGGACACGCCGATGAAGCGCTTCGACCTGATGCAGCAGGTCAATGCGCGCGGCAGCTTCCTGTGCGCGCAGGCCTGCCTGCCGCACCTGCTGCGCAGCGCCAACCCGCACATCCTGACCCTGGCGCCGCCGCCGTCGCTGGACCCGAAATGGTGGGCGCCGCATACCGGCTACACCCTGGCGAAGATGGGCATGAGCTTCGTGACCCTGGGCCTGGCCGGCGAATTCGGCCCGCAGGGCGTGGCGGTCAACGCGCTGTGGCCGCGCACGCTGATCGCCACCGAGGCGCTGAACATGATCCCGGGCGTCAGCGCGGGCAATGGCCGCCGGCCGGAGATCATGGCCGACGCCGCGCACGCGCTGCTGACCCGGCCGGCGGCCGGGTTCCATGGCCAGTTCCTGATCGACGACGAGGTGCTGGCCGCGGCCGGGGTGATCGACCTGTCCGGCTACGCGCTGGATCCGGCGCAACCGTTGCTGCCGGATCTGTTCCTGGATTGAGCGGCGCAGGCGCAGGCGACGCCAGCGTGGCGGCGGATGCGCCCGGCGCACGGCAGGAGGGGCGTCGGTCGGCCCAGGCCGTTTCCGCGGTGTCGCAAACGTCCCCCGGTTTCGTTCGGGGCGGCGGGCTAACGATTGCTCCTGCAGGACCCGCGCCCGGCCGCTGGGTGCGCTGGAGCGCTGTCGCACGCGGCCCATGCCCCGCGGTTTGCCCGTCCCTGCACGCCGCGGGCGCTACCCTATGCATATGCAGCACGGCGCCGCGGCGCCATGCCGCCGGTTCCCCCATCCACTGGAGTTGTCGCAATGAAATACCTGCACGCCATGATCCGCGTCCACGATCTGGAGAAGACCAGCAAATTCTTCACCGAAGGCCTGGGCCTGCGCGAGACCCGGCGCAGCGAGCACGCGGCCGGCAAGTTCACCCTGGTGTACTTCGGCGCGCCGGAGAACCCGGAAGCCGAAGTGGAGCTGACCTACAACTGGGATTCGGACGAGGACTACGGCAGCGCGCGCAACTTCGGCCACCTGGCGTTCGAGGTCGACGACATCTACGCGACCTGCGCGCACCTGCAGGCGCAGGGCATCGTCATCAACCGCCCGCCGCGCGACGGGCGCATGGCCTTCGTGCGCAGCCCGGACCTGATCTCGATCGAGCTGCTGCAGAAGGGCGAGGCGCTGGCCCCGGCCGAGCCGTGGGCGTCGATGCCGAACACCGGCGTGTGGTGAGCCGCCGCCGCGCGCGCGCGGGATGCGCTGCGCGGCACCTGGCGCCAGCGGTCTTATACTCGTGGGCTTTCCCCTCAGGAATCCCTTCGATGACCGCTTCTTCCGCCGCGGACCTGATCGCCCTCGGCCAGCACTACTACCTGCCGATCTACCGCCAGCGCCAATTGGTGCTGGAGCGCGGCCAGGGCGCCAGGGTGTGGGACAGCGAAGGCCGCGACTACATCGACCTGTCCGCCGGCATCGCGGTGTGCGGGCTCGGCCACAACGATCCGGACCTGACGGCGGCGCTGCTCGAGCAGGCCGGCAAGCTGTGGCACACCAGCAACGTGTTCTACAGCGAGCCGCCGCTGCGCCTGGCCGAGGAACTGGTCGCCGCCTCGCGCTTCGCGCGCAAGGTATTCCTGTGCAATTCCGGCAGCGAGGCCAACGAGGCGGCGATCAAGCTGGTGCGCAAGTGGGCCGCCAGCCGGGGCCGCGCGCCGGACCGGCGGGTCATCGTCACGTTCCGCGGCAGCTTCCACGGCCGCACCCTGGCCGCGGTCACCGCCACCGCGCAGCCGAAGTACCAGGAAGGCTACGAGCCGTTGCCCGGCGGCTTCCGCTACGTGGATTTCAACGACATCGTGCAGCTGGAGACGGCGATGGCCGCCGGCGACGTGGCCGCGGTGATGCTCGAGCCGGTGCAGGGCGAAGGCGGGGTGATGCCGGCCGCACCGGGCTTCCTGGCGCAGGTGCGCGCGCTGTGCGACCGCCACGACGCGCTGCTGCTGCTGGACGAGATCCAGTGCGGCATGGGCCGCACCGGCACCTTGTTCGCGCACTGGCAGGACGACGTGACGCCGGACATCGTGACCCTGGCCAAGGCGCTGGGCGGCGGGTTCCCGATCGGTGCGCTGCTGGCCGGGCCGAAGGTCGCCGAGACCATGCAGTTCGGCGCGCACGGCAGCACCTTCGGCGGCAATCCGTTGGCGGCGGCGGTGGCGCGGGTGGCGCTGCGCAAGCTGGCGTCGGCGCCGATCGCGGCGAACGTGTCGCGGCAGGCGGCGGCGCTGCGGCAGGGGCTGGCCGCGCTCAACGAGGAGTTCAAGCTGTTTTCGCAGGTGCGCGGGCGTGGCCTGATGCTCGGCGCGGTGCTGAACCAGGCGCATGCGGGGCAGGCCGGGGCGATCCTCGATCACGCCGCCGCGCAGGGGCTGTTGACGTTGCAGGCTGGGCCGGATGTGTTGCGGTTCGTGCCCTCCTTGAACCTCACCGATCAGGAGCTGGCCGAGGGGTTGAGGCGGTTGCGGGCGGCGCTGCGGGAGTATGTCGGTAAGCGGTGAGTCGGGATGCGGATGGTGCTTGCTTGCACGTGATGCAACGGCGGCAATAGCCACAGCCAAAGCCAAAGCCGAAGCCAAAGGCCGAAGCCAAAGGCCGAAGCTTTCGCGCTTTGCGCGAGTCACCTTTCTTTGCTTGTGCAAAGAAAAATAACCAGAAGCGCTTTACAGCAGCCGAAGGCTGGTCAAGCACACCCCGGACGCGCGCCCTCCGCCGCGCTCTATGGGGCCCCGAAGAGCAACGTCGAAATCCTGAGCAACAGCAACAGCAACAACCGCTATAGCCATGGCCGCGGGCACAGGCACAGCCGTGGCCGCTGCAGCTGCGGCGGATCTGTTGCGCGGATGCGTGGTGCTTACGCCAGCCCGTGCCGCGCCAATGCGCGGCGCAGGGCGCGGGCGCCGCTGGCGGTTTCGGCAGGCATGCCGATGGCGCGGGCGCCGCGCACGTTGACGAACAGGTCGTCGATGAACAGCGCGTGCCGCGGTGCGACGCCGAAATGGGCGAGCGCGCGCCGGTAGACCTCGGCCTGCGGCTTGCGTCCGCCGAGTGCGCCGCTGCACAGCACACGTCCCTGCAACAACGGGAACAGCGCCGGCACGATCCGTGGGATCGCCTGCGCCATCAGCGTGCCGTTGTTGGTCAGCACGCCGATGCCGATCCTGTCGGCCAGCGCCAGCACGCGTTCGATCACGCCGGGATCGCCGCGGCTGCCGGCCACGCGCGCGGCGATCCAGTCGGCTTCGCCAACCTGCGCGCCCAGGCCCGCGCCGAGCCGTTGCAGATAGTCCGCGGTGGCGACGCCGCCGCCGTCGTAGGCGGTTTCCAGTCCGGACGCGAACAGCACCTCCCGCACCCGTGCCGGATCGCAGCCGCAGTGGGCGGCCAGGTGCGCGATGCGTGCCGTCCGCGAGTAGGCGGCCAGCACGCCGTCGAAGTCGAGCAGCAGCAATCTCGGGCTTGGATGGATCAACGCGGCCACCGTGTCTGGCGCTGCACGCAACGGCGCGGATGGGACATGGCTCGGGCCAGAAATGTCGGTGGCCGAGATTAACCCACTCCCCGCGGCGATGAACGCCACTACCCGCGGCTCGGCACTCGCCCGCCCCCACCCACCCGCTCGCGGCGCACCTACCCGTCGGATCCGGCCGCCGAGCGCTGTGCGCTGGCTATGGTCCCTGCACGCCGCGATCGCGGCGCCGCCGGCCGGGGAGCCGGTGCGCATCCACGCCACATCCACGTCACCTCGGGGGTCTTGAACATGAGCAAGCGTTTGAACGCCGATCGTCTGGCGGAATCGGTATGCAGGGGACTGCGCAACGCACGTCACGGCCACGGACTGGCCACGCTGACGCTGCTGCTGGCCGGCACGCAGGCGCTGCCGGCGCTGGCCGAAGAGCCGGGTGGCGAGGCCAAGACGCTGGACGCGATCACCGTCATCTCCACCGGCACGCGCAAGGCCAACATGGCGGTGACCGACAGCCCGGCGCCGATCCAACTGGTGAGCGCCGAGATGCTCAAGCAGTCGGCCGCGCCCGACCTGATCAACGCCATCGCCAACCAGGTGCCGTCCTACAACGCCAACCAGACCGGCAACGACATGGCGAGCCAGACGCTCACCGCCAGCCTGCGCAACCTGTCGCCCAACCACACCCTGGTGCTGGTCAACGGCAAGCGCCGTCACATCACCTCCAACGTCAACACCACCACCGGCGCGGCCTCGGCCGACCTGTCGTTCATTCCGGCCGCGGCGATCGACCACGTGGAGGTGCTGACCGACGGCGCCGCCGCGCTGTACGGCTCGGACGCGATCGCCGGCGTCATCAACATCATCCTCAAGAAGAACCACGAGGGCGGCGAGGTGGATGCCGGCTACGCCGGCTACAAGGATGGCGGCGGCGGCACCGATTCGTGGGGCGCCAACATCGGCTTCGGCAGCGACGCGGCGTATTTCAGCCTCAGCGCCGAGGTCGAGAACCGCAAGACCGTGTACCGGCTCGGTTCGTACAGCTACGCCGACTGCGTGGCCAACTATGCCGACTGTTCGGCGGTCAATCCGAGCATGGCCGAGTTCCTGGCCGACGACGTCGAGGGCATGACCCTCAACGGGCGCTTCCCCAACGTCAACGCCTGGCTCAATCCGCCGGAAGTGCATCGCAAGGCGCTGTTCTTCAACTCCGGCGCGGTGCTCAGCGACACCCTGGAGTTCTACGCCTTCGGCAGCTACGGCAAGAAGACCGCGGAGTCGGAGGAGAACTACCGCCGCCCCAGCCAGGACGGCGGCTACGTCGATCCGGCGACCGGCGCGGTCAGCCACAAGTATCCGCTGGGCTTCAATCCGTCCGAGGCGTCCGACGAGGTCGACTACGAGCTGACCGCCGGGCTGAAGGGCGTGCTGGCCGACTGGTCCTGGGATTTCTCCAGCAGCTACGGCAAGAACGAGATGGACGTGTACACGCTGAACTCGATGAACTTCAGCCTGTGGCAGGACTACGGCTATTCGCCGGAGGACTTCTACGACGGTTCGTTCTGGGCCAGCCAGTGGACCACCAACCTCAACGCCACGCACGACTTCGACGTCGGCCTGTCGCAGCCGCTGACCTTCAACGCCGGCGTCGAATACCGACGGGACCAGTACGGCATCGATCCGGGCGATCCGACCTCGTACTACGGCGCCGGCGCGTCCTCGTTCCCCGGCTACAACCCGCTGTTCAACACCGGCTCCTACAGCCGCCACAGCTACGCCGCCTACGCCGACGTGGTGTTCAACCCGACCGAGAAGTGGCTGCTCGACGTGGCCGGCCGCTACGAGAACTACAGCGACTTCGGCAGCAAGGTGGTCGGCAAGCTGACCACCCGCTTCGACCTCACCGATACCTTCGCGGTGCGCGGCACCGCCAGCACCGGCTTCCGCGCGCCGACCCTGCAGGAAGGCTACTACTCGGCGGTGCAGGTCGGCCCGACCAGCGCCACCCCGACCCTGCAGCCCAACAGCGCGGCCGCCGCGGCGCTGGGCTTCGGCAGCCTGAAGCCGGAGACCAGCACCAACTACAGCCTCGGTTTCGTGTTCCGGCCGATGCAGAACTTCGACAGCACGCTCGACGTCTACCGCATCACCATCTCCGATCGCATCGGCGTCGGCACCTTCGAGTATTCCAGCGCCGGCCAGCCGGGCGACACCAATGGCGACGGCACGCCCGATGCCGCCTACAACGCCGCGCTGGGCCAGGCGCTGGTCGACTTCGGCTACCTCGGCGGGATCGATCCGGCGGCGCCGGGCGGCTCGCTCGACGCCACCGCCCGGCAGAACATCTCGGTGGCGATCTTCAACAACGCGCTGAAGACCCGCAGCACCGGCGTGGACTGGGTGACCAACTACATCACCGAGTTCGACTGGGGCTCGATCGACTGGATGCTGGCGGCCAACTACAACAAGACCGAGGTACTCAGCGCCAAGCCGGCGCCGGAGGTGCTCGGCGGCGCCACCATGTACAGCGCGGCGACGCTGATCAACCTGGAGAACAACGCGCCCAAGTACCGCGCCAACCTGGGCGCCACGTTCAACGTGGGCAAGTTCAGCCTGCGCGTGACCGAGGCGATCTACGGCCCGCAGTACCAGTTGATCGCGCCATACGACGAATGGAACGGCGACGTCTTTCCCGACAGCGTGCTGGGCCAGCTCGACGTGGTCGACGTCAACGGCGCGCCTTACTACAAGCAGAAGATCGGCACGATGGCGCTGACCAACGTCGAACTGACGTTCCGGCCCAACGACCAGCTGACCGTCAGCGTCGGCGGCGACAACGTGTTCAACAAGTACCCCGACAAGATCCCGTCGGCGGCCTACGACTACCTCGAGAAAAACTACCTCAGCTACTACAACTCGCCGTACCTGACCGGCAGCCCGATCGGCTACTTCGGCGCGCGCTACTACGCCAAGCTGACCTACCGGTTCTGAGCGCCGCGCCCCGCTCGAGCCCCTCTCCTCCAGGGAGGGGGGAGGGGTGAGGGTCCGTCCGCGCCGCAATGCCCGCCACCGATCGCGCCGCGCACCGCACCGGCCGCGGTCCTACCCGCTCCATCGCGACCTACCCGCCGCACACGGCCTGCGCCGCCGCCGCGGCGGCTATGGTCGCTCTGCAATCCGCGAGGCGACGTCGACGATGCAAGCACCAACCAGGGGAGCCATGACCCGCCGCCAATTGCTCGCCAGGATCGGCCTGGCCGGCGGCGGCGCGATGATGTACCAGGCGATGCACAGCCTGGGCCTGGCCGCCGAATCGCGCTTCAATGGAGTGCCGCGGCTGGACGGCGACGCCAGGGGCGCCTCGGTGCTGGTGCTCGGCGCCGGACTGGCCGGGCTGACCGCGGCCTACGAACTGCGCAAGGCCGGCTACCGGGTGCAGGTGCTCGAGTACAACGCGCGCCCCGGCGGCCGCAACTGGACGCTGCGCGGCGGCGATCGCTACACCGAGCTGGGCGGCTTCGCGCAGCAGTGCGGCTTCGACGAAGGCATGTACCTCAATCCCGGCCCGTGGCGCATCCCGCACCACCACAAGGCGGTGCTGTCCTACTGCAGGCAGTTCGGGGTGGCGCTGGAACCGTTCGTGCAGGTCAACTTCAACGCGTTGCTGCACAGCCGCGAGGGTTTCGGCGGTAAGCCGCAGCGTTTCCGCGACATCGACGCCGACTACAAGGGGCATGTGGCCGAACTGCTGGCCAAGAGCACCCGGCAGGGCGCGCTGGATGCGCAGGTGCAGCGCGAGGACCAGGAGATCCTGCTCGAGTCGCTGCGCAACTGGGGCGCGCTGGACAAGGACTTCGGCTACGTCAAGGGCCGCGAGAGCAGCGAGCGCCGCGGCTTCGCCAAGTATCCCGGCGGCGGCCTGTCCGGCAAGCCGCAGTTCTCCGAACCGTTCACCACCCAGGACATCCTGCGCTCGCGGCTGTGGACCACGCTGGCGGCGGGCAACAACTACGAAATGCAGACCGCGATGTTCCAGCCGGTCGGTGGCATGGACCAGATCGGCAAGGCGTTCGCGCGCCAGCTCGGCGACGCGATCCGCTACAACGCACGGGTCACCCGCATCGACCAGGACGCGCACGGGGTCAGCGTCGCCTATCAGGACGGAAACGGCGGCGAGCAACTGGCCAAGGCCGACTGGTGCGTGTGCACGATCCCGCTGTCGATCCTCAGCCGCATCCCGCTGGCGGTGGGCGAGAAGATGGCCGCGGCGATCGGCCAGGTGCCGTATGCGGCCTCGGTGAAGGTCGGGCTGCAGTTCAAGCGCCGCTTCTGGGAAGAGGACGAGGCGATCTACGGCGGGATCAGCTACACCGACCTGCCGATCACCCTGATCAGCTATCCGAGCACCGGTTTCCAGAGCGCCGGCAAGGGCGTGCTGCTCGGCGCCTACGTGTGGGGGCTGGAGGCGTTCGAGTTCACCTCGATGACGCCGCAGCAGCGCGTGGCCAAGGCGGTGGAATACGGCACGCAGCTGCATCCGCAGTACCCGCGCGAATTCGACAACGGCATCGCCGTGGGCTGGCACCGGGTGCCGTTCACCCATGGCTGCTTCGGCATGTGGAGCGATGCCGCGCGCGCCGAGCACTACGAGAACCTGTGCCGGATCGACGGCCGCATCGCGCTCGCCGGCGAGCACGCCTCGTACATCCCGGCCTGGCAGGAAGGGGCCATCACCTCGGCGCTGGACGCGATCGAGCGCCTGCATCGCCGCGTCGTCAATGGAGCCCACGCATGAAGCTGGACCGTCACTGGGTGCTGGCCGCGGCGGTCGCCGCCGCGGTGCTGGCGCCGATGCTGCCACCGGCGATCGGCCCGGCCGCGGCGCAGAGTTCCGATGCCACGCCGCTGTATCCGCAGGCCACGTTCGCCACCGCTTCCGGCGCCACCGTGTACGCGGCGATCTGCCAGGGCTGCCACATGCCCGGCGGGCAGGGCGCGCGCGGCGGCGGCGAGTATCCGGCGCTGGCCGGCAACCCGAAGGTGGCCGCGGCGCCGTACGTGGCGATGATGGTGCTCGACGGCCGCGGCGGCATGCCCGGCTTCGCCGGCATGCTCAACGACCAGCAGGTCGCCGAGGTCGTGCACTACGTGCGCAGCCAGTTCGGCAACGACTACCCTGGCAAGCTCAGCGCCGACGAGGTGCGCACGCTGCGGCACTGAGCCGGTACCGTTTCATTCCCCTTTTCGATCGCGAGGAGTTCCGCATGCGCCGTCCGTCCGTTTCCCGCCCGCTCCGTGCCGGCCTGTGCGCCGCGCTGTGGCTGCCCGCCCTGGCCGGCGCCGCCGAGATCGTGCGCCACAAGATCCCCAACAGCGATTTCCCGATTTCCGCGGCGGTGGAGATCCCGGCCGGCAAGACCACGGTCTATCTCAGCGGCGCGGTGCCGCGGCCGATCGACCCGGACGCGCCGAAGGATTCGCCCGCCGCCTACGGCGACACCAAGGCGCAGACCGTCAGCGTGCTGTCGCAGATCAAGGCGCAACTGGAAGGCATGGGCCTGGGCATGCGCGACGTGGTCAAGATGCAGGCGTTCCTGGTCGGCGACCCGGCGCTGGGCGGGAAGATGGATTTCGCCGGCTTCATGGACGGCTACCGGCAGTTCTTCGGCACGCCCGAGCAGCCCAACCTGCCGTCGCGCTCGGCGTTCCAGATCGCTGCGCTGGGCAATCCGCTGTACCGCATCGAGATCGAAGTGGTCGCGGTACGTCCGTAGGTTCTTCGCCACGTTTTCCAAGGAGTCCGCCATGCAGCAACCGTCGCGTTCGCGCCGCACGTTCCTCAAGGAGTCGGCGCTGGTCGCCACGGCCGGCTTCGGCGCGCCGTGGCTGGCGCAGGCCGCGCCAGGCGCAGCGCAGGCGGCCGACGCCGACCTGGCGCCGGTGCTGATCAACGCCAACGAGTACCCGGGCGGCCCGTCGCCGGCCGCGCAGCGCGCGATCGCCGCGATCGCGCCCAGCGGCGGCCGCTACCTGGGCGAGCTGCAGCTGGAATTGCTGCAGACCCTCGCCGACCAGCTCGGCGTGGGACTGGATCACCTGATGGCCTACGCCGGTTCCACCGAGCCGCTGGACTACGCCATGCTGGCGTTCACCTCGCCCGGCGCGTCGCTGGTCACCGCCGATCCCACCTTCGAGTCCGGCTGGCGCGCCGCCGCGCGCAACGGCGCCAAGGTGATCAAGGTCCCGCTGCGCAAGGACGATGCGCACGACGTGCAGGCGATGTGCGCCGCCGACGCCAATGCCGGCGTGATCTACATCTGCAACCCGAACAACCCGACCGGTTCGGTGACGCCGCGCAAGGACCTGGACTACGCGCTGGCGCACAAGCCCAAGGGCAGCGTGCTGGTGGTCGACGAGGCGTACCTGCATTTCTCCGACAGCGCCGGCAGCATGGTCGATCGCGTCGCCGCCGGCGACGACGTGATCGTGCTGCGCACCTTCTCCAAGCTCTACGGCATGGCCGGCATCCGCCTGGGCTATGCGGTGGCGCGGCCGGAGCTGCTGGCCAGGCTGAAGTTCTACAGCGTCAACAGCCTGCCGGTGACCGCGGTCGCCGCCGGCCTGGCCAGCCTGCGCGACCCGACGCTGGTGCCGCAGCGGCGCGCGCTCAACAGCGCCATCCGCAACGACGTGGTGCGCTGGCTCGCCGCGCAGGGCCATGCGTGCACCGCCTCGGAAAGCAATTGTTTCATGGTCGACGTGAAGCGCCCGGCGAAGGAATTCATGGACGCGATGGCGACGTATGGCGTGTTCGTCGGCCGCAGCTGGGCGCTGTGGCCGAACCGTTCGCGCATCACCGTCGGCACCGCGGCGGAGATGGCGCGGTTCAAGCGCGCGTTCGCGCAGGTGGCGGCCGGCAAGCGCGGGCCGCTGCCGGTACCCGCGCCGAGGATGGCGCTGCACGATCCGCTGCACGGATTTTTCCGCAACGCCTAAGCGTGTTCCGCACTGCCGGGCAGGGCCAACCGGCGCCGTCGTACCCACGCGCGGCCGCGCGTCGCCCGGGCGCCGCCGCCTGTGCATTTGCGCGGTCCACGCATGCGCAAGGCGGCGCGGTCCGCTCGGGATGGACGCCAACGTCGGGCCCGCGATGTTGCAGTGCAAGAGCGATCGTCGTTGACAAACATTTGCGCAAAGGCAGACAGTCGTGGCGGCGCCGCCGCCGTTATTGCGCAGCGCATGCTGGCGACGTCGCTCGCATGTGCCGTCCCCATCGTCCAAGGAGTCCGTCTTGAAAGCGAAGTTCCTGTCTCCCCTGCTGGTCCTCGCCGCGCTCGCGTTCGCGCCGGCGGCCTGGGCCAAGACCTGCGCGGTGACCATCACCGGCACCGACCAGATGTCCTTCGACCAGACCCAGATCAAGGTCGCCGCCGACTGCACCGAAGTGGCGCTGACGCTCAAGCACAGCGGCAAGCTCGCCGCCGCGGTGATGGGCCACAACTGGGTGCTGACCAAGACCCCGGACTTCCAGGCGGTGGCCAATGCCGGCACCAGTTCCAGCCTGGCCGACAACTACCTGCCCAAGAGCGACGCGCGGATCATCGCGCATACCAAGGTGATCGGCGCGGGCCAGTCGGATACGGTCAAGTTCTCCACCGCCAAGCTCACCAAGGGCGGCGACTACACCTTCTTCTGTTCGTTCCCGGGGCACTGGGCGATGATGAAGGGCAAGTTCGTGTTCGGCTGAGCCGCGCGCGCGGGTTGCGACCGGCAACCCTGCCGCGGATGCTTCCGAACGTGATGGCGCCGCAGGCGTCGGCCCGTTTCGGCGCCTACTCCCCTGTAGGAGCGACGCCAGTCGCGACGGGCGTTCCCGCTAAAGCCCGTCGCGACTGACGTCGTTCCTACAGGGCCGCGCCGGCTCTTGCCGGTCGCGATGCCGCACTCAGTCCAGCGCCGGATCCGGCGGCGCCGCGCGCTGCAGCAGGCCGCGTTGCAGCGCGCTGGCCAGCGCCGCCTCGCGCGTGCCGGCTTCGAGCTTGCGGTACAGGTTCTTCAGGTGGAACTTGACCGTGTTCTCCGACAGCGCCAGGCGCCGCGCGATCTGCTTGTTCGCGTCGCCCTGCGCCAGCAGCGCCAGCACTTCCAGTTCGCGTTCGCTGAACAGTTCGGCGCCGCTGTCCTGGTCGTGGCGCAGCTTGTCGAGCAGCGTCTGGATGGTCATCGCCAGCGTGGTGTTCGGCGCGGCCTGCGGATCCTGCTGGCGCGCCATGCGCAGCAGCGCCTTGCCCGGTACCCCCAGTTCCAGCAGGCATTGCCAGGCCTGGGTGCTGGCCACGTGCTGCAGCGAATGGCGCAGGTAGGGCAGGGCGGCGGCGGATTCGCCGCGGTCGTGCAGCACCAGTGCGATGCGCGCGCGCGCCCGCGCCAGCTGCACCAGGTTGTCGGCCGCCATGCAGGCCGCCTCGACGCCTTGCAACACCGCCAGCGCGGCGCGGGTGCGTCCGCCCAGGCGATGCCAGCGCGCCAGGGCGAAGCCGAGCGCGGCGAGGAAGCGCCAATCCTGCGGCTGGTCCAGCGCGTGTGCGAACCGCGCCTCGCCGCCTGCGCGCGCGACCAGCACGTCGATCGCCGGCGAGGGCGGCTGGTCGAGCAGCACGTGCAGCCGCCAGGCCAGCGCCAGGTCGGCGAGCCGGCCCAGATGCCGCGCATGCGCGATGCGGTCGATGTGGTCGAGCAGGTCCAGCGCGGCGCGGCCGCTGCGGTCGTGCTGCCGCGCCAGCACCAGCGCGGTCTCGTAGCCGGCGGCGTATACGTCCAGCCAGCCGTCGTGCTGTTCGAGGAAGCCCAGCGCCGGCTGCAGGCAGTCGGCGGCCTCGTCGTAGCGGCCGTGCTCGCATTGCAGTTGCGCCAGCAGGCATTGACCCACCGCCTGCAAGGTGGGATCGAGCTGCTGCTGGCGCTGGGCGATGGCCAGCGCCTGCCGGCAGGTGGCCTCGGCCCGTTCCAGCCGGCCGCGGTAGTAGTGGCTCTGCGCCAGATGGATCAGCGCATAGCTGGCGCCGACCTCGCTGCCGCTGGCCTGCATCGCGGTGCCGGCCAGCTGCGCATAGCGTTCGGCGCCGGCGAAATCGGCGCGGCCCAGCGCGGTGGTGGCGCAGATGCACCACAGCGTGCCGCGGCCCAGGCTGTCGTCCTCGTCCAGCGCCGCCGCCTGCGCGGCGATCTGCGCCAGCCCGCGCGGGTTGGCGCATATCTGGTCGAGCAGGTCGCGCAGCAACGCGACGACCACCGTGTAGTCGCGCTCGAACGGCGCGCGCACGTGTTCGGGAAAATCGCGGAAGCGTTCCAGCAAGGTCTGCGCGTGGGCGAACTCGCCCAGCTTCATGTGCAGGTAGGCCTGGGTCAGGTTCAACGCCGGCCGTTCGCCGATGCTGCTGCGCGGGAAGCGGCGCAGCAGCGCGCGGATCGGCGCGGTGCCGTGGCGCAGCAGCAATTGCCAGGTGCCTGCGCGGGCGATGCAATCGGCGGCGCTGTCGATCGCGCCGCCGCGCACCGCATGCCGCACCGCTTCGGGCAATTGCCCATGCGCGTCGAACCACTGCGCGGCGCGCCGGTGCAGCTGCGGCGCCAGCCCGGGCGTATCGCGCTCCAGCTGCTGATGGAGGTAGTCGGCAAACAGCGGATGGAAGCGGAACCATTCGTGCTCGCCGTCCAGCGCCACCAGCAGGCCCTGGAAGTGCGCCAGGCGCTCCAGCAGGCGGCCGCTGTCGTCGCGCTCGCGTACCGCGTCGGCGAGCGCGGCGTTGAACCGTTCCAGCGGCGAGAGTTGCAGCAGGAACGCGCGCAGCGCCGGATCCAGGTCGTTGAGCACCTGTTCGGCCAGATACGCCGCCAGTTCGGCGGTGCGTCCGGAGAAACGGCCCAGGTCGTCGCGGCGGCGTTCGTCGCCGCCCAGCCACAGCCCGGCCAGCTGCAGCGCGACCGCCCAGCCCTCGGTCTGCCGGCGCAACTGGTGGGCCATCGCCGCCGGTACCTGCGGCCCCAGCAGCGCCAGCGTCTCCGCCTCGTCCAGCGCCAGTTCGCGCGCGCCGATGCGTTCCAGCTGGCCTTGCAGCGCCCAGCGCGCCAGCGGCAGCGCCGGTGCGCGCCGCGTCGCCAGCAGCAGGTGCAGCTGGCCGCCGGCATGTTCGACCAGCCGCGTCACTGCCTCGTCGAGCGCGCTGGCGTGGCCGCGGTCGTAATCGTCGAGGATCACCAGCAGGCGCTTCGGCGCGGCGCGGATCGCGCGGATCAGGCCGGGCAGGGTGGACCCCACGTCCAGGTCCTGGCCCTGCTGCTGCAGCGCGGCCTGCAGCGGCGCGCCGAGCTCGATCCCGGCGCCGCGCGCGGCCATCGCCAGGTAGGCGAGGAAACGCCCGGGATCGGCGTCGTCCTCGTCCAGCGACAGCCACGCCACCGCGGCGTCGCCGCGCTCGCGCAGGCGCTGGTGCCATTGCCCCAGCAAGGTGGTCTTGCCGAATCCCGGCGGCGCCAGCAGCAGCGTCAGCGGCAGGTCGGCGGCGCGGTCCAGGCGCTGCAGCAATGCTTCGCGCGCCACCGCGGCCACGCGCGAGCGCGGCGGCGCCAGTTTGTCGGCCAGCACCCAGTCGGGCACGGCAGGGCTGTCGTGCACGGAGGGCAGGGAACGCGGATTCAACAGCGTGACAGGCTTGAGCATGTCGCCACGGGTGTCTGCAGCGGTCGCCCTCGCGCCCTCTGGCGGCTCGGGTGACGGGACGGAAGCGACGCATGCCGGTTCGCCGCGCAGATCGCGGAAAGCCGTGTGCCGCGCCGATTCCACGGGCCCCCGCCCTGATGCCGTCCGTTGGCGTTGAACGTTGAACTTATGACACCGCCGCGACAAAAGCAAAGTCGCGACCGGGTGCTCAGTTTTCGTTCAGCTGGCGGCGACCACGGCGAATGCCTCGCGCGCCGCGGCCAGCGTGGCCTCCAGCACGCCGTCGTCGTGGGCGCTGGACAGGAAGCCGGCCTCGTACGCCGACGGCGCCAGGAACACGCCGCGCTCCAGCATGGCGTGGAAGAAGCGGTTGAACGCTGCGGTATCGCAGGCGGTGGCCTGGGCGTAGGTCTCGACCTTCTGCGTGGTGAAGAACAGGCCAAACATCGCCCCGACCTGGTTGGTGGTGACCGCCACGCCGGCGGCGGCAGCGGCCTGCTCCAGCCCCGCGCACAGCGCGGCGGTGGCGGCGTCCAGCCGCTGGTGGAAGTTCGGCGCCTGCACAAGCTCCAGCATCGCCAGGCCGGCGGCCATCGCCACCGGGTTGCCGCTGAGCGTGCCGGCCTGGTAGATCGGCCCGGACGGGGCGATCTGCCGCATCAGCTCGGCGCGGCCGCCGTAGGCGCCGACCGGCATGCCGCCGCCGATGATCTTGCCGAAGGTGGTCAGGTCCGGGACCACGCCGTAGTGCGCCTGCGCGCCGCCCAGCGCCACGCGGAAGCCGGTCATCACCTCGTCGAAGATCAGCAGCGCGCCGTGGCGCGTGCACAGCGCGCGCAGGTGCTGCAGGTAGCCTGCGCGCGGCGGGATGCAGTTGGCGTTGCCGACCACCGGTTCGATGATCACCGCGGCGATCTCGCTGCCGATCTCGTCGAACAGCGCGGTGGCGCCGTCGAAGTCGTTGTAGCTCAGGGTGGCGGTCAGTTCGCTCAGGCCGGCCGGCACGCCCGGCGAGGTCGGCACGCCCAGGGTCAGCATGCCGCTGCCGGCCTTGACCAGGAACGAGTCGCCGTGGCCGTGGTAGCAGCCTTCGAACTTGACGATGCGGCTGCGCCCGGTGGCGCCGCGCGCCAGGCGCACCGCCGACAGCGTGGCCTCGGTACCGGAGTTGACCATGCGCACCATCTCGCAGGAGGGCACCAGACGGGTGATGGTGTCGGCCATCGTCACCTCGGCCGGACACGGCGCGCCGAACGACAGGCCGTCGCCGATCGCGCGCTGCACCGCCTCGCGCACCGCCGGGTGGTTGTGCCCGGCGATCATCGGGCCCCACGAACCGACGTAGTCGATGTAGCGGTTGCCGTCCACGTCGTACAGGTAGGGGCCGTCGGCGCGCTGCACGAAGAACGGTTCGCCGCCCACCGACTTGAAGGCGCGCACCGGCGAATTGACGCCGCCGGGGATCAGCGACTGCGCCTGGCTGAAGAGGGCATGGGAGCGGGAGTGGTTCATGGGCGGGCGGATCCTTGGCGATGCTGGCCGGGCCGGTTGGCCGAGCGCGGAGCGGTGTCGCCTATTGTCGCGGCTGCTGCCTGCATGCGCCATGTCGCCTGCCCGGCGGCGCACCTACCCGCCAGCCGGGCACCTACCCGTCGCGGCCGGCTTCGCCGCGTGATCGGCTGCCTACTATCGAAGCGTCCAGGGGGCGCATGACCTGATCGCCAATGGTGATTGGGCATGCAACGGGCGCAGTTTCCATAGTGTTCGCGGGGGGTCGCCATTGGCGTTGCGCCTGCATTGTTTTCGTTGGGTTGCCAACGATTTTCATCTTCGGGGGAAGAGAGAGCATGAATCGAACGATCCGCAAGAGCGCTTTGGCGCTCGCGCTGGCGCTTGCCGCCGGCAATGGCTATGCACAGTCCACCACCGGCAGCATTGCCGGCAGCGTCGCCGATGGCGCCGACAAGACCGTGCTGGTGGAGAACAACAGCGGGTTCAGTCGCGAGGTGCCGGTGGACGCGCGTGGCCGCTATCAGGCCGGCAACCTGCCGCTGGGCACTTACAAGGTGACGGTCAAACGCGACGGTGCGGTGGTGCAGACCCGCGAGAACGTCAGCATCACCGTCGGCGCGAGTACTGAAGTGTCGTTCTCTGCGGCCGGTGTGCAGACCCTGGAAGGAGTCACCGTGAACGCGTCGGGGTTGTCGCCGATCGACGTGAGCAGCGTGGACACGCGCACCGTGATCACCGCCGAACAACTGCAGCAACTGCCGTTGGGTCGCACCGCCGAAGCCATCGCGCTGTTGGCGCCCGGCGTGGTCGTCAACAGCGGCGGCTTCGACAACGGCCCGCTCGGCGGCTCGCTACCCAGTTTCGGCGGATCGGCGGCCAGCGAGAACGCCTACTATCTCAACGGCTTCAACACCACCACCGCCAGCAACAGCCTGGGCGGACTGACCCTGCCATATGGCGCCATCGATCAGCAGGAAATCTTCACCGGCGGCTACGGCGCACAGTACGGCCGCTCCAACGGCGGGGTGATCAACCAGATCGGCAAGCGCGGCAGCAACGAATGGAAGTTCGGCGCGGCGGTGATCTGGGAGCCGAACGGCCTCAAGGCCAACCAGCGCGATCTGTACTGGCGTCCCGACAGCCAGGGCAGCAGCGTGAACAACGCCGCCTACCGGTACGCACGCTCGGCCAACGGCCTGTACCAGCCGCAGAGCGAGGCCGAAGCCAGCCAGACCACGTACAGCGCCTACATCGGCGGCCCCATCGTCCAGGACAAGCTGTTCTTCTTCCTGGCCGCGGAGAAGGTGGATTCCGACGGCGTGCGCACGGTCTCCAATCGCGATTCGGACAACGGCCGCACCGGCGGCCTGACCGACTACGACTACGAACAGAAGCGCTGGTACGCCAAGCTGGACTGGTACATCACCGACAACCATCTGCTGGAGGTGACCGGCGCCAGCGACGAAGCCGAAACCCAAGGCTCCATCTACCGCTACGACTACGTCAATCGCGAGCGCGGCAGCTACCTCACCGACGAGTCCACGTGGAAGACCGGGCCGACGCTGTTTTCCGGAAAATACACCGGCTATTTCGGCGACAACATCACCGTGACCGCGCTGTACGGGAAGATGAAGACCCCGGACGAACTGACCCCGTACAACTACGACGCCGGCAACGGGCCGGTGATCATCAGCGCGGCGCTGCAGAATCCCGCCTATGTCGGCGGCGCGCCGATCATCGGCCGGCAGCTGGTCACCTCGGTGAGTTCGCCGGACCGCGAATACGAGAAGGACAACCAGCGGCTGAACCTGGAATGGCGCGTGGGCAAGCACACGCTCAACTTCGGCATCGACAACCAGAAGTCCAAGGGCACGGACGTGGGGTCGATCCTGTCGGGCCCCGGCTATTCGTGGACGTACGGCCAGACCAGCGATCCGCTCGGCCTGCAGACCGGCGGCCTGGTGAGCCAGTCGGCGAACGAGGCCGGCGGCGTCGGCGCGCCGAGTCCGGGCCTGGTGGATCCGGTCTACGGGGCGCAGGGCTACTACGTCATCCGTACCGTCAACACCAGCCTCTATTCCTACGAAGCCAAGCAGCGCGCGTACTACATCGAAGACAAATGGCAGGTCACCGACAACCTGCTGCTCAGCCTGGGGCTGCGCAAGGACGAGTTCACCAACTACACCCCGTTCGGCGCCGCCTACATCGATGTCGACGATGCCTGGGCGCCGCGCCTGGGCTTCAGCTGGGACGTCAACGGCGATTCCAGCCTGAAGGTGTTCGGCAGCATCGGCCGCTACTATCTCGGCCTGCCTTTGTCGCCGGTCGGGTTGTTCACGCCGGCGATCAACACCGACACCTACTTCACCTACAGCGGCGTCAATGCCGATGGCACGCCGGTCCTCGCCCAGCAGCTGGGCTCTGCGGTATCGGCCAACTCGCGCTTCGGCCGCGTCGCCGACGTGCGCACGGCGGTGGCCAAGGACATCGAGGGCGAGAACCAGGACGAGATCATCCTGGGCTTCACCAAGCAGTTGGAGAGCGGCTGGGTGTTCGGGTTCCGCGGCACCCATCGCCGCCTGAACGCCGGTATCGACGACCAGAACTACGACGTCTCCAACACCGCGTTGATCGAGGCCGCCGCCGCCCAGGGCGTCACCATCGACTGGTCGAAGGTCTCCGGCGCGGCGCTGATCAATCCCGGGCAGACCAACACCTGGGGCGTGATCGGCACCGACGGGCAATTCCATGAGGTGTCGGTGAGCCGCCAGGCGGCGGGTTTCCCGGAGTTCAAGCGCAACTATTCGGCGCTGGAATTCAATCTGGAGCGTCCGTTCGACGGCAAGTGGTATGCGAAGGCCAACTACGTGTGGTCGCACAGCTACGGCACCACCGAAGGCCAGGTGCGCTCGGACCTGTGGCGCACCGGCGGCGCGCTGGGCAGCTACCAGGGCCAGGCCTCGGTCTCCACCACGCAGAGCTGGGACCACGCGGCGTTGATGGAGCACTTCAACGGCGATCAATCCAACGATCACCGCCATCAGCTGAAGCTGCTGGGCTTCTACCAGTTCACCCCGCAGTGGGGCGCATCGGCCAATTTCAGCCTGATCTCGGGCGCGCCGCGCAACTGCCTGGGCAACTACTACGGCGACAACTATCCCGGCAGGGACCCGGCCGGATATGGCGGCAGCGCGATCACCGGTGGTCCTTATCACTTCTGCTACAACGCCCAAACCGGTACCGGCGAACCATCGCCTCCGGGTTCGCAGGGGCGCCTGGGCTGGATCGCCCAGCTCGACCTGGGCGTGACCTACAAGCCTGCGTTCGCCAGCGGCAAGCTGGCGTTGCGATTGGACGTGTTCAACGTGACCAACGAGCAGACCGCGACCAACATCTATCCGTTCTCGCAGCTTCCCGACAACAGCACGAACCCGCTGTGGGACCAGGTGGTGGCGTATCAAGCGCCGCGCTCGGGCCGGGTCACGCTCAGCTACGACTTCTGACCCACGCCCCGGCCCGCCGCGCGGCGGGCCGGCCATTCCCCGGCGAAGGCACCGGCGTGGACCGCCGATGCCCGCTGCGTACGAGCCGATATCCGATGGCCAAGCTCCGTCCTTTCCTGCTGTTGTTGTGCCTGGCCTGTTGCTGCGGCGACCTGCCGGCCGCCGACGGGCTGTCGCGCGCGCGTGCGCTGCATGAGCGCTTCCCGGTGCTGGACACGCACCTGGATACGCCGGCCAATCTCGCGCGCCCGGGCTGGAACATCCTCGACCACCACCACTACGACGAAGACGGCACCCAGGTCGACTATCCGCGCATGCGCGAAGGCGGCCTGGACGGCGGCTTCTGGGTGATCTACACCGCGCAGGGCGAACGCACCGAAGCGGGCAACCGCCAGGCGCGCGACTTCGGCCTGCAACGCCTGGCGCAGATCCGCGAGATGGTCGCCGCCTACCCGGACACGTTCGAACTGGCCACCACGCCCGGGGACGCGGCCAGGATCAAGGCCGCCGGCAGGCGCTCGGTCTACATCAGCATCGAGAACGCCTCGCCGCTGGCCGCCGATCCGACGCTGCTGAGCGCCTACTACCGGCTCGGCGTGCGCATGCTCGGGCTGGTGCATACCAGCAACAACGACTTCGCCGATTCCTCCACCGACAGCAAGGGGCCGCAGTGGCATGGGCTCAGCCCGAAGGGCAGGGCGCTGGTGGCGCAGGCCAACCGCCTGGGCATCGTGCTCGACCAGTCGCACGCCTCCGACGCGGTGTTCGACCAACTGCTGGAACTGTCCACCGCCCCCATCATCCTGTCGCACACCGCCTCCGGCGAGCTCAATGCGCATCCGCGCAACATCGACGACGCACGCATCCGGAAGCTGGCGGCCAAGGGCGGCGTGATCCAGGTCAATTCGCTGTCCGGCTACCTGATCCCGGGCAACCGCGATCCGGCCTACGGCGAGGCACTGCGCGCGCTGTTCGCCGGCTACGGCGGGCGCCAGGCGATCAAGCCCGAGCAGTACCGCGAGGTGATGGCCAAGCGCAAGGCGCTGGACGCCGAGTACGGCGTCGCGCGTGCCACCTTCGACGACTACATGAAGCACATCCTGCACATCCTCGAGGTCGCCGGTCCCGACCACGTCGGCCTGGGCGCGGACTGGGACGGCGGTGGCGGCGTGGCCGGACTGGAGGACGTCTCGCAACTGCCGCGCATCACCGAGCGCCTGCTGCAGGCCGGCTACAGCGAACGGCAGATCGCCAACATCTGGGGCGGCAACCTGCTGCGGCTGCTCGAGCGGGTGCAGGCGCAGGCCGATCCGGCCGCGATCGCCGAACTGAAGTGAACCGGCAGGGCCGCCGGCGCAGTGGGCGCGGATCCGACGAGCGAGGGGCGCGCACACCGTGCGCGGCAGATGCGACCGAACCGATGGCATGAGGTCGCGAGGTGCTTTCAAGTAGCGTCATTCCAAGGTGGCGTTGCCCCTTGGGCGCCTCGCAAGCCGTGGCCCGCCACTAGCGCAGCGCGGGCCTTGCGGCTCGGATTCCGTCGGGGCTGACTGCAAGCGATTTGGCAAGGACTCACGCGCTTGGCCTCAGCGCCGTCTCCCCGTGTGAGCGATGCTGGGTGCCTCCGGCCATCGGTCGCGATCAGCGCCGCGGCGCGCGCTCCGGCGCCCGACAGCATCGGCGCCGATGACCGAGCCAGTCCGGAACCTCGGGCGAATTCGCCCGGCCGCCCGGTGCGCGCTGCAGGGGCGGCCGCGGGTGGCTCGCCCAGCCCTGGCGACGGCCGCGGCCGCGTGGCGCTTGCCGCTGTCGTGGCAGCGAAGTTCCGTGGACACCGGTTAGCGCAGTTCCGGAAAGCACGCGCGATACGCTCGCAGCGCAGCGAGCGGGTCGGGCGCGGAGCAGACGCCGCTGATGACCGCGAGCAGGTCGGCACCGGCGGCGATCGCCGGGCCGCAGTTGTCCGGGGTCAATCCGCCGATGGCCACGCGCGGCACGCCCAGGTCCGCGGCGGCGGCCAGCAGCGCCGGCGTGGCCCGCGCGGTGGTGGCCTTGCTGAGGCTGGGGAAGAACGCGCCGAAGGCGACATAGCTGGCGCCGGCGGCGACCGCGGCCCGGGCCAGCGCCAGGTCCGCATAGCATGACGCGCCGATCAGCGCATCGGGGCCGAGCGCCGCGCGCGCGGCGGCCAGGTCGCCGTCGTCCTCGCCCAGGTGCACGCCGGCGGCGCCGACCGCCTGCGCCAGGGCCACGTCATCGTTGACGATCAGCGGCACCCCGGCCTGCGCGCACAGCGCCTGCAGCGCCGTCGCCTGGGCCAGGCGTTGCGCCGCGCCGGCGCGCTTGTTGCGGTACTGCAGCCAGGTCACGCCCTGGTCCAGCAGCGGCGCCACACGCGCCAGCAGGCGCGCGCCGTCGGCCTCGTCGGGCGTGATCAGGTAGACGCCGCGGGGCGGCGATGCTGCGTTCATGGTGAGCCTTCCGGTGCGCGGGCGGGGGTGGGACAATGCCGCTCCGTCCCGCCTCCAGGCCCGCGATTATCCGATGAGCGACGCTACCGCCACCACCTACCGCACCTGGATGTGCGTCGTCTGCGGCTTCATCTACAAGGAAATCGACGGCCTGCCGGAAGAGGGCATCGCCCCCGGCACCCGCTGGGAAGACGTGCCCGACACCTGGACCTGCCCGGACTGCGGGGTGACCAAGGACGATTTCGAGATGGTCGAGATGGAGTGAGGCCGGGATTGGGGAGTCGGGATTGGGGATTCGCAAAAGCGGCTTCGGCGCTTATCCGGTGATCGCTGCGATCTGCAGGCGGGCCTCCGCTCGACGCCTACCCACTACCCAGTAAAGCGCCGGAGCTGAAACCCCGCGTGTAGCGACCTGCGCCACGCATGCGCCCCGCTTTTGCGAATCCCCAATTCCGACTCCCCAATCCCCGCCTCAATGCATGCGCTGCGCCCGCGCGCTGAGTTCCACCAGGCGTTCGCGGATCGGCAGCACGTCGTTGGCTTCCGGGTTCAGTTGCAGGTAGCGGCCCAGGTCGCGGCGGGCGCCGGGGACGTAGTCCATCTGCAGGTAGGCCAGGCCGCGGTCGCGCAGGGCTTCGGGCTGGTCGGGCATCAGCTTCAGCACGCGGTCGGCGCTGCGCGCGGCGCGGTCCCATTCGTCGCGTTCGGCGTAGACCCCGTGCAGGTTGCGCAGCACCCGGGTCAGGATCGCGCGGTGCGGCGCCGGGTCGAGGATCTGCAGCAGCGCGCGGTCGTCCGGGGTCTCCCCGCCCAGGTGCGGGCGCGCGCGTTCGCGCAGTTCCTCCACCGCCAGCGGGCGGCCGCCGTTGAACGGGTCCATCACCAGCAGGCCGTCGTCCACCGGCAGGCGCACCAGGAAATGCCCGGGGAAGGACACGCCGTCGAGCGGGATGTCCAGCCGCCGCGCCACTTCCATCTGCACCAGCGCCAGCGAGATCGGGTTGCCCAGGCGGCGCTCGAACACCTGGTTCATGTAGCTGTTGCGCGGGTCGTAGTATTCGTCGTGGTTGCCGCTGTAGCCGAGTTCCTCGAACAGGTGGCGGTTGATCGCGGCCATCTTCAACGGCCATGGCTCGATCATCGCCACCTCGTGGCGCAGGTGCTCGGCGTGGTTCTGCGCCAGCGTGTCGTAGTGCTCGGCATCCAGTTCCGGATACTCGTCGCGGGCGATCAGCAGCGCGGTGGCCAGCAGCGGCAGCGCGTCGTCGTCCAGCGCGGCCAGGGTATTCCAGCTCGGCAATGTCAGTCGGTGCGCCATGGCCCAAGACTGGCCGCAAAGTGCGACGCGATCAAGTCCGGGGATTCCCGACAGCGGTGTCGGGTTCAGCGCCGCAGCGGCGTCGGATTTCCCGACGCCGGCACGGTTCAGCGGGGCTTGGGGATGCCCGGGCCGAACGTCAGTTCGGCGCCGTTCTGCAGCTTGATCTGCTCGGCCTGGCCGGCATTGAGTTCCAGCACGTAGCGCGCCGGCGCGTTGCTCGGGTAGGGCGGGCAGGCGTTGCCGGCCGAGCACGGCGGCACGTCGCGCTGCTGCGCCACCAGCTTGCGCTGGCTGTCGAAGTACAGGATGTCCAGCGCGATCTTGGTGTTCTTCATCCAGTACGCCTGCGGTTCCTCGCGGTCGTGGATGAACAGCATGCCGTGGTCGGCGTCCATCTGGTCGCGGAACATCAGCCCGCGCGCGCGGGTCGCGTCGTCCTGGGCCAGCTCGACCTGGTAGCGGTGCCCGGCCAGTTCCACCCAGTCGCCGCCGGCGCTGGCGCAGCCGCTGAGGGTCAGCAGGACGAGGACGAACAGGGCGCGGAACAGGGACATGGCGGTGCCGGGAAGGTGGGATCAGCGCGCACCTTGTTGCATGGTGCGTGGCGAGTCAAGGGAGCCGGGATTGGGATTGGGGATTGGCAACAGCGGGGGGCTGCGGCCTGAAGGATTCGGCTTTTGCCAATCCCCAATCCCGAATCTCCGATCCCGCCGCGCGTCACAGGACGCGCGGGGGCTCGCCGCCGACGATCACCACGTCGGCCGGGCGGCGCGCGAACAGGCCGACGCAGACCACGCCGGGGATCTGGTTCAGTTCGCGCTCCAGCGCCACCGGGTCGGTGATGGACAGGTGGTGCACGTCCAGCACCACGTTGCCGTTGTCGGTGACCACGCCGTCGCGCCACACCGGCTGGCCGCCGGTGCGCGCCAGGATCTCGCGCGCGACCAGGCTGCGCGCCATCGGGATCACCTCGATCGGCAGCGGGAACGCGCCCAGGGTCTGCACCTGCTTGCTCGGGTCGATGATGCAGACGAAGCGTTCGCTGGCCTCGGCGATGATCTTCTCGCGGGTCAGCGCGGCGCCGCCGCCCTTGATCAGGCAGCGGTTCGGGTCGCATTCGTCGGCACCATCCACGTACAGCGAAAGATTGCCGGTGTGGTTCAGCTCCAGCACCTCGATGCCGTGCTGGCGCAGGCGCGCGGTGCTCTGCTCGGAACTGGACACCGCCCCCTTGATGCGGTGGCCGATGCGGCCCAGCGCGTCGATGAAGTAGGCTACGGTGGAACCGGTGCCGACACCGACGATCATGCCGTCCTCGACGTAGTCGATGGCTTTCTCGGCGGCCAGGCGTTTGCTTTCGGACATGGGGAGCTCGGGATTCGTGATTGGGGATTGGGGATTCGTCAAAAGCGGCAGACGGGGCTGGGCAGGGACGAATCCCAGATCCCCAATCCCGAATCCCGGCTACTCAAGCGCCAACAGCAGCTTCCACTGCGCGGCGGTGACCGGGAACACCGACAGGCGGTTGCCGCGCGCGGTCAGCGCGAAGCCTTCGCCGAGCGCGTCGGCGTGCTGCTTGATCTCGTCCAGCGCGATGGTGCGCGCGAGCTTGCGCTCGAAGGCCACGTCCACCAGGTACCAGCGCGGCTGTTCGCGGGTGGCCTTGGGGTCGTGGTAGTCGGACTTGGGATCGAACTGGGTGACGTCCGGGTACGCGTCGCTGGCCACCGTGGCGGTGCCGACGATGCCCGGCACCTTGCAGTTGGAGTGGTAGAACAGGATGCCGTCGCCGACCTTCATGCCGTCGCGCATGAAGTTGCGCGCCTGGTAGTTGCGCACCCCGTTCCAGGGTTCGGTGCCGACCCGCTGCAGGTCGTCGATCGAGAAGGCGTCCGGTTCGGACTTCATCAGCCAGTAGCGCTTGCGTGCGGTCATGCGGGAGGATCGGTCGCGGTCAGGAGGGTGAGGGAGTCGGTGCAGACCGCGTCCAGCGCCACGTCCCAGGCGGCGACCGGCAGCGCCGCGACCTGCTGCACCGCGAACGCGGCGCCGACCAGCCAGGGCGGAGGCGCGTGCCGCTGGCGAAACGCGAAGCTGCGATCA
This sequence comes from Xanthomonas sp. AM6, assembly GCF_025665335.1. Taxonomy (NCBI): domain Bacteria; kingdom Pseudomonadati; phylum Pseudomonadota; class Gammaproteobacteria; order Lysobacterales; family Lysobacteraceae; genus Xanthomonas; species Xanthomonas sp. AM6. The sequence continues at coordinate 1,066,872 of NZ_CP106869.1, forward strand.
TACCAGCCGCCGCCCATGCCCAGGCGCCCGCCGCTGGCGTCGAAGCCGACCAGCGGCGCCACCACCAGCGCCATCTGCTCCGGCGCCAGCGTCGCCTCGGCGGCGACGTCGGGTTCGGGAATGCCGTAGCGGTTGGCGACCAGCGGCTGCCCCGGGCGCCACGGCGCGAAGCGCAGGGTCGTGCCGCTGAGCACCGGCAGGCAGTACTGCAGCGTGGCCGGCAGGCGCAGCTGCCAGCGGTGCAGCGCGATCTCGCCGTCCATCGCCCAGTAGCCGGCGACGTGTCCGTGCTGCGGCGCGAACGGCAGGTCCAGCAGGCGCTGCGCCAGGGCGTCGGCGGCGGCCAGGCGCTCGGCCGCGGGGAGCGCGCGGCGGCGCGCGCGCAGTTGCTGGCGCAGGAGGTCGCGATCGTCGGGGAGCATCGGGCGGTCGTGGCGGAAGACGGCGCTATTGTCGGCGTCCGCGCGCGCACTGCCTAGGGCATGCCGCAGGCGCGAGCGATCGCGACGCTGCGGCGGCGTCGCGGGCCGCCGCGTCAGGCGTAGATCGCCACCGTCTGCCGGCCCGACAGCACCAGTTGCCCGGCCTGGTCCCAGATCTGCATGTCCTGCAGCGAGTAGCCGTCGGCGGCGTGCCGGCTGGCCGAGCGCAGCAGGAACCAGTCGCCGGCCGCCGCCGGCTGCGGGAAATCCAGGGTCCAGGTCATCGAGCTGACCGGCGCCGGTTCGGTGAAGCAGGCCATCGCCGCCGGCGGCAGGCAGTCGCCGAGCGCGACCAGGGCCACGCCGGGATCCACGCCGCTGGCGTCGCGGTGGCGCGCCCACACCAGCAGCTCCGGGGTGGCGGCGCCGGACACCGGCAGCGCGCCGCCGGCCAGGCGCATCTCGAAGTTGGCCACGAACGCCGGGGTGGCGGCGCTGTCGGCGATCGGCGCGGCAGCATCGGGCGCGCATACCGCTGGCCGCGCCGGCAGGAAGTCGTGGGCGATGCGGCTGGGCCGCGGCTGCGCGAACAGCAGCGCCGCCCGCAACGCGACCTGCTCGCCGGCCAGGCAGTCGACCGCGACCGAGGTGGCGGACTTGCCCTGGCGCAGCAGGCGCGCGTCGAAGCGCAGGGCGTCGTCGGTCGGGCCGACGAACCAGACGTGCGCCGACTTCAGCGGCGGCAGCGCGGACGGCGCCGCGCGCAACGCGGCCTGCAGCGCCAGCGCCGCGGACAGGCCGCCGAAGGCGGTGCGTCCCTGCCGCCAGCTGGCGGGGACGTCGAACCCGGCGGCCGGGTCGAAGCGGTCGACGAGTTGGGCGAGCGAGGGCATGCGGCGTCTCCTGGGTGGGGGCGACAGTATCCCAGGGTTGGCGCGGCGGCTGGCTGGTGCGTTGCCGGGTGCGGCGCGGAAGATACGCTGCGGCGCGAGGGTGACGCCTCCCACCGGGTCGGCGTACGCAGACGCACAATACGCAGACGCACAAAAGGAAACGGCGCCTTGCGGCGCCGTTTCCGGGATATTGCATTCTCCGCCATGACGATGCGTGCGAAACGACCTTGAACCCGGGGTTCAAGTGGGATAGCTGGGGAACCATCGGGCTTCCCGCTACGAGGCGGACCTGCACACCCGATTCCGTCGCCATCCCGTGGTCGTAATTAAGGGACAAGGCGAATGTTTGCACACGCTGTCGTTCACAGCAGAGAACGCAAGCGAAGTATAGCGCCGTCGCCGCGCTTGGCTAGTCCGTTCGTCGGTCGCGCGGTACGGCGCAATTCACGTTGATGATCGAAATGCGATGCGCGGATCAGCGCGCCGTATCGACCACGCCGTCGAGGCGGCGATTGAGATCGGCGAGCGTGCGCGTCATCTCATGATCGCGCCGCGCCTGCTCGTCGCGCAGCTGTTGCAGTTCGTGCGCCAGGTTCAGCGCGGCCAGCACCGCGACCCGGTCCACCGCCGCCATGCGGTTGCTGCCGCGCACCTCGCGCATCTTGGCGTCGAGCAGGCGCGCGGCGGCGAGCAGGCTGTCGCGCTCCTCGGGCTCGACGCCGACGGTGTATTCGCGATCGAGGATGCGGACGCTGACCGGTTCGCTCACGTGTGCTGCTCCAGCGACTTGAGCCGGGTGATCATGGCCTCGACCCGCGAGCGCGCCTGCTCGTTCTTGGTCAGCAGCTGCGAGCGCTCGCCGATCAGCTGCTCCTGCTGCTGGCGCAGGCTGCGGTTTTCGTCGGCCAGGCGCTGGCAGCGCTCGACCAGCGTTTCCACGCGTGCGCCGAGGGCGCGAAGCTGGGCGAGGGTGTCGGGGGTGTCCATGGCGCTCACGATAGGCATGCGCCCGAGCGGCGGTCAAGACGCCGCGCAGCGGCGCGACGGCCGCCGCTCAGGCGGGCAGCCGCAGCGGCTGCCGCAGCAACTGCAGGCATACGTCCGGTTCCAGCGCCGGCGCGACCAGGTGGCCCTGGATCTCGTCGCAGCCGTGCTCGCGCAGGAACGCCAGCTGGCCGGGCTGCTCGACCCCTTCGGCGACCACTTTCAGCGCCAGCGAATGGCCCATCGCGATGATGGTGCTGGTGATCGCCTCGTCGTCCGGGTCGCGGGTCAGGTCGCCGATGAATTCCTGGTCGATCTTCAGGGTGTTGATCGGCAGCCGCTTCAGGTAGGCCAGCGACGAGTAGCCGGTGCCGAAGTCGTCGATCGCCAGGGCCAGGCCCAGCGCGCGGCAGGCGTGCAGGGTGGCGGCGTTCTTGCCGACCTGCGACATCACCACGCTCTCGGTGAGTTCCAGCTCGACGCTGGCCGCCGGCACCCCGGTCTCGGCCAGGATCCGCGCCATCAGCGCCGGCAGGTCGCCGCGCTCGAGCTGGATCGCCGACACGTTGACCGACATGCACAGCTCGGTCAGGCCCAGCTCGCGCCAGCCGCGCAGGGTGGTGCAGGCCTGGCGCAGCACCCATTCGCCGATCTCCAGGATCAGCCCGGTCTCCTCGGCCAGGGGAATGAACTGGCTCGGCGAGACCGGGCCGAAATCGGCGCTGTGCCAGCGCAGCAGCGCTTCCACGCCGACCACGCGCTGCTCGCGCAGCGAATAGCGCGGCTGGTAGACCAGCTTCAGTTCCTGGTCGAGCGGGATCTTGCGCAGGGTGCTGGCCAGGGTGGCGCGGTGGCGGGTGGCCTCGTCCATGCGCGCCGAGTACACCTGGATGTTGCGGCGGCCGGCGGCCTTGGCCTGGTACATCGCGGTGTCGGCGTGCTTGAGCAGTTCGCTGGGCAGCAGCGCGTGCTGCGGGAACAGCGAGATGCCGATCGAGGAGGAGATCGCCACCTCGCGGCGGTCGTCCAGCTGCAGCGGCGCATCGAACGCGGTCAGCACGCGCGCGGCGACGGCCTCGGCCTGGGCCTGGCCGGCGACGTCCTCCACCACCACGGTGAACTCGTCGCCGGCCAGGCGCGCGACCGTGTGCTGCGGGCCCACCGCCTGCTGCAGGCGCTCGGCGACCGCGCGCAGCACCCGGTCGCCGATCGCGTGGCCGAGCGAATCGTTGATGTCCTTGAACCGGTCCAGGTCCAGGAACAGTACCGCCACCGAGCTGCCCTGGCGCCGCGCCCGCACGATCGCGCGCGCCAGCCGCTCGGACAGCAGCGCGCGGTTGGGCAGGCTGGTCAGCGTGTCGTAGTTGGCCAGGTAGCGCAGTTCCTGCTCGGCGCGCTTCTGGTCGGTGATGTCCTCCAGCACCACCACGTGGAAGCTGTGGCGGCCGTCGGCGTCGACCAGCGTGTTGCGGCGCATGTGGCAGAGGATCTCCTGGCCGTCCTTGCGCCGTTTCCAGGCTTCGCCGCGCCAGTGCCGGCCATGGTCGAAGGCGGGCGGGGCGGACACGTCCGGCGCATGGTCCAGCAGCGCCATCGGCTGGCCCAGCACTTCGCGCTCGCTGTAGCCGGTGATGCGGGTGAAGGCCGGGTTGACCGAAATGAAGCGGGACTCTTCGTCCAGCACCGCGACCGCCTCGCTCATGCTGCGCAGCACTTCGCTGGCGATGCGCCGCTCCAGGTCGGCCTGGCGGTGCGAGGTGATGTCGCGCGCGGTGCCGGCGAGCCGTCGCGGCTTGCCGTCGGCGCCGTAGTCGACCACGCGGCCGCGGACCCGCGCCCACAGCCACACGCCGTCGCCGGCCAGGTCCACCCGGTACTCGGCCACGTAGACCGGGGTCAGCCCCTGCAGGTGCTCGCGCAGGATGCGTTCGGCCTGCGGCACGTCGTCGGGGTGGATGCGCAGCGGGTCGTCCTCGCGGATCACCATGGTGATCTCCTGCGCATGCGGCGCCGCTTCGTCGGCACGCATCCGGCGCAGCTTGCGCTGCTGCAGGTCGTAGTCCCAGAAGTGCTCGCCGGAGGCCCACAGCGCCAGTTGCAGGTGACGGTCGCGTTGCTGCAGCTGCTGCTGGCGTTGCAGTTGCTGCTGCATGCGCCGCCGCCAGTGCACGGCCTGCAGCACGGCCACCACCGTGGCCACGGCCAGGACCGCGGCGGCGGCGGCCCAGCCCCAACGCCAGTCGCCGCCGGCATACCCCGTGATTCCCGCAGCGACGTGCTCGATCGACATGGCGGGAAGAGGGCTTCGAACAGGAAAGGGTGGTGGAGTGTAGGCGCCGGTCGGAAGCCTCCACAAGCAGCGCTGCGCATGCGGATTGCTACACTGCGCAGTCCCCGCTCCACCGCTGCGCCCCGACCCGGCGGCCGGCGCCCAACAGGCCTTGCGTCCATGACCGAACTTCCCACCGCCGACGACGTCAACCAAGCCAGCCAGCAGCTGGGCCTGGCCGCGTCGGCGGCCGAACTCCACGGCGCGTTGTGCGGCTGGCTGGCCGGCGGCGGCGCCGACCTGGCGGCCTGGCCGGCAGCGGTGCTGGCCGACGTCGGCATCGCCGCGCCGCGCCCTGGCGATGCGCTGGACCGGCTGCGCCAGGCCACCGCCGCGCAGCTGGAGGACCGCGATTTCGCCTTCGACCTGGTGCTGGCCGATGCCGGCGCGCCGCTGTCCGAGCGCGCCGACGGCCTGTTCGACTGGTGCCGTGGCTTTCTCGGCGGCTTCGGCCTGGCCGCCGGCGCCAAGCCGCCGCTGTCGGAAGAGGGCGAGGAAGCGCTGCAGGACCTGGCGCGGCTGGCGCAGGCCAGCGCTGAGGATTTCGACAGCGCCGACGAGGACGAGGACGCGCTGGCCGAGATCGAGGAATTCGTGCGCGTGGCGGCCTTGCTGCTGCACGGCGACTGCGTGCTCGGCCCGCGCCACCGGCAACGCCTGAACTGAGCGATGAAGCGACTCACCGGGATCGGCGCGGGCGAATATGCGCGCCGGCGCAGACACTTGATGGACATGGCCGGCGAGCACGCCATCCTGGTGCTGCCGAGCGCGCCGGAACGGGTGCGCAGCCACGACACCCACTACCCGTACCGGCAGGACTCGGACTTCTGGTACCTGTGCGGCTTCCCCGAGCCGGAGGCGGTGCTGGTGCTGGTGCCGGGCCGCAAGCACGGCGAGGCGCTGCTGTTCTGCCGCGAGCGCGATCCCGAGCGCGAGGCCTGGGACGGCCCGCGCGCCGGCCAGGAAGGCGCGGTCGAACGCTACGGCATGGACGATGCGTACCCGATCGAGGACCTGGACGAGATCCTGCCCGGGCTGCTGGAAGGGCGCTCGCGGGTGTACTACCACTTCGGCCGCGACGTGGACTTCGACCTCAAGCTGATCGGCTGGGTCAAGCGCGTGCGCGAGCAGGTGCGGCACGGCGCGCAGCCGCCGCACGAGTTCCTGGAGCTGGGCCACCTGCTGCACGAGCAGCGCCTGTTCAAGTCGCGCGACGAGGTCGCGCTGATGCAGGTGGCCGCCGACCTGAGCGTGGCCGGGCATCGCGCGGCGATGCGGCTGGCGCGCCCGGGCGTCCACGAGTACCAGCTGCAGGCCGAGATCGAACGCGAGTTCCGCGCCGGCGACGCCTGGCCGGCCTACGGCAGCATCGTCGGCAGCGGCGCCAACGCCTGCGTGCTGCACTACCGCGCCAACGCCGCGCGGCTGCGCGAAGGCGAACTGGTGCTGGTCGACGCCGGCGCCGAGTACCGCGGCTATGCCGCCGACATCACCCGCACCTTCCCGGTCGGCGGCCGCTTCAGCGCCGAGCAGCGCGCGCTGCACGACCTGGTCGGCGCCGCGCACGCCGCGGCACTGGCGCAGGCGCGGCCGGGCGTGGCCTACGAGGCCGGGCACCTGGCGGCGGTGCAGACCCTGACCGAGGGCCTGCTGCGGCTGGGACTGCTCAAGGGCAGCGTGGAGCAGAACCTGGCCAGCGGCGACTACCGGCGCTTCTACCGGCACAAGACCGGGCACTGGCTCGGCCTGGACGTGCACGACGTCGGCGACTACAAGCTGGCCGGCGAATCGCGCCTGCTGGAACCGGGCATGGTGTTCACCATCGAACCGGGCCTGTACGTCGCGCCCGACGACAAGGAGGTCGACGCCAGGTGGCGCGGCATCGGCATCCGCACCGAGGACGACGTGCTGATCACCGACGACGGCCACCGCGTGCTGACCGCCGCGCTGGCGCGCAGCGCCGAGGAGATCGAGGCGGAGATGGCTGCGCGCTGACCTCGCTTGCGCACTTGGCGTCCGCTGCGCACAGTGTGCAGGTACGGGGGAGGGAATGATCTTGAAGAACATGATGTCGGGATTGCTCGCGGCAGCGCTGTGGCTTGCGGCCAGCGCGGGCGCGGTGCCACAGGAGCACGATGCGGCGCCAGCGCCGGCCAGCGTGGCGGCCGTCGTTCCCAGCATGGCGCTGGCCGATCTGGAAACGCTATTGTCGGTCCGCTCCGTTCCTGCTGCCCGGGAGCAGTTGTTGGCGCAGTTGGTGGCACTGGCCCGCAACGGCGACGGCGCTTCGGCCTTTTACCTCGGCGTGCTCTACCGACACGGCGATGCGCATCCGGCGCATCTGGTGCAGCGCGACGACGATACCGCGCGCTACTGGCTGGAAACATGCCTCGGGATGGCGCGGTGTCCGTTGCTGGCGCTCGCCTCGCTGGCGGAGCTGGAACTGTCCGCGGGCAACCCCAAGCCGGCGATGCAGTGGGCGCAGGCCTGGATCGCACTGGATCGTGAGCTCACGGCGCGCGAACGCCAGGCCAGCGGCCGCACGCTTCGGCCCAGCCAGTTCAATCGCGATACCGCGTATCACGCCTATCTGCTGGAACGCTGCTACTCCGCCATGCCGTCGGGCGACCGCAACGCGATCGGTCTGGCCTGGTTCAACGAACTTCGGCTGCAGCGGGGCAAGGTGCTGGATCGCATGCTGTTCGCGCAGATCGACGCGCTGCAGGCGCAGGGCACGGACCAGAGCGCCGGGCTTGCGCCACGCGCCGAGAACCAGCGGCGCAAGACCGTGCGCGATAGCCCGATGGACTTGCCGGTCACCCCGGCGCTGACCCTGTTCCTGCTCCGCGGCAACCCCCAAGGCGGGCGCCCCGAGTCGTCGCTGGTGATCGAGGCATTGCCCTCGCCGAACGCGGCGCGCGGGCTCGAGGCGCTGGCGCGCGATTTCAAGACCGCGCCTTATCCTGCTGCGGCAGGGCAGCGGCGCTACGACACGGTGCCCATGAGCTTCAATCGCGGCCCCTATGCGTTGACCGGCAAGCAATGACCGCGGCGGTGAGGCCGAGCAGCGAACGTGCGGGTCTTGCGCTTGCTGTGTCAGACCGCCGGATAGCTGGCTTTCACGCGCCGCATCAGTTCAACGCTGGCATGTTGCTTCTTGCTGGCCCAGCAGAACCGCGCGGTCGCAATGGATGTGGCGTCCCCGCGCGCAAGCTGGCGTCGCTAGCGGCATCGCCGATTGGTCAGGCAGACGCAGCCTGGCGCCAGCGGTGCGCATCCATTGCCCGCTGGCAGCATCGAGGCACTGCGCCGCAGAGCCCGGGGAGGCGGGCAGGGGAAAGCCGGCCAGTCGCGGCGCGTCTGCGCTGACCGGCAAACAACACGTTGGCGGTCAGGCCGCCGCGGCGAACACCGGGCGGGTCAGGTTCTCCGGATCGCCGTCGGTGCACGCCACCTCGTCCTCGATGCGGATGCCACCGTAGGGCTTGAACTGCGCCACGCGCGCCCAGTCGATGCTGGAGGCGTGGCCGGCCTGTCTGGCTTCGTCCAGCAGCATGTCGATGAAGTACACGCCCGGTTCGATCGTCACCACCATGCCCGGTTCCAGCACGCGGGTCATGCGCAGGTAGGGATGGCCGGCGGGACGTTCGATGCGGCCGCCGCGGTCGCTGGCGGCGAAGCCGGCCACGTCGTGCACCTGCAGCCCGATCGGATGGCCCAGGCCGTGCGGGAAGAACGCGGCGCTGACGCCGGTGGCCAGCGCGGCTTCCGGCGACACGGTGAGCACGCCGAAGTCCTTGAGCACGCCCATCAGTGCCAGGTGCGCGTCGAGGTGCAGCTGCTTGTAGTCCACGCCGGCGCGCACGCTCTGGCCCATGCGGACCTGCGCGGCATCGACCGCGTCGATCAGCGCCTGGAACTCGCTGCCGGTGTCGGCGGCGTAGCTGCGGGTGATGTCGCTGGCGTAGCCGTGCGCGGAGGCGCCGGCGTCGATCAGGAAGCTGCGCAGCGGCGCCGGCGCCTGCCGCTGCAGTTCGGTGTAGTGCAGCACCGCGCCGTGCTCGTTGAGCGCAATGATGTTCCCGTACGGCAGGTCGTTGGCGTCCTGGCCCACCGCGCTGCAGTACGCCATGTGGATCTCGAATTCGCTGCGGCCGTCGCGGAACGCCGCTTCGGCGGCGCGGTGGCCGCGCACCGCCAGGTGCTGTGCCTGGCGCATGAGCGCCAGTTCGTAGGCGGTCTTGTAGGCGCGGTGGTACTCCAGGTACTGGACCACCGCCTCGGGATTGTTCGGCACGTACTCGCCCAGCGCGCTCTGCGCCTCGCCCAGGATCGCGCAGCGCGCCGCCGGCTTGGGCAGCAGCGCCAGCGCTTCTTCCGGGGTGCGGATGATGTGGATGTCGCAATGTTCCACCCACCAGCCGTTCGGCGCGGCCGGCACCACGTGCCAGTAGTCGTGCGGCTGGTGGAAGATCACCTGCGGGCGGCGTCCGGGCGTGTACACCAGCCAGCTGTTCGGCACCCGGGTCAGCGGCAGCCAGGCCTTGAACTGCGGGTTCACCGCATACGGATAGTCGCGGTCGTCGAAGACCTGGTAGTGCAGGCTGCCGCTGGGCACCACCAGGTGCTCGAAGCCGCCGCGCGCCAGCGCGGTGTCGGCGCGTTGCGCCAGCGTGCGCAGATGGTCGGCATACAGGGCGCTGGGGTCTGGCTGGTTCATGGCGGCGGCTCGGTCGGCAATGCGGAAAGCGGGCGCCAAGTTTGCCGCAAACCTCGCCGGGCCTGGTAACGCGATCGCGCGCGGTGCCACCGCGGTTCGTGTGGGAGCGACTTCAGTCGCGATCGGCTTTACCGGTAATGCCCGTCGCGACTGAAGTCGCTCCCACAGACATGCTGCTGGCGAAAGTGCTTTACCCGGCCGGCCCCGCATTGATCCACTGCCGCAGCAGTTCGCGATGCGCCGGCGAGATGGTCAGGAAGCGGAAGCCGGCCCAGGCCTGGCCCGGCGCGTGCGAGCGTTCGCTCCACAGCAGGTGCACGCCGACGTCGATCTGCGTGTCGTCGCCGAGCTGCGGCATCGCGAAGCGCAACTGGTACAGCGCGTCCTCGTGCAGCGGGGCGGACGCCAGCAGCAGCATGCCGCTCTCGGACAGGTTGCCGAGGCGGCCGATCACGGCGCCTTCCATCACGTCCAGCACCGGCACCATGTCCGGGACCTGCCGGCGCGGCGAGCGGCGGGCTTCGGCGATCATGCGTCCTCCAGGGGGCCGTTGGGCGCGGGCGCCCCGGCCAGGTTGCGCAGCGCGCGGACGGTGGCCTGCCAGGCGCGGTCGATCAGCCGCGCACGGTCTTCGGTGACGATCCGCGCCTGGCCCTGCGCCAGCAGCCGCGACAGCGCATCCAGCGAGTGCTCGGCGGTCTTGTGCCCGCGCTGGTTGACGAACAGCGCGCGATCGGTGACCGGGCTGTACCAGGACAGGCGCTGCCGTTTCAGGTCGCCCTGCTGGTTGGTGACGAATTCGAACCAGGTGCCGAACGGCAGGCTGCGCAGCCGCGCATACGCGGCCTGTTCGGTGTCGTTGCGCGGCGCCAGCACGGGACGCTCGTCCTCGCCCTGGTCGCCCAAGCGGGTGCGCGATTTCAGCCTGGCGCTGAGTTCGGTGCGCGAGGTCAGTTCGTCGCCGCCGCCCGGGGTGGACAGGCGCCGCGCGATCGCGGCGGCTTCGTCCTGGTGGTAGCCCACCTGCAGCAAGGCCTCGCGCACCTCGTCGGCCAAGTCCGGATCGGAGGCGCCGCCGCTGTCGCGGCAGGTGATCTCGGCGATGCACTGGGTCAGCTGCTGGCGCTCGCGCCAAGCGTCCGAGTCCTCGCCCTGGCGCAGCAGGGTCAGGGTCAGCACGTCGGACCAGGCCTGTTTCAGCAGCGCCTGCACGAACTTGGGCGGCTGCCAGGTGCGGCACAGCGCTTCCAGCGTGGCGCTGACCAGTTGCTTGGCCACCTCCAGCCGTTCCTTGCCGCGCGCGGCCTCGATATGCCGGCGCTCGGCGATCTCGGCCTTGTGCGCCAGCGCGCGGTATTGCGCCTGGATGTCCTGGTGGGCCTGTTCGAAGACCTGTTCGTCGCCTTCGTAGTCCTCGACCACCCGGTCCACGGTCTGGTTCAGCTTCACCAGCAGCTGCGGATCGGTGTCCTCCTCGCTGAGCCAGGTGGCGCCGGATTCGGCGACCGCGTTGAGCAGTTCGCGCGCTGGATGCTGGCTGCGCACGAAGAACGCCGGATCCTGCAGCGCCGCGCGCGCCAGCGGTACCTGCAGGCGTTCCAGCAGCGCGCTGGCCGGCGCCTCGCTGCGCACTTCGCGCTCGACCTCGGCGTAGAGCAGGCCGAGCAGTTCGAAGGTGTCGGTATCCTGCGGCGCCAGCGCGACCTGCGGGCCATGCTCGGCGCGCAGCGCCGCCAGCAGCGCCGCCTGCACGTCGCGCACCTGGCGGCGTCCGCGCAGTCCGGCCTGCGCGCTGTGCGCGGGCGGCTGCGCCTGCAGTTCGCCCAGCGCCTGCAGCAGCGAGGTGGTCGGCACGGCGGGCGGACGGGCGCTGGCCGATGTCGCGGGCGCGCCGTTCGCCGCGACGGCGCGCGGCGCGGCCGGCATGGCGGGACCGCCCGCGCCGGGTGCCGTCGCCGCGGCGGTCGCGCCGGGCAGGGCGGCGGCCGATGCGGCGTGGGCCGCGCCGGCGTGCCCCGGTGCCGCCGCACGGCCGCGTGCGATGGCGAGCAACTGGCGCAGCGTGGCCAGGTCGGTCGGCGCGCTGTCGGCCGCCTGCGCGGCCGGTGCACGGGCCGCAGTCGCGGCGGCGGGCACGGGGGCTGCTGCGGCGCCGCTGCGGGCGACAGGCGCGGTGCGGCCGGCGTGCCGGGCCCGGCGCCCGCATGGCCGGGACGCGCTTCGGGCCACCCCGTGGGCGCGGCCTGTCCCGACCAGGCGGTGGCCGGGCGGGCGGCGGCGGGGGACGGCCGCGGCGTGCCGCGTGCGCCGGCCGCCGGTTCCGCCGCCGGTCGCGCCACGTACGGCAGGTAGACCAGCCCGGGCAGCACCCCGGCATGGGTCAGCAGCACGTTGGCGCGTTCCACGAATTCGCCGTAGCGCGCCAGCACCTGGCGTTCGAAGGCGCGGTACAGGGTCAGTTGCGCGTCCAGCCCCAGCTGCAGTTCCTCGCCGGCCTCGCGCAGGATCCGGCACAGCAGGTGCGGGCCCAGCGGCACGTGTTCGGCCTCGAACGCCGGCCGCGCGGCGAGCACGCCGAAGCGCTGGCCGAGCAGTTGCAGCGGGGTGCTGGCACGCGCCGCCTCGCGGCGGGCGATCTCGTGCAGCACGATGTCGCGGTCGATGTCCACGTCGGCGACCAGGGTCAGCATCTGCATCGCCGCGTTGGCCTTCTCCTGCCGGCGCGGGCCGGCGGGGGACGGCGGCAGCCGCAGCGTGGCCAGCGCCGCTTCCAGCCGCGCCTTGAAGAACGGCGCGAAGCGTTCGCGGCGCGCGCGCAGGCCCTGCAGTTCCTGGTAGACGTTCTGTTGCAGGTGGCTGTTGCGCGCGCGCTCGGCCTGGTCGAACAGTTCGCGCTCCAGATCGGCCAGGGTCGACTCAAGCGGCGCGTCCAGATCCTGCCATAGCAAGGCTTTCAGCGAATCCAGGATGTCGCGCACGCGCGTGGGCAGGGCGGCGCCAGCGAGCGTGGCGGGGCTGGCCGACGGGGTAGCAGACAATGACATCCTGTGATCGCCGTTTACTTTTTCCGGGTCCGGTATGTAGCACGTTTCCGGCGGCGCAACCACGCCGGCGGGCGGCGCGGTGTTGTCAGGCCAGGAACAGCGCGACCACGTCGTTGGTGAAGCGCCGCCCCAGCTCGGTGGGGACGGCGTACCCGGCGTCCACCCGCAACCAGTCCCGGGCCTGCGCCTGGGCCAGCGCCGGCGCGATCGTCTCCGCCGCCAGGCCGGTGCGTGCGGCGAAGTCGCGCAGCGCGAAGCCCTGGTTCAGGCGCAGCGCATTGAGCATGTATTCGAACGGGCGCCGCTCGGCCGCGATCCACTCGTCGCCGCCGATCGCCGCCGGGGTGCCGGCGGCGGCCAGGAACGCCTGCGGATGCTTGGTCTTCCAGCGGCGCAGGATGCTCTGCTCGGCGCCGGAGCTGATCTTGCCGTGGGCGCCGGCGCCGATGCCCAGGTAGTCGCCGAACTTCCAGTAGTTGAGGTTGTGCGCGCACTGGTAGCCGTCGCGCGCGTAGGCGCTCACTTCGTACTGGGCGTAGCCGGCGGCGGCCAGCAGCGCCTGGCAGCGCTCCTGCATGTCCCAGGCGTCGTCGTCCTCGGGGATGCCCTGCGGCGGCCGCGCGGCGAACACGGTGTTCGGTTCCAGGGTCAGCTGGTAGTGGCTGATATGGGTCGGCTGCAGGGCCAGCGCGCGGGCGATGTCGGCCTCGGCCCCGGCCAGGGTCTGCTGCGGCAGCGCGTACATCAGGTCCAGGTTGAGGTTGGCGTAGCCGGCGTCCTGCGCCAGCTTGACCGCGCGCTCGGCGTCGGCGCTGTCGTGGATCCGGCCCAGGCGCTGCAGCGCGGCGTCGTCGAAGCTCTGGATGCCGAAGCTGAGCCGGTTGACCCCGGCCGCCAGGTAGCGGTCGAAGCGGCCGTGCTCGGCGGTGCCCGGGTTGGTCTCCAGGGTGATTTCCAGGTTCGGCGCGAAGCGCAGGCGCGCGCTGGCCGCCTGCAGGAAGCGGTCGATCGCCTCGGCCGGGAACAGGCTGGGGGTGCCGCCGCCGAAGAACACGGTCTGCACGGTGCGGCCCCAGACCAGCGGCAGGTCCTGGTCCAGGTCGCGGACCAGTGCGTCCACGTAGGCGTCGAACGGCAGCGCGCCCTTGGCCGCGTGCGAATTGAAATCGCAGTACGGGCATTTGCGCACGCACCAGGGCAGATGCACGTACAGCGACAGCGGGGGCGGGATCAGCGGCGGCATGCGGGCAGTGTAGGGCGAAGGGCCGGCGCGGCAGCGGCGGGGCGCGCCGGCTACCGGCCGTTGTTACAGCGAGGCCAGTTGCCGCTTCAGCAGCGCCAGCGCCTGGCCGCGGTGGCTGATCCGGTTCTTCAGCGCCAGCGGCATCTGCGCCGCGCTCTGGCCGTGTTCGGGATCGAAGAACACCGGGTCGTAGCCGTGGCCGCCGTCGCCGGCGCGCGCGTGCAGGATGCGCCCGTGCCAGCTGCCTTGCACCAGCAGCGGCTGCGGGTCTTCTGCGTGCCGCAGCAGCACCAGCACGCAGTGGAAGTGCGCGCTGCGCTGCGCGTCGGGGACGTCGCGCAGTTCGTGCAGCAGCTTGTCGATGTTGGCCGCGGCGTTGCCGTGTTCGCCGGCGTAGCGCGCCGAATACAGGCCGGGCGCGCCGCGCAGCGCGTCCACGCAGATGCCCGAGTCGTCGGCCAGCGCCGGCAGGCCGGTGAGCTGCGCGGCGTGGCGCGCCTTCAGCAGCGCGTTCTCGATGAAGGTCAGCCCGGTCTCGTCGGCGTCGCGCACGCCGAGCGCGGATTGCGCGACCAGTTCGATGCCACTGCCGTCGAGCAGCGCATGCAGTTCTTCCAGCTTGCCGGCGTTGCCGCTGGCCAGGACCAGTGTCTTCATTGCTTGGGTTCCAGCAGGTCCCACTTGGTGCCGTACAGGTCGCGGAACACCGCCACCGTGCCGTAGGGTTCCGCGCGCGGGGGTTCGAGGAACTCCACGCCCTGCGCCAGCATCGCGGCGTGGTCGCGGGCGAAGTCGTCGGTGTACAGGAAATGGTCCACGCGCCCGCCGGTCTGGTCGCCGATCCGCGCACGCTGGGCGGCGTCGCCGGGTTCGGCCAGCAGCAGCGCGGCATCGTCGCTGCCGCCCGGGCCGACCACCACCCAGCGCTTGCCGTCGCCGAGCGCCACGTCCTGCAGCAGGGCGAAGCCGAGCTTGCCGGTGTACCAGGCGATCGCCGCGTCGTAGTCGGCCACGACCAGCGTGGTCAGTGCGATCCGCCGCTTCACCGTGCCAGCGCCTCGCGCTGGGCGGCCAGCAGCTGGCCGATGCCGGTCTCGGCCAGCGCCAGCAGCGCGTCGAGCTCGTCGCGGCGGAACGCATGGCCCTCGGCGGTGCCCTGGATCTCGATGAAGCCGCCGCCGTCGTTCATCACCACGTTCATGTCGGTGTCGCAGTCGCTGTCCTCGGCGTAGTCCAGGTCCAGCACCGGGGTGCCGCGGTAGACGCCGACCGAGACCGCGGCGACCGCGCCCAGCACCACCGGCTTCTTCAGGTCGCCGCGCTTCTGCAGCCAGTTCACCGCGTCCATCAGCGCCACGTAGGCACCGGTGATCGCCGCGGTGCGGGTGCCGCCATCGGCCTGCAGCACGTCGCAGTCCAGGGTGATGGTGCGCTCGCCGAGCGCGTTGCGGTCCACGCAGGCGCGCAGCGCGCGGCCGATCAGGCGCTGGATCTCCAGCGTGCGCCCGCCCTGCTTGCCGCGCGCGGCCTCGCGGTCGGAGCGCGAATGGGTGGCGCGCGGCAGCATGCCGTACTCGGCGGTGACCCAGCCTTCGCCCTTGCCGCGCAGGAAGCCCGGCACGCGGTTCTCGACGCTGGCGGTGCACAGCACGCGGGTGTCGCCGAAGCTGACCAGCACCGAGCCTTCGGCGTGGCGGGTGAAGGCGCGTTCGATGCGCACCGGGCGCAGCTGATCGGCCGTGCGGCCACTGGGACGGGAAAAGGACATGGGATCGATCCGGAGGTGGCGTGGGGCCGGGCGCGGCGTGGGGCCGGGCCGGTGGGGCGCTAGGGTACCATTCGCGCTTTGCACGCACCGGAACACCGCATGATCCGCAGCATGACCGCCTTCGCCGGCGCCGAGCGCATCACTCCCTGGGGCACGCTGGGCTGCGAACTGCGCTCGGTCAACCACCGCTTCCTGGAAGTGGGCGTGCGCCTGCCGGAGGAACTGCGCGCGCTGGAGCCGCAGTTGCGCGAACGCCTGGCCGCGCGGATCAGCCGCGGCAAGCTGGACCTGATGCTGCGCCTGCGCGCGCCCGAGGCCAATGCGCAGTCGCTGGCGGTGAACGAGCCGCTGGTCGAGCAGCTGGCGGTGCTCGCGCAGCGGCTCGGCGCGCGCTTCCCGCAGCTGCAGGTGCAGTTCGCCGACCTGCTGCAACTGCCCGGCGTGCTGCAGGGGCAGGCGGTGGACCCGGCCGCGCTGCAGGCGCAGGCGCTGGATCTGCTGGACGACGTGGTGGCCGAGTTCGTCGCCGCGCGCGAGCGCGAGGGCGGCAAGCTGGCCGCGGCCATCGTCGAGCGGGTCGACGCGGTGGAGCGCATCGCCGGCGAGGTGAAGGAACTGATCCCGGCCATCCGCGAAGGCCAGCGCGCCAAGCTGGCCGCGCGCCTGGCCGACCTGCCGCATCCGGTCGATCCCGGCCGCGCCGAGCAGGAACTGGTGCTGTGGCTGCAGAAGCTCGACGTGGACGAGGAACTGGACCGGCTCGGCAGCCACATCAAGGAGATCCGCCGCGTGTTGCGCCAGCCCGAGCCGGCCGGCCGGCGCCTGGATTTCCTGTTGCAGGAATTCAACCGCGAGGCCAACACCCTGGGTTCCAAGTCGGTGGACAGCCGCACCTCCAACGCGGCGGTGGAGCTGAAGGTGCTGATCGACCAGATCCGCGAGCAGGTGCAGAACCTGGAGTAGCGCTCCGCGCACTTCGGTGCGGCGCGATCGAACCGGCGCGGCCGCGTCAGCGGTCGCGCAGAAAGAAGTCCACCGGCACCACCACCTGTACCGGGTCGCCTTCGATCTCCGGCGGCGGCGCCGGCAACGGGCTGGCGCGCTGCACCGTCGCCAGCGTCTCGCTGTCCAGCGCGTCGTGGCCGCTGCCCTGGACGATGCGGATCGCGCTGGCATGGCCGTGCCGGTCCACCGCGAACTGGACCTGTACCACGCCTTCCTGCCTGCGCCGTTGCGCCGGCCGCGGGTAGCGCTTGTAGCGCTGCAGATGGCCCAGCACCTGCGCCTGCCAGGTGGCGCGCAGCTGTTGCGCCGCGCCGGAGAGCGACTGCGCCGCGGCATAGCGGCTGGCCGGCGGCGCCGCCACGCTGGGCGGGGCGCTGGCCTGCGCGGTGCTGGCCGCTTGCGGTTGCTCCTGCGCCGGCGCCGACGGCTGCGGTGCTTCCGGGTCGGCATGCAGCGGTTGCGGCAGCGGGGGCGCCGGCAGCGGCGCGCGCACGCGCGGGGCCTGGCGCTGCTCCTGCCGCGGCGGGCCCGGCGGCAGATCGGTCGGTGGCGCCGGCGGCGCGGTCGGGGCCGGCGCCAGCTCCAGCATGAGCGCCTGCGCCGGAGCGACGGGCGGCGGCGCCCGATCGCGCGCCGGCCAGCACAGCAGCGCGGCGAGGAGCGCCGCATGCGCCGCCAGCACGCCACCCAGGCTGAGCAGCCAGCGGCGCAGCGCCCGCGCCTGCGGCCCCGCGCTCATCGATCGGCCGGCTCCAGCCCGACCAGCGCGACCTTCAAGTAGCCCGCGTCGCGCAGCGCGTCCATCGTCCGCATCAGCTCGCCGTAGGCCACCGCGCGGTCGGCGCGCAGGAAGATGCGCTGCGCGCGGTCGCCTTGGGTCAGCCGGTCCAGCGCCGGCTGCAGCGCATCGCGCTCGATCCGGGTGTCGCCGAGGCGCAGGCTCAGGTCCTTGCCCAGGGTCAGGTAGACCGGGTCGCGGTCCCTGGGCTGCGGCGCCGCGGTGCTGGCGGGCAGTTCCACCGGCACCTGCACCGTGGCCAGCGGCGCGGCGACCATGAAGACGATCAGCAGCACCAGCATCACGTCGATCAGTGGGGTGACGTTGATCGCGTGGTTCTCGTCCAGCGCATCGTCGTCGTCTCGGTCGGTGCGGATCGCCATGCCGGTGGCCTCACCGCATGCCGGCCAGGGGCGCGCCTTGCGACGCGGGCCTGGATGCCCGATCGCGGTCCAGGTCGCGCGACACCAGCTGCTGCACGCCGGCCGACAGATCGCCCAGTTGCTGGCGCAGGCCGCCCAGCGTGCGCGCGAAATGGTTGTAGACCACCACCGCCGGAATCGCGGCGACCAGGCCCAGCGCGGTCGCGAGCAATGCCTCGGCGATGCCGGGCGCGACCACCGCCAGGTTGGTGGTGTTGGCCCGGGCGATGCCGACGAAGCTGTTCATGATGCCCCACACGGTGCCGAACAGGCCGACGAACGGCGCGGTGGCGCCGATCGTGGCGAGCAGGCCGGTGCCCTTGCGCAGTTGTCGCGCATGGCCCAGTTCGATCCGTTCCAGGCGCGAGGCCAGCCGTTCCTTGATCCCGCCCGTGTCCTCCAGGCCGCTGGAAAGCTGCAGTTCGGCGCGGGCCTCGTGCAGCAGCAGCTGCGCCGCAGGCGCCGCCAGCGGCGGGCGGCGCTCGGCATCGGCCAGGTCCTGCGCTTGCGACAGCGCCGTGCGCGCGGCCTGCAGCGCCTGCCCGAGCCGCGCCAGTTCCCAGCTCTTGGCCACCAGCACCGTCCAAGTGGCGACCGAGGCGATGGCCAGGCCGACCATCACCGCCTGCACCACCACGTCGGCGTGCAGGAACATCTGCCAGGGCCCCAGGTCGGGCGGCAGCACGGAGGGCGGGGCGATGTCGGCATGCATGGGCGTCATCCAGCGGATCGGAACGAGGGCGGAAGTGTGTGTTTGCGTCATGGCGCGGGCGGGCGGCGCGCCCGGCAGCAGGCCGGCCGATTGCAGGCAGGACCAGCACCCGGGACCAGGCCGATGCCGCGGTCGCGCGGCCGCGTCGCGCGCGGCGGCATGCAGGTGCCGCAGCATCGGCCGGCGTGCGCGCTGGGCACCTGCCGTGCCAGCCACGGCGCCGTCAGGCGTGCCGAGGCAGCGTCCAACCCGGCGCCGCGCCGCCGCGCGCGGATCCCGCCCGTCATCACGGCGCTCCCTGCGCATCGGCGGCGTGGCGCGGTGCCGGACGCGACAGCACGTAGGCGGCGCTGCCGGCGAAGAACAGGCCCACGCCCACCGCCAGCTTCCAGCCCGGATGCGCGCCGCACCAGAACAGCGCGTAGCCCATGCCCATGCCGGCGCCGGCGAAGCACTTGCCGCGGCGCGTGATCGCGCCCTGTTCGCGCCACAGCCGCAAGGCGGCGCCGTAGCGGGGATGCTGCAGCAGCCATGCCTCCAGGCGCGGCGAGGAGCGCGAGAAGCACCACGCCGCCAGGATCAGGAAGATCGTGGTCGGCATCACCGGCAGCACCGCGCCGATCAGGCCCAGCGCAAGCATCAGCAGGCCCAGGCAGCGCCACGCGCCGCGGCTCAGCGCCATCGCCGGAACTCCTCGCGGCACGGCCTCATCGCGCGCCATCGGCAAGATAGGCGTCGACATGGGCGTACACACGATCGAACGCGGCGCACGCCGCATCGATCACCGCCTGCTCCTGCGCCGGATCCAGCGGCACGCTGTCGAGCGCGGCGGTGAACTGGCGCCAATGCCGCGCGCGCCCGTCGGGATGGCCGGCGAGATGGCGCGCACCGAACTGCTCGTGCAGTCCCAGTTTGGCGGCCAGCTTGGCCAGGATCGCCGCGCCCAGGCTGGACCCTTCGGCCACGTACAGCCAGCCCAGCGCGTTGACCTGCTTTTCGTAGTAGCGGCCGTCCGGCGCCGGCGCCGGGCGCATGGCGGGGACCGCCACGCCCAGGTCGGCCAGGTCGGCCACCATCTGCGGCAGGCGCCGCCGCTGCGCCAGTTCGGGCACCACGCTGGCCAGCACCGGGTTGCGGTACACGCTCTCCATGTCGCAGTGGAAGCAGTACTGCGCCTGCACGAAGCGCGTGTAGTTGGCGCGCGATGCGAACGGCTGCGCGGCCATGATGCGTTGGTCCAGGCGCGCGTGCGCGGCGTGGGTGGCGGCCTTCAGGCGCTGGCTGCGGGTGGCGTCGACGAGGGTCTGGTTCATGGCGCAGGCTCGATGGCGAAAGGGAAGGAAGGCGGCGCGCTTGGCACGGGCGCCGATCGCAACGACACTTGGGTCACAGCGTCCGCTCCAGCTTCAGACTGACCGTGTTCCTGTCGTAGCTGTACAGCCAGTCGACGTTGCTGCGGACATGGCTGCGGCGCAGCGCCAGCAGCGGCACGAAGCCGGCGACGGCCAGGCGCGGCGCGCGCAGGACCAGGCTGTAGCCCTGCTCGGCGTCGTCGCGCCGCGCACCGAGCACGGCGCTGAAGGCGCCGTAGTCGCGGCGTCGGTAGGAAGCGAACAGCGTGCCGCTGAAGCCATTCGGCCACTGCAGCGAGCCGCCCAGGCGAACGCCCTTCTGCAGGAAGGACTCCACCGGTTGCGTGGCGGCGCTGTCGGTCAGGTCGGCGCCGGCGAAGACGGTCCAGCGCGTGCCGAGACTGCGGAAATAGGTGGCGTACGCGCTGCGCACCACTCCGTCGTAGCTGCCGGCGTAGTCGCCGCGGCGATAGCGCACGTCCTTCCAGTCGCCTTCCAGCTTGAGCAGCGCGCGCGGCGAGAGCGTCCAGCTCCATTCCGCATGCGCGCCCCAGGCTCCGTACAGCGCGTCGTTGCCCAGTGCGTAGTATTCGAACGAGGGCGCCAGCGCCAGCGTGTGCCGTCCGCTGCGATAGCTGTAGCCGGCCTGGCTGGTCGAGGTCAGTTCGTTGTAGGCGCCGTTGTCGCGGTAGCCCTGGCCGAACAGCAGCGAGCGCAGGTACAGCCCGTGGTGCCCGCGCAGCGGCAGGCGCCGGTCGACGCTGGCATCGTAGTCGTAGCCGGCGGCGCCGATCGCGTCGGGCGTGCTGCGGCTGAAGAAGCAGCGTCCGTCCATCAGCAGCAGGCAGACCGAGCTGGCCGAGGTGCGATTGACGTTGTCGCTCCATGCCGGTCCCAGCGCGAACGCGCCGTTCCAGCCGCGGCGCCCGGCCAGGGCCCGACGGAAGCTGGCGACGCTGCCGCGCACGCCCTCGGTCTTGGGATCGCTGGCATCGATCGAGGCCTCGATCGCCGCGAACGCCTGCTCGGCCTCGCGATCCTGCTGGTCCTCGAACAGTACCCGCGCCAGTTCCAGCCGGCCCGGCAGGAAGTCCGGTCGCAGCGCCAGCACTGCCCGGTACTCGCGTTCGGCCTCGCGGTAGCGGCCGCCGTTGCGCGCCACCGCGCCCTGCGCGTAGTGGATCAGCAGCGGATCGCGATCGGCCAGGGTCAGGTATTCCTGCAGGAAACGCTGCACCGCCGGCCATTGCCGGTTCTGCAGCGACAGGTACAGCGCGCGGCCGACGTCGTTGGCGGTGTGCGCGACGATGTAGGACTTGCCGTCGACGCTGATGGTCGGTCGCTCGGCGTCCGCTTCGTCCTTGAGCAGCGCGCGCTCGCGCTCGGCCGCCTGGCCCTGGCTGCGTTGGTCCAGCATGCGCCGCATGTCGTCCTGCGACTGCGCCGGCACGCAGGCGCAAACGGCCATGGCCATGCATCCCAGCAGGAACGCCGTGGTGCGCGGACGCCGCCGCGCAGAAGGAATGGAATGCATCGATGCGCCGTGGAAATGAGGGAAGCAGGACTGGCTTGGCCTTGGCTTGTCCTGCGTGAAGTGGCTCGGAGGAACGCGAGCCGGGGAAGCGCTTGCGGTTACTGCTTGGCGCCGCCGAACGCGGTGTCGTAGGCGACGCCGGCGAAATCGGCGATGCCCGCCAGCGCGGTCTGGTTGGCGTAGAACTGGCCGGAGACCGCGCCGTTGGACGCCACCAGGGTGCCCGACTGCCGCGCCGTGGCGTTGCTGCCGGAGATGCTGGCGTTGCCGTTGATGGTGGCCGTGCCGATGTTGACCGCGAAGCCGGCGCCGTTCTGGATCGAGCCGGTCAGCCTGGCGGTGCCGAAGTTGGCGCTGAAGGTGCCGGTCAGCTGGTTGCCGGCGCTGTAGTTGTTGAGGCCGACCACGCTGTAGCTGGCCGTGCCCGAGGTCGGGACGCTGCTATCGGGCTTGTCGCCGATGAAGTACACCGTGTGCGTGCCCAGCCCGTCGGTGGTGTCCTTGCGCGAGTACCACTCGCCGAACCACACGTCCTGGCTGCCCACCTGGGCGAAGGCGAACACGCCCAGGTTGTCGTGGCTGCTCGGCGCGCCGCTGTAGGGGAAGTTCAGCACCTTCACCGAGCCGACGCCGCCGTAGGTGGCCAGCCCCTTGAAATCCACCGGATTGTTCAGCCCGGTCGAGTTCACCGCGATGCCGGCGAATCCGGCCTGGTGCGGCCCGCCGTTGACCGTGGATTCGCCGACCTTGACGTAGGCCTCGTTGCTCGATTTGCCGACGAACGGAGCGGCGTGCGCGCTGCCCAGCATGCCGGCCACGGCCAGGCCCAGGACGGCGGCGATGCGTGTGTTTTTCGTGTTCATGCGATGTATCCCTATGGTTGGATTGGAACGACGAGGACGTCCGTGTCCGGAACAGGCCACACTCCTTGATGCGTCCGGGCTCAGAACCTCCCGGTCAAACTGAGTTTCAGCGTCCGTCCCGGCGCCGCCACGGTCGAGCGCGTGGCGGGGTCGACGTAGTAGCGGTCGGTGAGGTTGGTGGCGGTCAGCTCCACGTCCAGGTTCTCGCGCAGCCGGTAGCGGGCGTAGGCATCCAGCAGCAGCGTCCTGCCCCAGGAGAAGGGAACGTTGAAGGTGTAGACCAGCCGCCCGTCCTGGTTCTGGATCGAGTTTTCGCGGAACCATTCCAGGTCCGGGTTCCGGTACTGCCGGTAGTACGTGACCCGGCTGCCCAGCTCCAGGCGCCGCTGCAGCAGGCGCGTTCCCAGCGACCACGTCGCCGACAGCTCCGGCGTGCTCTGGGTCAACAGGTAGCCGCCGACGAATCCGTAGTCGACGCAGGTCGGCACGATCTGGCCGCTGCCGATGACGTAGCCGTTGGTGCTGGACAGCAGCGCCGCGGTGGTCTCGTCGCAGACCTCGTTCTCCAGGCTGTAGTTGACGCCCAGGTCGGTGAACAGCCGTCCGTCGTCGTAGCGGCCCTGCAACTCGAGGCCGCGGATGGTCTGCTTTTCGATGTTGTCGAACTTGAAGCCGGGATCGCGTTCGATCACGTCGCGCGTCTTGTTGACGTAGTAGGCCAGCTTGACGTCGGCGCTCGCGTCGGCGCCGAGCAGCGGGCTCAGGTCGTGGACGTAGGCCAGCTCCCAGTTGTAGGCATGCTCGGGCCGCACGCCCCAGGGGTTGAGCGAGGCGGAGAACGCCACCGTGCTCTCGAACATGCTGGGATAGCGCAGGGTCTCGCCGTAGCGGAAATAGACGCGGCTGTAGTCGCCGAAATTCACCGTGGCCGAGAGGAACGGCACCCAGCCATGGTCCTTGCGCTTGCGCGCCGTGGCGTCGAGGGTCTCGGTCACGGCGCTGGCCAGGCAGGTCTGGCCCGCCGTTCCGGGCAGGCCGTCCAGCGAGCCGTTGAGGCAGGCGTTGCCGGCCTTGGTGTAGTCGCCGTTGGCATCCGGTCGCCACGGCACCCGGTGCTGCACCTGGTAGCTGCTAGGCACGTTCTGCAGCAGGGCGGCGGCGATCTCGTCGTACTCCTGCCGGGTGATGATCTCCAGTTCCAGCAGTTCCAGGTTGCCGGCGAGCTGGTCGGCGATCAGCGCCTCGCGCTGCTGCTGGGTATAGGTTTCGGTCGTGCGGTAGCTGATCTCGTAGCCGGTCACCACGGACTGCCTGATCTGGCCGGCGTGCGCGTCCAGGAAGTCGTCGAAGGCCCAGTACGAGGCGTAGCGCGCACCGGCAGTGAGGGTCAGGAAGTCGAACGGCCGCCATTCGAAGTTGAAATGGGCCTGCCATTCCTCGCGCCGGCCGGCGCGCGGGTACATGCGCCAGCCGTCGCTGACGCCGAAATAGGCATCGTCCGAGCGCAGCGTCTCGTGCTGGATGTTGCCGCCCAGGGTCAGGTCGAGGCGATCGGCGAGGCGGATCCTGTTGCTCAGGGTGATGCCGTTGCGCGCGTTGCGCGCATTGGCGAGCGCGGTGTTCTTCAGCAGCGGGGCGTCGATGCCCTGCGCGTAGTTCGGAAAGCCGCCGGCGGTGTAGGTGTCGCTGACCGTCTGGGTACGCCACAGGTTGGCGTGCAGATCGATCCAGCGGCTGTCCGCCGGTTGCCACTGGTACTCCAGGTTCCACGCCTTCGCATCGACCCGGCTCGACGGCCACTGGATGGCGGCGCGGTCCTCCGACTCGATGATGCGCGATGGCATCACCTCGCCGTAGTGCGACAGGCTGTCGCGGTAGCCCAGCTGCAGCGCCTGTTCGTCGGTGGGGCGCCAGCTGGCCTTGAACAGCCAGGATTCCATCTGGCTCGACGTGTTGGTCACCTCGTTGCCGGGCAGCCAGTAGTTGGCCATCGACAGGATGTAGTCGTCGGCGGAAGAGCTTCTCGACTTGCTGTAGTAGCCGGCGCCGCGCTTGCCGGCGTAGTAGTTGCCGCGTTCGCGATAGGCATAGGCGGCCAGCAGGTCGAGGCTTTCGGCCGGCCGCCAGCCCAGCGCGAGCCGGTAGGCGTAGTCGTCGCCGTCGAGGACGTTGTAGCCTCCGCCTCCGCTGCGCGGCGTCACCAGCAGGGTGCGATCGGTGTAGGGGATGTTCGGCGTGGCCTGCGGGAAGCCCTCGACCGTGCGGTAGTCCTCGCCGGTGTGCAGGGTCGGCAGCCGCGGCGAGGTCGCGTTGCTGCTGCCTTCGAGCCTGAATTCGCCGCCGAAGCGCCGGCCGGGCTCGACGACGTCGTCCACGTCCAGGGTGTCGACGACCATCGCGCCGCCGATGCCGGTGGCGACGTCGCGGGTCAGCGAAGGGCCCTTGAGGATCCGGATGCCGCCGATCAGGAACGGGTCGATGTAGTTGCGGTTGCTGGCGCCGTTGTAGCCGCGCCAGACCGTCAGCGCCTGCTCGGTGCCGTCGATCGTCACCGGCACGCGGCCGGGGCCCTGGATGCCGCGGACGTTGAGGTCCAGCGCGCCGCTGTTGCGGGCGTCGCCGCTGAACACGCCGGCCACGCCGTTGAGCAGGTCCGATGGCGTCGCGCCCTTGTAGCGTTCGACCTCGGTGCGGCCGATGTAGGAACTGGACAGGTCCAGGTCGTAGACGTCGTCGTGACCCTGCGCATCGCGCGCGCTGCCGGTGGCGGTGCCGCGCGCGGCACCGGCCACGCGCAAGGTGTCGGTGACGATCGCCGGCTCGCGTCCGGCCTGGGCAGAGCGATGCGCGGCGGTCTCCAGGGTGACCGCATTGGCGCCGGTCCGCCGCGGCACCAGGCCGCTGCCCTGCAGCAGCTGCTGCAGGGCCTGCTCGGCGCTGTAGTCGCCCTTCACCGCGGGAGCGACCAGGCCGTAGGGTTCCTGCCGGCTGTACAGCACCTGCAATCCGGTCTGTGCGGACAGTTTCACCAGCGCGTCGGGCAGCGGCTGGGCGTCCAGGTCGATGGCGTAGCGCGCTGGCTGCGCGCCGACCGCGGGGATCGGCGACTGCGCATGCGCAAGGCCGGCGATGCCGAACAGGGTCGCCGCGAGGGCGCTGGAGAGCAGGGTGCGGCGGGCGCGTGAGCGGCCCTGGCGCAGGGCGGTGGCGATGGACATGGATTCGGGTATCGGGAAGAAGGTATGCGATGCGAACGAAAATCATTACGTTCTTCCTGTTGACACGGGTTCGGCCTGGCCGACTACCCAGTCCAGTCGCGGACGATGTGCCGCTGCGCCGCTTTTGTTTACGTTTTGTTCATTTTTTCTGCGGCACCGGCGCCGGCCGGTACACGAAGGTCGCCCATCCCAGGTGCACCGCGTCCAGCTGCAGGCTGTCCAGCAGCACCTGCAGGCCGGCGTCCGGGTCGGCGATGTTGAACGCGCCGGAGACCGGAAGGGCGCCTACGTCGCCGCGCAACCGGATCACGCCGTGGCGGTAGCGCGAGAGCTCGCGGACCACCTGCGACAACGGCGTGTTGTAGAAGACCAGCTGTTGCCGCCGCCATGCGGCCACCGCGAACGGATCGACCCCGGTTTCGCGGCGCACGGTGCTTCCGGCCAGCCACGCGCTCTGCCCGGCGCCGAGCACCGTGCCGGTTGCGCCGGCCGGCGCGCGGACGGCGACGCGGCCTTCCACCACGCTCACCCGGGCAGCGCCGTCGTCGAGATGGACATTGAACGCGGTGCCGAGCACGCGCGCGCTGCCGCCGACGCTGTCCACGACGAACGGGCGGCGTGGATCGTGCGCGACCTGGAAGAAGGCTTCGCCGCGCAGCAGCCGCACCGCGCGCGTGCCTTCGCGCATGCGCACCGCGATGGCGCTGTCGGTGTTGAGGGTGACCACGCTGCCGTCCTCCAGCTGCAGCCGCCGCATCGCGCCGACCTCGGTGTAGGCATCGCTGCGCAAACGGTCCAGGCCGCCGGCGCCCAGCCAGGTGCCGGCGCCGATCGCCAGGACGAGCGCGGCGGCCACCGCCTGCCAGCGCCGTGGCGGTCGGCGCGGGCGCCGCTGCGTAACCGCCGGCGCGACCGCCGCGACCGCCGCAGGCGGCGATGGCGCCGGCTGCCGCGGAGCGATGCCGAGTTCGTCGCCGACCTCGGCGGCGGGACGCTGCAGCATGCCCAGCAGCGCACGCGCCGCCGCTACCGCCTGCGCGCGCGCGTCCGGGGCGGCGGCCAGCCAGTCCCGGTACCGCCGCAAGGTGTCCGCATCGCGGGGCGCTTCGTCCAGGCGCAGGATCCAGCGGACGGCTTGGTCGAACAGGTCGTCGTCGACGGGGGAGTTGTCGGGCATCGTCTGCCTATCCGCTAAGGAATGGGGTTGTCGTCCGCGGCGAAGGGAAGCCGCGGGCCACTGAGGAGCATGACGGGTCCAGCGCTGCCGATCCCGTAGCCGCGCTAGATGTCCCGGCCGGCCTCCTGCAGCCGCCGCCGGCAGTGGGCGAGCGCGACGGCGATGTGCTTTTCCACGGTGCGCGGCGAGATGCCCAGCTGCGCGGCGATCTGCGCCATGCTCAGGTTGCGGCCGCGGAACAGGACGAAGACGCGCCGCGCCTGCGCGGGCAGGTCGCGGATCGCCTGCAGCAGCACCGCGTATTCCTGCTGGCCCAGGGTCGTCTCGTAGGGCGAGGGCCAGGGGCTGGGAACCTCGTCCTGCGGGTCCGCGGCGGCGGCGAAGCGGTTGCGCGACGCGGCCAGCCGATGCCGGTCCACCGCGACATTGTCGACCACCCGGCGCAGATAGGTCAGCGGGTCGCGGACGCTGTGCTGGCCGGGCTCGCCGCCGGCGCCGGCGCGCGATGCCAGGCGGATCCAGGCATCGTGCACGATGTCGCCCGCCGCGCCGGCGTACTTGCGCGTCGCATAGCGGTGCAGTTCCGCGTAGCTGCTTTCCAGTTCGTCCGCCAGCGAGACGGGCGTGGCGGGGGTGGGAGGAGTGGACATGGCATCCGTCCAGGACCACGGGGAGGACAGCAGTGTAGTGCGGATGAGAGTTATTCTCAATTAAGCCGGGCGCTCGGCGCGATCCGTCCTGCGCGGCCTGCGGGCGGACGTCGTGCGCTTTCCGTTGCCGGGCGCCGCATCGGATCCGGCGCAGCGCTCGCCGATCCGCGCCGTCGCCAGCGGCCGACGGACGTGCTGGCGATGCGGTAGGCGCGTCGATCGTTCAGGAAAAGCGTTTGCTGATCATGGCGTTAAGCCCGGCGGCCGGGGCCGGCGGCAAGCGCGCGCGCCGCTGCGCGGCAGGCATCGGGACACCCTGTCGCTTGCGGTCGCGGCTGGGGCTGGTATCGTGCGCCGCCCGACTTCAATCGACGGCGAGACCTGAGCGATGCGCGGCACTCTCTACATCGTTGCGGCGCCCTCCGGCGCCGGCAAGAGCAGCATCGTCAACGCCACCCTGGCGCGCGATCCGCAGATCGCCCTGTCGATCTCGTTCACCTCGCGCGCGCCGCGGCCGGGCGAGCGCCACGCCGAGCACTACCACTTCGTGTCCGCCGACGCGTTCCAGGGCATGATCGATGCCGGCGACTTCTTCGAGTA
This sequence comes from Xanthomonas sp. AM6, assembly GCF_025665335.1. Lineage (NCBI taxonomy): Bacteria > Pseudomonadati > Pseudomonadota > Gammaproteobacteria > Lysobacterales > Lysobacteraceae > Xanthomonas > Xanthomonas sp. AM6. The sequence continues at coordinate 1,094,586 of NZ_CP106869.1, forward strand.
CGCCCGCGTCCACGGCGACTGGAAGGGCACCGCGCGGCAATCGGTGGAGCCGCAGCTGGCCGCCGGCCGCGACGTGCTGCTGGAGATCGACTGGCAGGGTGCGCGCCAGGTGCGGGCCAAGGTGCCCGATGCGGTCAGCGTGTTCATCCTGCCGCCGTCGCGGGCGGCGCTGGAGCAGCGCATGCGCAAGCGCGGCCAGGACAGCGAGGCGGTGATCGCGCAGCGGCTGGCCGCCGCGCGCGAGGAGATGTCGCATTACGCCGACTTCGACTACGTGATCGTCAACGAGGACTTCGACACCGCGGTGGACGAGATGTGCGCGATCTTCGTCGCCAGCCGCCTGCGCCGGCTGCCGCAGCAGCAGCGCCACGCCGCGCTGATCGCGGCGCTGCTCGAGCCGGATCAGCCAACTGGCTGATTCCAAAGGAAACCGGATGCTGGCGGGTTGATTTCGGCCGGCGCGCGGCCTACAATCGCCGCCCTTTCCCTCATTCGAGCGCGCGGCCGTCGCCGGCCCGCCGGGAGCCCGCATGGCCCGCATCACCGTAGAAGATTGCCTGGAAGTCGTTAACAACCGTTTCGAGCTGGTCATGATGGCGTCCAAGCGCGCCCGCCAGCTGGCCAACGGCGTGCAGGCCACGCTCGACAACACCGAATCGGCCGACAAGCCGACGGTGCTGGCGCTGCGCGAGATCGCCGCGCGCAAGATCGACAATGCGCTGATCGACGAAGTCGAGAAGGCCGAACGCGAGCGCGCCGAGCGCGAAGCGCTGGAGTGGGCTGCGGCCGAGGTCGTCGCCGACGAGGACATGTCCAAGAACGACGACTGATCTCGTCCACGTAAGGCCATGGTTCGCCGAACAGCCCGCATCCGCGGGCTGTTTCGCTTTGGCGGGTTTGCCGTCCTCGCGCCGCTGGCATAGTCTTCGCGCATGAACCCAGGCCCTTCCGCCCAGGTCGCCACCGCCGCGCTGTCGCCGGCCAGCGAGGCGATCCCCGACTACGTCCTGCAACTCGAGCGCAGCGCCAGCTATCTGCCGGCCGAGCAGATCCCGCTGCTGCGGCGCGCGTGGGAAGTGGGCGCGGCCGCGCACGCCGGGCAGACCCGCAAGTCGGGCGAGCCGTACATCACCCATCCGGTGGCGGTGGCCGGCGTGCTGGCCGAACTGGGCCTGGACGTGGAGGCGCTGATCGCCGCGATCCTGCACGACACCATCGAAGACACGCCACTGACCCGCGCCGAGCTGGCCGCCGAATTCGGCGAAGCGGTCGCCGAACTGGTGGACGGCGTCACCAAGCTGGACAAGCTCAAGTTCCGCGACCGCCAGGAAGCGGCGGCCGAGAGCTTCCGCAAGATGCTGCTGGCGATGTCGCGCGACCTGCGCGTGATCATGATCAAGCTCGCCGACCGCCTGCACAACATGCGCACGCTCGGCGCGCAGAGCGCGGAGGCGCGCAGCCGCATCGCCCGCGAGACGCTGGAGATCTACGCGCCGATCGCCCAGCGCCTGGGCATGAGCCTGATGAAGTCCGAGCTGCAGAACCTCGGCTTCCGCGCGCTGCACCCGTGGCGCCACGCGATCATCGAAAAGCACATCCGCAGCCAGCCGGTGGTGCGCCGCGAGTCGATGGCGCAGGTGGAGGTGCAGCTGTCGCAGCGGCTGGCCAAGGAAGGGCTGGAGCACCGCCTGGTCAGCCGGATCAAGACCCCGTGGAGCATCTACAACAAGATGCGCGACGAGAACAAATCCTTCGACCAGGTGATGGACGTGTTCGGCTTCCGCCTGGTGGTGCGCGGGGTGCCGGACTGCTACCACGCCCTCGGCGCGGTGCACGCCACGTTCAAGCCGCTGGACGCGCGCTTCCGCGACTTCATCGCCATCCCCAAGGCCAACGGCTACCAGTCGCTGCACACGGTGCTGTTCGGGCCCTACGGCTCGCCGATCGAGGTGCAGATCCGCACCGAGGAAATGGACCTGATCGCCGAGCGCGGCGTGGCCGCGCACTGGACCTACAAGTTCGGCGGCGACTCGCCCAACAGCGCGCAGAGCCGCGCGCATGCGTGGATCGTCGAACTGATCGAGTCGCAGCGCGCCGCCGGCTCGTCGCTGGAATTCCTGGACAACGTCAAGGTCGACCTGTTCCCCGACGAGGTCTACCTGTTCACCCCGAAGGGCAAGATCCTGGCGCTGCCGCGCAACTCCACCGCGCTGGACTTCGCCTATGCGGTGCATACCGACGTCGGCAACCGCGCAGTGGCCTCGCGGGTGGACAAGAAGCTGGTGCCGCTGCGCACCAAGCTGGTCAGCGGGCAGACCGTGGAAGTGATCACCGCGCGCTCGGCCACGCCCAAGCCGCAGTGGCTGGAGTTCGTGGTCAGCAGCAAGGCGCGCACCGCGATCCGCCACCAGCTCAAGCAGCTCGAGCACGAGGACGCGGTGCAGCTCGGCCACCGCATGCTCGACCGCGCGTTGGAGGCGATGGACAGTGCGCTGGAGCGGCTGCCGAAGGGACGCCTGGATTCGTTCCTCAGCGAGCACCGCTATCCGCGCCTGGAGGCGCTGCTGGCCGACATCGCGCTGGGCAACTGGATGCCGAACCAGGCCGCGCAGGCGCTGATGGCCTATGCGGAACTGCGCGGCGGCGGCCATTCCAAGCATTCGCAGGAAAAGATCCTGATCAACGGCACCGAGCGCGGCGTGGTCAGCTTCGCCAACTGCTGCCAGCCGATCCCCGGCGACGACATCATGGGCTACCACACCGCCGGCAAGGGCATCGTCGTGCACCGGCTGGACTGCCCGAACCTGGCCGAGCTGCGCAAGTCGCCCGAGCGCTGGGTGCCGATCGGCTGGGACACCAGCGTCATCGGCGACTACGACACCGCGCTGGTGGTGGACGTGGAGAACCGCACCGGCGTGCTGGCGCAACTGGCCGCGGCGATCGCGCAGAGCCAGTCCAACATCGAGCGCGTGGACTACCTGGACCGCGACTTCAACGCCGCGGTGCTGCGCTTCAACATCCAGGTGCGCGACCGCAACCACCTGGCCGAGGTGATGCGCCGGCTGCGGCGGCTGACGGCGGTGCAGAGTGTGCGGCGGCAGTGAGGCCGGGATTGGGGATTCGGGATTGGGGATTGGCAAGGGCGCGGTAGCTGCGCTTGTGCGAGGGGCTTCAGCCCCGACGCCTTACCGATAGCGTTGGGGCTCAAGCCCCTCCTGCAAAGGCGTTTGCGCCGGAGCCTGAAAAAAGGGCCTTTTTGCATCAGGCCGCTTGACAGCGATTTGCCCCACGGCAGCATCCTGCCGTCCCGAGTCCCGAGTCCCGAGTCCCGAGTCCCGAGTCCCGAGTCCCGAGTCCCGAGTCCCGAGTCCCGAGTCCCGAGTCCCGAGTCCCGAGTCCCGAGTCCCGAGTCCCGAGTCCCGAGTCCCGAGTCCCGAGTCCCGAGTCCCGAGTCCCGAGTCCCGAGTCCCGAGTCCCGAGTCCCGAGTCCCAAGTCCCGAGTCCCGAGTCCCGAGTCCCGAGTCCCGAGTCCCGAGTAAAATACCCATTCCCTATTTCCGTTGGAGCCGCCATGTCCCGCCAGATCATCCACACCGAGCAGGCGCCGGCCGCGATCGGGCCGTATTCGCAGGCGGTGCGCGCCGGCAACACGGTGTACTTCTCCGGCCAGATCCCGCTGGACCCGGCCACCGGCGAGATCGTGCCCGGCGACATCGGCGCGCAGGCGCGCCGCGCCTTCGACAACCTCAAGGCGGTGGCCGAGGCGGCCGGCGGTTCGCTCGACCGGATCGTGCGGCTGGGCCTGTACCTGACCGACCTGTCCCAGTTCGCCCAGGTCAACGCGGTGATGCAGGACTATTTCCAGGCGCCGTTCCCCGCGCGTTCCACCATCGAAGTGTCCGGCCTGCCGAAGGGCGCCGGTTTCGAGGTCGATGCGGTGATGGTGCTCGACTGACCGTCGCCCGTGCCGCGCGTGCAGGTTCCGGCGCCGGCGCTGTCGGCGGCAGGCGAGGCGCCGTTGTCGGCGCTGCCGGGCGTCGGCCCCAAGCTCGCCGAGAAGTTCGCCGCGCGCGGCCTGCTGACCCTGCAGGACCTGTGGCTGCACCTGCCGCTGCGCTATGAGGACCGCACCCGGCTGACCCCGGTGGCGGCGCTGCAGCCGGGCATCCCGGCGCAGGTGGAAGTGCGGGTGGAGGCGGTGGACCGCGGTTTCCGCTACCGGCCGATGCTGCGCGTGGCGGTGGCCGACGACTCGCGCGGCACGCTGGTGCTGCGCTTCTTCCAGTTCCGCGCCGCGCAGGTGGCGCAGTTCGCGGTGGGCGCGCGGCTGCGCGCGTTCGGCACGCCCAAGCCCGGCCAGCACGGGCTGGAGATCGTGCATCCGAGCTACCAGATCCTCGGCGGCGACGAAGCCGCCGGCCTGGACGACAGTCTGGACCCGGTGTATCCGGCGGTCGAGGGCATCGGCCCGGCGACGCTGCGCAAGCTGATCGGGCAGGCGCTGGACCGGCTGCCGGCCGAGGCGTCGCTGGAGCTGCTGCCGGCGGCGATGCTGGCCGAACTGGGCCTGCCGTCGCTGCGCAGCGCGCTGCTGGTCGCGCACCGGCCGCCGCCGCAGGCCGACCTGGGCGCGCTCGCCGCCGGCCTGCATCCGGCGCAGCAGCGGCTGGCGTTGGAAGAGCTGCTGGCGCACCACCTGAGCCTGCGCCGCCAGCGCATCGCCCTGCAGCGCCAGCGTTCGCCGTCGCTGCGCGGGCGCGGCCTGCTGGCCAGGCGCCTGCAGCAGTCGCTGCCGTTCCAGCTCACCGGCGCGCAGCAGCGGGTGTTCGCGCAGATCCGCGCCGACCTGGAGAAGCCCTCGCCGATGCTGCGCCTGGTGCAGGGCGACGTCGGCAGCGGCAAGACCGTGGTCGCGGCGCTGGCGGCGATGCTGGCGGTGGACAAGGGCAAGCAGGCGGCGCTGGCGGCGCCGACCGAACTGCTCGCCGAGCAGCACCTGGCGAACCTGCGCGCGTGGCTGGAGCCGCTGGGCATCCGCGTCGCCTGGCTGGCCGGCAAGGTCACCGGCAAGGCGCGCGCCGCGGTGCTGGCGCAGATCGCCTCGGGCGAGGCGCAGGTGGTGGTCGGCACGCACGCGTTGATGCAGGCCGCGGTGGCCTTCCACGACCTGGCCCTGGCCATCGTCGACGAGCAGCACCGCTTCGGCGTGCACCAGCGCCTGGCCTTGCGCGACAAGGGCGCCACCGGCGCCGGCGTGCCGCACCAGCTGGTGATGACCGCCACGCCGATCCCGCGCACGCTGGCGATGGCCGCCTATGCCGACCTGGACGTGTCGGCGATCGACGAACTGCCGCCTGGGCGCACCCCGGTGCAGACCATCGTGCTCAGCGCCGAACGGCGCCCGGAACTGGTGCAGCGCATCCGCGCGGCCTGCGCCGAAGGCCGCCAGGCGTACTGGGTGTGCACCCTGATCGACGAAGCCGAGGAGGGCGACAAGCCGGCGCAGGGGCGGGGCGGCGGGGCGGGCGGCCGCATCGACGCCACCGCCGCGCAGGCCACCTTCGAGGCGCTGTCGGCGCAGCTGCCCGAGCTGAAGGTGGGCCTGGTGCATGGGCGCATGAAGGGCGCCGAGAAGCAGGCGGCGATGCGCGCGTTCAAGCAGGGCGAGATCGACCTGCTGGTCGCCACCACGGTGATCGAGGTCGGCGTCGACGTGCCCAACGCCTCGCTGATGATCATCGAGAACGCCGAGCGCCTGGGCCTGGCGCAGTTGCACCAGTTGCGCGGCCGGGTCGGGCGCGGCGCGGCCGCCTCCAGCTGCGTCCTGATGTACCAGGCGCCGCTGTCGGCGATGGCGCGGCAGCGGCTGCAGACCATGCGCCAGACCAACGACGGTTTCGTCATCGCCGAGAAGGACCTGGAACTGCGCGGCCCCGGCGAACTGCTCGGCACCCGCCAGACCGGCCTGGCTGCGTTCCGCGTCGCCGACCTGGCGCGCGACGCCGGCCTGCTGCCGCGGGTGCACGGGCTGGCCGAGCGGTTGCTGGCCGACTCGCCGGCCCTGGCCGACCGCATCGTCGCGCGCTGGGTGGGCGGCGCGGCGCGGTTCGCGGGGGCGTAGGGCGTAGGGGCCGGGATTCGGGATTCGGGATTCGCAAGGCTGTCGCTTTCACCGATCCCGAATCCCCAATCCCCAATCCCGGCTTTCCACCGCCACGTTGCGGTGCCAGACTCGGCGGCCGAACGGACGAATGAAGAATCGCGCATGAGCGACAAGATTCCCCTGCTGATCGACACCGATCCCGGTGTGGACGATGCCCTGGCCCTGCTGATGGCCTTCGCCGACGACCGCCACGACGTGGTCGGCCTGACCATCGCCGCCGGCAACGTCGGCCTGCAGCACACCGTGCGCAATGCGCTGAAGCTGTGCGAAGTGGCCGGACGCGAGGACGTGCCGGTGTTCGCCGGCTGCGCCGATCCGCTGCTGCATCCGGCGGTGGACGCCGCCCACGTGCACGGCCTGGACGGCTTCGGCGACATCGGCCTGGCGCCGGCGGCGCGCGTTGCCGAGCGCGAGCACGCGGCGCTGGCGATCCTGCGCCTGTCGCACCAGTACGCGGGCGCGCTGCTGCTGGTCGCGCTCGGCCCGCTGACCAACATCGCGCTGGCGCTGAAGCTGGATCCGACCCTGCCGCAGCGGGTGCGCCGCTTCGTGGTGATGGGCGGGGCGATCACCTGCCACGGCAACATCACCCCGGCCGCCGAATTCAACATCGCCTTCGATCCGGAGGCGGCGCATATCGTGTTTTCCGGATTTCCGCACGTCGAGGTCGCCGACTGGGAGGCCACCGTCGCGCACGGCCTGCCGCACCGCGAGGTCGAGCAGTGGCTGGCGGCGGACGCCGACAAGGCGCGCTTCTACGAGCAGATCTCGCGCAAGACCCGGCTGTGGTCGGAGGATTCGCGCGGCGAGCACTGGTATGCCGCCGATGCGCTGGCGATGGCCTGGGCGCTGCAGCCCGACGGCGCGCTGGAGGTGCAGGCGCGGCCGCTGCAGGTCGAGCTGGCCGGGGTGCACAGCCGCGGCGCCACCCTGGTCGACTGGAACCGCCAGCTCGGCCTGGCCGACAACGCGGCGATGCTGATCCGCTACGACCAGGCCCGCTTCCAGGCGCTGGCGCGCGCGGCGGTCGGCGCCGGCTGAAGCCGGGCCTGTCGACCCGGGCCGGCAGCCTGCCCGGGCGTCGACCGGGGGCGGACGCAGGGGATTGCCGGGAAAGTGGCCCCCGGCCGCGGCGCTTTTCCGCGCCGCGGCCGCGGCAGTGCGGATTCGGTGCAGGTTGTTGTTGCGCGAGGGCCAGGGGAGTTGGTATAGTTTCCCTCTTGTCCAGCAGCCCCCTACGGTGCGAGCCCATGAAGGCCGACATCCATCCCCAGTACCGCGACGTCGTGTTCCACGATGTCACCTCCGATTTCAAGATCCTGACCCGTTCGACCATGTCCTCGAAAGAGACGGTCAAGTGGGAGGACGGCGAAGAGTATCCGTTGATCAAGGTCGAAATCTCCTCGGCTTCGCACCCGTTCTACACGGGCAAGCACAAGGTCATCGACACCAGCGGCCGCATCGACAAGTTCCAGAAGCGCTACGCGCGCTGATCGAGCGGTCGAAGTGGTAAGAAGACGGCCGCGCCCTGCGCGGCCGTCTTCGTTTGGCGCCCCCCGATTCGTCGATTCCCGGCATGCAGCGCCGGCGTAGATTCTCCCGTCCCTGCGGCGGCGAGGATGCAACGCTGTGTCGCCGCCGCACCCTCGCTCTACGACTTCAGTACGAGCGACTACTCAAATGTTGCTGTGCGATAATGGCGCGATCCGTGGTAATTGCCGTGGACTTCCTTCACGCGTCTGTTCGCAAAGCACGGGCAGGCGCCTTCCACTGAGGAGCGCACACTGTGTCCGATCTTGATCAGGTCACGCTCAACGCCGGCGACAAGTCGGTCGTTCTGCCGGTACTCAAACCCACCTTGGGCAACGATTGCGTCGACATTTCCAAGTTGACCAAAGAAACCGGTCTGTTCACCTACGACTCGGGCTTCACCGCGACCGCCAGCTGCAAGTCGGCGATCACCTACATCGATGGCGACAACGGCGTGCTGCTGTACCGCGGCTACCCGATCGAGCAGCTGGCCGAGAAGTCCAACTTCCTGGAAGTGGCCTACCTGCTGATGAACGGCGAGCTGCCCACCGCCGACGAATTCAAGAAGTTCGACCATGAAGTGACGCATCACACGATGATGCACGAGTCGCTGAAGAACTTCCTCGGCGGCTTCCGCCACGATGCGCACCCGATGGCGATGATGGCCGGCACCGTGGCCTCGCTGTCGGCGTTCTACCACGACACGCTGGACCTCAACGATCCGGAACAGCGGCGCCTGGCCGCGATCCGCCTGATCGCCAAGGTGCCGACCATCGCCGCCGCGGCGCACCGCTATTCGATCGGCTGGCCGATCCGCTACCCGCGCAACAACCTCGGCTACGTCGAGCGCTTCCTGCACATGATGTTCGAGGTGCCGAGCGAGCAGTTGGAGATGAATCCGGTCGTGGCCAAGGCGCTGGACCTGCTGTTCATCCTGCACGCCGACCACGAGCAGAACGCCTCGACCTCGACCGTGCGCCTGGTCGGTTCCACCGGCGCCAATCCGTACGCCTCGGTCGCCGCCGGCATCACCGCGCTGTGGGGCCCGGCGCATGGCGGCGCCAACGAAGCCGTGCTGAAGATGCTGGAGGAGATCGGCACCGCCGACAACGTCGAGAGCGCCGTGGCCAAGGCCAAGGACAAGAACTCGAGCTTCCGCCTGATGGGCTTCGGCCACCGCGTCTACAAGAACTTCGACCCGCGCGCCAAGATCATCCGCGAGATGACCCACAAGGTGCTGGGCGAACTGGGCGTCAACGATCCGCTGCTGGAAGTGGCGCTGAAGCTGGAAGAGGCCGCGCTGAAGGACGACTACTTCGTGCAGCGCAAGCTGTACCCGAACGTGGACTTCTACTCGGGCATCATCTACAAGGCGCTGAACATCCCGGTGGAGATGTTCACCGTGATGTTCGCCATCGCGCGCACCGCCGGCTGGGTGTCGCATTGGCTGGAGCAGCAGGTCGATCCGGAAATGAAGATCGGCCGTCCGCGCCAGATCTACACCGGCTACGACAAGCGCGACTACAAGGCCGACGGCCAGCGCTGATCGCGCTGCCGCTGGTCCGTTGCAAGAACGCCCCGCTGTGCGGGGCGTTTTTTTTTGCGGCGCGGACCAGGGGCGGTGGTTCCGGCTTCGCTCGTCGCGACTGAAGCCGCTCCCACAGAAGTCGTTGCCGCAGAAGCGCCGCCGCAAGGGCGGCAGCGTCCGTGCCAGGCGCGATCGGCGCCTACAGCTCGGCCGGCGCCTCGGTCTGCACGACCAGCGCGTGGCTGTCGGCGTCGTGCATGCGCGCGATGCCGTCCAGGTCGAGCAGGTAGAAATGGCCGCGATCGGTCAGGAAATGCCAGGCCAGCACCTGGCCGCCGTTGTGTGCGTGGCTGGGATCGCCGGCGGTGACCCCCTCCAGCGTGTGCCCGCTGGCGGCGCACAGGCGGCGGATCAGCTTCATGTAGCGCGGTTCGTTCTCCAGCGCCGCGGCAATGCGCGCGTGGCGATCGGGCAGGGCGGCGGCGCGGCGCTCGACCTCGGCCTGCATCTCCGCGATCGACAGCACCACCAGCTGCGGATGCGCGCGCAGCCAGGCCGAATTCAAGGCGATCAGGTCTTCCTGCTCCGCCAGCGCATGGAACGCGTCGCCATGCCGGTCGAGCGCGTCGCGCGCCGGGTTGTCGCCGAAATAGTCGCCATCCATGAACGCCTGCAGCGTGTCGTCGTCCATCTGCTCCAGCAGTGCGCGGCTGGCCGCGTACAGCGCCGCATGCCGCGGCGCCTGCATCGCCTCCAGCCCGCGCCCGACCTGGTCCAGCACCACCGGGTCGGCATTGCAGTTGTAGACGAACTGGGCGAAGCCGCCGTTTTCCACCTGCGCCACGTAGAAATCAACGTAGTAGCTGCACATCGCCTCGGCGGCGATCTCGTCCGGGCGCAGCCATTGGTCGAGCTGGGCGTTGATGAAGCTGATGTTGGACTGGATCGGCGCGTACGCATCGTCGCTGTCGAAGCTGTTGCGCGAGATGACGATGGCGGTGGACGGGATGGCGGGCATGCAGTGGTCCGTTGGCGGAAGAGGAGGCGCGCAAGATGCGCGGCAAGGCGTCAGCGCCGCTGCTGGTAGTCGGCGATGTCCTGCTCGGTCAGCAGTTGCCGCAGTTGGCTTGCCGAGGCGCGCCGCATCGGCTTTTCGTCGACCTGCGACAGCGGCGCCTGGCGCAGCGCGTCGTAGGGCAGCACGGTGAGGTCGAAGGTCAGTTCCTCGGCGGCGAACAGCCACGCCGGGAATTCCTCGCTGCGTTCGCGGTCCAGGCGCAGCCGGCGCGTGCGCGATTCGGCCGGGATCCGGTGTTCCTCGAGGAAGCGCGCCACCGCGTCCGCGTCGTCGCTGTGCAGGTGCAGCTGCACCGGGCTGTTCGCATCGGCGGTGCCGTCGTGCACCGGGCCGACCAGGCGCGGTGCGAACGCATGCAGGAAGTCCATCGCGCGCAAGGCCGCCTCGCGCCGCAGGCGCAGGCCGCCGGCGTGGTCGGGCCCGGCGAACAGACGCTGGTATTCGCGCAGCGCATCCTCGATCTCGCGGTTGCGCGGCAGCGAGGCGTCGTCGTGGATGCCGAGCCGCTCGGCGGCCTTCAGCTTGGCCTGGTGGAAGTCGCGGATGCCGCCCTCGGCCATCAGCCGGGCGGCTTCGTGGGCCAGCCGCCGGCGGCGTTCGTGCGTGCGGGTCTGGGCATGTTGCCGAGCGTGGTGCATGGGGCCGCCTCCCTCAAAGCCTGCCCCGACTGTACAACAGCGCCGTGACATCGGCATGCAGTGCACCAAGGCGCCGGCAGCGAACATCCCTGGAGCCGCGCCGGCCAAATGCGATGCCGCATCGGAGGGCTGGCGGCATCGCAGCCAGCGCCACCGGTGCCGGGACTCGACGAGTCCCGAGTCCCCGGTTCCGAACCGATCAGAAAATATCGAACGCCGCGTCGTCGGTCTTCTGGTCCTGCAGGCCGTAGTCGAACTCCTGGATGCGATCCATGTCCTCGACCTTGACCCACTCGGTGGCGCCGTTGAGCGAGGCCTGGACCATGCCGGCCGGCGGGTCGTTGCTGGCGATCGGCTTGTCCTTCAGCGCCACGCGCATGTACTCGATCCAGATCGGCAGCGCGGCCTTGCCGCCGTACTCGCGGTAGCCGAGCGAGCGGAAGTCGTCGCGGCCGACCCACACGGTGGTCACGTAGGGGCCGCCGAAGCCGGAGAACCAGGCGTCGCGGTGGTCGTTGGTGGAGCCGGTCTTGCCGCCGACGTCCTCGCGGCCCAGCACCTTGGCCGCGGTGCCGGTGCCGCGCTGGACCACGTCGCGCATCATCGAGACCAGCTGGTAGGCGGTGCGCTCGTCGATCGCGCGCGGCGCCACCTTGGCCTCGGGGTCGGGCGCCGGCGCGGTCTCGGCCGCAGCCGGGGTCGCGGCGGCGGTGGCCGCAGGCTTGGGCGCCGGCGGCGGGGTGGCCGCGCCGAAGTTGAAGCCGTCGACCACCTGGCTGGCCGGGGTGGCGCTGCCGCCGACGCTGCCGCAGCTGCGGCAGGCGGTCGGCGGGTGCTCCTGGAACAGCACGTTGCCGTCGCGGTCGGTGACCTTGTCGATGATCCAGGTGTCCACCCGCGAGCCGCCGTTGGCGAACACCGCGTAGCCGCGCGCCACCGACAGCGGGGTCAGCGAGGCGGTGCCCAGCGACATCGACAGGTTGGGCGGCAGTTCGGCCTCCTGGAAGCCGAACTGGCTGATGTACTTGCGCGCGAAGTCCACGCCGATGCTGTCGAGCAGGCGCACCGAGACCAGATTGCGCGACTGCACCAGCGCCTCGCGCAGGCGCATCGGGCCGCGGAAGCCGCCGCCGTCGTTCTGCGGCGACCAGGTCTTGCCGCGGCGGTCGCGGAACACCACCGGCGCGTCGAGCACGATCGAGGCCGGGTTGAAGCCCTTCTCGAACGCGGCCGCGTACAGGAACGGCTTGAAGCTGGAGCCCGGCTGGCGCCGCGCCTGGGTGGCGCGGTTGAACTTGTTGCCGGCATAGCTGAAGCCGCCGACCAAGGCGCGCAGCGCGCCGTTGTTGGCGTCCAGCGAGACCAGCGCCGACTGCCCGCGCGGCAGCTGGGTGATCTCCCATTCGCCCGGCTTGTCGCCGGCCTGGATCCGCACCAGGTCGCCGCGCTTGAGCAGGGTCGCCGGGCTGCGCCCGGTCCAGCGGCTGGAGGCGGCCGGCAGCACCAGTTCGGTCTTGTTGGCCAGCACCACGGTGGCGCTGCCGTCGCTGCCGGTGGCGGCGACGATGCTCGGCAGCATGCCGCCCTGCGCATTGATGCCGGCCAGGTGGGTGGCCAGCGCGGCCGCGTCGGCGTCGGCGGGCACGTCGAAATGCTGCTCCACGCCGTGCCAGCCGTGGCGCCGGTCGTAGATCACCAGGCCCTGGCGCACCGCGTGGTTGGCCGCGGCCTGCAGTTCGGTGTCGATGGTGGTGGTGACGTGGTAGCCCTTGTCGACCACGTCGCCGCCGAAGCGCGCGATCATTTCCTGGCGCACCAGCTCGGCCACGTACGGCGACTCCACCTCGACCGGGCGCTCGTGCGGGGTCGCGTGCATCGGCACCGCCTTGGCCGCGTCGGCCTCGGCCTGGGTGATGAAGCCCAGCGCGGCCATGCGGCTGAGCACGTAGTTGTCGCGGCGCTGCTTGGCGCGCTCGGGATTGCTGATCGGGTTGCCGCTGGACGGGAACTTGGGGATGCCGGACAGCGAGGCCATCTCGTCCAGGCTCAGTTCGTTGAGCTTCTTGCCGTAGTAGTACTCGGCCGCGGCCGCGACGCCGTAGGCGCGGTTGCCGAAGAAGCTCTTGTTGAGGTACAGCTCGAAGATCTCGTCCTTGCTCAGCTCGGCCTCGATCTTGCGCGCCAGCAGGATCTCGGCCAGCTTGCGGGTATAGCTGTATTCCGAGCTCAGGAAGAACTGGCGGGCGACCTGCTGGGTGATGGTCGAGCCGCCCGGCACGCGCTTGTCGCTGGTGGTGGCCAGCAGCCACACCGCGCGGGCGATGCCTTTGTAGTCGACCCCGCCATGCTGGTAGAAGCGCGCATCCTCGGTGGCCAGGAACGCCTGCTTCAGCCGCTCCGGCACGTCCTTCATGGTGATCGGATAGCGCCGGGTCTCGCCGAACAGCGCCATCAGCTTGCCGTCGCTGGCATAGACGTACATGGGCTCCTGCAGCTCCACCTGGCGCAGCGTCTGCACGTCGGGAAGCTTGGAGGACACGACGTAATACAGCCCGCCGGCGGCGGCGGCTCCGACCAGGACGAGGACGACAAACGTGACCAGCGCCCAGCGCAGCCAACGACGAAAACGGGGCATCGACAGAGATTCCGATTGCAGATTTCTTGGGCGCAGAGTATAGAGTACGCCGGGGAACGGCTGGGGCCGGTTCCGGGGATGCGAAGGGTTTGCCGCCACAGGACATGCCGTGACCGAGATCACGACATGCGGCTGGGTGGTTGCCAATTGCAAAAAATTTGTTATTAATGCGCGGACGCAAGATTGGCGTCCAAGTGCCCGTCGGCAGGGGAAAATCCGTGGGGCTTATCCCAAAGAGTCAGCAACCGCTGATCGGTGTCGATATCAGTTCGACTGCGGTCAAGCTGTTGCAGCTGTCGCGTAGCGGCAACCGGTTCCGCGTAGAGCACTACGCCGTGGAGCCCTTGCCGCCCAACGCCGTGGTCGAGAAGAACATCGTCGAGGTCGAAGCCGTGGGCGAAGCGATTCGCCGCGCCGTGACCCGTTCCGGCACCCGCGCCAAGCATGCCGCGGCGGCGGTGGCCGGCTCGGCGGTGATCACCAAGCTGATCCCGATGCCGGCCGAGCTCGACGAGAACGAGATGGAAGCGCAGGTCGAGCTGGAAGCGGTCAACTACATCCCGTACCCGATCGACGAAGTGAACCTGGACTTCGAGGTGCTGGGCAGCATCCCCAACAACCCGGAGATGGTGCAGGTGCTGCTGGCCGCGTCGCGCTCGGAGAACGTCGAGCTGCGCCAGTCGGCGCTGGAACTCGGCGGCCTGGTCGCCAAGGTCATGGACGTGGAGGCCTTCGCGGTCGAGAACGCGTTCGCGCTGGTGGCCAGCGAACTGCCGGTGGCGGCCGACGGCGTGGTCGCCCTGGTCGACATCGGCGCCACCATGACCACGCTCAACGTGCTGCGCGGCGGGCGCAGCCTGTACAGCCGCGAGCAGGTGTTCGGCGGCAAGCAGCTGACCGACGAAGTGATGCGCCGCTACGGCCTGACCTACGAGGAAGCCGGCATGGCCAAGCGCCAGGGCGGGCTGCCGGAGAGCTACGAGATCGAAGTGCTGGAGCCGTTCAAGGAGGCGACGGTGCAGCAGATCAGCCGCCTGCTGCAGTTCTTCTACGCCGGCAGCGAATTCAACCGGGTCGACCACATCGTGCTGGCCGGCGGTTGCGCCGCCCTGGCCGGGCTGCCGGAGATGGTCGAGGAACAACTGGGCGTGGCGACCGTGGTCGCCAACCCGCTGGCGCAGATGACCCTCGGGCCGAAGGTCCAGGCGCACGCGCTGGCCCAGGACGCGCCGGCGCTGATGATCGCCACCGGCCTGGCTCTGAGGAGCTTCGACTGATGGCAAGAATCAACCTGCTGCCCTGGCGGGCGGAGCGGCGCAAGCAGCGCGAGCGCGAGTTCTACTCGATGCTGGGCTTGGCCGCATTGGCCGGGGTGCTGCTGGCGGCGCTGATCTGGTTCTACTACGACCGCCAGATCACCGGGCAGAACGAGCGCAACGCCTATCTGCAGACCGAGATCGAGAAGGTCCAGGCGCAGAACAAGGAAATCGACAAGCTCGACGAGCAGAAGCGGCGCCTGCTGGCGCGCAAGCGCGTGATCGAGGAACTGCAGGCCAAGCGCTCGCAGATGGTGCACCTGTTCGACTCGCTGGTGCGCACCATCCCCGACGGCGTGGTGTTGACCGCGGTCAAGCAGGAAGGCGACATCCTGACCCTGGAAGGACGCTCGCAATCCAACGCGCGGGTCAGCGCCTACATGCGCAACCTCGAAGGCTCGGGCTGGATGACCAATCCGGAGCTGTCGGTGATCGAGGCCAAGGCGCAGGACAAGGACGTCAAGGGGCCGATCGTCGACGCCAAGGCCTTGCCGTACGTGTTCACGCTGAAGGTCAAGCTGCCGGTGCCGGGCGACGCCGCCGAAGCGGTGCCGGGCACTGGTACGCCGGCGCCCGGCACGCCTGCCGCGCCGCCCGCAGCAGGAGCCCCCGCAACGCCGGCGCCCGCTGCCCCGTCCACGCCCGCTGCACCGACCGCACCCGCGACGCCGCCGGCCGCCCCGCCGGCCGCGCCTGCCGCCACGCCAGCGCAACAGGGACCGGCGTCATGAGCAAGAAAGTCAACCTGAAAGACCTGGACTTCAACAACATCGGCAACTGGCCGCAGCAGGCCAAGATCGGTTTCTGCGTGCTGCTCGCGCTGTTCATCCTGATCCTGTCGTGGTTCCTGCTGATCAGCGACAAGCGCGACGAGCTGGGCTCGCTGGAGCAGAAGGAAACCGAGCTGCGCGCCTCGTTCGAGAAGGAGCAGAGCCGCGCGGTCAACCTGCAGCCGCTGAAGCAGCAACTGGCGCAGATGGAGCAGGTGCTGCAGCAGATGCTGCGGCAGCTGCCGAGCAGGACCGAGATGCCGGACCTGATCATCGACATCTCGCAGACCGCGCTGTCCAGCGGCCTGGCCAACGAGCTGTTCCAGCCGGGGCCGGAGTCGCCGAAGGAGTTCTACGCGGAGAAGCCGATCGCGCTGCGCATGGTCGGCAGCTACCACCAGTTCGGCGCCTTCGTCAGTGGCGTGGCGTCGCTGCCGCGGGTGGTGATCCTGACCATGCACGACATCAATCTCCAGCCCAAGGACAAGAGGGCCGGGATCACCACGCGCGGCGAGCTGGAACTGTCCGGCACGGTCAAGACCTATCGCTACCTGGACGACAAGGAAATGGCGGACCAGGAGAAGGCGGCGGCCGCGGCGAAGAAGGCTTCCAAGCAAGGCGGTGGCGCATGAAGCGGCGGACCAGGGCATTGCAGTGCTTGGCCGGGCTGGCGCTGGTGGCGTTGCTCGGCGGCTGTGGCCGCGACGTGACCAGCACGCCGGGCGATGCGCCGAACCTGGAGAACTGGGTGAAGGAAGTGCGCGCGCGGCCGGCGCAGCCGCTGGAGCCGTTGCCGGTGATGCAGCAGTTCGAGACCTTCGAATATGCGGCGCAGGGCCTGCGCGATCCCTTCAGCGATGCCTGGACCAACCCGGACGGCAACAACGGCCTGCGCCCGGATCCGAACCGGCGCAAGGAACCGCTGGAGCAGTTCCCGCTGGACAGCCTGAACATGGTCGGCACGCTGGGCAACGGCGCGGGCCTGGTGGCACTGGTGATGGCGCCGGACAAGGTGACCTACCGGGTCCGGCCCGGCATCTACATGGGGCAGAGCGATGGCCGCGTGACCGGGGTGCACGAGGATCGCATCGATTTGATTGAACTGGTGCCGGATGGCGCTGGCGGTTGGCTGGAACGTCCGGCCGCCGTGGCGCTGGACGATCAATGATTGATTATGGGGATAGCACGATGACTTTTTCCAAAGCCCTGAGCCTGCGTCCCATCCGGCGCCACGCGACGGTGCGGCTATGCGCATTGGGGTTGGCGGCGATGCTGGGGAGCTCGGCCGTGATGGGTGCTGCGCTGGCGGCGACGCCGGCACCGGGTCCGGCGCTGGCCGCGCCGCAGGCGCCGGCCAAGCTCGCGGTGTCGAAGATCGATTTCAAGCGCGGCGACGGCGACGCGGGGCGGCTGATCCTGCACTTCAGCGGCGCCGGCGCCAGCCCCGACCTGCGCACCCAGGGCAACACCGTTGTGGTCGACGTCGGCAACGCGTCGCTGCCGGCGGAGCTGCAGCGTCCGCTCAACGTCACCGATTTCGCCACGCCGGTACAGCGCATCGACGCCAAGCCGTACGCCGGCGGCGCGCAGCTGGTGCTGAGCACCAACGGCGCGTTCGAGTCGCTGGCCTACCAGTCCGGCAACGAGTACGTGGTGGAGATCTCGCCGCGGACCTCGGCGCCGGCAGTGGGCGCGGTCAGCGCGGCCACGGTCAGCCAGGCGGCGGCGCAGGTCGCCGCGCGCGGCTACAGCGGCCGCCCGGTGACGTTCAACTTCCAGGACGTGCCGGTGCGCACCGTGCTGCAGCTGATCGCCGAGGAATCCAACCTCAACATCGTCGCCTCCGACACCGTGCAGGGCAACGTCACCCTGCGCCTGGTCAACGTGCCGTGGGACCAGGCGCTGGACATCGTGCTGCGCGCCAAGGGCCTGGACAAGCGCCGCGACGGCGCCGTGGTCTGGGTCGCGCCGCAGCAGGAACTGGCCAAGTTCGAGCAGGACAAGGAAGACGCGCGCATCGCGATCGAGAACCGCGAGGACCTGGCCACCGACTACATCCAGATCAACTACCACAGCGCCAACACCATCTTCAAAGCGCTGACCGAGGCCAAGGGCATCGGTGGCGGTTCCGGTGGCGGCGGTGGCGGTGGTAGTGGTGGCAGCGGCCAGACCGACAACGGCTTCCTGTCGCCGCGCGGCCGCATCGTCGCCGACGAACGCACCAACACGCTGATGATCAGCGACATCCCGAAGAAGATCGCGCAGATGCGCGAGCTGATCAACGTGATCGACCGTCCGGTCGACCAGGTGCTGATCGAGGGCCGCATCGTCATCGCCACCGACACCTTCGCCCGCGACCTGGGCGCCAAGTTCGGCATCGGCGGCACCCATACCTACGGCGACAACACCGCCACCGTCGGCAGTGGCGCGACCGGCGGCGGCGCCGCGGCCACGCGCGGGCTCAATGTCGACCTCGGCGGCACCACCTTCACCAACGCGACGACGCTGCCGAGCCTGGCCTATACCCTGCTCGGATCGAACTTCAACCTGGACCTGGAGCTGTCGGCGCTGCAGGAAGAGGGCCGTGGCGAGGTGATCTCCAACCCGCGCATCGTGACCTCCAACCAGCGCGAGGCGGTGATCAAGCAGGGCAAGGAAATCGGCTACGTCACCATCACCGGCGGCACCGCCGGTACCGCGGCGACGCCGAACGTGCAGTTCAAGGAAGTGTTGCTGGAACTGAAGGTCACCCCGACCATCACCGACGACAACCGCGTCTTCCTGAACATGAACGTGAAGAAGGACGAAGTCGACCAGTACCGCGTGCTCGAAGGCTACGGCACCATCCCGGAAATCAACCGCCGCGAAATCAACACCGCGGTGCTGGTGGACGACGGCCAGACCGTGGTGATCGGCGGCGTGTACGAGTTCACCGACCGCAACAGCATTTCCAAGGTGCCGTTCCTGGGCGACATCCCGTTCCTGGGCAATCTGTTCAAGAAGCGCGGCCGCAGCAAGAGCAAGGCCGAGCTGCTGATCTTCGTGACCCCGAAGGTGATGCGCGTGGCCAAGCGGGCGCCGGCCGCGGGCTGATCCAGGTCTGCTGAAGTACCGTTGCGCTGACGAGACGGGAGAGGCATTGGCTTCTCCCGTCTTCGTTTTGGGGCGGCGGATGAGGAAAATCTGAATTCGCGGCCGATTCCTGGCGCAGGGGCAGAACCATTTCACCGCCGATAGGTCAAACTCGGCGCATGAACACCACGCCCTCGAGCTTCGATCCTTCTCCCGCCGCGTCCGAGCAGCAGCGTTTGCACGCGGCCTTCCTTGCCCTGCGCGACGGCCTGTCCGCGACCATCGTCGGCCAGTCCGCGCTGGTGGAGCGGCTGCTGATCGCGCTGCTCGCCGACGGCCATCTGCTGGTCGAAGGTGCGCCCGGTCTGGCCAAGACCACCGCGATCCGCGCGCTGGCGGCGCGGCTGGAAGCGGAGTTCGCCCGCGTCCAGTTCACCCCCGACCTGCTGCCGGCCGACCTGACCGGGACCGAGGTGTGGCGGCCGCAGGAGAGCCGCTTCGAGTTCCTGCCCGGGCCGATCTTCCATCCCATCCTGCTCGCCGACGAGATCAACCGCGCGCCGGCGAAGGTGCAGTCGGCGCTGCTCGAGGCGATGGGCGAGCGCCAGGTCACCGTTGGCCGTCACACCTATGCGCTGCCGAAGCTGTTCCTGGTGATGGCGACGCAGAACCCGATCGAGCAGGAAGGCACCTTCCCGCTGCCGGAGGCGCAGCTGGACCGGTTCCTGATGCACGTGCGGATCGGCTATCCGGAAGCCGCCGCCGAAGCCGAGATCCTGCGCCTGGCGCGCGAGCGCGCCCGCGAGACCCTGGAGCACGGCGAGGCGGCGCCGCCGCGCCTGCCGCTGGAGGACGTGTTCGCCGCGCGGCGCGCGGTGCTGTCGCTGCACATGGCGCCGCCGCTGGAGCGCTATCTGATCGAACTGGTGCTGGCCTCGCGCGATGCCAGCGGCTACGACCCGGCGCTGGCGCGGCGCATCGCCTGGGGAGCCAGCCCGCGCGGCTCGATCGCGCTGGAGCGCTGCGCGCGCGCGCGCGCCTGGCTGGCGGGCCGCGACTTCGTGACCCCGGACGACGTGCGCGCGGTCGCGCCGGACGTGCTGCGCCATCGCGTGCTGCCCAGCTACGAGGCCACGGCCGAGGGCTGGGACGGCGATCGCCTGGTCGCCGCGCTGCTGGACAAGGTGCCGCCGCCTTGACCGAGCGGCAGCGCGAACGGGAACGGCGGCGGGGCCGGGCACGAGCGTGTCGCGCCGGCCTGCGCCGTGCCGGCGCCGCCGCGCCGCGGGCGAGGTAGCGCGATGGCCGTGCAGACGATGCCGCCGCAGGCGCCACGCGCCGACGGCGTGCGCCCGACCCTGGCCGAGCTGGTGGCGCTGCGCGCGGCCGTGGCGCGGGTGCCGCCGCCGCGGCGCGGCCGTCACGGCCTCAGCGGCAGCGCGCCGGCGGCGCAGCGCGGCCGCGGCATGGAGTACGCCGAGTCGCGCGAGTACGTGGCCGGCGACGACGTGCGCCACATCGACTGGCGGCTCACCGCGCGCAGCGGCCGCACCCATACCAAGCTGTTCCAGGCCGAGCGCGAGCGGCTCAGCCTGATCGTGGCCGATACCGCGCCGACGCTGTATTTCGGCACCCGCGTGCGCTTCAAGTCGGTGCAGGCGGCACGCGCCGGCGCGGTCGCGGCCTGGACCGCGCAGCGCCAGGGCGACCGCCTGGCCGCGTTGCGCGGCAGCCGCAGCGAAGCACCGGTGCCGCCGGCGGCCGGACCGCGCGGCGCGTTGCGCGTGCTCGACGCGCTGGCGCGCTGGTATGCGCAGCCGCCGCAGGACGACGCCGGCCTCGGCGTGGCGCTGGAGCACGCGGCCAAGCTGCTGCGGCCGGGTTCGCGACTGGTGGTGCTGGCCGACCCGGGCAGCGCCAACGCGATTCCTGCGGCGCGCTGGGCCGGGCTGGCGCTGCACAACGACGTGGTACTGCTGTTGTTAGCCGACGCGCTGGAACTACAGCCGCCGCGCGCGGCGCTGCCGTTCTGGAGCGGCGGTCGCCGGGTGGAAGTCGATCTGCTGGCGGCGAGCGCGCACCAGCGCTGGCACGAACAGTTCGTCGCACCGCTGGAAACCCTGGCCGCCGAACTGCCCGGCCGCGGCGTGCAGGTGCGCGTGCTGCGCAGCGATGCGGCCAGCGAATCCTGGCTGCTGCCGGCGCCGGGCGGGAGCGCGGCGCGATGACCCCGCAACAGCTGCCGCTGCGCGACGTGCACCTGCCGCCGGCGCCGCCGTGGTGGCCGCCGGCACCGGGCTGGTGGCTGCTGGGCGCGGCGCTGCTGCTGGCGCTGGGCGTCGCGTTCGGCCTGTGGGCGTGGCGGCGCGCGCGGCTGCGCCGCTGGCAGCGCCAGTTCGACGCGGCGCTGGCCGGCGGCGATGCGCCGGCGCAGGTGGCGGCGGTATCGGAACTGCTGCGCCGCGCGGCGCGCCGCCGCGACCCCGCCGCCGCGGCCTTGCAGGGCGAGCCGTGGCTGCGCTTCCTCGACGGCGGCAAGCGCCAGGATTTCTCCGCCGGACCGGGCCGGGTGCTGCTCGACGGCGGCTATCGGCGCGCATTGGACCATGCGCACCTGCAGGCCTTGCTGCCGCTGGCGCGGCGCCGCTTCCTCGAGCTGATGGGCGGGCGCTGAGCATGGCGGCGGTCGGCATGTTCTCGCAGCATTGGCAGAGCCTCAGCGACCTGCTGGCCGGCTTCGCCTGGCCGTGGATGTGGCTGGCGATGCCGCTGCCGCTGCTGGCGCGGCTGCTGCTGCCGGCGCGGCGCGGCAGCGCGCCGGCCCTGCGCGTGCCGTACGGCGCGCAGTTGCAGGCGGTGGCAGCGGCGCCCGCGCGCGGCGGCCTGTGGCGCGTCGGCCTGTGGCTGGCATGGCTGGCTTGGTTCTGCCTGTGCGGCGCGGCGGCGCGGCCGCTGCAGTTGGGCGAGCCGATCGCGCCGCCGCAGCAGGCGCGGCAGCTGATGCTGGCGGTGGACCTGTCCGGCAGCATGAGCGAGCCGGACATGACCCTGGGCGGACGCGTGGTGGACCGGCTGACCGCGGCCAAGGCGGTGCTGGCCGACTTCCTCGACCGCCGCGACGGCGACCGCATCGGGCTGCTGGTGTTCGGCCAGCAGGCGTATGCGCTGACGCCGCTGACCGCCGACTTGGCCACGGTGCGCGACCAGCTGCGCGACAGCGTGGTCGGCCTGGCCGGGCGCGAGACCGCGCTGGGCGATGCGATCGCGCTGTCGGTCAAGCGCCTGCGCGAACAGCCGCAGGGCGACCGGGTGCTGATCGTGCTGACCGACGGCGTCAACACCGCCGGCGTGCTGGAGCCGGCCAAGGCGGCAGAACTGGCCAAGGCCGAACACGTGCGCGTGTACACGATCGCCTTCGGCGGCGCCGGCGGCTATTCGCTGTTCGGCTTGCCGATTCCCGCCGGCGGCGGCGACGACCAGGTCGACGAGGACACCTTGCGCAAGATCGCGCAGGACACCGGCGGCCGCTTCTTCCGCGCCCGCGACACCGACGAACTGGTCTCGATCTACGCCGAGCTGGAGCGGCTGGAACCGGTGCGTTCGGCCGGGCCGGCGGTGCGCCCGCGCATCGAGCGCTACGCCTGGCCGCTGGCGGCGGCGCTGCTGCTGGGACTGCTCTCCTTCGTGTGGCCATGGAGGCGGCAATGAACGCCGTGCTCGGGTTCCTGGACGCGCTGCACCTGCTGCGCCCGCAGTGGCTGTGGGCGCTGCTGTTGCTGCCGCTGCTGGGCTGGAGCTGGCT
Source organism: Xanthomonas sp. AM6 (assembly GCF_025665335.1). NCBI lineage: Bacteria > Pseudomonadati > Pseudomonadota > Gammaproteobacteria > Lysobacterales > Lysobacteraceae > Xanthomonas > Xanthomonas sp. AM6. The sequence continues at coordinate 1,117,118 of NZ_CP106869.1, forward strand.
GCGCCGGCGCCGGCGCCGCAACGTGTGGCGGCGCGCGGTGGACGCGCACCTGCTGCCGCATCTGCTGGCGAAGGAAGACGGCCGGCGGTCGCTGTCCGGGCTGTGGCTGGCCGCGCTCGGCTACACGCTGGCGGTGCTGGCGCTGTCCGGGCCGAGCTGGCGCCAGGAACAGCAGCCGCTGTGGCAGTCGCGCACGCCGTTGGTGATCGCGCTGGACCTGTCGCCGCGGATCGAGGCCGGCGACCTGCCGCCCTCGCGGCTGCTGCAGGCGCGCGCCAAGCTGGCGGCGCTGCTGCGCGCGCGCGCCGGCGGCGAAGTCGCGCTGCTGGCCTACGCCGGCGAGCCCTACACCGTCGCGCCGCTGACCGACGACGCGGCCAACGTGGCCTTGTTCCTGGACGCGCTGTCGCCGCAGGTGATGCCGGTGCCCGGGCAGCGCAGCGACCTGGCCATCGACTGGGCGGCGCAGTTGCTGCGCCAGGCCGGTTTCACCCGCGGCGACATCCTGCTGCTCAGCGACCAGGCCGACGCGCAGGCGCAACAGGCCGCGGCGCGCGCGGCCGCGCAGGGTTACCGCGTGTCGGCACTGGGGCTGGGAACCGCGCAGGGCGCGGCGTATCGCGACGGCCAGGGCGGGGTCGGCCACGCGCAGCTGGATGCCGGTGCGCTGCGCGCGCTGGCCGCCGCCGGCAACGGCCGCTACGCCGCGCTGGCGCCCAACGATGCCGACCTGCGCGCGCTGGGCGTGCTGCAACCGGCGCAGCAGCAGGACGCGACGGCCGCCGGCGCGGACGGCGGCCGGGTCTGGCTGGACCAGGGCTACTGGCTGTTGCCGCCGCTGTTGCTGCTGGCGCTGTTCGCATTCCGCCGTCGCGGTGGCGCCGCGCTGCTGCTGGTGTTGCTGTTGCCGCTGGCGATGCCGCCGCCGGCGCATGCGGCGGCCGGCGGCGCGGACGGCGCCGCTGCCGGCGGCAACTGGTGGCGGCGTCCCGACCAGGTGCGCCAGCAGCGCCTGGACGCGGGCGTACAGGCCTATCGCAAGGGCGATTTCGCCGCCGCGCAGCAACAGTTCGAAGGCATCGACAGCGACCAGGGCTGGTACAACCTGGGCAATGCGCTGGCCCGCCAGGGCCGCTACGACGAGGCGATCGACGCCTACGACAAGGCGCTGCAGCAGCATCCGCAGATGGCCGATGCCATCGCCAACCGCGCTGCCGTCGATGCCGCGCGCAAGCGCCAGTCCGGGCAGAACCCCTCCGGGCAGAACAAGCCCGGGCAGCAGGGCAAGCCGCAGCAGAACCAGAAGGGCCAGCCGCAGCCGGGCGCAGGCGGCGCGCCCAACAACGGCCAGGACCCGGCGCAGGCCAAGGCGCCGCCGCAGTCCGGTGCGCAGGGCCAGCCGGGGCAGAAGGACGGGCAGTCGCCGTCGCCGGCATCGCCGAAGGACGCACAGCCGCCGGCGCCGCCGAAGCCGGGCGATGCGCAGGCGCAGCAGCAGGCCGATGCGGCGCAACGCCAGCAGATGCAGCAGGCGATGGCGGCGCAGCAGGGCGCGGCGGGCAAGCAGGCGGCCGCGCGCGCCGCCGCGGCCGCGGCGGAAACCCCGCAGCAGCGCGAACAGCGCCAGGCGGTGGAGGCCTGGCTGCGGCGGGTGCCGGACGATCCGGGCAACCTGCTGCGCGCCAAATTCAAGCTCGAACACGAACGCAGGCAGCGGGAAGGACCATGATCGAACGCACGCAACGCCGCTGGCGCGGGTCCGCCACGCCGATGCGGCCGGCAAGACGGGCGCTGTCGGCCACGCTGATGCTGTTGGCCGCGCTGGCGCTGCCGGCCGCGGCCGCCACCCGCGCGTGGCTGGACCGCGACAGCATCGGCGCCGGCGAGAGCGTCACCCTCAACATCGAGACCGACCAGGGCCTGGCGACGCCGGAGTATGCGCCGCTGCGCGCGCAGTTCGCGCTCAGCGACGAGGTCAACAGCCGGCAGATGCAGGTGGTCAACGGCCAGGTCACCGCGAAGTCGCTGTTCGGCGTGGCGCTGACGCCGCGCAGCACCGGCACGCTGGAGATCCCGTCGCTGCGGGTCGGCAACGAGCGCACCGCACCGCTGCGGCTGCAGGTCGGCGCGGCCGCACCGGCGCCGGCCGGCAGCACCCGTGCCGGCGATCCGGCGCAGATCGGCGACGCCGACGTGTTCGTGCAGACCGTCGCCGACGACGCGCAGCCGTACGTGCAGCAGAGCGTCGGCGTGGTGGTGCGGCTGTACCTGGGGGTGCCGCTGAGCTCGGGCGAACTGGACCTGGATCCGCCCACCGGCGCGGCGCTGCAGCGCATCGGCGACGACGTCCAGAGCCGGCGCGAGATCGACGGGCGCATGTTCACCATCGTCGAGCGCCGCTTCCTGCTGGTGCCCGAGCGCAGCGGTCCGCTGACCCTGCCCGGGGCGCGCTTCAGCGGACGCGGCCCCAGCGGCTTCTTCGACGACTATTTCGGCCGTGGCGGCGACCTCAGCGCGCGCAGCGCGGCGCAGACGCTGCAGGTGCGCGCGCAACCGGCCAACGCGCCGCAGCCGTGGTTGCCGCTGCACGACCTGCGCCTGCGCTACACCGCCACGCCGCAGCGCGCGGCGGTGGGCGAGGCGGCCGACATCGTGGTCGAGGCCAACGCGCGCGGCGCCACCCAGGCGCAGTTCCCGGAACTGCCCACGCCCAGCGTCGATGGCGCGCAGGTGTTCGCCGAGCCGCCGCAGTTCGACGAGAAGTTCGTCGACGGCAGCCCGCAACTGAAGATCACCCGGCGCTATTCGATCGTGCCGCAGGCCGCGGGGCCGTTGCGCGTGAGCGGGCTGCGCATGCCGTGGTGGGACGTGGCCGCGGGCAACGCGCGCGAGGCCACCTTGCCCGACCTGACCCTGCAGGTGCTGCCTGGGCGCAGCGCGCCGGCAGCGCCAGCGGCGCCGGCCAGCGCGCCGACACCGAGTGCGGAGGCGGCGCCGGCCGGCAATGCGGTGACGCCGACCCAGGCCGGATCCGGATGGCGCGGTTCGGTGCCGCTGTGGATGGCGCTCGCCGCGCTGTTCGCACTGCTGTGGCTGGCGACGCTGGTCTGGGCCTGGCGCCGCAGTCGCGGTGCGCGCGCGCCGGCGGCGGTGGCGGCCGTGTACGCGCCGGCGTCCGCTGCGCCACGTTCGCGCTACGGTCTGCCCGACCTGCGCAAGGCGCTGGATGCCGGTGGTCTGGACGAGGTCGCGGCGATCCTGTGCGCGCAGGCCGGCGTCGCCGACCTCGATGCGCTGCTGGCCCGGCTGGACGACCCGGCGCAGCGCGAGGCGGTGCTGCGCATGCAGCGCGCGCGCTGGGGCGGCGCCGGCGACGTGTCCGGCGCCCGCGCCGCGCTGCGCGCCGCGTTCTGGGCCGGGCCGCGCTGGCGCGACGCGCCGCGCAAGCCCTCCAACGACGAACTGCCGCCGTTGTATCCGCGCGACGCATGAGGCGGCGCGCGGCCGCGCGGGCACATCGAGGGAAACGGATGCGTCGCGCGGCGCATCCGTTGCGTCAGTCGAAGAACCGCATCCCTGCGTACGGGTTGACCCGGCACGCCGCCAGCCGCGACTGCAGATCGCCGACATGCGCCTCCAGGCGGTGGCCGTCGGGATCGAGGAAGTACACCGAATCGCCCTCGCTGGCGTCCTGCTTCCACAGCGGTACGCCCTGCGCATGCAGGCGTTGCGCGAACTCGGCGAACGCCTGCTGGGCGATGGAGAACGCGTAGTGGGTGTAGTCCGGCAGCGATGGCGGGCGGCGTTGCGGGTCCAGTGACAGGCACAGCCACAGCGTGCCCAGGGTCAGGTAAGCGCCGCGATCCCAGCACGCCTTCGGCGCGAACCCCAGCGTGTCGCGGTAGAACGCGAGGCTGCGCGGCAGGTCGTGCACGGCGAGGGTGAGATGGTTGAGACCGGTCAGCATGGCGGATTCTGCGCAGTGGACGACATGGCCGAACTCTAGAGCATGGGCCGGCGCTGCCGCACCGCGCTCCGACGTCCCGTCCGGCGCCGCCTGCGCAGGCTTGCCGGCCACCGGCGGGGGTTTGTTAAGCTCGCCGTTCTTTCCTGCAAGGCACACAGCATGACCGACACCCCCGTGAAGGCCAAGACCGGCATGCCCTTGCATTGGAAGATGGCGATCGGTTTCGTGCTCGGGCTGGTGCTGGGCCTGGCCGTGCACATGAGCGTCGGCGGCGATGCGGCCTGGGTACAGACGCTGACCAAGTACCTGACCACGCCGCTGTCCAAGCTGTTCCTCAGCCTGATCTTCATGCTGATCGTGCCGCTGCTGTTCTCGGCGCTGGTGATGGGCATTTCCGAGATGGGCGACATCCGCGCGCTGGGCCGGATCGGCTGGAAGACGCTGGGCTATACGGTGGTGCTGTCCGGCATCGCGGTGCTGCTCGGGCTGGTGCTGGTCAACGTGCTCAAGCCGGGCATGGGCGTGGACCACGCACTGGCGCAGCAGCTGCTGCAGCAGAATGCGGAGCGCGCCGCGCAGATCGTCGACCAGAGCAAGCAGCAGCCGCGCGGCATGGACATGCTGCTGTCGATCGTGCCCGACAACGTGGTCGCCGCCGCCTCCAGCAACGGCGCGATCCTGTCGCTGATGTTCTTCGCGGTGATGTTCGGCGTGGGCATGGTGCTCAGCGACGACGCCAAGGTGGCGACGCTGCGGCGCGGCATCGAGGGCATCTTCGAGATCTCGATGACGCTGATCGGGCTGGTGATCCGGCTGGCGCCGTACGCGGTGGCCTGCTTCATGTTCAACCTGGCGGCGCTGTTCGGCTTCGAACTGCTGATCCGGCTCGGCGCCTACGTCGGCGTGGTGGTGCTGGCGCTGGGCCTGCACATGGTGGTGACCTACGGGCTGGCGGTGAAGTTCGCCGGGCGCTCGCCGCTGGCGTTCTTCCGCGCCACCCGCGAGGCCACGGTGATGGCGTTCTCCACCGCCTCCAGCAACGCCACGCTGCCGACCGCGCTGCGCGTGGCCGACGAGATGGGCCTGCCGAACAAGGTCTCGCGCTTCGTGCTGACCGTCGGCGCCACCGCCAACCAGAACGGCACCGCGCTGTTCGAGGGCGTGACGGTGATCTTCCTGGCGCAGTTCTTCGGCGTGGAGCTGAGCATCGCCCAGCAGTTCATGGTGATGCTGGTGTGCATCCTCGGCGGCATCGGCACCGCCGGCGTGCCGTCCGGCTCGCTGCCGGTGGTGGCGCTGATCTGCGCGATGGTCGGGGTGGACCCGGTCGGCATCGGCATGATCCTGGGCGTCAACCATTTCCTGGACATGTGCCGGACGGCGCTGAACGTGACCGGCGATCTGGCGCTGACCACGTTGGTGGCGAAGGGCGAGGGTGATGCGCGGGACTCGTGATGCCGGGATTGGGGAGGCCGGGATTCGGGATTGGTGATTCGGGATTCGCAAGTGCGCTGCATGCGGTGTTTCTGTGGGAGGGGCTTCAGCCCCGACGCGTTACCGGCGAGGCGCCGGGGCTGAAGCCCCTCCTGCAGAACCCGTGAGGCTGAATCGCAAGGAAACCTCGTTCCGCGATGGCGATACGTTCCACCGGATCGCTTGACCGCGATCGGCTCGGCGACACCCTGTCCCGAGTCCCGAGTCCCGAGTCCCAATCCCCAATCCCCAATCCCGGCATGTGGGACAATGATGGACCCGACGCCCCCGCGCCCGCTCACGGTCCAATAGAACCCACATGACGACGCCTACTCGCCGCCAGCTCGCCAACGCGATCCGTTTCCTCGCCGCCGATGCGGTCGAGGCCGCCAAGTCCGGCCACCCCGGCATGCCGATGGGCATGGCCGACATCGCCGAAGTGCTGTGGAACGACTTCCTCAGCCACAACCCGAACAATCCGAAGTGGTTCAACCGCGACCGCTTCGTGCTCTCCAACGGCCACGGTTCGATGCTGCAGTACGCGCTGCTGCACCTGTCCGGCTACGACCTGCCGCTGGAAGAACTCAAGCGCTTCCGCCAGCTGCACAGCCGCACCGCCGGCCACCCCGAGCGCAGCGAAACCCCCGGCGTGGAGACCACCACCGGTCCGCTCGGCCAGGGCTTCGCCAACGCGGTCGGCTTCGCGCTGGCCGAGAAGCTGCTGGCGCAGCGCTTCAACCGTCCCGAGCACCAGATCGTCGACCACCGCACCTGGGTGTTCATGGGCGACGGCTGCATGATGGAAGGCATCTCGCACGAGGCCGCGTCGCTGGCCGGCACCTGGGGCCTGGGCAAGCTGGTCGCGTTCTGGGACAACAACCATATCTCCATCGACGGCAACACCGCCGGCTGGTTCAGCGACGACACCCCGGCGCGCTTCGAGGCCTATGGCTGGCACGTGCTGCGCGATGTCGACGGCCAGGACGCCGATGCGATCAAGGCCGCGATCGAGGCCGCCATCGCCGAAAGCGACAAGCCGACCCTGATCTGCTGCCGCACCACGATCGGCTTCGGTGCGCCGAGCAAGGCCGGCAAGGAGTCCTCGCACGGCGCGCCGCTGGGCAAGGAAGAACTGGAAGGCGCGCGCAAGGCGCTGGGCTGGCCGTACGGCCCGTTCGAGATCCCGCAGGAGATCTACGACGGCTGGCGCGCCGGTGGCGCCGGCACGCTGCGCCAGGCCGAGTGGGAGCAGGCGTTCGACAAGTACGCCAAGCAGTTCCCGGCCGAGGCCGCGGAGCTGACCCGCCGCTCGCACGGCGAGCTGCCGGAGGATTTCATCGCCCAGGCCGACGCCTACATCGCCAAGCAGGCGAGCGAGGCGCAGACCATCGCCTCGCGCAAGGCCTCGCAGATGGCGATCGAGGCGTTCGCGCCGCTGCTGCCGGAACTGGTCGGCGGTTCGGCCGACCTGGCGCATTCCAACCTGACCCTGTGGAAGGCCAGCAAGTCGGTCGCCAGCACCGACCCGAACGCCAATTACGTGTACTACGGCGTGCGCGAGTTCGGCATGACCGCGATCGCCAACGGCCTGGCGCTGCACGGCGGCTTCATCCCGTTCGACGCCACCTTCCTGGTGTTCAGCGACTACGCGCGCAACGGCGTGCGCATGAGCGCGCTGAACCCGGCGCATGCGATCCACGTCTACACCCACGATTCGATCGGCCTGGGCGAGGACGGCCCGACCCACCAGCCGGTCGAGCACCTGGCCTCGCTGCGCTACATCCCCAACAACGACGTGTGGCGCCCGTGCGACACGGTGGAGTCGGCGGTGTGCTGGAAGGCCGCGATCACCCGCCAGGACGGCCCGAGCTGCCTGGTGTTCAGCCGCCAGAACCTGCCGTTCCAGGTACGCAGCGACGCGCAGATCAAGCAGATCGAGCGCGGCGGCTACGTGCTGGCCGACGCCGAGGGCGGCGCGCCGGACGTGATCCTGATCGGCACCGGCTCGGAAGTGGGCCTGGCCGTGGAAGCGAAGAAGACGCTCGACGCCGCGGGCCTGAAGACCCGCGTGGTGTCGATGCCCTGCACTGACGTGTTCGACCGCCAGGACGCGGCCTACCGCGAATCGGTGCTGCCGAACGCGGTGCGCAAGCGCGTGGCGGTGGAGGCCGGCGTCACCGGCTTCTGGCGCAAGTACGTGGGTCTGGATGGCGCGGTGGTCGGCATCGACACGTTCGGCGCCTCGGCTCCGGCCGACGAACTGTACAAGTACTTCGAGATCACCGCAGAGCACGTGGTCGCGGCGGCGAAGGCGTTGTAACGCGCGTCTCCCGCGGGAACGGAAAAGGCCGGCGCAAGCCGGCCTTTTTCTTGTGCGTGTGCCTGCGCCGTCGCGGAATCCAGATGCACCTCCTGTGGGAGCGGCTTCAGCCGCGACAGGCGTCACCGGTAAGGCCTGTCGCGGCTGAAGCCGCTCCTACAAGGGGCGTTGTCGTCGCTGATCGGACGGCGCACCAGGCACGTGCGACCGCGATTTCAGCTGCGCTTGCGCGGCTTGCCGCGCGCCGGCTTCTTGCCGATGGCGGCGCTGGGGTTTTGCCGGGTCGCGAGCACGCCGTCCTCGTGCATCCGCTCCAGCCACGACAGCGTGTCGACGTAGGCCAGGAACTGCTGCAGGTAGCCTGGCGACAGCGTGCGCATCAGCGCCAGCGCGCGGTGCACCAGCACGCCGGAGTTCAGCGGGCCGGCGCCCGATGGCGCTTGCTGCAACGACTGCCGCAGTTGGCTGCGGCTGCGCAACTCGGTCCACAGCTTGCGCGCATCGTCGAGCGCGGGCACCGGCGCGGATGCGATCGGTGCAGCGGAGGCGGCGGTGTTCGGTGCGGCGTCTGCGAACAGTTCCAGCAGCTCGCCGAGCGGGCCGCGCGGGGCGGCCGGTGTGGCGCCAGCGTGCTTGGCGTTGGTATCGGTATCGGCGCCGCCATCGGCACCAACCGCCGCCGCCGGCATCCCGGCCATGTCGGCAGCGTAGGCGTCGAGCAGCGCGGACAGCTTCTGGTCGAGCAGGCGCCGCGCCTGGCCCTGGTGGGCGTCGGCGCGCCGCGCCAGCGCCTCGATGAAGCGCAGGCGCAGCGGATCCACGCGCGCGCCATGCTGCGCGCGCCATGCCGCGATCCGCGCGCTCGCCGTTGTCGGGTCAGCGCGCATGCGGGATCGGGGCGGACTTGGACAGCTTGGGCAGCGGCGCCATTTCCACGCGCCGGTTGCTGGCGCGCCCGGCTTCGTCGACGTTCGGGCTCACCGGTTGCTGCGAACCGAACGCGGCGGCGAACACCGCGTCGGCCGGCACGCCTTCGTCGATCAGCGCACGGGTCACGGTCAGCGCGCGCTGCGCCGACAGTTCCCAGTTGTCGGCGAACTGGCGGTTGCTGTCGCGCACCTGGCGGTCGTCGGTGAAGCCGCTCACCATCAGGATCTCGCCGCGCGCCTTCAGGTAGCCGGCCAGCGGCGCGGCCAGGCTGTTCAGCAGCTCGCGCCCTTCGGGCTGCAACTGGTCGGAGTTCAGCGCGAACAGCACGCTGCCGCGGATGCCGATGCGGCCATCGACCAGGGTCACCCGGCCGGCCGCCAGCGGCGCGGCCAGCGCCTGTTCCAGGGTCTTGCGTTGCCGCGCCTCGGCCTGGCGCTGGCGGACTTCCTCGTCCAGCTTGTGCGACAGCTGCAGCTGCACGCCGATCACGCCGATCAGGATCAGCACGAAGGCGCCCAGCAGCACCGACATCAGGTCGCCGAACACGGCCCAGATCGGCGCGCCGGCCTCGGCGTCGATTTCCAGCTCGTCGCTCATGCCGCTTCGGCCCCGCCATGCGCGGGCCCTGCCGGCAGCTGGCGCAGTTCCTCGATGATCTGCTTCTGCGACAGCATGCTCAGGTCGATGACCTCGCGTGCCTGGGCCACGTAATAAGCCAACTGCTCGTCGCTGCGCGCCAGCGATTTGTCCAGCGCCTGCTCGATGCCGTGCAGGCGTTCCAGCAGCGCCGCGTTCGCCTGGCCGAAGGCCTCCACCGCGCCGCCGAAGGCATCGCCCAGGCTCGCCACTTCGGTGGCGCCGACCGCGACCTGCGCGGCGACCGATTCGAGCTTGCCGGTCTCGGCCTGGATGTGGTCGGTGAAGCGCGCGCCGACGCGATCGAGCAGGTCCGCCAAGGTGGTGACCAGCGCGTCCACCGCCGTGCGTTGCTCGGTGGAGGCGTGGTTCACCGCGTCGAGCAGGGTGTGCAGCGTGTCCAGCAGGCGGCTGCGCTCGTCCAGCATGGCGGTGTCGCGGACCATGCTCTCGGAGAGTTTCTGGCGCAGTTCGGCGACCACGTCGGCGGCGGCCTTCGGCGCTTCGGAGGCGGTCTGCACCAGCCGCGAGATCTCGGCGATGGTCTCGCTGGCGTGCGCCTGGGTCTGCGCCGCGATCGCCCCTGCGCTGCGTTCGAGCGTGTCGCAGATGTCCTGCTGGCGCTGCGCGATGCGGTCGCCGCTCTGTTCCCAGTGCGCGTTCACCGCGGCGGCCATCGCGGCGAACGTGTCGGTCCACGCGGCCAGGCGCGCCTGGTCGCGCGCCTGCAGCGCGTCCTGCAGTTGCGCGTGCGATTGCTGCATGACCGCGACCAGCGCCGCCGCGCGCGCTTCCAGCGTGGTGGCGGCCGCGCCGAGCGCCTGTTCGTTGCGTGCCGCCAGCCCCGCGTTGACCTCCTCCTGGCGCGCCAACGCATCGCGCCACGCCTGCTGCGCGCCGTCCGCGGTGGCGTCCAGGCGCACCGCGATCGCGTCCAGCGCCTGCGCGTTGCGCGTGGCCAATTGCGCGTTGAGTTCCTGCTGGCGCGACAGCGCATCGTTCCAGGCCTGCTGCGCCGCGTCCGCGGTGGCGTCCAGGCGTGCGGCGACCGCCTCCAGCGCCTGCGCATTGCGCGCCGCCAGGCGGTCGTTGAGGTCTTCCTGTCGCGCCAGCGCATCGTTCCAGGCGTGCCTGGCGGCATCCGCCGTGGCGTCCAGGCGCGTCGACACGGCGTCCAGCAGGCCGTTCGAGCGCGTCGCGAAGCCGTCGCCGAACCCGTCCAGCGCGCCGCGCAGGTCCTGCACCAGGGCCTCGTTGCTGCTTCGCTGTTCCGCCAGCGCGGCGTCCCAGCTTTGCGCGGCGCGCGCGGCGGCGTTTTCGAAGCCGGCGGCCAGGCCGTCCAGCTGCCGCTGCACGGCCTGGCCGACCTGCTCGTGCAGCGCGGCGGTCTCGCGCGCCAGGCCGGCCAGCGTGGCCTGCACCACCGGCTGCAGCGCGGCGCCCAGCGCGCGCGCGTTCTCGGCGACGCCGGCCTGCAGCGACTGCTCCACCGCGCCGGCCAGGCGCGTGTAGGCGGCCTCGGTCCGGGCATGGAAGGCGTCCTGGTGGCTCGCGAGCCGGTCGCCGCTGGCCGCGCCCTGTTGCTCGACGCTCGCCGCCATCGCCTGCAGCCGGTCGATCAGCGCCGGCATCAGCTCGGTCTGCCGCTGCAGCAGCTTGAACGCTTCGCTGCGCTGGAAGGCCTGCGAATAGGGGTGCAGGGTGGTGGCGATCTGCAGGTCGAGCAGTTGCACCGCCTGCAGGCGCTCGCGCCGGCACAGCGCGGCGAGCAGGCCGAGCATCGCCGAGCTGGCCACGCCGGCGATCGAGGTGCCGAAGGCGAAGCCCAGGCCCTTGACCGGCGCGGCCAGCGAGTCGCGGATCGCCTGCAGGTCGGTCGCGCTCTCCAGCGCCAGGCCGGTGCCGCGCAGGGTCGCCATCATGCCCAGGAAGGTGCCGAGCATGCCCAGCAGCACCAGCAGGCCGACCAGGTACGGGGTCAGGCCCGGCGCCGGCAGGGCGATGCGCTCGCCGTCGATGCGCAGGCGCACCGCGTTGCGCAGGCTCGGATCCAGCCGCTGCAGCCAGCCGCCCAGGTCGGACTGCGCCGCATCGGCCTCGTTCACCGCGCGGACCAGGCTGGCGGTGGCCTGCCGGTAGCGGTACAGCTCCAGCGCGCCGGCCACGTAGCACGCGCCGATCAGCAGCGCGAAGCTCACGCCCAGCGGGTTGGTGCCGAGGTAGCCGGCACCGATCCAGCCCACGGCGGCGAGGCCGGCAAGGAACACGACGGAATGGAAGATGGTCTTGGACATGATGTCTCGGTCAGCGGGTGCGAAGCGCTGCGAGCAGCGCCTCGATGGGATGGAAGCGGACGTCCAGCTCGGCGCGCAGCACGCTGCGCATGTCCTGGCGGAACACGTCCAGCCAGGCGCCGGCGCCGGCCGCCGGTGGGGCGTCCGCCGGTTGCGCGGCGGCCGGCACGGTGTGCGCGGCCTCGCGCAGGCGTTCGAAATGCTGGCCCAGCAGCGCCGGGACGGCGGACAGCAGGGTCTGCTCGCGCGGGCTCAGGGTCGATTCCATGACCGCGTCCAGCTCCGCCAGCCGCGCCATGTCCGGCGAGGACCGCGCCAGCGTGTCGCGCAGCTGGCCGCGCAGGCGGCCGGTGGCGGTCAGCATCGCCCGCTGCAGCGACAGGTAGCGCTCGCGGAACGGCGCGTAGTCGGCTGCCGCGTTCGCGTCGGCGCCCTCGCCTTGCGCAGTGGCCCGTGGCCGGCCGGTGCCTGCGGCGGGATCGGCGCAGATGGCCTCCTCCAGCGCAGTGCGTGCGCGCGCGCATTCGTCCTCGTCCACGCCCGCGGCGGGCGCCTCGTCGTCGAGGGCGGGCAGCTTGCCGTCCAGGGCCCTGGACACGGCGACGGCGCGCGTCCAGTCGATCCACTGGCCGAGGCGGTCGGCCAGCGCCGGGCTGGACGGCGCCATGTCGGCGTCGCTGAGACGTGCGAGGAGGCGAATGAACGCCGGGCCCGGGACAGGCGGCCGTGGAGGAGCTTTCGCCATGCTTCTGCGCAAAGCGCGCAATTTTACACGCGAATGACATCCGGGGCCGGGAACGCCCTAGCGGCGGGCCGAAAACCCCGCCGGCCGGACCGTTGCGGCTCAAAGGCACCCGGTGTGGAGGCGCCAACCGGTCGTGGACCGCATGCTGCAGCCCGGTGCCGCGCGCGTAGCGGGCCGGATGCATCGGGTCAGTTTGGGATGCGGACATCGGCTGCAGGCGCGGTCGCGGGCTCGCGTGGCTTGGTGGAAAGGGCGCCTGATCCGCGGCGCCAACATGAGTTCGGAATGGCCCGATTCTGGGTTTTGGGCTCAGGCCGGACCACGGACTGGCGCTAGATGGCCTCGGGAGCGTCGTTCGGACGGCACCGGCCAGGGCGCGCGTTTCCGACCCTGCGGGCCGCTACTGCGCCGCAGGCAAGCTCCCAGTGGCCTGCGCGCCGTGTCCAGGCCGCGACTTCGCCGCGGCTGCGCCTACAACTGCTGCTCCCCGCGCAGCAGCGGATACGGGTTGAGCGATTCCCCCTTCCACCATTGCCGTTCCGGGCCGAGCCGGTGGATCTCGAAATGCAGGTGCGGCGCGCCGGGGTCGGCGTTGCCGGTGCTGCCGACGTAGCCGATCACCTGGCCGCGGCGGATCGCCTGCTTCTCGGCCAGCCCGTCCGCGTAGCGCTGCAGGTGCGCGTAGTAGTACGCGTAACGGCCGCCGGGTTCGAACTGGTACACGGTGAGCCCGCCGCGTTCGCTGTCGAACAGCTTTTCCACGCTGCCGTCGGCGACCGCCAGCACCGGCGTGCCGGCCGGCGCCAGGATGTCGATCGCGTCGTGGCGGCGGCCCTGGCTGCGGGCGTCGGTGAAGGTGTCCTGCAACTGGTCCCGGGTCACGCCCTGCACCGGGATCAGCAGGCCGTCGGAGGCGCTGGCAGGGACCGTGGCGGCGCCTGCCGCCGGCGCCGGCTGCGTTTGCGCAGTGTCCGGCGCGGCCGGCGCAGGCACTGCCGCCGCGGCCGCGGGTTGCGCCTTCGCGGCACCGGGAGCGGCGTCCGCCACCGGCGTGGCGGCAGTGGCGACGGCGGCCGACGGCGCCGGGCTGGGGCGCACCTGCACCAGGTCGCCGTGCAGCAGCCAGTAGCCCAGCGCCGCCGCCGCGATCAGCACTGCCATGCCGAGCACGATCCGCATGCGCTCACTCCTGCATGGTGACCGGCACCGACGCGTTCACCGCGGCGGCCACGGTCAGCGCGTCCCAGTTGGTCAGGCGCACGCAACCATGCGATTGCGCCTTGCCGACCCGCGCCGGATCCGGCGTGCCGTGCAGGCCGTAGTGGTCCTTGGACAGGTCGATCCACACCTCGCCGACCGGGTTGTTCGGGCCCGCCGCCAGCGTCGCCTTCTTGTCGGTCTTGTCGGCGTCCCAGAACAGCTTGGGGTTGTAGTGGAAGGTCGGCTGCCGCACCACGCCCTTGATCTTCCACTCGCCGATCGGCAGCGGATCGTGCTCGCTGCCGGTGGAGGCGGGGAACTGCGCCAGGATCGCGCCGTTGGCGTCGAGCAGGCGCACGGTGGAATCGGATTTGTCGACCAGCAGCTTGGCCGCCTTGGGCAGCGCGGCGGTGCCGAGCACGTTCGGCACCTGCACGCTGGCGCCGGCCTGGCTGAAGTCGGTCGATGGATTCAGCGCGCGCAGCAGCGCCGGCGCGGCGTGGAAGCGCTCGCCCAGGCGCTCTTCCACCGAGGTGTAGCCCAGCGCCGGCAGCTTGGCCTTTTCCGCGGTGTCCTCGGGGATCTTGGGGAACGGACCGGCCACGTCCTCGGCGGTGAGCGTGTAGGCGACCAGGGCCGGCGCGGCGTCCTGCGCCAGCGCCTGCCAGGTGGCGTCGTCGAGTTCGCCGCTGGCGGTCAGGCCGCGTGCGGCCTGGAAACCGGACACGGCGCGGCGCTGGTTGGATCCCGCCTGGCCGTCGATCTCGCCCGGCGAGAAGTGCGCGCGGTCCAGCAACACCTGCGCACGCAGCAGCGAGCGCTCGCCGCTGTCCGGCGCCGGCGTGGCGGCGGCCTTGGCGGGCGGCTGCGCCGCCGCGCTGCCGGCCGCGTTCGCGAACAGCACGGCGAGGCAGGCGAGTGGAAGCGATAGACGGGACATCGACGGCTCCAGCAGGGATTTCGCCCACCATGCCCAGGCGCGGCGACTAGCCCGCGTGAAATGGCTGGCTGCCGGATGACCGGAGGTGATTGCGGCCTTGCAGCGGTGCGCTCGAGTCCTGCTGCCTGCGGTCTCGGCATGGGAACTACAGGGCGCACGGATGCACCGCCGCGACTTCACCCCGCCGCAGTCCGCCGCAGCGCGTAGGCCAGCAGGCGCGCCTGCACCTGTTCGCCGAGGCCGCGCGGCGCCTCCAGCGCCATGCGCTGCATGCATGCCGCGTCGGCGGGTTCGCGCGACAGCAGCGCGCGCGCCACGGTCGCGAGCTTCGCGCCGGTGCCGGCGGTATTGCGCTTCAGCCAGGCCAGCGCGCGCAGCAGGCGCTGCTCGACCTCGGTGAAGTCGCTGCCCAGCGGATAGTCGGGCAGGGTGCCGTCGCCGCGGAACGGCGCCAGCGCAGCGCGCACCCGCTCGGCGCGGTTGCGCTGCCACTGCGGCGGGGCGACGAAATCGGCGCCGAGTTTGCGCGCCTGCCTGGCCTGTTGCAGCAGCGCCGGCTGGAATGCCACGTCGGCAAGCCCGGTCATCGCCACCACGCAGTCCTCGTCGGTCATGCCGCGCAGGTCGGCGATGCCGTATTCGTTGAGGTAGATGTCGCGCAGGTGGCGCGGGATGGTGGTGTGGCCGTAATTCCAGCGCAGGTTGGACTGCAGCGCTCCCGCCTCGCCGCGGGTGGCGCGGAACATCAGCACGCTGCGCGCGTCCTCCAGCGCGTGCGCCATCGCCACGAAGTTGTACTGGCCGCCGACCCCGGACACCACGCGGCCATCGTCCAGCGCATCGGACACCGCCGCGCCGAGCGCGGTGGCCATCATGCACGAGTTGAAGAAGCGCGCCTCGCGCCGTTGCAGGCGGCGCAGCGTCTCGCCGCCGTAGAGCTGGTTGATCTCGCTGATGCGGCGCATGCCGATCGCGGCGCGCGCCTGCGGCGGCATCTCGCGCAGCCAGGCGTAGAACTCGGGCGAGCCGAGATAGAACGCGCCCTGCAGGTATTCGCCGTCGCGCTGCAGCCGCGCCTGGTCGTCGGCATCGGCGCTGCCGTCGGCTACGCGCTGCATCAGCTGCGCATCGTCGAGCACCTTGCGCCGGATCACGCCGCACTGAACCAACTGGCGGAAGCCTTCGTTGAGCATCTCGCTGCAGCCGAACAGGCCGACCGAGAACGGCGCCAGCCCGCCGCATTCCTGGACTGCCGGGTGCGCTTCCAGCGCCGGGTCCAGCGCCGCCAGCACCTGCCGGTAGCGCGCGTTGTCGGTGTGCCGCAGCACCAGCGCGTGGCACAGCGCATCGGCCAGCGTACCGATGCCGATCTGCAGCGTGCCGCCGTCGCGCACCAGCGCGCTCGCGTACAGGCCGATCGCGTAGTCGGCATCGGCCACCGGCTGCCGCGGCAGCCCGAACAGGCGCGGGTACGGGCCCGGCGGTGTCGCAACCACGTCGAAGAACGATGGCTCCACCGCCGCGCTGCCGCCGATCCACGGCAGCTGCGGATCGACCTCGGCCACCAGCAGCGGCCGCGGCAGGCCGCGCCGGCGCACCGCGTCCAGCGTGTCCTGGGTGATGTCGTTGTTGCACGAGAACGACAGCCGGGTGCCGCCGGGTTCGCGCGCCACCTTCTGCACGATCAGGTTCGGCGCGCGCTGCGCCACCGCGTCGGCGGCATGGGTGTAGTTGAGGCTGGTGTAGCCGCGCTGTGCCTGCGCCGAGTGCAGCAGCGCGCCGGACTGCATGTAGAACTCCTCGACCTGGATGTGCGCCGGCAAGGCGTCGCGCTGCAACGCCTGCACGTACTTGAGCGCAGGGAAATCCTCGCCGAAATGGCGCTGCACGAACGGCCGCACGAAGCGGCCTTCCAGCCCGCTGCCGGCCGGCGGCGGATTCAGCGACAGCGCGGTGTAGAGCTGCATCGGCCGTTGCGGATCGGCGGCGACGCGGTCGTACAGCGCGTTGAGCAGGCGATGCGGCTTGCCGATGCCCAGCGGCGCGCCGATGCGCAGCGTGCCGGGGATGCGTTGCAGGATCAGGTCGGCGACGGCGTCGAGGTCTTCGAGGTGTTCGGTCATCGGCATAGCTTAGGCGAGCCCTGCGGTCGCATGTTTCGGCGACCTGCGATCGGCGCTTGACACGGCGTTCGTTTACCCGTGTAATCGATAAAAATTACAGGCGTAAACGCTATGTCGATCAGCGATGCGGAAGCGGTGGTGATGGAGGTGCTGTGGAACCGGCATCCGCTTGCGGCCGAGGAGGTGTTCGAAGCCCTGGCCGGGCATGGCGGCTGGGCCGAGCCCACGGTCAAGACCCTGCTCAACCGGCTGCTCAACAAGGGCGCGATCCGCGCCGACAAACAGGGCCGCCGCTATCTGTACGCGCCGCTGCTGCAGCGCGAGCAGTGGGTGCAGCAACAGAGCGAAGGCCTGCTCGAACGCCTGTTCGGCGGCCGCATCGCGCCGCTGGTGGCGCACTTCAGCGAACGCGGCAAGCTCAGCGACGCCGATATCGCCGAACTCAAACGACTGATCCAGGAGCTGGACGATGAGCGTTGAACACTTCGTAGCGGGAATATGGGCGACGGCGCTGGCCGGCAGCGCGGCGATCGTGGCGGTGCTGGCGCTGCGCGCGCCGGTGCGGCGGATGTTCGGCGCCAGCGTCGCCTACGCATTGTGGAGCGTGGTGCCGCTGGCGATGCTGGCGGTGCTGCTGCCTGGCGATCTGCGCCCGGCGCTGCCCGCGGTGCGGGCGCTGGCGCTGCCGCAGGTGTGGGTGGGCGCGTCGCAGGCGTCGGCTGGCGCCGACGGTGCGCTGTCGGCCGCAGGCAACCAGGCCGCGCTCTGGCTGGCTGCGCTGTGGCTGCTGGGCGCCGCGACGATGGCCGTCGCGCTGTGGCGGCAGCAGCGGCGCTACCGGCGCAGCCTGGGGCGGCTGTCGCAGGGCGCCGATGGCGTGCTGTACGCGCAGCACGCGGTGCACGGTCCGCTGGTGCTCGGCGCCTGGCGGCCGCGCGTGGTGCTGCCGCTGGATTTCGCCCAGCGCTATCCGGCCGCGCAGGCGGAACTGGTGCTGGCGCACGAGCGCATGCATATCGCCCGCGGCGATACCCGCTGCAACCTGCTGCTGGCGGCGTTGCGCTGCGTGTACTGGTTCAATTCGGTGCTGCACTGGGCCGCGCCGCGGTTCCGCTTCGACCAGGAACTGGCCTGCGATGCGGCGGTGCTGGCGCGGCATCCGGCCTCGCGCCGCAGCTATGCCGAGGCGATGCTGCAGACCCAGCTGGATGCGATCGCGCTGCCGGTCGGCTGCCATTGGCAGGCCGGGCAGACCTTGCGGCAACGGATCGCAATGCTGCATCGGCCGGCGGTGACCGGCTGGCGGCGGCGTGCCGGCATCGCCGTGGTGGCGATGGCGGCGCTATGCGGCGGCGCTTCGGCCTGGGCGTTGCAGCCGCCGCGGCCTTCCGCGCTGGCGGCGAGCGGCAATGCGCCTGCGAATGCGCAAGCCGCGGATGCGGATGCGCTGGCGGGGAACGCAGCTGCGCTGGGCGCTGCGCCGGCAAGCAGCGGAAAGCGCTTGCCGATGACGCTCGCGGCCGCAACCGGCGCCGCGGACATGGCCGCCAAGCGCGCGACCACGCCTGCCAAGCCAGTGATGCTGCTGCCGCCGCGCTATCCGCGAGCAGCGCTGCGCGAAGGCGCTTCGGGAAATGTGATGTTGTTGGTCGACGTGGATGAAGCCGGTACGGCCAGCGATGTGCGCTTGCTGGGTCGCGGCAGCGGCAATGCGGCACTGGACCAGGCGGCCATCGCGGCCGCCCGGCAGTGGCGCTTCACGCCGGCGCAGGAGCACGGGCGTGCGATCCGTGGCCGGCTAAAGATTCCGGTCACGTTCGAGTCCGGGATGCATCCTGTCGCGGCGCCCGCGGGGCTGGCCGGTGCGGACGGCTACCGCTGGTATCTGCTGGATGCGGATACGCGCGATACGGGCCAGCGCATGTGCGATGTGGTCACGTCCGATGGGCAAGGGCCGGCCCGGCGCGTGTATTGCGGCGTGACCGTGGCGACACGGAGATGAGCGTGCGCCGGATCGGTTCGGCAGGTCTGTGCCTGTGCCTGGTGGCCTGTGCCGGCCAACCGCCGCGCGAGCAGGCGCAGCGGTTGGACTCGGTCGACCAGCGCCTGCTCGCGCCGCGTGGCGATGGCGCACCGGGCGGCGCCATCGCGGCCTATGCGATGCAGCCGCAGCAGGTGTTCCGCATGCCGCAGCCGGTGCAGGCGGCAACGCCGCAGCTGCCGGCCGATTCGCCGCGGCGCACGCTGGCGCCGACCACGGTGTGCGTGCGCGTGATCCTGTCCGCGCTAGGCGAGGTCCAGCGCAGCGAGCCCTTGCGCGATCGCGAGGAATGCGGCGCCGGCGCGCTGGCCGACAATGCCGACCTGCTGCAGGCGGTACAGCAGGGCGTGGCGCGCTGGCGTTTCGTGCCCGCGGCGATCTGCACCTATGCCGATCCGGCGCAGCGGCCGGCAGTGGAGGGACGCTGCGACGATGCCGTGTCGGTGGAAGAGGTACCGGTGACGCTGGCCTACGCGTTCACATTCGAGGTGCGCGAGGGCAAGGCCAGCGTGCAGGCCGGGCGGGTGGGTGGCCGCGGCGGGCGTTGAGTGCGCGCCGAGCTGGTGCGCGCCCGGGTCCGTGACTGGTTTTTCTCTCCTGATTGCAGATCGCGGAGCGAGTCCTGGTTTCGCCATGGGCTTTTGCGATAGGCGTTGCTGGTGAAGGCTGTCGCGACTGAAGTCGCTCCTACAAGGGGGCGGCGCGTGGGTAGTGGCACTGCATGCATCGCGGCAGCATCGCTCTCGCGGTGTCGGCGCGCTACAGCATCTCCGGCTTGAACAGCCGCCGCCGCGAGACTTCCGCGCCGGACAACATGAACTTGCCGTCGCCGCGGTAGTGCAGGGTCCTGGGCAGTTTCGGCGAGGTGGCGACGTGCGCCTTGACCACTTCCCAGACGAACAGGTTGTGCCTGGCGATCTGGCGGCCGTCGTGCAGGCGGCACTCGAAGCTGGCGTAGCACTCGGCGATCGACGGCGCATCGACCTGCGTGCCGGGCACCGCGGTCAGGCCGAACTGCGCGAATTTGTCGCAGTGCGCGCCGCTGCTGTTGCCGATGCCGACCACGGTGTCGAGCAGGTCCGCGGTGGGCAGGTTGATCGTGCATTGCCTGCTGCGCCGGACCAGTTCGAAGCTGTGGTTGGCGCTGGAGATGCAGCAGGCGATCAGCGACGGCGAGAACTCCAGCACCATGTGCCAGCCCATGGTCATGATGTCGCGCTGGCCCTTCCAGGCCGAACCGACCAACACCACCGGGCCGGGTTCGAGGAACCGGCGCACCTGGTCGAGCGGAAAGTCGTGCTTGCGGTAACGGCGCATGGGCGCTGCTTCGGCGGTGGCGATGGGCCCAGTCTGGCCATCGGCAGTGAATGCGGCGTCGGCGCGGCCTGGCCCGGGCGCCGCGCCAGGCCTAATCCAGCCGATGGATCGCGTCGGCGATGCGTTCCACTTCCTCGGCCTGGTGGCTGACGTAGAGCATCGGCAGGCGCACTTCGTCGCGCACGCGCTGCAGGTACG
This sequence comes from Xanthomonas sp. AM6, assembly GCF_025665335.1. Lineage (NCBI taxonomy): Bacteria > Pseudomonadati > Pseudomonadota > Gammaproteobacteria > Lysobacterales > Lysobacteraceae > Xanthomonas > Xanthomonas sp. AM6. The sequence goes on from NZ_CP106869.1 coordinate 1,137,302, forward strand.
GGATCAGTTCGCCGCGGCGCTGCGCGTCCAGCGCCGATAGCGGTTCGTCGAACAGCAGGATCGCCGGCTGTGACAGCAGCGCGCGGCCGATCGCCACGCGCTGCGCCTCGCCGCCGGACAGGTTGCCCGGGCGCCGCGCCAGCAGCGGCGCGATGCCGAGCAGCTCCACCACCGCATCGAAGCCGAAGCGCTCGGCGCGGCCGCGGCCGTGGCGGCCGTAGCCGAGGTTGCGGCGCACGTCCATGTGCGGGAACAGCCGCGCGTCCTGGAACACGTAGCCGATCCGGCGCCGGTGGGTGGGCACGTCGATGCCGGCGTCGCTGTCGTAGAGCACGCGCTGGTCGATGGCGATGCGTCCGCTGCGCGGCCGCAGCACGCCGGCGATGGCGTTGAGCATGCTGGTCTTGCCGGCGCCGGACGGGCCGACCAGCGCGACCACGCGCGCCTGTTCCTCGACCCGCAAGCGGCGCTGGAAACGGCCGCGCTGCACCTCGATGTCGATGCTCAGCATCGGCGCGCGCTCCCGTGCCGCGAACGCGGTGCGCGCCGGATGCGCGCTGCGGCGCCGGGCTGGCTCATGCGTCCGCCTCCGGCCCGCGCTGGCGCCGCACCAGCCATTCGGACAGCAGCAGCGCGGCCAGCGAGATCGCCAGCGCCACCGCCGCCAGTCGCCAGATCCCGGCTTCGCCGCCGGGCACCTGCAGCAGGCCGTAGATCGCCGCCGACAGGGTCTGGGTTTCCCCCGGAATGTTCGATACGAAGGTGATGGTGGCGCCGAATTCGCCCAGCGCTTTGGCGAAGGCGAGTGCGGTGCCGGCGACCAGCCCCGGCCAGGCCAGCGGCAGGGTGATGCTGAAGAACACCCGCCATGGCCCGGCGCCGAGCGTGGCCGCGGCCGCCTCCAGGCGCCGGTCGGTGGACTCCAGCGCCAGGCGGATCGCGCGCACCATCAGCGGGAATCCCATCACCGCGCTGGCCAGTGCCGCGCCGGTCCAGCGGAACGCGACCTGCACGCCCAGATGCTCCAGCAGCCAGGCGCCGACCGGCCCGCGCGTGCCGAACACGATCAACAGCACGTAACCGGTGACCACCGGCGGCATCACCAGCGGCAGGTGCAGCAACGCATCCAGCAGCGACTTGCCGGGAAAACGGCGCCGCGCCAGCAGCCAGCCGCAGGCCACGCCGAACGGCAGGCTGCCCAGCGCCGCGACCAGCGCGACCTTGACGCTGAGCGCGATCGCGGTGAGTTCCTGCGGGGTGAAGGCGAACAACGGCAAGGGCTCAGGGCGCGAGCGAGAAACCGCGGCGCTGGAAGATCGCCTGCGCAGGCTTCGTACCCAGCCAGCGCACGAAGCCGGCCGCGGCCGGATGCCTGCTCGCGCGCAGCGCCGCCACCGGATACACGATCGGCGCGTGGCTGTCGGCGGGGAACACCGCCACCACCCGCACCTTCGGTTCGGCCTTGGCATCGGAGCCGTAGACGATGCCCAGCGGCGCTTCGCCGCGCGCGACCAGCATCAGCGCGGCGCGCACGCTGTCCGATTCGGCCAGGCGCGCCTGCACGCCGTCCCACTGGCCGAGCTTGCGCAGCGCGGCGCGCGCGTACTTGCCGGCCGGCACGCTGTTGGTCTGGCCGACCGCAAGCCGGCCTTGCGTGCCGAGCGCGGCGGCGAGCGCGCCGGGCGTGCGCAGATCGACCTTGGCGGCGCTGGACGCCGGTGCGACCAGCACCAGCGTGTTGCCCAGAAGATTGCGCCGCTGCGCCGGGTCGACGAGCTGGCGCTGTTGCAGGTAGTCCATCCATTCCAGGTCGGCGGAGACGAACACGTCCGCCGGCGCGCCCTGTTCCAGCTGCCGCGCCAGCGCCGAGCTGGCCGCGTACGACACCTGCACCGGCGTGCCGCTGGACTGCTGGTAGGCCGCGGCGGCCTCGTCCAGCGATTCCTTCAGGCTGGCGGCGGCGAACACGGTCAACGGCGCCTGCGCCAGGGCCGGCGGCATCGCCATGGCGACGGTGAGCGAGAGCAGGTACAGCAGGCTGCGAAGCGTACGGGACATGGGGGATGCTCCGGGGACATCAGGGAAACGGCCGGCGATCGCGGATCTGGCGCACGCAGCGCAGGCCGCTGGTGCTGCAGCGCGAACGCGCGGCGCATGTCCGCATCCTAACGCCTTCAGCGTGGCGCGGCGTGCAGATCGTCGGTGCGGCCGGCCTGGATGTTGGCGCGCACCGAGGGCTGCATCAGCCGCGGCGCGGCCAGCGTCGCATCGCGCGCCTGGCGCAGCGCGACGAACGCGGCTTCGTCGACGCCGTCGCGCACGTGGATGTTGCCGCGGCGCTGCGCACCGATGCTGGTTTCGCAGGCGACCGCGCGGCCGCCGGCGCCGTAGTCGTGGCAGACGAACACGCGGGTGGATTCGGGCAGCGCGTAGAGCCTGTGGATCGAACGGAACAGCGTCGCCGCGTTGCCGCCGGGGAAATCGCAGCGCGCGGTGCCGCTGTCGGGCATGAACAGCGAATCGCCGGGGAACAGCGCATCGCCGATCAGGTAGGCGATGCTGTCGTCGGTATGCCCGGGCACCGCGATCACCTGCGCGGCCAGCGTGCCGATCGCGAAGCGCTCGCCGTCGGCGAACAGATGGTCGAAGCCGCAGCGCGTGTCGCCGCTGTCCGCGGCCAGGCCGAACTGCGGCGCGAAGCGCGCGCGTACCTGGCGGATGCCGGCGCCGATCGCCAGCGTCGCCTGCGGCCAGCGCCGCTTGAACCACTGCGCGGCGGAGACATGGTCGGCATGCGCGTGGGTTTCCAGGATCCAGCGCAACTGCAGGCCGCGCGCGTCCAGCCGCTCGGCCAGGCCTTGCGCCGGCGCGTCGCGCAGCGCGGCGGTGTCCGCATCGAAGTCCAGCACCGGGTCGATCACCGCGGCGTCGTGGCCGTCTTCGACCAGATAGCTCCAGGTGCCGGACCCGGCGTGGTGGAAGGGGTGGACGTTGGGAACCTGGCTCATGGTCCTGCCTTGGCGGGTGAGGAAGGGCCGGCGCTGCAGTAGATGCCGTGCAGGGTATCGAGGATGCGCTGCGCCGGGCCGGGGGCCAGCGAATAGTAGATGGTCTGCCCGTCGCGGCGGGTCTGCACCAGGCCGTCCTCGCGCAGCAGCGCCAGGTGCTGCGACAGCGCCGACTGGCTCAGGTCCAGGCGCGTGTTGAGCTGGCCCACCGATTGTTCGTGGTCCACCAGCAGGCACAGCAGCAGCAGCCGCTTTTCGTTGCCAAGCGCCTTCAGCAGGCGCGCGGCCTCGCCGGCATGCGCGCGTATCGCGGCCGGATCCATCGCAGGTTGCAGGCGGCGGGCCATCGCGCTCAGAAGGCGACCGGCAGGCCGGCGGCGGTCCAGCCGAGGAAGCCGCCGCTCAGCGAGCGCACCTGGCTGTAGCCGAGCTGCTGCAGGCTCAGCGCGGCCAGCGTGGAGCGGCCGCCGCTGGCGCAGTACAGCAGGATCGGCTGGTCGCGGCGGGCCAGCGCCGGATCGGCGTCCAGGCGGAATTCGAGGATGCCGCGCGGGATGTTGATCGCGTTGGGCAGGTGGCCGACGGCGAATTCGCCGGGTTCGCGCACGTCGATGATCCATTCGCCGGGCAGCGGCGTGGCGGCGGCATCGGTGGCGACTTCCTGGATCTGCGGGCGCGCCCGTTCGACCAGGGCGTGGGCGGAGGAATGGGGCATGGGGGGCTCCGGTGATGGCAGTGCCTATAATATCAGCCTGCTCTAATATAAAAAATCGCGATTCATCTGGCGGCCATCTCTGTCCGCTGCGTCGACCGGCGTCGACCGGCGTCGATCGAACAGCGCGGCCTGGACGTCGATGCGCATGCGCGTCCACGCGGTCTTTGCGGCCTGGGCGTAGAGTCGGCACTCCGTTATCGACGTCCTGGACACCTCATGAGCATCGGCGATCCGATCCGCGTCACCCTCGAACAGGAGGCGGACTTCGCGTTCCGCATCCAGTTCGACGAAACCGACCTGGCGCCGTGGCTGGGCGACGAGACCGCGCCGCTGGGCCACGAGCGCGGGCCCAATCCCTCGCGCATCCTGCTGGCCAGCATCGCCAACTGCCTGGCCGCCAGCCTGCTGTTCGCGATGCGCAAGTTCAAGAACGATCCGGTCGGCGTGGTCGCGCACATCACCGCCACGCCGATGCGCAACGCGGAGGGCTTCTGGCGCATTCCGCAGGCGTCGGTGGAACTGCAGTTGCCCGACGGCAACCAGGACTACCAGCAGCTGCAGCGCATCCTCGACCAGTTCGAGCAGTTCTGCGTGGTCACCCAGAGCGTGCGCCAGGGCATCGACGTGCAGGTCACGGTCAAGGACGCGCACGGCAATGTCCTGCTTGGCGACAAGAGCATCGAGGCCGGCGCGTGAGCGAGCCGCTGCATATCGCCTGCCCGCACTGCCAGGCGCTGAACCGGGTGCCGGGCGAGCGCCTGGCGGCGGCGCCGCAATGCGGGCGGTGCCACCGCGCGCTGTTCGTCGCCGCGCCGGTGGCGTTGACCGCGGACAACTTCGCCGCCCACGCCGAGCGCAGCGACATCGCGTTGCTGGTGGACTTCTGGGCGCCGTGGTGCGGGCCGTGCCGGACCATGGCGCCGCAGTTCGAGGCCGCCGCCGCGCAACTGGAGCCGCGCCTGCGCCTGGGCAAGCTGGATACCGAGGCGCAGCCGGCGCTGGCGGCCCGCTTCGGCATCCGCAGCATTCCGACCCTGGCCTTGCTGCGGCACGGCCGCGAACTGGCGCGGCAGAGTGGCGCGATCGGTACCGCCGACATCGTGCGCTGGGCGCGGGCGCACGCCGGCTAGCTTTCCCGGCGAACCCCGGCTCTTCGCCGAACTCCTGTAGGAGCGGCTTCAGCCGCGACTCGGCTCTACCGGTAAAGCGTCGCGGCTGAAGCCGCTCCTACAGCGGCGGCGGCTCGCGAAATCAAGGCAGCCGGCTTGCCAGCAGCGCGCACGCCGCGCCGCGGCCGCGATTACTTGCCCAGCGCGGCGTTCAGCGTCACGGCGAGATCCGCGCCGGCCTGGCGCAGCTGCGCCTCGGCGACCGGGCGCCAGGTCGCCACGTAGTCCGCCGGCAGCTTGGCGCCGGGTGGGTAGAAGCCCGGGCGCAGCATGATCCGGCACGAGGCTTCGGCCCAGGCCGCGGCCGGCGGCGGCAGCGTGCTGCCCGCAGGCGACGGCGCCGGCAGCGGCTGCGCCTGCAACTGCGCCAGGTAGTGCGCCTCGTCCAGGCCGCGGCTGCGCAGCAGGCCGCTGTCCCACAGCGAATGCAGGTTGCTGCCCTTGCCCTCGAACTGGATCTGGAACGTGTTGCCGCCCTTGTCGCCGGCGTAGCCGGCGTGCAGCGGCTGCTGGATGTCGCCGGCGAAATGCACCACGAACTTCAGCGCCTGGGCGCGCGCCGCCTGCGGCTGGCTGCGGTCGGCCAGGATCGCGGCCTGGCGGCGCAGCGCTTCCACCGCGCAGTTGCCGTCGGGACAGTCGCGGGTCTGCTCGTAGTGGCACTTGTCTTCGCCGAGGTTGACGTAGTGCCAGGGGCCGGTGCGCTTGCCCAGGTCCGGGTCGTGCTCGCGCAGCTGGTCGGCCCAGTTGGCGACGCCGGCCAGGGTCGGCTCGGGTTCGCCCTGCAGCAGTTGCTGGACCTGCGCGCGCGCCTGCGGGGTGAGTTGCGCGTCGGCCAGGTCGGCGACCAGGCGATGGCCCAGCGGGCCCCAGGCGAAGGCGGCGGACGGCGCGCCGGCCATTGCCGCGGCGAGCGCGGCGGAAACGAAGAGGGAGGATTTCATGGCGCCGATTCTAGCCGTCGCCGATGACAGCGCCGCGGCCGCGGCGCTGCGCCGTTGCGCATCCGCTAAGCCTCGCCGGCATCGACGAGGCGGCGGACGCGGCGGATCAGAAGTACATCATGTAGGCGACGCCGTAGGTGATCGGATCGAGCTTGGCTTCGCCGAGCTTGCCACTGTTCACTTCCACGTCGCTGCGCATGCTGGTCCAGCGCGCGTCCACGCGCAGCGCGCTGCGCTCGCCGACGGCGAAGTCCACGCCGGCATGCACCGCCGGGCCGAAGCTGTCCTTGAACTTGACGTCGTCTCGGGCGAACGCGCCCTTGCCGTCGGCGCCCAGGAACGTGGTGTAGTTGAGGCCGACGCCGACGAACGGAGAGATGTCGCCGTTGCCGTTGAAGTGGTACTGCAGCGAGAACGTCGGCGACAGCGCCCAGGCGCGGCCGACATCGCCGCCCTGTTCCAGGCCGATCTTCTGCTGCCCGACCAGGGTCTGGATCTCCAGGCCGAGGTTGCCGCGGAAGAAGTATTCGTAGCTGAACGAGAGCGCCGGGGCGGTGTCGGCGCTGAAGCGCTGGTCGCTGCCGGTCAGGGTGCCGTTGGAGGACGCAGGCACCATGCCGTGGATGCCGTAGCTGGTGGTGTAGTGGCCGGCCGACTGTGCGGCGGCGGGCAGGGCGACGGCAGCGAGGGCGGCGACGGCGAGACGGCGGAACAGGCGTGGCTTCATTGGGGACCCCGGTGGACGACGAATGGGCGGATGCGAATCCCAGTGTCGGCCCGGCGGCGACCGATCCACATCCTTGTGGAGCGTAGTCTGCCAGAGAAGCGCGGCGCCCGTGCAGCCCTCAGAACTTCATCACGTAGGCCAGGCCGTACACCAGCGGATCGATCTGCGCGGTGCCCATGCTGGCGCCGTCGACCTTGACCTTGCTGTCGATGTCGGCCCAGCGCAGGTCCACCCGCAGCGCCGACGTGTCGGTGAGCGCGACGTCCAGGCCGGCATGCAGCGCCACGCCCCATGAATCCTCGAGCTTGAGCTTGCTGCCGGCCAGCGCGCCGGTGGTGTCCTCGCTGAAGAAGGTGGTGTAGTTGATGCCGGCGCCGACGAACGGGGACAGCTTGCCGGCGCTGTTGAAGTGGTACTGCAGCGAGACCACCGGCGGCAGCTGCTTGCTGCTGCCGACCTTGCCGACGCCCTTGACCGCGATGTCGTGCTTGAACGGCAGCGCGGCCAGCACTTCGATGCCCAGGTCCGGGCGCACGAAGTATTCGAAGGTCACGGTCGGCTTGGTGTCGCTGTCCACGCTCAACGGCAAGGCGCCGCCGGCGAGCTTGCCGTTGTCGGACTTCGGGTTGACCTGGTGGGCGCCGATGCCGACGGTCCAGTCGCCCTGCGACTGCGCCAGCGCGGGCAGGGCGCACAGCGCCAGGGCGGCCGCCAGGCCGGACAGCAGGAGGGGGGAGGTCTTGCGCATGATGGTGTCTCGGTTGGGTGTGGACGCAGTGTCCCGCCGGCGGTGGCGCGCCGCCTTGATCCTGATCAAACCCGGGTGCCGGGCGCGATACGGCCGGCCTGATAGAATGGCGTTCCCCTTCCATCCGCCGCGTCAGGCGCGGCCGCAGGAGCTACTGAAATGGCAATCAAGGTTGGCATCAACGGTTTCGGTCGCATCGGACGCAACGTACTGCGCTCGGCGGTACAGAACTTCGGCAGCGACATCGAGATCGTCGCCATCAACGACCTGCTCGAGCCCGACTACCTGGCCTACATGCTGCAGTACGATTCGGTGCATGGCCGCTTCGACGGCGAGGTGTCGGTCGACGGCAACCATCTGGTGGTCAACGGCAAGAAGATCCGCCTGACCCAGGAGCGCGATCCGGCGGCGCTGAAGTGGGACGAGGTCGGCGCCGAGGTGGTGATCGAATCCACCGGCCTGTTCCTGACCAAGGAGACCGCGCAGAAGCACATCGACGCCGGCGCCAAGAAGGTGATCCTGTCGGCCCCGTCCAAGGACGACACGCCGATGTTCGTCTATGGCGTCAACGACAGCACCTACGCCGGCCAGGCGATCGTCTCCAACGCCAGCTGCACCACCAACTGCCTGGCACCGCTGGCCAAGGTGATCAACGACAAGTGGGGCATCAAGCGCGGCCTGATGACCACCGTGCACGCCGCCACCGCCACCCAGAAGACCGTGGACGGCCCCAGCAACAAGGACTGGCGCGGCGGCCGCGGCATCCTGGAGAACATCATTCCCTCCAGCACCGGCGCGGCCAAGGCCGTGGGCGTGGTGATCCCGGAGTTGAACAAGAAGCTGACCGGCATGAGCTTCCGCGTGCCGACCTCGGACGTGTCGGTGGTCGACCTGACCGTGGAGCTGGAGAAGCCGGCCACCTACGCCGAGATCTGCGCCGAGATCAAGGCGCAGAGCGAAGGTGCGCTGAAGGGCATCCTCGGCTACACCGAGGACAAGGTGGTGGCCACCGATTTCCGCGGCGACGCGCGCACCTCGATCTTCGACGCCGACGCCGGCATCGCGCTGGACAGCACCTTCGTCAAGCTGGTGTCCTGGTACGACAACGAGTGGGGCTATTCCAACAAGTGCCTGGAAATGGTCAAGGTGGTGGCGAAGTAAGTCGCCCCGCGCCGCCCACAAAAAAAGCGCCTACGGGCGCTTTTTTTGTGGTTGCCATGTTGCGTCAGGCGGATCGCGCCGGCGCTGCGCTCACTCGGCGGCGATGCGCATGTCCTCGCCGCTGCCGGTGACCGTGACCCGGCTGCCCACCGCCAGCCCGGAGACCTCGGCGCTGGGCTTGGACACCACGACCTGCGATTTGTCGTCGAAGCGGATCTTCACCATGTAGTGCGCGGCCGGGCCGTTGCCGGCGATCTTGGCGCCCACGGTCCGGCCTGCGGCTTCGCCGGCACCGGCGGCCACCGCCGTCGTGCCGATGCCGACGGTATCGGCCTTGCTGCTCTTGATGCCCAGGAGGCTGCCGGCCATGCCGCCGAGCTTGGACGCAGCATTGGTGATGTTCTTGGTTCGCTCGGGAACGTCGGTGTTCTTGTTCTCGATCGGCTCCAGCGCCACGATCGCGCCGTGCCGCGGCCCTGCGGCCAGGGTCGGTGTGGCCAGCGCCAGCAGCGTCAGTGCGATCGCCGACCAGGCGATGCGGGCGAGTGCGTTCTGTGCGTTCATCGGATGTTCCCCTGTGGATGCGAATCGAAAAAGCCGGCGCCGGTGCGGCGCACGGCGCTTACTTCTTTTTCTTGGGCCGGCCCCAGCTGCGGATGTACGGCTGGCATTTGCTGCCGGCGAAGTCGTAGCGGGTGATGATGCCGTCGGCATCGGCGACGAAGGTGATCTCGCAATGGTGCTCGGCGGGCACGAAGACGGTCTGGCTGTGCTGGTTCTGCTCGAAGATCGGGGTCGGAGCGACGCCGTTGCCGCCGCCAACCATGCCTACTACCCCTCCCTGCGTGGTCCAGTAATCGGTCCGGTAGTGTGCCTCGGTACCGAAGTTGTAGGTGTAGGCGGTCTCGTGGGTCTCGGTGTTTTCCGAGGTGTACAGGCCGCGGTCCACCGGCCACTGCAGCATCAGCTCGCTGGCGTCGTGGCCGAGCCAGCTGCGGGCGATGTCTTCGGGGCTGCCGAACATGTCGGCCGAGGCCGGCGGCGCCAGGCTCAGCAGCGCCAGGGCACAAAGTGCAGGCAGCACACTCGAACGACGGTAGGTAGGCATTGCGGGTACGTCCTTGCACTGGGGCATCGATGCCGGATCCATGGGCTGCGCATGGGTCGCGCGCGCTGCGCTGGCGCGATTTCTATCATGCCGTGCCGGCGTCGGGCAAGCGCCGGCGCCAGTGTGCTGCCATGCCGATCGGGCGTGGACATCGGCGGCAACGCATGCACTAATGCGTCGCTGGCCAGTGGATGTTCCCGCGCTGGCGTTGCAGACGATGGACAGGGGGCACTCAATGGATTCAAGGAGCGAAAAAATGCAGATCAACCGTGTATGGACGGGCGCCCTGGTGCTGGCCGTGGCGCTGGCGGCGGCGATGCCGATGCAGGCGATGGCGAAGAAGCAGAGCGGCACGCCGAGCTGGATGAACGCCGACGGCGAAGTCACCAACTCCTCGCAGGTGGAGGCCGGCTACGGCGAGACCGTCAAGGGCGTCAACGACTATGAGGGCGAGATCACCGGCAAGCCGGCGCCCGACAGCAAGTTCACCCAGCTCAAGATCGGCATGCCGATGAAGCAGGTGACCGACCTGATCGGCGAGCCCACCGACCAGGGCTCCTACGTCACCGGCAAGGCCTTCATCCCGTTCTTCTACGGCGGCGACCGTTATCGCTACGAACTGGCCTACAAGGGCCAGGGCCGCCTGGTGTTCGCCGGCAAGTCGATGGGCAGCGGCGGCAACCTGATCTGGATCATCCACAACAAGAACGACAGCGGCTACCGCGAATAAACGGCCGCAGCAGCAGCCCGGGCCGCGTCGCGCGCCCGGGCTTTTTTTTGCCTGCCCGATCGCCGACCGACACGCCGGCCAGCAATTGCTGACGGCCACGGCGGTCCAGCGCCACCGCTGGCGGCAAGCGCACAGGTGGGCGTCGCGCGGGATCGCCGCGGTCACGACGCGCTGCGCGTGCCTGCCGCCGGGGCGGGGTCCAACGATGCGAGCAGGGCGGCGCGGCACGTCGCGAGGATTTCGTCGGCCAGCGGCGAGTCGTCGGGGCAGGCCCGAGACATGACGATCGCGCCGAGGGCGTGCGCCAGCATGTTCAGACGCCTGGCGCGCGCTTCGCCAGGGCTGGCGCCGGTCGCCGCGCCATCCTCGCGCTCCAGGGCCGCCAATAGGCCCTCGACGCCGTCCGCGAACGCGGCCCGCACCGCTTCCGGCTGGCGCGCGGCGTCCCCGCCCAGCGCGGCCATGGTGCAGCCGACCGTGCGGGCATCGCGGTGCGCGCGCGACACGTAGCGGCGAACGAATTCCGGCGTGTCGATTCCACCGACCTGGGCCACGGTCTGCGCGATCCCGCACGCCGTCGCCTCCGCCACCAGGTCGGCCTTGGATGCGAAGTGCTTGTAGAAGCCGCCGTGGGTGAAACCGGCGGCGGCCATCAGATCGGCAACGCCGATCCCCTCGTAGCCGCGCTCGCGAAACAGCGCAGACGCGGTTTCGACGATGTGCGCCCGGTTCGCCTGCGCCTGCGCCTTGCTGACTTTCATCGCGGATGCCCTCCAGCGCTGCCTTTTCCAGGGCCAAGGATACATTGATGCTGGTCATCATCAAAACTTGACAAGTTAGATTATGAACATCATCATTGCGCCGACCGCTTCGACCCATGTGCTTCCCGGTAGCGCCTGTCCATCGCCACGACCCGCCACACCGCGGTACCGGTCGTCGCGCCGCCGGCACGCCTCCCCCTTCGAGAGCCAACGCCACCATGTCCGACGCCGCACTGTTCACGCCGTACCCGCTGGGCCCATTGACGCTCGCCAACCGCATCGTCATGGCGCCGCTGACCCGCAACCGCGCCGGCAAGGGCCTGGTGCCCAGCGAGCTGGCCGCCACCTACTACGCCCAGCGCGCGTCCGCGGGCCTGTTGATCACCGAGGCGACGCAGATCTCGGCGGACGCGCAGGGCTACCAGGACACCCCGGGCATCTACACCCCGGCGCAGATCGCAGGATGGCGCGCGGTCACCGATGCAGTGCATGCCGAGGGCGGGCGCATCTTCGTGCAGCTGTGGCACGTCGGCCGCGTCTCGCACGTGGACCTGCGTCCCGGCGGGACCGCGCCGGTGGCGCCTTCGGCGATCGCCGCCGCCACCAAGACCTTCGTCAACAACGGCTTTGCCGACGTCTCCGCGCCGCGCGCGCTTGAGCGCGACGAGCTGCCGCGCATCGTGGACGACTTCCGCCAGGCCGCGGTGAACGCCATCGCCGCCGGCTTCGATGGCGTGGAGCTGCATGGCGCCAACGGCTACCTGCTGGAGCAGTTCATCAAGGACGGCGCCAACCAGCGCACCGACGCCTACGGCGGTACCATCGAGAACCGCGCGCGCCTGCTGCTGGAGGTCGCCGCGGCGGTGGCCGAGGCCATCGGCGCCGAGCGTACCGGCGTGCGCATCTCGCCGGTGTCGCCGGCCAACGGCATCTCCTGCAGCGATCCGCAGCCGCAGTACGACTACATCGCCGAGCGGCTCAGCGCGCTGGGCATCGTCTACCTGCATGTGGTGGAGGGCGCCACCGGCGGGCCGCGCGACGTGGCGCCGTTCGACTACGCGGCGCTGCGCAGCCGCTTCAAGCGGACCTACCTGGCCAACAACGGCTACGACCCGGCGCTGGCCAGCGCCAGTCTCGCCGCCGGCCGCGCCGACCTATTCGCCTTCGGCCGCGCGTTCATCGGCAATCCCGACCTGGTCGAGCGGTTGAAGGCCGGCGCGCCGTTGGCCGCTCCGGATCCGGCCACGCTCTACGGCGGCGGCGCCAAGGGCTACACCGACTATCCGACGCTGGCCGAGAGCGCCAGCGCCTGATCGGCACCACGGCAGCACCGGCCACGTCGTCGTGGCCGCACTTTCCCTTTCGATCCGAAGAGACCACTCGCATGAGCAGCACCTCCACCGTCCTCATCACCGGCGCCTCCACCGGCATCGGCGCCGTCTACGCGCAGCGCTTCGCCCAGCGCGGCCACGACCTGGTCCTGGTCGCACGCGACAAGACCCGCCTGGACGCGCTCGCCGCGCGCCTGCGCGAAGACCACAAGGTCGCGGTCGACGTGCTGCAGGCCGACCTGACCGCAGCAGCCGACGTGGCGGCGGTCGAAGCGCGCCTGCGCGACGACGCGCGCATCGGCATCCTCATCAACAACGCCGGCATGGCCCAGTCGGGCGGCTTCGCCGAGCAGACGGCCGAGAGCGTCGAACGCCTGCTGGCGCTCAACACCGCCGCGCTGACGCGTCTGGCGGTGGCAATCGCGCCGCGGCTGGCGCAGTCCGGCAACGGCGCGATCGTCAACATCGGCTCGGTGGTCGGCCTGGCGCCGGAGTTCGGCATGACCGTGTACGGCGCGACCAAGGCGTTCGTGCTGTTCCTGTCGCAGGGCATGAGCCTGGAACTGGCGCCCAAGGGCGTGTACGTGCAGGCGGTGCTTCCGGCGGCCACCCGCACCGAGATCTGGGAGC